>JAFOLW010000028.1 GCA_017419165.1 Erysipelotrichaceae bacterium
AAGGTAACGGCAATTGATGATGCGTTTCAGAACCGTATGACAGACACAGTTGAACACATAGTGAACGTCCAGAATCATTTCCACAAGAAGGCCATCGAGAGAATACCTTTGCTTATGCTATCAGGGCAGAAAGCAGAGATTGCAAAGAAACTAAAAGAGAATAGGCTCTCTGAACTTATTGCTAGATATAGAAGATCCAATAAGACATGAAAAGGTGAAAATAATGAATGAAATCAAAAAGGAATGGCTGATCGATCGAGCCGAGTCTATGCTCGCCGTGATCGAATCAGAAATAGCAGAACTTCAACAGAGAATTGAAAGACGGGAATCCGACATCCTGCAGATGGAAACTAAATTTCGGGAAGAAGAGGCTGACCGGTATATTGCTTTAATGGATCAGGAAGAAAACGAAGAAGCAGCGCTAAAACATGTTGCGGATCTGAAGAAAGAACACGACAAGGACAAGAGCCTGGTTCTTGAAAGAACGCTTCTGGAACGTGAGCAGCTGCATCTGATTGCGCTCAGACAGGACAGAGAGATCTACCTGTTCTATCTCAAGCAGAACGAAGGAGAGTAACAATGCCTTTGAACAGATCGATGAAAAGATTGCCGAAAAGATTAAGCTGTTGTTGCTTGATTCAGTCAAATAAAAAAGATTGAAAAAGTGTAGATTTATGAACGCTCAAAAAGTATACGGTCCGTACGTTCGGGAAAGCATCAGAACCGGTTTACAGATGTTCGCGATACGGGCAGAGTGTTTGCGAACGTTTTTTTATTTGATCTGCCGGCCGATGGCGACCGCTTGGGTTTCATAGGCAGATTTTTTGATGCAAATTCAAATATAATGAAATCAAATGATGAAGATCGCAAAAGATATATTGGATCATTCTTTGATCATCTGTCCGGATGAGACGAAGGAAGATCTGCTGAAACAGATGTATGAAGAAAAACTTCTTTGCGATGTGAAGTTCATGTCTTTGAACGAATACCGTAAGAAGAAGTGTTTTGATCATGATGACAAGGCACTGCGTTATCTCAAGGATCATTACGGTCTGACTGTCAATAATGCCAGGGAAATATTGGAGGCGATGTCGTTCGTCGATGCGGATAAGACATACGGAATTGAGAAGCTCGACCGGCTGGTCTTTTACCGGAAGAAGCTGGAAGAAGAAGGACTTCTGATCTTTGATCCGCTTTTTGAAGGAACACTGAAGGACAGGAAGGTCTATGTCCTGGGTTACGGGAAACTTAACAAAGAAGATGAGCGTCTGATCAAGGGCGAAGTGATCGCTTATGAAAAGAAGGATAAGACGTATGAAGTCTATGAATATGATCAGATCGAGGAGGAAGTGACCGCCTTATATGAGCGGATACAGGATCTGATCTTCTCCAAGGGCGTCGATATCAACAAAATCTATGTGCTGGGTGCCAATGAGGATCATTTTTCTTTGTTCCGGCGTTTCAACGATGCGTATCCGTTCACAGTCGAAGTTTTGAAGAAAGACAGTTTATACGGGACTAAGGCGGGAAAGGATTTCCTGGAACAGATCATGACCTTGGATAAGAAGGAACTTTATGATCTTTTGAGTGAAAACGAGGATGAAGTTTCGGGGAAGCTCATTTCATTGATCAACCGCTATCCGGAAGATGAGCTTGCGGATGTCAGAGACCTCATCGAAGAGGATCTGAAACATATGAAGATCTCTGCGGGACTGCAGAAAGATCTGGTCCGCTGTGTCGGCCTGTATCACCGTTTCGAAGACGACGACCACGTCTTCCTCCTGGGTTTCAACGACGCTTTTCCTGTCATGAAGAAGGATACGGATTATCTTACGGATTCTTTGGCAAAGATCCTGGATCTGTCACTGACGGAAGAAAAGAATGCCCTGATCAGGGAGAATGTTTCATCTTATCTTTCCGGCATCGAAGATCTGCATATCTCTTACAGCAGGAAGACGCCGTTCCGGCAGTATGAGATCTCTTCGTTATTGGAAAAAGAGGAATACATCCTAAAGAAAGAAGATGTCGTTTTCACATCCTATAAGACCGATCAGGCTTTGCTTTCATATTGCCTGGATGAGGTCTACCGTTACGGCACGCTCGATGAGCGGCTGAGTCCGTTATATAAGACCGTGGATCCGAAAGCGTACCGCAGCTATGACAACCGTTTTTCCGGTCTGCGCAAGAATCAGACCGACGGGATCGGCAAGGTCGTCCTTTCGTTCTCTTCGATGGATCTTTTCTATAAGTGTTCCTTTGCCTACTATCTGAAGAACATCTTGCGTATCGATTCTTATGATGATACGTTCTATACCAAGACCGGGACTTTATGTCACGATGTGCTCAAGGATCTGTTCACGGAAAAGGATTTCGATCTTGAAACATCATGGAAAAAGAATCTGAAGAAACTGCAGGATACGGGAAAAGGCTTTGAAAGTGAAAAGGAATCGTATTTCTTAAGCAGGTTTAAGGAAGAATTGAAAAAGGATGTCGGGATACTGAAGATGCAGAAGTCTTATTCGCATCTGGATCGGACGATGTGTGAAAACGAATTCTTCGTATGGAATGATGAGAAGATCGGTTTCAAGGGTTATATCGACAAGGTGATGTATAAGGAACTGGAAGATGAAGTCATCATCGATGTCATCGACTATAAGACGGGAAATACGGTTTCGATCAAAGAGAGTCTGATGGAATTCGGACTGTCGATGCAGCTGCCTTCCTATATGTATCTTTTAAAACATTCCGGGATCTTTGATAAGAAACTGTCCTATGGCGGTTTCTATCTTCAGCATCTGATCAACAACGATCTCAAATACGATGAGAAGAGGAATGAAGAAGAGATCAAGGAAGAGTCCATGAAGCTGGAAGGCTATACGACGGATGATCCGGGCAGACTTTCTTATTGCGACGAGAGTTTTTATGACGGTACTTCGAAGATCATCAAAGGCCTGCGGTTAAAAAAGGACGGCGGTTTCGATGCCCGCTCCAGGGTCATTTCGGATCAGCGGATCGATGAATTGATCGACCTGACGGAAGAGAAGATCGCAGATGCGGGAAGGGCGATCCTGAACGGGGAATTTGCGATCGATCCCAAAGAGATCGACGGGAACAATGAGTCCTGCCGGTTCTGTCCGTATGCGGGGATCTGTTATAAGCGGTATCGCGATGTGAAGCACCTTTCGTCGGAAGCGGAACAGGAGGAAGAAGATGATTGAGCGTTGGACGGATCAGCAGAAAGCGGCGATCGAACATTACGGTCATAATATCCTGGTCTCTGCCGGTGCCGGTTCGGGCAAGACGGCCGTCCTGTCGGAGCGGGTCTATACCAATGTCGGAAAGCGCAAGATCGATATCGATCGGATGCTGGTGCTGACCTTCACCAATAAGGCGGCAGCCGAGATGAAGTCGAGGATCCTGAAGAAGATCCGGGAAGATGCCATGGGCTATTTCACGGCGGAAGAGAAGAAGCGACAGACCAACAAGATCGATTCTTCGTTCATCATGACTTTCGATGCCTATGCCATGTTTCTGGTGCAGAAATATCACCAGCTTTTGGGCATCGATAAGCAGATCGGCATCATCGATGCCAATATCCTGGCCAATGAAAAGGAAAGGCTTCTGGAAGAGCTGCTGGAAGAAGGATACGGAAACAAGGATGCCGGTCAGCTGGCGCTGACGGAACGTTTCTGCGTACGGGACGATCAGCCGCTCAAAGATGCGGTGCTGAAGATCCTCGATAAGATCGATGCGATCCCGGATAAGGAGGCATATTTTGAAGACTATGAACGCCGTTTCTATTCCGATGAGGCCATCGATTCCTATGTCCGGCGTTTTGAACTTTATCTTTTGAACAGGATCAAAGAGATCTCTTCACTGACCGATGAATTCTCTTACGGCGTGGAGAACGTCTCAGAGTATTTCTTCAATCTCGACGGACTGCTTCATGCAAGGGATCTTCATGAGATCTTTCAGGCTCTGAGCCTTTGCGAGATGAGTAAGAAGCGTCTGCCGAAGGGTTCGGAAGTTTCGGAAGTCAAGAAGCAGATCAATGCGGCGATCAAGGAACTCAAATCTCTCTGTAACAGGGACGAGGAACAGATCAAAGAGGAACTGCGCTCGACCAAAGATCAGGACTTAAGCTTGCTGAAACTGTGTGGCAGACTCGATGCGAAGCTTTCGGCGTTCAAAAAGAAGAAGGGGCTTTATTCCTTTTCCGATATCTTTCATATGGCCATCTCCCTGGTCAGAGACCATCCCGAGATCAGGAAGGAGATCGCGGAGGGCTTTGACGAGATCCTGATCGATGAGTACCAGGACACCAACGACCTGCAGGACGGCTTCATCTCTCTGATCGAGAGGGACAACGTCTATATGGTCGGTGACGTTAAGCAGTCCATCTATCGTTTCCGCAACGCCAATCCGTCTCTGTTCATGAAAAAGTATGCGGAGTATTCCGCCAACGGAAAGGATGAGCTGATACGGCTCCCGCATAATTTCCGTTCGCGCAAAGAGATCCTGGACGATGTCGATGTCATCTTCGATCGGGTCATGGATCTTTCGGTCGGCGGTGCCGATTATAAGGGATCGCATCACATGGCTAACGGAAGGAATGAGGAAGCTTACGAAGGACAGGATCCCGAACTGGAGATCCTGACCTACGGATACGACAAAAAGGAAGCGCCGTTTGATGAATTCTCCAAACACGAAGCGGAAGCCTTCATCATGGCGAAGGACATTCTCGATAAGCTCGGAACTTTTTTGATCAAAGACGGGGACGAAGTCCGTCCCTGCGGATATAAGGATTTCTGCGTCATCGTCGACCGCGGAAACAACTTCGACCTATACAAACAGGTCTTCACGTTTTTCGATATCCCCTGTGTGATCGAACGGGACGAGAAGATGTCGGATTCCGATCTGATCGTCGCTTTGAAGGCTGTCTTTGTTTTGCTGGAAAAGCTGGCGGATCAGAATTTCGATGCGGATTTCCGGCTGGCTTTCCTGTCCCTGGCCAGGAGTTTTCTAAGCGATCTGAAAGACGATGCGATCTATGATGTCGTGAAGAAGGATGCGTACTTACGGACTTCGATCCTGGAAAAGCTGACGCCGGTCGCCGGACGTCTGGAGGGCCTGTCGGTCTCCATGGTCCTGGACGAGGTGATCGAAGCGTTCGATGTCTATGACCGGATACAGCGGATCGGTGATGTGAGAGACAACTACATCAAGATCGAATATCTCTATCAGCTCGCATCTTCCATGAATGAGAGCGGTTATGACATCCATGCCTTCAACGAATATCTCGATTCTCTGTTTGCGGATGAAAACAAGGACATCACCTACGGCATCGACCAGGAAGGTCTTGATGCCGTGAAGATCATCAACATCCACAAGTCCAAGGGACTGCAGTACAAGATCTGTTACTTCCCGGCACTGGATGTGGATTTCAATCTGTCCGATGTCAATGACCGTTTCCTGTTCACGATGCAGGACGGGATCATCTCCCCGGTCTATGTCAAAGGCAGAGGACTGAAGGATTCTCTGCGCAAGAAGCTTTTTACGCAGGAATACTACCGTCAGGAGATCGGCGAGAAGATGCGTCTTCTTTACGTTGCCCTGACCAGGACCGAAGAGAAGATGGTCATGATCGCTCCGCTCAGCGATGAGACTGAAGACGGCAAGATCATCAGTGAAGAAAAGCGGATCGCTTACCGCAATTTCAATGCCCTGTTAAGTTCGATCTACCGCGATCTTGAGGAACACGGTTTCCTGCATCCTCTGGATCTGACGTCTTATTCCTTCAGCAAGGACTACCGCAGTCTGAAAAACAAGGACATCCGCTCTTTGATCGACGCGGATGCCAAGCCTTATGAGATCCGTTCCTATGAAAAGATCCTTCCGAAAAAAGTCGAACGTTCTTCTTTCTCCAAGAAAGCGAAGCTGATCGATGCGGACATGATCCGGCGCATGGAACTGGGCACAAAACTGCACTATGATCTTGAGACTCTGGATCTCAAAGATCCCGATCTCTCCGGGATCGAGAAAGGTCATGTGAAGTTCATTCAGGCGTTCCTAGATTCCGGCATCATGAAGGACCGCATGTCGGGCAAGGCTTACAAGGAATTTGAATTCCTTTATGAAGAAGACGATGAGGTGAAACACGGCTTCATCGACCTGCTGATGGAATACGAAGACCGTTTCGACATCATCGACTACAAGACGAAAAACATCGATGACGAACATTATGACGAACAGTTGAACGGATATCGGCGTTATATTCAAAGCATTTCCGATAAAAAAGTGAATTGTTATCTCTACAGTATCGTCGATTCGACGTATCGGGAAGTAAAATAGAAGTATATGATCTACATCATGTCGGACATCCATGGCCAGTATCCCCGATACAAGGCCATGCTGGAAAAGATCGATCTCAAGGATGAGGACAAGCTCTATGTTTTGGGTGATGCCATCGACCGCGGTCCCGGGTCCATCGAGATCCTTTTCGATATCATGGAGCGGAAAAACTGCGAACTGTTTTTAGGCAACCACGAACACATGATGCTGACGTATCTGGAAGGAAGCGACCGGCAGTCCTGGTTCTTCGGCGTCAACGGCGGCAAGGTCACCTTTGAACGGCTGATGGCCCTGGATAAGGAAAGCAGGGACAGGATCATTGATTATCTGCTCGATCAAACGACGATCAAAAAAGATCTCCTCTTCCCTGAGCGAAGGATCGTCTTGTCGCATACCAGCGCCCTGAACGACGGGATCGACATGTATACCCGGGACTTCAAGGATCATCTGATGTATGTGCAGGACATCGTCTGGGACATGTCGGCCAATAACATCGCTTCGATCAAACATTTCCCCAAGACGGAGAAAAAGGCCTTCTTCATCTCGGGACATGTCATCACAAGAAGACTGCACGACAGCGACGAGATCTACTTCGAAGAGTATGACAACAACTATACCTGGATCGATATCGACTGCGGCTGTGCCATGGGCAGCGAGTATGGCAATCTCGCCTGCCTGAAGGTCTCGGACGAAGGAGAGATCCTCGAAGTCTTATATGCGCATTAAAAAAGACCGGTTTACGAAGATCTGGAGATCTTATTGGACCGGTCTTTTCTTTGTTTACAGTGTTTTTCTGTATTCTCTGACGACATCCATGAATTCCTTGACCCTGTTGTAGTCGACAGGGTTTTCGAATTTGCCGTCGAACTTGAAGGTGGTCGCACAGACCGCGCCGTCGGATGCGGACAGTTGCCGTACGATGTTGTCCTTGTTACAGCCGGTGTTGCAGAAGATCGGCGTGCGGCTGACAGCGTTCTTAACCTTGGTCAGTACCTGGGTGTCGGTCTCGGCACCTGCGGTCAGGCCCGAGACGCAGATGGCGTCGGGCTTGCAGTTGAACTCGGTCGTCTTGGCGATCGCGGCGATGTCCCGCTCGGCGATGTAAACGGCAGCTTCCGGAACGATGTTGTATAACATCCGGATGTCATCGGCACCGATGCGGTGACGGTGTCTGGCCGTTGCGCCGGAATTGGTGTTCCAGATGCCGAAGTCGGAGGCATAGACACCCGAGATGATCTCTCTGATGAACTTGCCGCCGGTGGCTTTGGCTACATCGAGCGAGGAGACCGGATCCCAGAGGCAGTTGATGCCGAAGGGGATATGAACATCTTCCGTGACACGGCCGACGACATAGGCCATGGCGGCCAGCGTGATCGGCTCCATCTTGGTCAGATAAGGCAGGGAGTATTCGTTGGAGAACATGATGCCGTCGACGCCGCCTCTCTGCAGAGCATCGACGTCCGCTTTTGCGCGTTCCACGATCGCTTCCAGTCCTTTTTCCTCATCGTAATAAGGATCGCCCGGCAAAGGAAGCAGGTGACACATCGCAATGATCGGTTTTTTCACATGGAAGAGGTCTTGAAGCCAGTTGCCGTTATCGGCAAAGAAATCTAAAGCCATTATGGATTCCTCCTTTTTTCCTGATTTCATGATAATATATCCCGATTTTCCCGGACAACTTCTTTGATATAACCGAACATATAAGCCATAAAACGGACATAAATCATATAAACGGCATATAAAAGTAGAAAACGGTCCTTATCTATGGAGTTTATGAAGCTTCGATCATGTAATTGAAAACAGAGGTAATTTTTTATGCTGAGACATTATTCTTTCAAGCAGAAAGCGAGAATGATCATCAATCTGTGTTTCTATATCCTGTTTCTGATCATGGTCATCTATGCCGCCGTCAACAACAAAGGCGACATCGCTTCCATCCTGTTCGTCGTTCTCGGGATCGATTATCTGATCACTGATATCGAAGCCGATAAGGATGTGATCGACCATATTGCCAGGCACAATAAGATCTCTGTCATCAAGGAAGAACCGTTACAAAGGTAAAGAAAGGCTGTCATGTAAGGCAGCCTGTTTTATTTGATGAAGGGTTCCGTGATGTAATCCAGATGCAGGTCCTCAAGTTCCTTGAGTCCTTCATCGATGAACTTCGTCTGCAGCAGATCGTCCGGCGAATGGGCGTCGATGCCGACGACCGCTTTGATATCGTATCGAGCGAGAATGGTCCAGAAGTTTTTGTTCGGGTACCAGTAGGCATCGCCGTCAGGGAAGGCTTTTTTGCCTTTCATGACGCCGCGGATGTTGACTTCGACCGGCAGACGGTTTCTTTCACAGGCCTCGCCGATCATATGGGCGGCTTTTTCGCAAGCCGGAGAGAAGACGCTCTGATGGTTCATGAAGACGTCCGGGTGGCACAGATAGGTATAGATGCCGGTATCCGCCGCTTCGCAGACGGCTTTCGCATAGCCGAGGATCTCTTCGTCGGTGTTTTCTTTGAAGTAGTTGACGCCGATCCCGGCCGGATGGGAATAGTGCTGTCCCAGCAGCATGTAGTCCAGACGGCTCAGCAGCTGTTTCCGTTCTTCCAGACAGTAGGGATAGTATTCGCTTTCCAGCCCGATCTTGATCTCTATCCGGTCTTTGTATCTCTCTTTCAGAGAGGCGATCGAAGAAAGATAATCCTCAAAGTATTCGATGTCCATGTGGGAACGTTTGAGCGGATAGTCTCTGTAAGGCGCATGATCGGAAAAACCAAGGACCTTATAGCCGGCCTCGATGGCGGCCAGGACATATTCTTCGTCACTGCCGGAGGCATGACCGCAGCGTTTCGTATGAGTGTGATAGTTATATGGAAACATAGGCCCTTCTTTCTTCGTCTTTTCAATGCCATAATATCATATCACATGTCAAAGCGTTTTTCTTGAGCCGAAAGTCATTTGGGCTATGAGATAATATTGTCATAAAGATAAAGGAGAGATATCATGCCATTTCCGAAGAATTTCTTATGGGGCGGAGCGACCGCTGCCAATCAGATCGAAGGTGCCTGGAACGTTGACGGAAGAGGACCGGCTCTGACCGATGTGACGACCGGCGGTACGGTGAAAGATCCGCGTAAGATCACTTACATTGACAAGGACGGCAAGCCCGGTTTCATCACGAGACTGCAGAAACTGCCGGAGGGTGCCCATTACGCGGTGCTGGACGATCAGCTTTATCCCAATCACGAAGGCATCGACTTCTATCACCGCTACAAGGAAGATATCGCTTTGTTTGCGGAGATGGGCTTCAAGGTCTTCCGCATGTCGATCTCCTGGTCAAGACTTTATCCGACCGGATTGGAAGAAAAGCCGAATGAAAAGGGCATCGCGTTTTATCGCAGTGTCTTTGAAGAACTGAAAAAATATGATATCGAGCCGCTGGTCACTATCTGGCATTTCGATACGCCGTTATATCTGGAGGAGACTCTGGGCAACTGGCAGAACCGGGAACTGATCCCGCTGTTCGTCAAGTTTGCGAAGACCTGTTTTGAGCAGTTCAAGGGTCTCGTACATTACTGGCTGACCTTCAACGAGATCAACAACACGATCAACTTCTTGCCGGATGACATGCCGGATGAGTATTTCCAGAATGCTTACCAGCATCTGCACAACCAGTTCGTGGCTTCCGCCAAGGCCGTCAAGATCGGTCACGAGATCGATCCGGACAACATGATCGGCTGCATGATCTGCGGCATCACGTATTATCCGCACACCGAAGATCCGAAGGATATCTTGTACAACCGTTACAAGTGGGAAAAGGGCATCTTCTATTGCGGCGATGTGCAGTGTTTCGGCTATTATCCGACGTATGCCCAGAAGTTATGGAACGAACACAACGTCAAGCTCGACATCACGGAAGATGACATCAATTCGCTTATGGAAGGCACGGTCGATATGTATACCTTCTCTTACTATATGTCGATGTCGGTCACGACCCACAAGGGCGATGCTTCGGCAGCCGGCAATATGGTCCGCGGCACCAAGAACGAGTATCTGCAATACTCCGACTGGGGCTGGGCTTATGACCCGGACGGACTGCAGTATTATCTTGAGATGATCTATGACCGTTACGAGCGGCCGCTGATGGTCGTCGAGAACGGTGTCGGCGCCTACGATACCGTTGAAAAAGACGGTTCCATCCATGATCCGTACCGCATCGAATACTTCCGCAAGCACATCGCTTCGATGAAAAAGGCCGTGGAGAACGGCGTCGACCTTCGGGCATATACGACCTGGGGTCCGATCGACCTGGTCGCAGCGTCGACCGGCGAGATGCGCAAGCGCTACGGTTTCATCTATGTCGACAAACACGACGACGGGACCGGCACGATGGCAAGGAGCCGCAAGGATTCTTTCTACTGGTACAAGAAGGTCATCGCTTCCAACGGCGAAGACCTCGATTAGTCAAAGCTTTCATCCGTATCTGACGAAAATGGCCGGGAACTATCCGGCCGTTTTTACTGTCCAAATATTTCCCCATGGCCGGATCGGGAAAGGATCTATGATGAGCTTGAGGAGGAAACGATATGAAAAAGGCAGAATCATTGAATGAGATCAGGATCGGACAGGACATCTATGACGATGAGAACGGCAAAAAGAGATATGTGGTGAGGTCTCTGGAAAACAAACTGGTGCCTTACATCGTGGCGACGGACAACAGCTGTCATACCTTATATAAAGGAGTCTGGATCAAGGAAAACTGACATAATGCCGTATCTGCAAAGATCTGCAATGGTAAAATATTACTATAGGAGAGTAAAAATAATATGAGCAAGTACGATGTTTTTGCGAGGCCTTATAAGATCTGCAATGTTGAGATCCCGAATCGTTTTGCGGTCATCCCGATGACGATGGGCGCTTTGTCTTACGATGCGGAAGGCGGCTTTTCCGACAATCTGATCAAGTATTTTGAACTCAGAGCCAAGGGCGGCTTCGGACTGATCATCCCGGGTGCGGCAGCGACCGACTATCACGTCGATCCGTATTCCGCATTGGGACCTAACGTCAACACCAACAAGCACTGGCAGGAACGGGCAAAAGTTCTGACTGACACAATCCATCAGTACAAAACGAAGATCTTCTGTCAGCTGACCATGGGCTTGGGCAGGAACTATCCCGGCCTTCCGGGTCCTTCCGAGAATCCGGTCTGGCGGGATCCTTCACAAAAGTCTCCGGAGCTCACGATCGAACAGATCCGGCAGAAGATCGCCGACATGATCGAAGGTGCCGCCGTTGCCAAAGCCTGCGGCTATGACGGTGTCGAGATCCATGCGATGCATTGGGGCTATCTTTTGGACCAGTTCGGCATGGCACTGTTCAACCGCAGAGAAGATGAATACGGCGGAAGTCTGGAAAACAGACTGCGTGCGGCAAGACAGATCGTGGAAGGCATCCACGAAAAATGCGGTAAAGATTTCCCGGTCGGCATGCGTCTGGGACTCAAGACTTATATCAAAGACTATGATAAGGCCACTTTGACCGGTGAAGAGGAAGCCGGCAGGACTTTGGAAGAGGGCGTGGAGATCGCAAGGCTCCTGGAGAGCTATGGCTATGATTTCCTGGATGTCGATACCGGCACCTATGATTCCTTCTATTATGCCTGCCCGCCAATGTACAATCCGCAGGGTTTCATGATCCCGCTGGCAGCAAAAGCCAAAGAGGTCACGAATATCCCGATCATTGCCGGCGGCAGGATGCAGAACTATGACCTGGCTGCGGAAGCGATCGAAAAGGGTGAGATCGATGCCGTCGGTCTGGGCAGACCGTCTCTGGCCGATCCGGAGTATCCGAACAAAGTCATGTCCGGTCATACCGAGAAGATCCGTCCTTGTATCGGCTGCAACATGGGCTGCTTCAGAAGATGTGTCGAGACAGGTGAGCCGGCATCCTGTGCGGTCAACCCGCAGGCGGCAAGAGAACTCGTCGTCGGTCTCAAACCGGGGGATGGAGAAAAGAAGGTCGTCGTGGTTGGCGGCGGTATCGCCGGCATGGAAGCGGCAAGGACTTCCGCATTGCGCGGCTACAAAGTCACGCTGTTTGAGAAGTCCGATCATCTCGGAGGCCATGTCGTTGAAGCCGGTGCGCATTCTTTCAAGTCGGAGATCGCCAAGCTCAATGCCTGGTATCAGAATGAACTGAAGGAACTGAAGGTCGATGTCAAGCTCGATCACGAGCCTTGTATCAACTGCATCAGGAAACAAGAGCCGGATGCGATCATCCTTGCCACCGGGACCAATGAAGTGCATCCGAACATTCCGGGTCTTGATAAGGCGGTCCCGTCTCTGGATGCGATCGACCATCCGGAAAAGCTCGGTCAGAAGGTCCTGATCGTCGGCGGAGGCCTGGTCGGCTGCGAGATCGCCCTTGATGAAGCCAACCGCGGCAAAGAGGTCACGGTCGTCGAAGCGCTCGATGACATCATGGCGGCAGGCGGAGCCGGCGCTCCTTATCCAAACAAGCAGATGATCGTCGACCTGTTTGAAAACAAAGGCGTCAGAGTCTGCACCTCCACAAAGCTCGTCGAGGTGACTGATGAAGGTGCGGTCGTTGAGACGGCAGACGGAAACAAGAACATGGTCAAGGCCGATACCGTAGTTTCCGCATTGGGCTTCAGACCGGCACCGAACCTCAAAGAGGAATGGAAAGAGTTAGGCGTTCCGATGTATGAAGTCGGCGATGCGACCGGCGCCGGAACGATCATGAAGGCGATCTGGGATGCATATGAGGCTGCCAACAGCATCTGATCATTAAAACAGAGGAGATCATTATGATCTCCCGTTCTTATCAAAAAAATGCTTTACCGCATTCGGAAATCTGCGTCTGCGGTAAAGCTTTGTTTTTTTTATTTTGTATTATTCGCCCCAGATCTCGATGATCTTTTCTTTGATGCGCCTTGCCTCGGCTGCCGGATCGGCGGCACCGCGGATGCCTCTGCCGAAGATGAAGGTATCGACATCGATACCCTTGAACAGGTCGAGTTCGTCGTAGCCGATCGCACCGGCGGCACAGACTTTGACGTCATATTCCGTGAGCTTCTTCAGGACGGCGAGCTCATCGGCTGTCCAGGTCCCCGGCAGGTCGCCGGAGTGCTGCAGGGTCAGCTGATCGATCCCGCATTCCAGCCATATCGGGATGTCATCGAAGGACCAGTGGTACGAAGTATTCTCTGGCTTCATCAAGGCTACAGTCGGTTACAAAGTCCTCTTGGTCGGTTCCGGCGGTATATCCAGCACATTCAAGCCGATCATCACTGCACTTTCCAACAAGTTCGGTATCGACGCAATGATCCTCGACACTTATGTCGGTCAGGCCGCTGCACAGGGTGCTATTGAGACCGTCGGCAGATCCTTCGGCCAGGTCATGATCCTGCTGCTGATCGCGTTCATCTTCAACATCCTTCTGGCCAGATTCCAGAAAGTCACGAAGCTGAGAGCCGTCTTCACGACCGGCCACGTTCAGACACAGCAGGCGACATTCGCATTCTGGATCTTCCTGACTTGCTTCCCGCAGTTACAGTACAGAAGGGATCCGGAGGGTTACTTCCTGTGCGTATCTGACTACGAAGCTTATAAGAAACACGTAGAAGAACTCAACGCAAAAAAATAGTAAAATAATATCAGAAAAGAAAAGAGGCAAATTCAATGATTAAAGTATTGGTTTGTTGTGCAAGCGGCTATGGCACAAGCATGATGATGAAGCTGACTGCGGAAAAGGCCTTCAAGGCTCTCGGTGTAGATGCAAAGGTCGAAAATGCCCCGATCGCAGAAGCGAAGTCCAGTGCGGGAAACTTTGATATCGTGATTACTTCTCCGACTTTCGTTTCCACATTCGATTCCATCAAGGATCGTGTCAAGATCGCTGCCGTAAAGAATCCGCTCTCGCAGCCGGAATATGTCAATGCATTGAAAGAAAGCGGTCTTGTCAAATAAATGAAAACTGAATAGGGGCTGATTTCAGCCCCTCTTCTTTCATATTTAAATTTTAAATTCAGAGAGAGAACTATGAGATTTGAAAAGACACATCTCGCCGATATCGACGGCGACGGAAACGAGGAGATCATGACGATCGAACCGTTCCATGGCAATACCATCCATGTCTACAAGCTGAAAGACGGAAAATACGAAGTCGACTATACGTATCCCAATGAGATCGATTTCGCTCACGCCCTGGTCGGCACGCATCTGACAGGCAAGCCGTGCTTCGTCGCCGGTATCCGCAGAGTGAACTGCGAAGCGTTCGTTCTGACTTATGAAGACGGTGACTATAAAGTGACGACGATCGAGACGGGCATCGGTCCGGCAAACCTCGATGTCGTACACCATCACGGCAGAGAGTTCGTCTTTGCGGCCAACCATACAAAAAACGAAGCAGCCATCTATGAAGTAAAGGAGGACTAAATGCTCGAACAACTCAAACAAGAAGTCTTTGAAGCCAATCTGCTTTTGCCGAAACACGGTCTGGTCATCTTTACCTGGGGCAACGTCTCCGGTATCGACAGGGAAAAAGGCCTGGTCGTCATCAAGCCGTCCGGTGTCGATTATGAAAAGATGACGGCAGACGACATGGTCGTCACCGATCTGGAAGGCAACCGCGTCGAAGGAAAGCTGAAACCTTCTTCCGACCTGATGACACACCTGGAGTTCTACAAGAACTTCCCGAACATCGGCGGTGTCGTCCACACTCATTCCATCAATGCCGTTGCCTGGGCACAGGCGGGAAAGGATATCCCGGCTTTGGGCACGACACATGGCGACTATTTCTACGGTTCCATCCCTTGCACGAGATATATGACGCCGGAAGAGATCGGCGGTGAATATGAACTCAATACCGGCAAGGTCATCGTCGAAGAATTCAAGAAACGCGGCATCGATCCCGATCAGATGCCGGCCGTCCTGGTCCATTCCCACGGTCCGTTCACCTGGGGCAAGGATCCATTCGACGCTGTTCACAATTCCGTCGTCTTGGAAGCACTTTCCGAGATGGCGATGAAGACTTTCCTGGTCAATCCTGAGACCAAGGATATGCAGCAGGAGCTCTTAGACAAGCACTTCTTAAGGAAACACGGTCCGGGAGCCTACTATGGCCAGGGATAAAAAAATCTCTTAGGCATGTATGAAAAATCCATGCCGATGACTCTGACCTGGGAAGAAAAGCTCAATGCCTGTAAGAATGCGGACTTTGACTGGGTGGAGATCTCGATCGATGAGACCGATGAGAAGATCGGCCGGCTCTATGACCGCGATACCATCGAGGAGATCAAAAAAGCCATCCGGACGACCGGTGTTCCGATCTTTCGATGCTGCAAAAGGCGGGGATCTCCGTTGCAATGGGCAACAGCGAACAGCCGATCAAAGACAGCTGCGACTTCGTCTGTCCGGACAATGAACATGACGGCGTGTCGTCATTTCTGAAGGACTATTTTAAACTATAATGATTATGGAGGGAATTTAATCATGGATGTGAATAATCTGAAAAACCATGCGCTGAACATCCGCAGGAATATCGTGCAGATGGTCTATGCGGCGCAATCCGGCCATCCGGGAGGATCTCTCGGTGCAGCCGATATCCTCACGTATCTCTATTTCGAAGAGATGAATATCAACAAGGACAACGTCGCTTCCAAAGACAGAGACCGTTTCATCCTTTCCAAGGGCCACTGCTCCCCGGCATTGTATGCCGTCCTGCAGGAAGCCGGACTGATGGATGAAGACCTGCTCAAGTTCCGGCAGCTCGGTTCCAGACTTCAGGGTCATCCGAACATGAACTACATCGACGGTGTCGATATGTCGACCGGCTCCTTAGGCCAGGGCATCTCCTGCGCCGTCGGTATGGCGCTCGCCAACAAGATCGACAAGAAAGACGACCGCGTCTACGTTTTGTGCGGTGACGGTGAATCCGAAGAAGGCATCGTCTGGGAAGCATTGATGGCTGCCTGCCACTACGGACTCGATGATCTTTGCGTCATCTTCGACCAGAACGGTCTGCAGATCGACGGCAACGTCCAGGATGTCATCGGACCTCTGCCGCTGGTCGATAAGGCAAAGGCATTCGGTGCCAATGTCGTCGAATGCGACGGCAACGATTACGTTTCTTTGAAGGAAGCGTTCGATAACGCAAGGAACACCAAGGGCGTTCCGACGGTCATCGTCGCTCACACGGTCAAGGGCAAGGGCGTTTCCTATATGGAAAACAACTATGCATGGCACGGTGCCGCACCTAAGGAAGAAGATTTCAAGACTGCAATGGAAGATCTGAAGGAGGTCAGATAATATGGCACAGGAGACAAGAGTCGCCTATGGCGAGAAATTGGCTGAGCTGATCAAAGAAAATGAAAACATCATCGTTTTGGATGCTGACCTGACGAAATCGACCAAGACGATCGAGGCGAAGAAAGCCTGTCCGGAAAGACACTTCAACGCCGGTATCGCCGAAGCCAACATGATGGGCATGGCAGCCGGTCTGGCTGCTTCCGGCAAGACCGTCTTTGCGTCTTCGTTTGCGATGTTTGCCTCAGGCAGAGCCTGGGAGATCATCCGCAATTCCATCTGCTACCCGAAACTGAACGTCAAAGTCTGCGCAACGCATGCCGGCCTGTCGGTCGGTGAAGACGGCGCATCCCACCAGGCTTGCGAAGATGTCGCGATCATGCGCGTGCTTCCGAACATGAAGGTCTTCGTTCCGTGCGACCAGTATGAGACCAAGGCGGTCATCGACTATGTCGCCAAGATCGACTGCCCATGCTATGTCAGAATGGGCAGAGGCAAGGTCGAAGATGTCTACAACGAGAATACCGTCTTTGATTTCGACAAGGTCGATGTCTTAAGAAAAGGCAACGGCGATGTCGTGCTGTTTGCGATGGGCCTGATGGTCCAGGAAGCTCTGAAGGCCGCTGAAGAACTCGATGCGACCGTCGTCAACGTTTCCTGCATCAAGCCTTGCGATGAGGAAGACATCAAAGAACTGCTGGCAAGCCACAAGAGAGCTTATACGCTGGAAGAACATTCGATCATCGGCGGTCTGTTCTCTCTGGTCGCCGAGATCAAGGCAAAGACCGATATCCGTACACCGGTCACGCCGATCGGCGTCAACGATACTTTCGGTGAATCCGGCAAGATGAATGACGTCCTCAAGAAGTTCGGTCTGACTGCCGATCACATCAAGGAAGTCGTCAACGGATAAGAATATCGTTTAAGAAAGCATCTTGAAAAAGATGCTTTCTTTTTGGATTTCCGTTAATGTTAAAGCCGTATCGCGCGGCTTTTCTGATGTTTTCTATTTGATTTTATTGATATGGTCTCTGAGAAAATTGACGAAAATTGAAGGATGTCGTGCATATCCCGGTTATTGGAGCCGGCAGGATCAACGAACCTCTTTTGGCTTTGCTGGCGGTCAAGGGAAACTATATGGATCTGGTCGCAACCGGCAGAGCTTCAATTGCCGACCCACATTTCCCAAAGAAAATCAGAGAATCAAGCTGTGAGAATCTGAATTAATTAAACAAGAACTCTGATCAATATTCTTTTATAGGATTAAAATCAGAGTTTTTGTTATCCCCGAACCGCAAGAAAACCGAATTGAGTATCTTGGCACCATCGCCTTCATATTGACCCTCACCGGTTTTTGTTCATTCCTGCAGACTTAACAGATGCATCATCTACAGCGGAGTTTAAGTTTTGCTTTTTTAATTCGTATTTTACAGCAATCATTTGATTGTCTCTTTGCGCCTAGCTGTTATTATTTCACGACTGCAAGTGAGAACTATTATGTTTCATCTGTTTCTGAAAACCGGTTTGTTTATCTGTGTTTTTTATCAGATCGGTATTCAAAATAAACATATTTTAAAGACTATTTGAAATATGAGAAACAAAAAAGTCCTTTACGAAAAGTCCTTTACGGACTTCTTGTTATCAATGGTGATTCCCTAAAGACCGCAACCCTAGACCCCCTGATCAAGAGATATCTGGCAATGCTTAAAATGATACAGTATTTACATTTGTTTTAAGCATATGCAGATTTTCTCTACGGCTCTTATAACGACATACTTTAATATATTTCGGCAAATAATTATAACTGCCGAAATTAGTTGAAATACATTTTGTATTTTTGTATAGTATAGGTAGAGGTAATTCATGTGAAGGGAATCGCTGAAAACAAGAAGTTTATCACGACCTCAGAACTGAAAGACATGGGCTATTCCTATTACAGGATCGGTAAACTGGAAGAGGATGGCATCCTTTCCCGTGTAAATCGAAGCACATATGAAAACCTCATATACAAAGGGGATGAAAATGACTTTTTCAGCGCTGAAGCCTTTGTGCCGAGCGGTGTGATTTGTTTGATGAGCGCAGCCCGATATTACGAGCTTACCAATTATCTGCCGGATGCCGTGGATGTTGCTATTGAACGCAAGAAAAAGGTCAATACTCTGCCTGAATGGCCCAGGATCAGGATCTTCTATTTTGATCGATCCCGGATGGATCTTGGTGTAACTGAAGTACAGGAAGGCAAGAACCGCTTCCATATCTTTGATATTGAGAAAACTGTAGTCGACATAATTTACTACAGGAATAAGATCGGTATAGAAGAGACGTCTGAGATACTCAGAAATTACCTGAAACGAAAGGACAGGCAGATCGATATACTTTACGAGTATGCAAAGCGTCTGCGCTGTGAGAAGATCGTAAGAACATATCTGGAGGTTCTCGTGTAATGAATGCTGATTCAGTGAAGTCTAGACTTAAGAATTTCGCAATAAAAAACGGCTGCACTTTCCAGGAGGCCCTTACATATTATGGGCTGGAGAGAACGATCTATCGGATCTCAGTGTCCAAATATGCGGAACACTTCGTATTGAAGGGCGGTATCTTTTTGTATGCGATATTCGATCGCAATTACGAACGGGCAACAACAGATGTAGATTTGCTTGCAAGGCGTATATCAAATAGCGGAGAAGAAATGAAGAACATATTCCGGGATATACTTTCTCTGAACTGTGATGATGCGCTTGTCTATGATACAGGTTCCATTGTCGTGGAAGATATCACTGAGTTTAAGGAATATCACGGTCTCCATGTTTCAGCAGCAGGATATCTTGATCGGACAAAAATCCCAATCGGCATTGATATCGGCTTTGGCGATGTGATCTATCCCGATGCAGTAAAAATGGACTTCCCCGTTATACTCGATATGGATCCGCCCAGAGTAAACGTCTATTCACTGGAATCATCTATAGCAGAGAAATTGGAAGCTATCATACATAACGGATATCTCAACAGCAGGTATAAGGATTTTTATGATATCTATGTCCTTTCACAGAGATACAAATTCTCATACAAAGCGCTTAGGGAAGCCGTTACAGAGACCTTTGAGAACAGGAAAACACAGATGACAATGGATTCTGCAGTTTTCGGGGATGAATTTCTGAACGATCCGATGCATCAGAAGAGATGGGATGCATTTTTGAAAAAGAAGAAAGCACATGTTCAGGTATCTATGGAAGAAATGATGGATCGAATAAAAGCTTTTGCCTCTCCATTGCTCAAAGGAATAGAAAAAGAAAAGTGGAGTCCTGAAAAAGGCATCTGGGAAAACGGCGATTGCAATAATTGAAAGTGAGTAAAACATATTGCTCATTTTTTTTATTCAAAACAGGATACAAATTAAAACCTTATTAAAAGGGAGGTACCGGGAACGAAAAACAATGATGAATATAGACCAAAATAAAAGCGGGTATCCACAAATCAACCCACTTTCATGTATGAAGAGCCAAAAAAGTCTTCTTTTTTTTGAAGACTTTGGAGATCATTTTTTGTTCAGTGAATCTTTATAGGATTCCAGCAGCAGTCCGTCGTTGATGTAGGCATTCAGGTATTTTGGCTTGAGTGCTTTTTCATAGGCATCGGTCAGCACCTTGTATTCCGGAATGGAAGAGATGATGACGTTGGGGATGATCAGACAATCGTTTTCTTTTCCTTCGACGTAGGTGACATAGACATCGCCTTTGGGGATGGATGTCTGATGAAGGGAGAACTTTTCGATGATCTGTCCGTCGAACTTTTTCATGTCGTTGTCGTAGATCTCGACGTCCAGTTTCCAAAAGACGTGGTTCTTGAAACGGGCATCTCTGGCGAAACGGACGAAGGAGCCGTCTTTGATGCGGGCCAATGCGACATCGCCGTTGGATACGGCTTTGCGGATCAGTCTTTTGTCGCTGTTGAGATCATACCAGGAATACAGTACCGTTAGTAAAAACATGAAAAAGACGAAGCCCAGGATCACCATAAGAGCTCTGTCCTGCCAGACCTGCCGCGTCTTTAAAAGTGTTATGATCGCTGCGATCTCTATAATTACGATACAAGTTAATATAAATGTTGACCTTTTATACAATTTTAACTGCATGGTTTTTCTTACCTCTCAAATAGATTTTACCACCCGCACACAATTTATGGGAATTGTGTGATAACTGTGTGAAAATTGTTGAAATCGCTTTCGGTATGTCCTACAATCAAATTGTAAGGAGGTTCATATAACTATTATGAGCAATTTAATGTTAGGTATAATCCTCGGCTTATGGTCAGGTGTGGCTATGGTCCTGGATTTGTCCGGTTTAGGTGTCCGTACTCCTATCATCACCGGTCTCCTGGCTGGTCTTTGCACAGGTAATGTCGGCATGGGCTTGCAAGTCGGTTCCGTCATGCTGATCAACAGCTTGGGCTTCTACACTTACGGCGGAGCTACGATCCCTGACTTCATCACCGGTTCCATCTTCGGTACTGTCGTCGGTGCCAAAGCAGGTAACGTTGATGCAGGTATCGTCGTTGCACAGGGTATCGCCCTTCTGATGTCTGAAATGGATATCTTAGGTCGTGCTTCCACAACGGTCTTCCAGCACTTAGGTGAAAAAGCATTGGCTGACAACAACATTCCTAAGTTCGAGACATTCACCTTATTAGGTGTCCTGCCTTGGGCTCTGTCAAGAATGCTGCCGGTCGTCCTGGGCATGGTCCTGATCGACAACGTCGTTGCATTGACGAACTTCGCTACGAGCATCGAATGGATCGCTAACGGTCTGAGAGTCGTCGGTAAAGTCTTACCGGCTGTCGGTTTCGCTCTTCTGTTATCCTACATGGATCTCAAGAAGTACTGGCCGTTCTTCGTTATCGGCTTCGTTCTGTTCGCATACGCCGGTATGGGTACGGTAGCTCTGGCTTTAGTCGGTCTCGCTGCTGCCAGCTTCTTTGTAAAGGGAGGTGTTGAATAATGTCTAAAAAGTTAACACAAGCTGCTTTAAAGAAAGCATGTTCAAGACATAACTGGGCATTACAGTGGTGCTGGAACTATGAAAAGATGCAGGCTGCAGGCTATGCATACGCAATGGTTCCTGTCGTAAAAGAATTATATGATGGCAATGAAGAACAGTGCAGACAGCTCGAAAGGCATATGCAGTTCTATAACACTCACCCGGGAGCTTCCGCTCTGATCTGCGGTGCAGGTGTTGCCCTTGAAGAAGGCGGACAGCCGGAAGTTCACGACAGCTTAAAGGTCGCTTTGATGGGTCCTTTAGCCGGTATCGGTGATACGATCCAGGCCGTCTTAGTCACTCCTCCGTTCAATATCATTGCTGCAGGTCTGGCTTCCGAAGGCAATGCGATCGGTGCGATCCTTGCTTCCACGCTTCCTGTATTGGCTCTGTTCATCTTAAGATGGCCGTTGTTCAACTACGGTTACAAACAGGGTGCTAACGTTATCAACGATGTTGCAGGTGCCGGTATGATCGACAAGCTGCAGGTCGGTGCTAATATCTTAGGTGTCACCGTCATGGGCGGATTCGTTCCTTCAATGATCGGTGCTACTCTTCCTGTCAAATTAGGTAAGGATTTGACGATCGACGGTGCTACTGTTGAAGCTAAGACTTTACAGCAGGTCCTCGATGCCATCTTCCCGTACCTGGTACCTCTGGCACTGACATTCGGCTGCTACTATCTGATCAAGGTCAGAAAGATGTCTCCGCTGTCTGTCATCCTGATCCTCTTCGTCGTCGCATTCGTTCTGGGTGCTCTCGGCTGGATGGCTTAATACCAAGACAGAAGATTCAAAGCGCAGGTCGGAAGATCTGCGCTTTCTTTTTGTAAAAATGTAAACGCTTTACTACTCAGTGCTATAATGAGTTATGGAGGTATGATTTTATGATCAAACATTTAAGAATAGACAACAGACTGATCCACGGTCAGGTCGCCGTTACCTGGATGAACTCGATCGGCGCAGACAAGATCATCGTCTGCAATGACAAGGTCGCTGCCGACCCGATCCAGAAGATGGCTTTGCCGATGGCCGCAAGAGGAAATACCGTTTATGTATTCTCTGTTGCAGAGACCATCAAATATGCGCAGGAACATCCGGATGAGACGATGTTCGTCATCTGCAAGTTCCCATCCGATGCTCTGCAGGTCTTAGAGTCCGGTGTTGAAGTCAAGGAAGTCAATGTCGGTAATGCCGCTCCGATCCAGGGAACGAATTACAAGATGGTCACGAAATCCATCGCTGTCACCGAAGATGATGCGAAGTGCTACCGCAAGATCGCCGAAATGCGCGGCGGTGTACTGACCAGCAGACTGACGACGATGAACGAAACGGAAAACTTCCTGGACCTGCTGTCCAAGAACGGATTGTAAAAACAAGTTCGATGGCCGGATCACCGGCCATCTTTTTTTGTGCTAGAATCATAGTTGTATGAATGAGATCAAATATGTCGATATCGCAGACTGCAAGAGCCAGGGGAACTTTCTCAAGGCAGTCTGTTTCAAACCGAAGAAGGCACCGCTGATCTGCCTGATCCTGGGGGTCTTGCTGATGATCCCCAATAATTCTTATGTGCGTCTTTTAGGTGTCTTTTTCATCTTCATGTCGTTTCTGGTCATCAAGCTGGTGAGAGACTTCAAAGTCATGGACATCTTTGACAAGGGCATCATGTTCTACGGCGACGAGGAAGCAAAGACCGCTTATTTCCTCCCGTTCGAGGAGATGGAAAGCTGGATCGTCAGGCACGAGAACGGCCACGATACGATCGAGGTCAAAACGAAAAACGGGGAGATGATCATCAAGGACAGTTTCGAGGCCGACAAAGCGTATAAGGCATTGTATTCGCTGGTGAGGGAAAAGGATGAGAAATACATTCAGGCACTCAAGAACCGCGAACATGAACTGTCGATCCCGGATGCCTTCAACAACATCAAACGTTCCTTCCGTAAGAAATAAGTCTTACGGATTTTTTTATTGGTCTTTCACATGGATGACACGGCAAAATGATAAAATGGATTCAGATCTATAAAAGCGGAAAAAACGTCTTTGATCATGACGGGACGTTTGACGGGATCATATATCTTATATGGAGAAGAAAAGGAGACAGGTTTTGAGCTTAAGAAAAGATTTTCTTTGGGGCGGCGCAACGGCTGCCAATCAGTATGAAGGCGCATGGGACACAGACGGAAAAGGTTTTTCCGTTCCCGACCACTGCACCAACGGTTCCCACACTTCGCCGAAACGGGTAACGCCGGTCTTTGAGGAAGGGACCTTATATCCTTCCAAAGAGGCTACCGATTTCTACCATCACTACAAAGAAGACATCGCCCTTGCGGCGGAAATGGGCTTCAATGTCTTCCGCATGTCCATCAACTGGACGAGGATCTTCCCGACCGGCATGGAAAAAGAGCCGAACGAAAAAGGTCTCGAGTTCTATGACAGGGTCTTCGATGAGCTGAAGAAATATGACATCGAACCGCTGGTCACGATCTCCCACTATGAGCTTCCTTATGCCCTGGTCGAAAAATACAACGGCTGGTACGGCAGGGAGCTGATCGACTGCTACTTCAATTACTGCAAGGCGATCTTCGAACGCTACAAAGACAAGGTCAGATACTGGCTGACTTTCAACGAGATCAACTCCGGTACGATGCCGATGGGTGCGGTCCTGTCTTTGGGCACCATCAAGGGCTTCAACGGTCCGATCAATAAGGTCCCGGATGAGCCGCAAGTCCGCTACCAGGGCTTGCATCACATGTTCGTCGCTTCGGCGAAAGTCGTCAAATATGCCCACGAGCACTATCCGCAGTTCAAGATGGGCAACATGTCGATCTTTGCGACCAAGTATCCGTATACCTGCGATCCGAAGGATGTCCTGAAGTGCCAGAAGATGATGCGTGTCGTCAACTGGTACTGTTCCGATGTGCAAGTCAGAGGTTACTATCCTTCTTACGCAAAGCGTTTCCTTGAAGAAAGCGGTATCCGCCTGAAGATGGAAGCGGGCGATGAAGAGCTTCTCAAGGAAGGCAAAGTCGACTTCTATACCTTCAGCTACTATATGTCGGGCTGCGAGAGCGCCGATGATGAAGTCCTGGCAAAAGCCGGCGGCAATCTGGTCGGCGGCGTCGCCAACCCGTATCTGAAGGCTTCCGACTGGGGCTGGCAGATCGACCCGGAAGGTCTGAGATACTCGCTCAACGAGATCTATGACCGTTACCAGATCCCGCTCATGGTCGTGGAGAACGGCTTAGGTGCTTACGACAAACTGGAAGAAGACGGCTCCGTCCACGATTCCTACCGCATCGATTATCTGAGGAAACACATCGAACAGATGAAGGAAGCGGTGGAAGACGGTGTCGACCTCATGGGTTATACGCCTTGGGGCTGGATCGATGTCGTTTCCGCTTCGACCGGCGAGATGGCGAAACGTTACGGTTTCGTCTATGTCGACAAGTACGATGACGGCACGGGCGATCTTTCCAGAAGAAGGAAGGATTCCTTCTTCTGGTACAAAAAGGTCATCGCTTCCAACGGCGAAGAACTTTAAACGCTTACATGGAAAGGTCTCTGTAAAATAACGCAGAGACCTTTCTTTTTTGTGTTTCCATCGAAGAAAAATGCGCTATGATTGTAGGGCATGAATCCTTTGGAGAAAAAGACGGTATTGCTGAATACCGTGTTCAATTTCGGTGCGACCCTGGTGTCGCAGTTCATCTCGGTGTACCTGTACATCTATACAGGTTCTTTGCCGCTGATGTGTTTATACATCATCGTGCGGATCGGACTGTTTCCGGTCTTCTTTGCCCTGGGCAATCACCTGTCCAAGAAACATTCCTTCACGCTGACTTATACATTGGGACTCATCTTCATCACGTTAGGCCTGGTCTTCTCTTTGCTTGCCGGACCTTTGTTTGAAATGAATCCTTTCTATGTGCTGATCGTGGCGGCGATCATCGGCTCCGGTGAAGGTTTCTATTATTTTTCCGCCAATACCTGCAACCAGATCGTCTCCGGCGTGGAGAGCCGGGCGGCCTTCCTGTCCTACAACGGGGTCTTCTCCAATATGACGAGCTTACTGGCGCCGATCTTCTCCGGCTTCGTTCTGGCCCATACGGCATCGGAGATGGAAGGCTACCGTTTCATCTTATTGACGATCATCGTCATCTTCGTCTTTGTCATCTTCATGGCTTTATCGGTCTCCGCCCATTCCAGAGACAAGGATGCTTCTTTGCTGAAGGCGCTGTCTTTGAAGGACAAAGTCTGGCGGGATCACTGCATCGCCGTCTTCTTTTACGGATTAAGAGACGGGGTCGGGCTCAATGTCATCGGTCTTCTGATCTATGAGGCGGCGGGAAACGGCGGGACGTATTCGAAGCTGCAGACTTTGTTTTCGTTTATCATGATCTTTTCTTACTATCTTTTGAAGAAGGTGCTGAGAAAAGACCGCATCGCAGCGACGATGCGGATCGGTGTCTTCTTCAAGATCCTGTCGACGTATTCCCTGATCTTCGTGCCCAATACGGTCGGTGCGGTCTTCTACGGCATCGGCAATGCCATGGCGGCGGCTTTCTATGACAACAGTTATTCTTATCTGTCCGCCAACATCATCGGCCGTTATGCCGATGAGATGACGGTCAGGATCGTGGCGAAGGAGACCTATCTTTCTTTGGCGAGATGCACGTCGATGGCTCTGGTGATCCTGGCGTATTTCCTTCTGCCGGAAGCGTACTATCTGAAGATCTCAGTCACGCTCATCACTCTGGCGACGATCGTAACGACGAAGATCCTGCTCAAGTACAGGTCATAAAAAAAGAAGGAACTTCGTCAGTTCCTTCCGATGTTTTGAAGGGTCGAGATGATCCTTTTTTTCGTTTCTTCAGTCAAAGTATCAGTAAACATCTCGTAGGTGATGTATTGAAACCCGATCGGCAAGACATAAGGACCGTAGCCGTTGGAATAGGAGACCAGCAGCTCCCGGTCTTTGTCGAGAAAGTCCATATATTCCGAGAAGATCTCATTCGGGAAGAAGATGAGCCTTACGGCAGAGAGATCCAATGAGGCGATGAGGGCTTCCTCGACCGGCTTGCCGAAGATCTGATTCTTTTTATTTTCCAGTTTTGCCCGTTCGATCTGACCCAGACGTATCGTCTCCAGTTCCCGCTCCGAAAGGTCGGCGCGGATCTTCGAGAGATCGATCGGGGTGAACTCGTGATCGAAGCGGACCGTCTCTTCTTTGCACTGCAGTCTGAGCTTTTCCTTCCTGACATCCTGTTTCATGAGACTGTCGATGTCGGAAAGAAGATGATCGCCCAGTCTGCTCAGAGCGTCATAATCCTGGCCGTCTCGGACGAACCTCGAGGAGATGTCGCCGGCCGCCCCCTGTAAGAAGGAGAAGTCCCGTTCGGGGCAGGTCTCTTCGAGCTTACGCAAGACGTAGCCCGGATATTCGGCAGAGAAGTAGGGAACGTTGGCCTGTAAGATCGTGGGGTGGCAGTTATAATACAGCAG
The DNA here is from genome assembly GCA_017419165.1 of Erysipelotrichaceae bacterium. Lineage (GTDB taxonomy): Bacteria > Bacillota_I > Bacilli_A > Erysipelotrichales > Erysipelotrichaceae > Colivicinus. The sequence continues at coordinate 27,210 of JAFOLW010000028.1, forward strand.
ATCGAAGAATTCGTTTTCTCTTTCATAGAAGCGGATTAAGCCCAGGGTCTCGTTGTCTGTCTCGTATCCGGAGATCCTCGACTTGCCGACCGCCGTCGTATGAAGCCTTTGATAGGAGATTTGAACATCGCTCAATTGTCTGAAGCTGAGCTTGACGGTCTCTTTCTTCAGCAGATCGCAGAGGTAGTTCACATAGTCGGGATCCCTGACCGAATTGGCATAGTGGGTATGGGTCGTCGAGGTGATGACTCTGAGTTTTTTGTCGTTATAATATCCCTGGAAATATTCCTGCAGTTCGTTGCGGTGCTGCAGATCGAAGGCCAGCAGGTCCATCGAGAGATGGATGAGGAAGTGTTCTTCATCTTTGAAGGAGAAGACACGGGCATAGAGCGGATCGTGGTAGTCGAAGAGCTTCTCTGTCTGGCAGGAATGTCCGCACTGCGTCGTAGGGAAAGGAGAGCGGATATCGATCTTCATGAATGCATATTGCATGGTTTGACCTCCTAGATCAGCCGGTAGTGTTTCAATGCGTTATATAAGCCGTCGTCATCGATGTCATCGGTGACATAGTCGGCCGCTTCTTTGGTGCTTGGTGCGGCATTGCCCATGGCGATGCCGATGGCGCAGTGTTTCAGCATCCCGATGTCGTTTTCGCCGTCACCGACGCCTAAGGTCTCTTGATCCGTGATGCCGAAGAGCTTGCAGACCTGGTCGATGCCGTTGGCTTTGGAGATGCCTTTGGGAACGATGTCCACCGCACCCAGGTGCCACCAGGTGATCTCGGCCAGATCGGAGAGTTCATAGATCGTTTTCACGTCCTCTTCGCTGTTGAAAAAAGCGGAAGCCATATAGACGTCTTCTCCTTCGTATTCCTTGATGCGCGGGATCCCGGAGGAGACGGCATCCTGTACCTCGTAGACCGTCTCGTTGACGTCGTTGAGGTAGATATCATCTCTGGTGACCATGTACATCGGGAAGCGTTTTTCATTGAACAGGGAGATGACTCTTTCCTTGAGTTCGCCTTCGATGGACTGTTCGTAGATCAGTTCGTCGTTCTCATCGAAGACCATCTGTCCGTTGGACAGGATACGTCCGTCGATATGAAGACGTGTCAGATCGAAATCTTTGAATTCCGCCGGCGCCCGGCCGGTACATAAGAAGACTTTGATGCCGTTTTCCCTGAGCTTGTCGATCGCTTCGTAGGCGGAAGCGGGGATGGAAGCACTGCGATGGGAAAAGAGCGTCCCGTCAAAATCCAGGAAGACCGCTTTGATCATAAGACGTGCCTCCGGACGAATTTGGCGAAACCGTCTTGCGCGCAGCCTTCTTCGGTGACGTATTCGGCGATTTTTTTGGTGTTCTCGTTGCCGTCGGAAAGACAGACGCCGTGGCTGATCTTCAGCATCTCGTTGTCGTTGTCCGTATCGCCGAAGGAAAGGACGTCATCCATGGAAATGCCGTGCATAGCGCAGTATTGTTTCAATGCATAGCCTTTGTTGGAATTTTTATGGGAGAATTCCAAAAGGTCTTTCTGCGTATTGAAGCCGATGTAGGGCTTGTCTTTGAGCAGTTTGAGTTTTTCATGGATCGCTTCATCGTATTTCAGATCGTAGCGGAACATGATGCCGCAGTTATCCTGGCCATAGAAGACCGACAGGTCATCGGTGACTTCGTATTTCCGGCGGTTCTTGTAGGCGGAATACCAGGCACGGTCGGTATCGCTGGAGGCGATGTAGCGGCCGGGCAGATACATGTGGATATTGGCATCGAATTCAGCCATGAAATCGATGATCTCTTTGATCCATTCTTTTTTCAGTCTGTTGAACTCGTAGTGTTCATCGCTGCTGAAGTCGATGAGCTGGCAGCCGTTCCAGCCGATGATGAAATCGAATTGCCGGTGAGCGTTCCAGATCTTATATTTGTCGGTCAGGTCATCTGCCGGCCGTCCGCTGGCCAGTCCGAAAAGGATGCCTTTATCCTGGATCGCTTTGATCGTATCCAGGGTGTAAGCGGAAGGATTGACGGCAGTCTTGGCGAGCGTGCCGTCGATGTCGGCGGCGATGACTTTGATGTTTTCGAACATACGTCATCATTATAGCATTGAGTCTTCTTTTCCATGTACAATGGAGATATGGATAAGATCAATATCGGTATCATCGGTTCAGGATTCATCGTTCCTGTTTTCATCGGCGCCTGCAGGCAGTTCGATGTCTTTCATCTGCGGGCGATCTGGGGAAGGCATGAGGAAAAGCTCCTGCATTTCAAGGATGAGGTCGATTATCATACGACCGATCTGGAAAAGATCATGGCCGATGAAGACATCGATGTCATTTATGTGGCACTGCCCAACAAGCTGCATTACGAATATGCCCTGAAGGCTCTTGAACATGACAAGCACGTCATCGTGGAAAAGCCGTTCACCGTTTACCACAAGGAAGCCAAGAAGCTCATCGGCCTGGCGGAAACGAAGGGAAAGATCATCTTCGAAGCCATACCTTCCGGCTATTCCGTGCCGTACAAGGAAGCCAGGGAACATCTGGATGAGCTCGGTGAGATCCGCCTTGTCATCTGCAACTTCTCGCAATATTCAAGGCGCTATGACAAGTTCAAGAACGGCATCGTCCTTCCGGCGTTCGACAAGAAACTGGCCGGCGGGGCTTTGATGGATCTCGGGGTCTATAACGTGCGCTTCGTGATCTCCGCCTTCGGCATGCCTAAAAACGTCGAATATCGCGCCAATAAGAGAAAAGGCGTGGATACTTCCGGTGTCCTGGTCATGGATTACGGGAAGTTCAAGGCGGTCTGCATCGCGGCGAAGGACTGCAAAGCGGAATCGTACGGTCTCATACAGGGGGATCAAGGCTATCTTCGCTGCAACACGACGACCAGCCGTGCGGCCGATTTGACTTTGCATCTCAATGACGGCAAAGAACTGTCGTTTACCCAGGAGGAACAGGGGGAATTCGCTTCCTGGAGCTATCAGTTGAAGGAATTCATCCGGATCTATGAGCACATGGATCTTGAAAAAGCACGGGAATACAATGAGCTGACGCTGATCGAGACGAAGGTCATCGAAAAGGCTCTGAAGTCGGCGGGTCTGAATTATTAGGAGGGAAACCATGATCAATGTAGGTATCATCGGTGCAGGCGGCATCGTTCCGTTCTTCATCGAGACGACAAAGAAAGTCAAAGGTTACAAGTATGTCGGCATCGCTTCCAGAAGCGAAGAAAAAGTGAGGGCCGTCAAGGAAAAGTACGGGATCTCGTATCATACGACGGACAATGATGTCGTTTTGAGCGATCCGAAGATCGACGTCATCTACGTGGCCGTGCCCAATTCCCTGCATTACGAGATCGGCAGGAAGGCATTGGAGAACGGCAAGCATGTCATCATGGAGAAACCGTTCTGTGCCAATTACCGGGAAGCGAAGAAGCTGATCGATCTGGCCAATGAGAAGGGGCTCATCATCTTTGACGCGGTGACGATGCTGCACATGCCAAACTATGCCAAGATCAAGGACCTGATCAAGGAAGTCGGGGACCTGAAGATGGTCGACATCAATTTTTCGCAATACTCTTCCCGCTACGACAAGTTCAAGAAAGGCATCATCTTACCGGCGCTGGACCGCAAGATGGCAGGCGGAGCTTTGATGGATCTGGGCATCTACAACATCAATTTCACGCTCGGACTCTTCGGCATGCCCAAGAAGGTGGAGTATTACGCCAATAAGAAAAAGGGCATCGACACCTCCGGCGTGCTGATCATGGACTACGGAAACTTCAAGGTCAATGCGGTCTGCGCCAAGGACTGCAAGGCGCCGCTGCTGGTCTGCATACAGGGCGACAAGGGCTTCATCCGAAGCAGTGATGCTTCAAGCGTCCTGAAGAAAGTGGAACTGGTCGACAATGCCGGCAAAGTCAAAGAGTATGCCTTGAACAAATATCCGGATGTGCCGCATTACGATGAATACGTGATGTTCAAGAAGCTCTTCAGTCAGAAGGATCTGGAGACGGCAAGGAAGTTCAATGAGCTGACGCTGATGACCATGAAGGTGCTCGACAAGGCTCTGAAGAGCGCACAGATCGATTTCAAGTGAAGAAGGCGAAAGCCTTCTTTTAATATGAGCCGAAGGGCTGCGCTCCGATCTCACGGATCGGAAAGAATATAAAAATTTTTTTAAATTTTATGTTTACAAAAATGCCCGTATTTAAAGGCTTTTGTTAAATTTCTGTGTGAAAATCGTGTGAAAGGCCTCTTAACATGGCTACCGGTTGGTGTTATAATGTAAACGCTTGCTATAGCAAGGGGCTATTACTAGAAAGAAGGATAATTAAATGAAAAAGATTCTGATGGTAATGCTGAGCATCGTTTTGGCATTAACGACTTTTGTCGGCTGCTCACCTAAAGAACAACCGGCACCTTCCGGCGGAGACGCATCCAACCTTTCCGCCGTACAGCAGATCATCGCTGAAGCTCAGGGAATGACTCTGGAAGAACTGGCGAAGAAAGCGATCGAAGAATCCAACGGCAAGACATTCTATGGCGTCGGTAACTCTTCCCGCGGCAAATCCGCACTTCCTCTGTTCATCGAATATCTGCAGACGATCGATTCCAGCTACAAGCTCGACTTCGAATGGCAGCAGCCGAAGAACAACAAGATCTTCGATCAGCTGACCGCCGACAGCTTGAAGGAGACCGGCACATTCGCCATGACTCTGATCCAGGACGGCAACCAGATCGAATCCAAGATGGTCCAGACAGGCGTTCTGGATACCTTCATCCCGAAAGAGTGGGCGGAAGCCAACGGTACGACGCCGGAGGCTTACGAAGGTTATCTGCCTTTGCAGACACTGAACAAGATCTTCGAATACAACTGTGTCAATCCGGACAAGACCTATGACAACTGCTGGGACTTCGTTGCCGAAGGTGAACACGGTCTGTTCATGGATATCGATTCCGAGATCGTCGGCAAGAACTTCTTATATATGCTGACGAAGGACGAGTATTCCGCATATCTGAAGGATGCTTATGACAAGCTCTCTGCCGAGGAACAGGCATACTTCCAGCCGACGGTCGACGCCATGGCAAAAGATGCTGAGGAATTAGGCTTAGGCGAAAACGGCAAATACGCTCTGGCTTGGATCAAGCTCTGGGTCAACAGCTACAATGCCGTGACCGATGACGGCCCGATCTGCAACACTCTGGTCGATGCATCCGCTGTCGATAAATTCGGTCTTCTGGTCTATTCCAAGGTCCGTTCCGTCGAAGAGACCGATACCGTTTCCGTCAACAACATCAAGGTCGCCGCTTACCAGCCGGGTTACGAAGGCATCGGCGGCTACGCATATTGCCACTATCTGTTCGTTACCGATAACTCACCGCTTCCTTGGACGGCTTGTGCGTTCATTGCTTACATGACCGAGACCGTCGACGGTTTCTCTGCATGGGGCAAGGACTTAGGCGGTTACTCTTCCAACCCGGAAGTCGCAAAGGGCACCGAAGAGAAGTATCACCACTCTGAAGGCTTATCCGCAAAGGTCGCATGCGAGACCACGATGGATAAGGGCTATGACTGGTGGACGACGGACGGCAAACTGGTCGTCGAAGATCCGAAGTACTGCGCATCCGTTGCCTTCACTGTCGGTTCCTGGATCGAAATGCTCGATAAGTATACTCCGGAATAAGCTGTAAAAGTTTTTAGGAGTATTCATCAGTAAATGACGTAGTGCCTTTGTAGTTAATATCTACGAAGGCACTTTCTATAAGAGAGGTAACTTATGTCGAAATCAATGAAAATCCGTCTGAACTCTTTGAAGACGTATCTCAGTAAGCCTCAAAACATCATCCTGATCCTGACGGGCATCTTAGTGACGTTCACGACGATCGCCCCGATCTATGCGATCATCCGCGATACTTTCCAGGTCCATCCGGGCACCATCGACCAGTATCTGTCAGGCAAGGCGAGCGGTTATACCATCGCCAACTATACCGATCTGTTCACTTCCCGACTGGCCAAGACCAATCTGTGGACGCCGTTGATGAATACGACGATCCTGGCGATCGGTTCCTGTACCTTTGCGATCCTGTTCGGCGGCGTCTTCGCTTATCTGATCACCAGGACCAACATGGCGTTCAAGAAGTATCTGAGTTCGATCTTCATCTTCCCGTACATCATGCCGCAGTGGACGCTGGCCGTCGTATGGCAGAACCTGTTCAACTCCAATCAGGTCACCGGGACGTCCAACGGCTTGCTGGCATCGTTATTCAACATCACGATGCCGGCCTGGTGGTGCGTGGGGCTCTTCCCCTGCATCATCGTCTTAGGCATGCACTATGCGCCGTTCGCCTATATCCTGATCGGCGGCATCTTCAAGAACATGGATGCAAACCTCGAGGAGGCGGCAACGATCCTGGATACGCCGCGCTGGAAGATCTTCACGCGCGTCACGATCCCGATGGTCAAACCTGCCATCCTGTCGACGATCCTGCTGGTCGCGGGTTCGACGATCGGTTCCTATCCGGTCCCGCACTATCTGGGCCTGACGACGCTGGCGACCAAGTATGTCTCGATGAACGACAAGTATACGGGCGAAGCATCGATCATCGGCATCATCATGATGCTGTTCGGTGTGGCGATCATGTATCTCAACCAGAGGTCACTGCATTCCCGCAAGTCCTATACGACCGTCACCGGTAAGTCCGGTCAGACGACCAAGGTCAATCTGGGCTCCGGAAGATATATCATCGCGGTCATCTTTGTGATCATCACGTTCTTCACATCGATCTACCCGATCATCTCCTTCGCCTTTGAGACTTTCTTACCGAATCCGGGCGACTATTCCTTCCTGTATACGGGCAATACCAACAACCTGACCACCAAATGGTGGGTGACCAATGAGAACGTCACCGAAAACGGTATGTACGGTCAGATGGGTATCCTTCATAACAAGACGATCTGGCATGCCTTCGGCGGCACAGTCTTAGTCTCGATCATCTGCTGTCTGACGGCCGGTGTCATCGGAACTTTGATCGGTTATGCGGTATCGAAGGACCGTCACAGCAAGCTGGCAAGCTATGTCAACTCCATGGCCTTCCTGCCTTACCTGATGCCGTCGGTCGCCGTCGGTGCGGCTTACTTCATCCTGTTCTCTTCGGGAAAGGTGAACCTGTTCAATACCTATACCGCGCTGATCATCGTCGGTACGGTCAAGTATATCCCGTTCGCTTCCAGGAGCTCTCTGAACTCGATGCTGCAGCTGTCCAATGAGATCGAGGAGTCAGCCATCATCCAGGACGTCCCCTGGATCAAACGCATGACCAGGATCATCATCCCGATCCAGAAGTCTTCAATCGTTTCCGGTTTCCTGCTTCCGTTCATGACCTGTCTGAGAGAACTGTCTCTGTTCATGCTGCTGTGTGTGCAGGGCTTCATCTTATCCACGACGCTGGATTATTTCGATGAAATGGGTCTCTATGCGTTCTCGAGCGGCATCAACCTGATACTGATCGTGACGATCTTAATTTCCAACTATGCAGTCAATAAGATCACCGGCGCAAGCCTGGATGAAGGAATTGGAGGATAATACAATGCCAAAAATCGTACTGGAACACGTTACGAAACGTTATGACAGATTCTATGCAGTCGATGACCTCAACCTGGTCATCGAAGATAATGCGTTCGTCACTCTGCTGGGTCCTTCGGGCTGCGGCAAGACGACGACTTTAAGGATGATCGCGGGTCTTGAGACCCCGACGACCGGCAAGATCACGATCGGTGACCGCGTCGTGTTCGATTCTTCGGAAGGCATCAATATCCCGGCCAACAAACGTAAGGTTGGATTTCTCTTCCAGAACTACGCTCTGTGGCCGAACATGACGGTCTATGAGAACATCTCATTCGGTCTGACCAACGTCAAGGAAGCTCTGCCGGTCATCGATTTCGATGCCCGCACTTCCGCCCAGCTGATCAAAGCCCTGCAGAGACCGGCGGATATCGCCCGCATCATCAACGAGTGCTACGACAAGAAGGGCAAGCTCGATGAAAAGAAAGCCCTGGTCAAGCTGATCGATGCTTACGAGATCTCGCAGTTCTCGGCTAAGAAGCTTTTGAGTTACAATCTGCACAAGTCTTCCGATGCCATTGCGGAAGCACAGAAACATGTCGGGGAACTGAATCAGGTCATCGAAGATGCCAGGAGGAAGGCTTCGGAAAAAGGCTATACGCTCGATGAAAACTTCACTGCCGTGAAAAACGGCGAAACGGTCAAGGAAGTCCGCAAGCTCACCAAGGAAGAGATGGATCTTTCCGTAAGAAGAGTCGCCCGTATCGCCAATATCGGCATGTTCATGGACCGTTATCCGGCGGAACTGTCCGGCGGCCAGCAGCAGCGTGTCGCGATCGCCAGGACTCTGGCACCGGAACCGACCGTCTTGTTCATGGATGAACCGCTGTCCAACCTGGATGCCAAGCTGCGTCTGGAGATGCGTTCCGAGCTGCAGAGACTGCACCTGGATACCGGATCGACGTTCGTCTATGTCACGCATGACCAGATGGAAGCCATGACGCTGGCGACCAAGATCTGTCTGATCGACAACGGCGATCTTCAGCAATACGATGCGCCGCTCGATGTCTACAACAAGCCGAACAACCTCTTCGTTGCCGACTTCGTAGGCAACCCGGCGATCAACTTCATCGATGCCCGCGGCAAACAGGAGAACGGCGAGTTCGTATTCGATGTCTTCAACGGCAAGAAGCTGCGCTTCATCCCGAATGAGCCGCTGGATATCGGCGCATGGCGTGAAGGACTGAAGGAAAAGGCGGAAGAAGCGGCGAAGGAACTCAACGAGAAAGCTTCCAAGAAGGGCTATGTCGAGCGTTCCAACAAGGAGACTTCGTTCAAGTATCACGTAGCACAGGTCAACGAACCGGAAGACTACGATGATGAGGTCGCCTATACGGATGATGACTATGTCATCGGCATCCGTCCGGAATTCGTGGAGATCTCCAAGGATGCGAAATTCGAAGGTGAAGTCTATTCGTCCATGCCGACCGGTATGGAGACGACCGTCCGCGTCGCGATCGGCAATTATCTTCTGACCGGTGTCATGTTCGGCGGCGTCGTCTACAAGCTGGGCGACAAAGTCAAGGTCGGTTTCAAGGGAAACAATGCGATCTTGTTCGACCGCAAGTCTTCGCAGATCATCACCTTAGGTTCTCTGAAAGAAGAATAAGGACAGAAAAGAATAAAAAAAGAATGCCATGGAGAAGCTCCATGGCATTTTTCTTTCTTAATAGTTGTTTTTGTTTTTGATGATCAGCGAGATCACCGTGATGATGAATCCGACGAAGGTCGCTGCCGCCAGCAGATAGGCTGCATAGAGGTTGATGCCTTCAAAGTGTTCCTGTCTGGCATAGAAGGGCATCAGGATGCTCAGGGCCAGTAACAGCAGGATCAGGATGGCCAGACGCTGCTTGCTGTAGCCCCTTGCCATGTAGAGGAAGACGCTTTCTTTCTTCACCGGCTTGAAGCGCTGGGCGACCGGAAGTTTATAGAAGAAGGTGAAGCGGAACCACATGGCGGCGATCAGATACAGCGCCAGGAAGATGATCGCTGCAGCCAGGTAGTTGATGCGGAACAGCTGTACGCACATCAGCGCCAGCACCAGGCACAGCGGAAGCATGGCTGTATAGATCGTATAGGTGCTGACATCGGAAGATGTCAGGATATAGCCCTTGCGGCTCAATATATCATAGTAGATCGTGCCCTTTTTCGGATCCTGATAGATGAAGATCCCGGACAGGTCACTCGCTTTGATGATCCTTCTTTTCGGCATGTGAATGTTACCCCTTACCATCTTCATTATACACGTTTTGTTATAGGATGCCGAAAGATGATCTTTGCGATAAAAGAGAGTCTTGAACGGCAGGCAGATGTGATCTTTGATGCATGAGACCGATGTTCATTCATGTTTGAACAATAGTGATAAGATAAAGATGAGGAGATAAAGAAAAAATGATCATTCAAAGTAAAAGAGTCTATATCGCTTCTTCTTTGATCCCTGCCCAGGTGGAGATCGAAGACGGTAAGATCAAAGCGGTCTATCCATATGGAACGAAGTCCGTCGATGAGGATTACGGCGATCTCAGGATCGTTCCGGGTTTCTATGACCTGCATACCCACGGCTATCACGGTTACGATACGACGGCCGGCGGCAAGGACGGCCTGAAAGCCTGGCTGAAGGATCTGCCTAAGGAAGGGGTCTGCGGCATCTGCCCGACGACACTGACGCAGGCACATGATACTTTGAAGAAAGCGGTCGCCGAAGTTGCGGAAGTCAAGAAAGAAGATCCGCAGGGAGCACAGATCCTCGGCATCCATTTCGAAGGTCCTTACCTCGATGTCAAATACAAAGGCGCCCAGCCGGAAGAATACATCGTCAAGGGAACGGTGGAAGAATTCAAGGAATATCAGGAAGCCTGCGGCGGTCTGATCAAGATCATCACGATGGCACCGGAACATGACGAAGATTTCGCTTTGACCCGCTATTGCGCGCAGACCGGTGTCTGTGTCTCGATCGGCCATACCGATACGGATTACGACACGGCAATCATGGCTCTGGCCAACGGCGCAAAGGGCTTCACCCATACCTACAACGGCATGACCGGTTTCTCTCACCGCGCCAACGGTGCGGTCGGTGCGGCGTTCCGCTGCCACGATACCTATGCGGAATGCATCTGCGACGGCAACCATTCGACTTTGGCTTCTTTGAACATCTTCTTCAGAGAGAAGCAGGGCTTCGGCATCATGATCACCGATTCGCTCATGTGCAAGGGCTATAAGGTCGGTTCGGTCTTTGATTTCGGCGGTCAGGATGTCGAGATCTATCCGGACGGTTCCGCCCATATCACGACCGGCAAGAAACAGCTGGCCGGTTCGACGTTAAAGGTCAACGAAGGCCTGAAGATCCTGGTCGAGAAGGCGCTGGTGCCGTTTGAGACGGCTCTGGATGCCGCGACAGTCAACCCGATGCGTTATCTGGGTCTGGATGATCACAAGGGACGCATCAAGGCGGGTTTCGATGCCGATATCGTCGTTCTGGAAGACGATTATTCCGTCAAACAGACGTACTGTCTGGGAAAGAAACAGTTATAAGCAGATACGGCTGTGGACAGACACAGCCGTTTTTCAACGATGAGAAAGATCTTTGTACTTATCCTTGTCTTATTGTTTCTTGAAGGATGCGGATCATCCGGGACCTTTGATATGGGAAAAAAAGAAGTGACGCTCGAGTCGCTGAAACGGAAAGGGCCGAAATACGAAGGCCTCATCTCTGTTTCCTATTACATAGGCGGAGGCATGGAGATCGAAAGCCAGAGGATCACTTTAAAGAAAGACGATGGGCATATCGTTATTGAAAACGAACTTCAGAAAGCTGATCTTTGCCGTATCTACGCTTATGAAGGGGATCTTGGATCGTTTCAGATCTTTGAAGACTATGTAAATGAGTATAATCTCTCCGTCTGGGATGAACTGGAAGAAAGCGAAGAATTTGCCCTGGATGCGCCAAGCAGGATCCTCGCTCTGGGTTTTGAAAACGGAGAAACTCTGATCGACTATGATGATCAGTTTCCGCAGGGCGGCTACGAGATCACCAACCGGCTGGTCAAAGAAATGGCCGGGCTCTTCGGGATCTGTGAACTGAAAGAAGTGCAGTTATTGAAAGACGGTGCTTCGATCGATTGCGGAAAGACGGTCGAGAATACCGACGAAGAGATCTTCGATCTGGTCCGGGGCCGTTGGACGGACGAAAAAGTCAGCGTCTATCTCTATGAACCGGAGATGATGCAGGTCTTCTTTGATGACGGAACGGCGGAAAAGGAGTACGATCTCAAGCAGACCGTGCACGAGCCTTTAGGAGACGCCGATGCATCGTGGCATCTGGTCTATGAGAATACGGAAGATGCTTCCGACCGTCTGTATCTGAGCATCGATCGGGGACGCTTATATATGACGAATGAACAGGGAGAACTGTTCCTGGGGGACTGGTATTAGATGAAGCTGGAATTCAAAGAGATCGCAGAGAATAAGGATCTGCTTCCCATACAGGTCTACGAGTTCATCCGGGACTTTGACAGGGAAGGCCTCGTCAAAGCGGCAAAGATCGATCCGGCGTTTGCGGACGGAGAATCTCTGAGCAGGGAATATGAGGTCCCGTATGAGATGGAACTCAACTGTCTGATCGTCGAGGGACAGAGAGGCGATACGGTCAAATATGCGGCACTGGTCGTGCCGTATGGCAAACGGGCAAACATGAATGCCAAGGTCAGGACGCCGCTGGATGTCAAGAAAGTGAGTTTTGCCGACCTGAACTATGTATGTGAAGTCACCGGCATGGAATACGGTTCGATCACGCCGGTCGGGTTGCCCGAGGGTTTTATGATATTGATCGATGAAAGTATCTTTTTGCAGAAAGAGGTCATCGTCGGTTCCGGCAAAGCCAACGGCAAACTCTTATTGCCGTCGGATCTGTTCAAGAAGATGGACAACTGCATCGTTGTCGAAGGCCTGGCAAAAGAATAAGAAAAGCCGTTCCTCATCATTCGTTATGAATGGGGGAATGGCTTTTTCAAGTCCGGCGGAATGGACACTGCAGCTGCGGATAGATTAAAATAGAGTCAGAACAAACGGTAAAAAATCATCAGATAAAAATGGAGGTGTGTCATGAAATTTACTTCGGCTTCTGCAAGCAAGATGATCAAGACGCTCGAGGATAAGAAGAGCTACCTTTTACAGAGAGAATCCAACGATTCGACCTATGTCCTGGCGGCGGATGAAAAGCAGGAGATCCCTGACTATGATTTCCGGAAATACAACGTTGAGATCGACGCTCTGGATGAAAAGATACAGACTTTGAAACATGCCCTGAACGTCTTCAATACGGTGACAGTCCTGCCGATCGGGATCACCATCGACCAGGCGCTGGTCGAGATGGCCCAGCTCAACAAGAAGCTGCCGCGTCTGGATATGATGCGCAAGGCCAAAAACAAGACCCGTCTGTCCGGCTACAATGCCGGCCGCAGGGACGTGGCGGAGTACCAGTTCCTCAACTATGATCCCAATGTCGTAGAGGAAGTCTACGAGCGGAATATGCTAAGAGTCCAGCAGATACAGCTGGCACTCGACAAGGCCAATCAGACTCTGGAGTTTGAGGCCGAAATTCAGGAATAGAATTTTTCCCTCGGCCTTTCTCATTCCTTTATGGAACTGCACTGGCGAAATCGATCCTGATAGAAGTTCATGATTATTTGTTATTTAACTTATAGGTGAAAGTTAGAGTTCGTCGAATCTGTTACGGAACAGACTGATCTAAAAAGAGAAGGCCGTAAAAACTTTTTCGGGTCTTAAGAAGTAGCGGGTTATAATTTGACCCACCCGTAAAAAACAAAAAAGGCGGCAGGCTGTATCTTAATTGACACAGCACTGCCGCTTTTCTCATGTCTTATTTCTTTCTGCTGCGGAAGCGTTTGTAGAGGCGGTAGCCGACAAAGCCCAGCAGGATCAGGAACAGGATGGTCCAGATGTTGTAGACGAAGTCGACGATGAAGTCGCCGATGCTGTCACAGAAGTCGCTGAAGCCTTCGGAGAAGGAACTGCCCAGTCTCTGCAAGAAGGACGGGGAGACCGGTGTATAGACCTTGGTCTCATTGACGGTCAGATTGAGCGTGGAGTAGGAGACCAGAAGGTCATAGTTCTTGATCTGCGCTTCGTAGGCTTCGATCTGGTAACGGATATCGGAGAGCCGCGATTCGACGGTGATCAGATCCTGCAGGTCTTCCGCCTTGTCATAGAACTCCATGACTTTGGCTTCCTGCGCTCTCAAGGAAGACAGCCGGGCTTCGATGTCCGCATAGGAATCGGTGATGTCCTTGACTTCTTCCGAATAGGATAAGGCATTGCCTTCCCCCTTCAATTCAGCCAGGAAGGCTTCATAGTTGGCCGCAGGGATGCGGATGGAAGAATCGTAGGTGCGCCGGTCGGACGTCTTATTGTAGATCGAAGACCTTTGAACGTAGCCGCCGTATTTGGCGATCAGGGAACTGATCTTTTCCAAGAGCTCGTCCATGTTCTGGGTCTCCATCGTCATGTAGGAAGTCAGGATCAGTTTCTTTCCCTGGCGCGCATTGGCATTTCCCTGAGAGGCGGCATCGACCTTCGCTTCTTCATCCGAAACGTAGTATTCCGCTTCTGCCGGTGCTTCCATCGCTTCCTGCGCATAGTAGGAACCGTTGTAGGATCCCGGATAGGCGGAATCGGAGGCCATGTAGGATCCTCCGGCGGAAGAGCCTTTCCTGTTGAAGGAATGGAAGAGGACCGGGAAGAGGTTGATCACCAGCAGGAGGGCACAGGCCGCTGCCGCGAGTTTGCCGAAGGTGTTCCAGCTGAAGCTGATTTTCGGCAGGCTGAATCTTCTTTTTTCGGCGTGAGCCTCTTCTATATACTTATCATCGATATCGTTGATGGCACGGATCAGTTTTTCTGCTTTCATAGTATGACTCCTTCCTTGATGAGATAGTCTCTGAGCTTGTCTCTTGTGCGTTTCAGCATCATTTTGGTCTTGCTGGAGGAATAAGAAAAGCGTTTGGCGATGTCCTCGACCGGATCGAAGTACCAGTAGCGGCAGACGAAGACGTTCCGCTCGTTCTCCTTGAGTCCGGCCAGAAATTCGTTGATGGTCTCGGTCAGGGCTTTTTCTTCCAGGCTTTCCCGGAAGCGGCGGTCTTCGCCGATGCACCCTTCCAGTTCGTCGAACGATAAAGTCACCCGGTCTCCGCCGCGTTTTTCGGCGGAAAGATAGCGCCACTTGTTCAGTGACAGGTTGCGGCAGATCTTGCCGATGAAGGTGGCCAGATTCAGCGGATGATGCGGCGGGATGGCGTTCCATACGGCAAGATAGGTGTCGTTGAGCGTCTCTTCGCAATCCTGCTGGTCATGAAGGACCGAGTAGGAGATCGAGAAACAGTAGTTCTCGTATTTCGCTTTGGTCTCAGCGATCGCATTCTCGTCGCGGTCCAGATAAAGCTGCACGATCTTGTTGTCTTCCATATCCTTCCTCCTTTCACCTATCTACTGTGTTTTTATTTCGGTTCGGTCACATTTTTTTTCGATCTCTTTGAGATGATCGAGATATAAGTAGTCGTGATAGATATAAGCCAGTTTTCCCAAGCCGTTTTCGATGATCTTTTCCTGCATGAGCTCTCCGTCCACCCAGACCCAGGCCAGCAGGCGTTCATACGCGTCATAGCGTTCGGAATTGGGATCAAGTTCGATGAGTATCCTGGAAGCTTTTTCCAGGGTGTTGTCGGTGAAACGCTTGGCTTCTTCGTAGCCTTCTTCGCCGATCTCCGGCGTATCGACCGCCAGGAAACGGCAGGTCACGGTCTCCCCGTTCTCAAGGGAGAAGACGGCCGTATCGCCGTCATGGATATACTGATAGACGGCCTCATGTTTCTCCGAATAAGGAGACGGCGCGATCTTGTAGTCGGGCTCATGGAAGATGCCGTAGGCCACGGCAGCCAGGATCAAAAGACCGATCGCAAGACCGATCCGTTTCTTCATCCTGCGGGTGATCCGGAAGCCTTTTTTCTTTGCCATCTTTCCTATAAAGAAGCGATCTGCTTCAACATGGCCTGCAGCTGTTCCTCGTCCAGGCACAGATAGCCGCCTTCGTTCATCTTTTTGGCGGTCATGTGGACCTGGCCGGAACCGGCGGTCAGGATGACGTCCCTGATGTTCTCGATGCGGACGCCTCCGCCCGGCAAGAACTGCAGCCGGTCGCCGTAGCTTTCAAACAGCCGGTGGATGTTCTTGCATCCGCCGAGGATATCGGGATAGACGGCGGCACCGCTGGTCAATACGCGGTCGATCCCGCATCCGATCAGGGCGTTTGCCGCTTCATCGAGGTCTTTGGTCTCATCGAAAGCTTTATGAAAGACAGCTTGTGCATGATGAGAATGGATGAGCTCCGTCATCTTCTGTGTCCTTTCGCTATCGACCGTAAAGTCTGGCTGAAGGAAACCGAAGACGATGCCGTCCGCTCCGGCCTGCAGGAAGTTTTCGGCGTCTTTCAGCATCGTCAGATATTCGCTCTCGCTGTAAAAGAAATCGCCGCCTCTTGGCCGGACCATGCAGCAGATCTGTTTGCCGATCTTTTCCTTGAGGTATCTGAGGGTCTCCAAAGACGGAGAACAGCCGCCCAGTTCCAGGGCAGAATTGAGTTCGATCCGGTCGATCGGGTATTTGTCTGCGAGCAGTGCATCGTCGATATTGCCGATGCAGATCTCGACTTGGATGTTGTTGATCATACCTAAATTATAGCGTATGTTAATATGTAATTATGATCAAGGGCATATTATTTGATATTGATGACACTCTCTTTTCCCATGAGACGGAAGAAGTGCCGAAGCAGACTTTGAAGGCACTCGACAAGCTGAAGGAGAAGGGCTATAAACTGGGCGTCTGCACCTCCCGGATCGCTGCCGAACTGGGGAAGTTTCCCAAAGACTTCCTGGAGCGTTTCGACTGCAAGATCATCGGGACCGGAGCGACGACGATCGTCGAAGACGCATATTTCAAGAGCTATACGATCGACAAGGAGAAGGCGAGAGCCTATACGAAGTTTTTCGAGGATCACGGGATCTCCTACCACTACGCTGACATCAACGGCGATGTGTACTACTGGGGCGATCTGAGCGAGGTCAATAACGGTCACTGGCTTTCTTATGCCAAGGGCAATGTCATGTTCAAGCCGTATGAGGACGAGGAAGTCACCAATCTGTTTTATTATCACGCCAAAGAGGAAGAGGTCCCTTTGATCGCACAGATCGATGAAGGAGCTCTGATCTCGACCTGGGGCAATTCCGGCAACATCTGCGCGCCGCTGGTCGACAAGAGCTTCGGTCTCTTGAAGTTCTGTCAGGTCTTTTCTTTCACGACCGATGAGGTCGCGGCAGCCGGCGACGGCAGCAATGACGATGTGATGCTGCAGATGGCGGGGATCGGCATCGCCGTATCCGATGCCAAAGACAACACCAAGGCGGCAGCGGACTATGTCTGCAAGAAGTCCATCGAGGAAGGCGGTCTTTACGATGCTTTCGTCGATCTCGGACTGATCGAAGAAGACCGTTACAAGATGAAGATGTTCTGTTTCGACAACGATTCAACGCTGCTGGACCATGGAGTCCACAGATTCCATGAGAGCACTTTATCTTCCCTGAAAAAGCTGAAGGAAAAGGGCTATGTCCTGGCGATGAACACTTCCCGCTCCTATGAAGAACTGTTCAACATACCGCAGAGCGTCCTGGATCTGATGGACGCCCTGATCCTGCTCAACGGTGCCTACATCGTGAAGAAGGGTGAAGTTCAGGTCAGTTATATCGAAGATGAGACCGTAAGGAAGCTGATCGCTTTCATGGATGAACATGAGATCCCGTACCGCTATTGTACGGATGACGGCAAGGGTTATCTGTCAGTCGATGATAAAGAAAAAGCGGCGTTGTTCGATATCCTTTACGGCATCATCCCGGAAGTCAAGAAGTATGAAGGAGAGAGGGTCATTCAGATCCTTTATTACGCGCAAGGCGATCTCAGGGAAGAGGTCATTTCCCTGGCAAAGGACTGCGAATGCGACCGTCTGGCGATCGCCGGGGAGATCTCTCCGCCTCACAAAAACAAAGGGGAAGCGATGCTGGAAGTAGCGGCGTCATTCGGCATTTCGCCGGAAGAGATCTGCGCCTTCGGCGACGGGGGCAACGACATCGAGATGCTGAAGCTGGCGGGCTTGGGCATTGCGATGGGCAACGGGGCAAAGGAATGCCGCTATGCGGCGGACTATGTCACCGATAAGGTGTCGGAAGACGGTGTCTGTAATGCGTTGATCCATTTCGGATTCATTGAAAAATAAATAAAAAAGAGGGCAGCACATGGAAGCTTGGTTTGTGGAACTGACAGGGGTCGGAGAGTCTCATCTAAGCAGAGAAGAGATCTCTTCGGATCTGCAGGAAGATGAAGTTTTGATCAAAACGGAATATTCGATGATCTCCGCCGGTACGGAGCTTTCCCGGGCATACGCTTTGAAGAAGGGTTTCAAGTATCCGGTGCGGCCGGGTTACTGTTCGGTCGGCAAGATCGTCAAAGCCGGAGCGGCCATGGACTTCAAAGAAGGCGATACCGTCTTTTTCAATGCGCCGCACGCTTCCCTGGTGAAATGGAAGACATCGGATTCCGTGCAGGGACCTTTGGTCCTGAAACTGGAGGAAGGTGTCGATCCTATTGATGCGACGGCGCTCAATCTGATGCTGGTGGCACTGCAAGGGGTCAATCTGGCAAAGGTGCGGCTGGGCGATAACGCTGCGGTCTTCGGCCTGGGCAATATCGGTATCCTGACGGCACTGATATTTCAGAAGATGGGCTGCAATGTCCTGGGCATCGATCCGATGGCTCACCGCTGCGCTTTGGCGGAAACGATGGGTCTGAAGCATACTGTTCACGAAAATAAGGAAGACGTCTTTCAAAACTTCACGCAGGGAAAGGGTTTCGACATCACGGTGGATGCCACAGGATTATCCGCTGTCATCGAAGAATGCATAAGCTGCTGCGGCAAGTACGGACAAGTCATTCTGCTGGGTTCGCCGAGGCAGTCTTACGAAGGGGATCTGACTTCGGTCTTTTCCAGGATCCATATGAAAGATCTCAAGATCCTCGGCGCCTTCAATGAGACGGTACCGGTCAAGGCGGTCCCGGGATCCAACGATTCCATGGAACGCAATTTCAAGGTCTGTGAAGATCTTCTGAAGGATAAGTCAGTCGATATCCATAAGCTGATCGGCAGGATCATCGATCCGAAAGACTGCCGGAAAGCTTATGAAGATCTGATGTACCGCAAGGATGAAGTCAGCTGCATCGTTTACGACTGGAGGTCTTATTAGTGGAGCTTTGGGACTTGTACGATCTTGACCGGAAGCTGACCGGCGAGACGATGATCCGCGGGGAACGGCAGCCTCAGGACAGGTATCGCATCATCGTGCACATCTGCCTGTTCAATTCCAAGGGACAGATGCTGATACAGAAGCGGCAGCCGTTCAAATCCGGTTTTTCCGGCATGTGGGACATCACGGTGGGCGGTTCCGCCGTAAAGGGCGACGATTCCCATCTCGCAGCGATGCGCGAACTCAAGGAAGAGCTCGGCATCGATGTCGATCTGAAGGATCAAAGGCCGGCTTTGACTGTAAATTTCCGGCTGGGTTTCGATGACATGTATGTCGTCAATCAAGATGTCGATATCGCTTCTTTGAAGCTGCAGTATGAAGAAGTGGAAAAAGTGAAGTGGGCGGATAAGGAAGAGATCTTTTCTTTGATCGATGAAGGGACCTTCATCCCGTATCACAAGTCTCTGATCGATCTGCTGTTTTATATGAGAGATCACGAAGGTGCCCACACGGTAGCCGATAAAACGGCAAAATAAATAGCGGAAAGGAAGAGACCATGAAGGCATTTGAAAAGTATTTCGAAGAACTGGAAGCGATCGTAAAGAAAGTCAGGCAGACGCAGGCGGAAAACATCATGAAGGCGGCGCAGATCCTGGCGGATACGACGGAGAAGGGCGGTCTGATCTACGGTTTCGGGACCGGACATTCCCATCTGGTCGTCGATGATGCCTTCTGGCGGGCGGCGACGCCGGCCAACTATGTCGCTCTGCTGGAACCGTCAGCCACCGGCAACCAGGAGATCACCAAATCGTATTATGTGGAGAACACCTATGGCATCGGGAAACTGATCGTGGACTATCACCGCATCACGCCCAACGACTGCATGATCATCATCTCCAATTCCGGCAACAACATCGCACCGGTCGATGCGGCTCTGCGGGCGAAGGAGAAGGGGATCCCGGTGATCGCCATCACCAATGTCGAGTATTCAAAATATCTTACCTGCAAACATAAGGACGGCGTCAAGCTCATGGATGTCGCCGATGTGGTCTTAGACAACTGTTCGGCGATCGGCGATGCCGCCGTTGACATCGACGGTTTTGAAATGAAAGTGGGTTCGACGTCGTCGATCCCCAACATCTATCTGCAGAATGCGATCCTTTGCGAAATGGTCGCCATCCTGACGGAGAAAGGCATCCATGCGGATGTCTACTATAACGGGCATATGGCATTCATGAACGAAGAGTTTGCCGATCACAACGACAGGCTCGTCGATAAATACTTCTATCGCATAAGGAATCTTTGATGGCAAAACAAAAAGCAGTCTCTCTGACAGAGGGGAACATCCTTTCACTGATCCTTTCCTTTTCCTGGCCGGTCTTCATCTCGATGATCTTCCAGGAGCTTTATAATGTCACCAATTCCCTGATCGTAGGCAACTACGTCTCTTTGAAGGCGCTGAGTGCCGTGTCGGCTTGCACCTGGATCTGCAACATCTTTAATTACACGTTCTTCGGTCTGGGCATGGGGACCGGGATCCTGGTGGCGAAATATTACGGAGCGAAGGATCATCAAAGTCTGAAGCGGACGCTGGATACGGCCGTCGTCTTTGCGTTCGCCGGCGGAGCCATCCTGACTCTGGCGGCGGAACTGGGTCTTCCGTTCATGATGGGCTTATGCAAGATCGGTCCGGACATCTACGCCGATGCCCGATCCTATCTGATCGTCTATATCCTGGGCTCGACCGCCGTTTTGACCTCACAGATGTGTTTCTACATCCTGCGCAGTTTCGGCGATACGAAACATCAGCTGTATTATTCGATCATCTCCTCGATCGTCAATATCTCTTTGGGTCTGTTGTTCGTCCGTGTCTTTCATCTCGATGTGGTGGGGACGGCTCTGGCGACCATCATCTCCCAGTTCGTCATGGTCGTATTGGCTTTACGGCTCATCTTCAATTATGACGGCATCGATTTCGATATCCGCAATATCGACTTTTCGCTGAGCGTCGTCCGCGACATCTGTGCTTTGGGCATCCCGGCCGGTTTTCAGAACATGTTGATCGCCTTCAGTTCGATGCTGGTGCAATCCTACATCAACCAGTTCCCCAACGAAGTGATCGCCGGCATCGGCGTCGCCGAAAAAGTGGCTTCCTGGGGCCAGCTGGTCTCCGTGGCGGTCTCCTCGGCGACGATGTCACTGGTCGCCCAGAACATGGGAGCGGAGAAGTATGACCGGGTCAAGGAATCGGTCACGGGCTCGGCGCTGGTCTCCGGCATCGGCACGCTGATCTGCATCGCGCTGATCTTTGCCCTGGCACCGTTCCTGGTCGGCCGTTTCAATGAAGATCAGAAGGTCATTTACTATGGGACACAGATGATCCGCTATTCGATCTTTTCGATGTTTTTCATCCATCTTTCCCATATCTACAACGCCGCCTGCCGCGGTGCGGGCAACGTGCGTTTTCCGATGCTGATCGCGATCTTCTCGCAAGTCCTGTGCAAGTATCTCTTCGTCAGGATCGGTCTGTCTTTGTATCACGATGTCCGCATCTTGTATTTGGGCACGGCATTCGGCTATGTCCTGGCCGGTACACTGGCGACCTGTTATTTCTATTTCTCTTCCTGGACGAAGAAAAACGGGCTTCGCTGAGACATCCCCTGTCTCATTTCACGAAAAAGCAGGAATGCTCAGTCTGTGTCCTGTTATGGAAAAGAGAGTTTCGCTAAACTGAAAGCCGAAAGGAGGATTGCTTATGGATCTTGTAAAGATAGGAAATTTTCTGAAACAGCTTCGCAAGGAAAAAGGGCTGACCCAGGAAGAGCTGGCGGAGAAGATGGGCGTTGCCCGCCGGACCGTGTCGCGCTGGGAGACCGGAAACAACATGCCGGACCTCGATATCCTGATCGAACTGTCCGATCTTTATGAAACGGACTTGAGGGAGATCCTGAGCGGGGAAAGAAAAAGCGGAAAGATGAATGAAGAAATGAAGGAGACGGTCGAGAAGATCGCCGAATACAGTGCGGAAGAAAAAGAAAAGAGAAGAAAGAAGCTGAACCGTTATTTTATCCTGGGAGAGATCTTCATCCTGCTGGTGATCCTGGATCATCAGTTCGGAATACTGTCGAAGATCTTCGTTTCCCCGATCGATGACTTTGCGGCGGGTGTATTGACCGGACTGTCGCTGCTGTTCAACTTCATCGGATTCTACGACAACAGCCACGAAGTCAGTCTCAGGAAACGCAAACGGGAACTGTTTCTGAAGAAAGGATCTTAAGATGCATGAACTGCATCTTTTTTTCTTCTTGAAAATGATTTTTAAACCCCTTATCCTTTCTTTGTAAGCAGATCAACAACGATAAAAAGGAGAACGGCGGGATGAAAAAAGAAGCTTTGCACGGATACATCGAAACAAGCACCGGCAATGAAAGCAACATCTGTCAGATCGTTGCGATCGCCGATGAGAGAACGGTCTACGAGGACTGCTGGCGCGGATAT
The DNA here is from genome assembly GCA_017419165.1 of Erysipelotrichaceae bacterium. Lineage (GTDB taxonomy): Bacteria > Bacillota_I > Bacilli_A > Erysipelotrichales > Erysipelotrichaceae > Colivicinus. Next base: position 49,694 of record JAFOLW010000028.1, read on the forward strand.
GCGAAGGACGATCCGGTCAATGTCAATTCGGTCACCAAAGGCGTCATGGCTCTTCTGACCGGGATCGCGGTCGATAAAGACTACATCAGAGATGTCGATCAGAAGGTACTGGACTTTTTTCCGGACTATGAGGTCAGACGCGGGGAGAAGACGATCTATGATGTGACATTGAGGCATCTTTTGACGATGACAGCACCTTACAAGTACAAGTCGGAGCCGTGGAAGAAGGTCTGCACGTCACAAGACTGGACGCTGGCTGCCCTGGATCTTCTGGGCGGAAGAAAAGGCCTGACGGGGGAATTCAAGTATGCCACCCTGGGCATACAGATCCTTTCCGGGATCATCGAGCATGCAAGCAATGAACGATGCATCGATTTTGCCAACCGGCATCTCTTCCTTCCTTTGGACATCCCGGAACACGTGATCCACGGCGACAGCAGTGCGGAAGATCAGTTCGCTTTCTTCATGAACAAGGGTCCCCGGAAGAATGAATGGTATTCCGATCCGCAGGGCACCGTCACGGCCGGCTGGGGCTTGTGTCTCAGCGGCGAAGATCTGGCGAAGATCGGCATGCTGGTGCTGAATGACGGCGTATACAAGGGAAAGCGGATCGTTTCCGAAAGTTATCTCAAAGAGATGACGGCGGCACATCTCAAACTCGGCGAACGCTTCGGGAATATGAACTACGGTTATCTGTGGTATAAACCCTTCGATGACCGGGAGGTATTTGCGGCGATCGGCGATTCGGGCAACATCATCTATGTCAACAAGGAGAAGAACGTTTCGGTCGGCATCACCGGGACCTTCAGACCGAGGATCTTCGACCGGGTTGACTTCATCGAGAAGACGGTCCTTCCGGCGATCGGGAAATAAACGGATCTCACTATTATATCCGAACTAAAAAACGGCACAGTTCATGACTGCGCCGTTATGTTTTTTGGCCGGTTCCGGTCTACATGTTGGCTTTTAAGATCGCTTTGAGATCGGCGATGCCGTCCGTTCCGGATTTGAGCAGTTCTTCGACTTCGCAGTCGGCGGCTTCTCTGACCGAGAGGATCTGAAGGATCATTGCCAGGTTGACACCGGTGATGACCTGCAGCTTGTCGCTTTCGATATCTTCCGCAACGATCCTGGCCATGCAGTTGCACGGTGAACCGAACAACATGTCGCAGAAGACGATGACGCCGTCGCCTGTATCGACTTCCTTCACGGCATCTTTCAGTGTATCGACGAAATCGTCGGGATTATCTTCTGCGGAAAGGCAGCAGGCCTTCATCTGCGGCTGCTCGCCGAAAAACAGTTTTGAAGTTTCAAGGATCCCTTGTGCCATCGGACCGTGGCTTGTGATCACAATACCTTTCATATGATTTGTACCCCCATTTACTTTAGTATACCATCAAAACCGCACACTGACTCTCTGCCGGCACTGCTTAGGCGTATAATGAGGTTAAGGAAGGATGGTAATACAGATCATATGGATGTGAAGAAGCAGTACTTCGATCTGCTCAAGGACAAGATCGAAGAAGCTTATGATAAGCAGGCTGAAAAACTGACACAGATCGCCGCTCTTTTCGGTGAAGCCATGAATGCCGGCGGTATCGTGCAGCTGTTCGGTGTGCGCCATGGCGAAGAGTTCGTCAACGAACTCAACTACCGGGCAGGGGGCATCGCCTTGTATCATGCCCTGCGGCTCAAGGACCTCGTCCTGAAGGAAAAGATCGATCAAAAGGACATCGATTCCGGAAAGATCTATGCGGATATCTCGGTCGCCGACCGTTTTGCGGAAATTTATGACCTGGACGACCGGGACGTGTATTGTCTGGTCAGTTTCTATGGCAATGAACCGCTCGTGGTCGAGCTGGCAAGACGGGCCAAGGAAAAGGGACAGAAGGTCGTCGCTGTCGTCAACAAGAAGTCGTATGATGCCGTGAAAGGTACTCTATTGGAGTATTGCGACTTATGGCTCGATATGGATTCCAGGGATCCTGACTTGGCTCTGGATATCGATGGAACTTGTGTCGGACAGCTGTCTTCGACGGTCTCCAACGTCATGGCACAGATGCTGACGGCGGAGGTCTACAAGTATTTCATCGACCATAAGATGGAAGCTCCGGTCTTACTGTCGGCGAACTTCAAGGGTGCCGATGTGCACAACAATTCTCTGACTGATCCCTATGGAAGGAGGATCCGCTGATGATCGACGCAAAACGTTTCAAGGATGAGATGAAAGCTCTTCTGGATGAGCTGTATGAGACTCAGAAAGACAATATCGAAAAGACGGCCGGGCTGATCGCCGGCTGCATCGAAAAAGGAGGCGTCGTCCATGTCTTCGGTTCGGGACATTCCGTAGGTCTGGGCATCGATATCAAGGACCGTCCGGGTGCTCTGGTACCGATCCACATCATGGAGATGTCCGACTTCGTCACCAAAGGCGGTGTATCCGTGGAAGAGTTCATGGACAAGAAGAACATCTTCGAAAGGAAACCGGGCGTGGCGTCCAAACTGTATGATCTTTACGATATCAAGCCGCAGGACGTCTTCATCGTCATTTCCAACTCCGGGATCAACGGCATCGTCATCGACATCGCCGACCTGGCGAAGAAGAACGGTCACAAGGTCGTGATCATCACGTCGATGAAACATACGCTGGCCGAAGAACCGCGGCATCCGTCCGGCAAGAAGCTGTATGAATTCGGTGACATCGTCATCGACAACTGCGGTCCGCACGGTGATGCCCTGCTGGAGACGGAAGGTGTGGCGAAAGTCTGTTCCGTTTCCTCCATCTGCAACAACTGCATCGCCCAGTCCATGGCGGCGAGAGTCATCGAGATCTTGAAGGAAGACGGCTTTGAGCCGCCGATCCTGACCGGCGATGAGAAACATGACGCGGAAATGAAAAAGAAATATGAGGGGAGAGCATAATGATCTACGAATATGGCGATAAGATTATCGAACTGCTGAAAAAGGCGGAAGAGAAAAACAAGGATGTCATCGACTTGCTGGCACAGAAGGTCGCGGAAAACATCGAGAACGACAAGGTCATCCATACCTTCGGTACGGGACATTCCCACATGCTGGGGATCGAACTGTTTGCCAGAGCCGGCGGCTTGGGCAACGTGGATGCGATGCTGGATCCCGATACTCTGACTTCCTTCGGTGCGCAGCGTTCCGGAGCGATGGAAAAGACGCCCGGCGTCTCCGATGTCATCTATGATTCCTACAACATCGAAAAAGGCGACATGATGATCATCACGTCCAATTCCGGCAGGAATGCGATGCCGATCGAAATGGCGATGCGCTGTCAGAAGGAAGGCGTCTATGTGGTCGCTCTGACCAATGTTGAACAGTCGAAGAATCAGACTTCCAGACACCCGTCCGGCAAGCGGCTGTTCGAATGTGCCGACTGCATCGTCGATACCTGCGTTCCGGCAGGCGATGCGACGCTCGATCTTGACGGCATCAAGACCGGTCCGGCGTCTTCGATCGTCACGATGTTCTTAGTCGATACGATCGTTTCCGAAGCGATCAGGATCGTCCTGTCGCACGGCAAGCGTCCGTACGTCTTCCAGTCACAGAACGTCGACGGTTTTGACAACGATGCCATCTACGAACATTTCAAGGGAAGAGTCAAACATTTCTAAAATTAAAAGCGATCACGGGCACATGGCAGTTCGAAAAGGCCATGTGCCTTTCTTTCGGGAAAAGAAAGGAGAGGATCATGTGGAAGTGCGAAAAGTGCGGAAGGACATTTGCGAAAAAAGATCAGCCGCATTACTGCGGCAAGCCGGAAACGGTCGATGAATACATCGAGGCGCAGGATGAAGCCGTCAGAGGAGAACTTTACGAGATGCGAAGGATCCTGAAGAAGGCCCTTCCCGATGCACGGGAATGCATCTCCTGGTCGATGCCGACGTATAAGAAGGGCGTCAATCTCATCCACTTTGCCGCTTCCAAGAAGCACATCGGACTTTATCCGGGCGGGGAAGCGACAGGTGTCTTTGAAGAAGAGCTCAAAGACTACGATCATTCCAAGGGAACGATCCGTTTTCCTTACGGAAAGAAGCTTCCGGAGGAACTGATCATGAAGATCGCCGTGTGGTGTGAGAAAGAATACGGAAGATAAGGCCTATACATCTTCTTATTTTGACAGGACTCTTACACAAAGGGCTTTTTTCAAAGTATAATGAAACTTAGGAAACAAATTCGGGTATCCGGCTGATCGGATGCACATTCAACGATCATAATGATCTGACTGACGGGGGAAAAGACATGACGTACTCGATCATCGGGATCCTTGCGAGCATCATCCTGCTCATGATCAACAGGGATGTCCTTTGGCATCGCAAAGAAGAATCGGAAAAGCAGTCGCAGCGGTATTACCGCTACTTCCTTTTCGGTGTGCTTTCCTACTATGTCACCGATATGCTCTGGGGGATCCTGGAACAGGAAAAACTGACCGGTATCCTGTATGCGGACACGGCCCTTCATTTCATAGCGATGGCCGCGGCCGTGATGCTCTGGACGCGCTACGTCGTCTCTTATCTGGGAGCGGAAGATGCGTTCAGTTCGTTCATCGCCAAAGCAGGGAAGCTCTTTCTCATTTTTGAGGTCCTGACGGTCGCCGTCAATTTCTTTGTTCCGGTCTTGTTTTATTTCGATGAAAGCGGCGCTTATCATGCGGGCAAGGCGAGATATCTGACTCTGGCGATACAGATCATTCTGTTTTTGCTGACGTCGGTCTATACGATCTCGGCGGCTTTGAAGAGCGAAGGCTCCTTGCGGCGGCGCAATCTGACGGTCGGACTCTTCGGCATCGCGATGGTCGCCTTGATCGCCATCCAGGTCTTTTATCCGCTGCTGCCGTTTTATGCGATGGGTTATATGCTGGGGACCTGCGTCCTTCACAGTTATGTACTTGAAGATGAGAAGGCAGAATATCGGAGGGAACTGGAGCTATCGGTTCAGCGGGAGCGGGAACAGAAGAAGGAGCTTGCGGAAAACAGGGAAGCTTTGAAAGATGCCCTGTCGGCAGCCGAGCAGGCCAACAAGGCCAAGACCGCTTTCCTATCGAATATGTCGCATGAGATCCGTACGCCGCTCAATGCGATCATCGGTCTCAACAACATCGCCCTGAACGATCCCGATACGACCGACAGAGTGAAGGATCATCTGGTGCGGATCGACAGTTCGGCTCAGCACCTGCTGTCGATCATCAACGATATCCTGGATATGTCGCGCATCGAATCGGGCAGGATGGTCATACGCAACGAGGAGTTCTCTTTTGCCAGAGTCCTCGAACAGGTCAATACGATGATCTCCGGCCAATGCCGGGAAAAGGGGCTGAACTACGACTGCCGCATCGAAGGAAAAGTCGATGATTATTACATCGGCGACGAGATGAAGATCCGGCAGACTTTATTGAATATCTTAGGCAATGCCGTCAAATTCACTCCGGAAGGGGGAAGCGTCGATTTCCTGATCGAAGAAGGAAAGCGTTATGACGATCAGGCGACACTGAAGTTCGTCATCTCCGATACGGGCATCGGCATGTCGAAGGACTACCTGCCGCATATCTTCGATTCCTTCTCGCAGGAGGATTCTTCTTCCACTTCCAAATACGGTTCGACCGGTCTGGGCATGCCGATCACCAAGTCCATCGTGGAACTGATGAACGGATCCATCGAGGTGGAAAGCGAAAAAGGCAAAGGGACCGTGTTCACCGTGATGCTGACACTGAAGGAGTCCAAGCGTAAGGACAGCACATTGGAAAGCGACGAGCTCGATCCGCATTCTTTGAGCGTCCTGGTCATCGATGACGATGAGATCGCCTTGGATCATGCAAAGATCGTCCTGAGCCAGGTCGGCATCAGCTGCGATACCGCGATATCCGGTCCGGAAGGCGTGGAGAAAGTCAAGATCGCGCACGGCCGCCGTCATGACTATGATCTGATCCTGGTCGACTGGAAGATGCCGGAGATGGACGGTGTGGAGGTCAGCCGGCAGATCCGCAGCATCGTCGGAAGCGAGACGCCGATCATCATCCTGACCTCGTTCAACTGGGACGATGTCGCCGATGAAGCCAGAGAGGCCGGTGTCGATTCGTTCGTCGCCAAGCCTTTGTTTGCCGGAACGGTCTTAGAAGAATTCAGGGAAGCGTTCAAGCGCAAGAACGAGAAATTCGTCAATGAGACCGTCGAACTCAAGGGAAAACGGGTCCTGCTGGCCGAAGACGTGGAGATCAACGCCCAGATCATGAAGATGGTCCTGTCGCTGCGGGAGATCGAATGCGACCTGGCCGAGAACGGCAAGATCGCTCTGGAGAAATATCTGACTCATGAGGCCGGTTACTACGATGCGGTCTTGATGGATATGCGCATGCCGGAGATGGACGGCATCACCGCCAGCAAGGCGATCCGCGGCTCTGCCAGGGAAGATGCGGCAACGATCCCGATCATCGCTCTGACGGCCAACGCTTTTGATGAAGACGTGCAGCGTTCCCTGCAGGCGGGGCTCAATGCCCACCTGTCCAAGCCGGTGGAACCGGATGTCTTGTTTGAAACGCTGCAGAATCTGATCCGTTAGGTACAAGGCTCGAAAGAGCCTTTTCTTTCAGCGTATAATGAAGACAGAGATGTACGTGCTTGAAAAAGAAGAGGCCGATGCCCTTTTAGGCTGGTATCGGAAAAACAAGAGGAGCTTTCCCTGGCGGGATACCGGTGATCCTTTCGATGTCTGGGTCTCCGAGATCATGCTGCAGCAGACCAGGACGGAAGCGGTGATCGGCTACTTCGAGCGTTTCAAGAAGCAGATAAAGGATATCGAAGCTCTTTCTATGATCGAAGAGGGACAGCTTTTGCGTCTCTGGGAGGGGCTCGGTTATTATTCCCGGGCGAGAAGCCTGCGCAAGTGCGCACTGACGCTCACGGAACGCTATGGCGGCAAGATCCCCGAAGACTATGAAGCCCTGCTGAAGCTGCCGGGGATCGGTCCTTATACGGCCGGTGCGATCATGTCGATCGGCTTCGGAAGGCCATATGCGGCGGTGGACGGCAATGTCCTGCGGGTCTTGTCGAGATACTTTGCCCTATGGGAAGACATCCGCCTGGACAGCGTCCGAAAGAGCCTGGAAGGATGTATTACGGACTTTTATGAAAGAGAAAAGATACAGGATCCTTCTTATATCAAAGATCTCAGTCAGGCATTCATGGATCTGGGGGCAATGATCTGCATACCCAACGGGCAGGCGCGTTGCGAGGACTGTCCTCTGCATAAGAACTGCGCAGCGTTTTGTGGCTCGCTTACCGATCAGATCCCTTTCCGAAGCAAGCCCAAAGCGCGCAAGATCGTCAGGCGGACCTTGTTCATCATCCGCAACGGCGACACCTTCCTGTTGCGGAAACGTCCGGACAAAGGACTGCTGGCCGGTCTTTACGAATTTAAAGGGATCGATGAGCGGCTCGACCGGAAACAGGTTAATGAATTATTGAACAAGGAAGGCTACGATCCGCTCCGCGTGAAGAAGCTGCCTGAGGCAAAACACATCTTCTCCCATGTCGAGTGGCATATGGATGCCTATGAGATACAGATCGGAAACTGGGATGTGCCTTTGAAGGAAGATGAAGTCCTCGTGGACAAACAAGAACTGCAGAAGCTGGCCATCCCGTCAGCATTCAAAACTTATATCGATCATTACGGACTGCGTGAAGAGAGGGAACGGGTATGAAACTGGTGATCTTCGGATGCGGCAGGATCGCAAACCGCATCGCAAAATCGGCAAAGCTGGTCGAGACGATCGACCTGGCCGGTTTCGCTTCCAAGGATATCGAAAAAGCGAAAGCTTATTGTGAGACCTATGACTGCCGGGACTATGGAAACTACGATCATTTTCTAAGCGGCGACGTCGATGCGGTCTATATCGCCGGCTACAATCCCGGTCATTATGACCTGATCAGACTGTGTCTGGAACATCAAAAGAACGTCATCTGCGAGAAGCCGATGTTGTTCGATGTCAGACAGACTGAAGAGGTCTTTGAACTGGCAGAAAAGAACGGTGTCTTACTGATGGAGGCGCTGAAATCGGTCTTCCTGCCTTCGATCGCGGAAGTCAAGAAGATGATGAAGGAAGGACAGATCGGTGAGATCAAAAGCATTTCCGCTTCTTTCATGCGGGCAGGTCATCATCCTCAGACCCACTGGATCCATGACTTGACGACCGGCGGTGTGTTCAAGGATCTGGGTTCTTATTGCATCGGCACGATGAACTTTTTGATGGACGGACGTCCAAAACTGCTGAAACTGGAATCGGACCGCACGGCCGAGGTCTCGGAATCCACGGCTTATGCCGATCTTTCCTACGGCGGGATCCCGGCAAGAGCTTCGGTCTCCAATTCCCTGGACGGGGACAATCATCTGTTTGTGGAGGGCGACAAGGGATCTATCCGTGTGAAGAATTACTGGAAAGAAGGAAGGATCGAATACCGGATCGGGCAGGAGACTTTTGTGAAAGAGGTCCCGCTGATCTCGGATTTCTATTATGAACTGAAACATTTTGCCGGTCTGTGCGATGCGGGAAAGAAGATGTCCGATGTGATGTCCGACAAGGCGTCACTTGACATCATCGCTGTCACGTCACAGATCGACTCCACGGTCGGAGGACTTCAAAGGGGGTAAATCATGATCATTCAATCGAAAAACGTCTATTACGAGGAAAAGCTTCAGCCTAAACAGATCAAGATCGTCAAAGACAGGATCGAAGCGGTCTATCCTTACGGTCTGTTCAAGGTGGATAAGGATTACGGCGACCTGCTGATCCTGCCGGGTCTTTGTGATGTGCACAATCACGGCTACAACGGCGGGGAGTCTAATACGGCCACGAAGAAGTGGCTGAAGGAGTGGACGGAATATCTTCCTTCCGAAGGTGTGACTTCGACTTTGGCTTCGATCTCTTCGTTTCCGAAAGAGGGCCTGCTGACGGCATTAAAGAATATCGGCGATTTCATCGAGAAGGACAATAAGAAGGGCACCCATATCTTAGGTGTCTATGAGGAAGGACCATTCATCTGCTCCGGCAAGGAGAGAGGCGCACAGTCTCTCGACTTTCAGATCATCCCGACAAAGAAGGTCATCGACGAGTTCAACGATGCCTGCAAGGGCCACCTGATCTACGTCATGATCGCCCCGGAAATGTTGAAAGGGGACTATCGGGTCATCGACTACTGTGTCTCCAAGGGAATGAAGGTGGCTTTGGGACATACCGGTGCGACCTTCGATGTCTGCAAGGAAGCGATCGAACACGGTGCGATCAGCTTCACCCATACGTATAACGGCATGCGGGGCCTGCATCACAGGGAACCGGGCGTTGTCGGTGCGGCGATGTATTTTGATGAGTGTTATGCGGAGTGCATCTGCGATGACATCCATGTCCATAAGGTCGCTGCCAATATCCTGGCGAAGACCAAGAGCAAAGACAAATTCATCCTGATCACCGACTCGGTCTCCATCAAGGGCTTCAAGCCGGGGATCTACGGAGATGAAAAGAAGGGAAGGACGACGACCGTGACGGCGGAAGGCGTCGGTTATCTCACCGGCACGGATACTTTGGCCGGTTCCTGTCACAGGCTCAATCACATCCTCGATCTGGCGATCCGTGAGGCGAAGATCGACACGGTCACGGCGATCAATGCGGTGACCGTCAATCCGATGCGGATGCTCGGGATTAACGACCGCGGTCTGATCAAGGAGAACTACAAGGCCGATCTGGCGGTCTTTGATGATAAGTTCAACAACGTCGACACCTACATCGACGGAAGACGATTCGAAAGGAAGTAAATGTTATGGCAGTCGATATCGAAGGATTATCTACCGAAAAAAGGAATGAATTGAGCAAGGACATCGATCTGTTGTCCACGGCACAGATCCTGAAGCTGATGAATGAGGAAGATCTCAAGGTGGTGGATGCGGTGAAAAGCGCATTGCCGGCCGTTGAGGAAGTCATCGATGCCTGTGTGAAGGCGTACAAGAAAGGCGGACGCATCATCTACATCGGTGCCGGAACATCGGGCAGACTCGGTCTGATGGATGCGGTCGAGGTCGTACCGACGTTCAACAGCGAGCGTTTCGTCGGCCTGATCGCCGGCGGTGAGGGAGCGTTCATCAAGGCGGTCGAAGGCGCCGAGGATTCCATGGAGCTGGCCGTCAAAGATCTGCAAGGTCTGGCTTTGAATGAAAACGATATGGTCATCGGCATCGCCGCTTCCGGCAGGACGCCGTACGTCATCGGCGGGCTCGACTATGCCCGAAGCATCGGCGCGGATACCGGGTGTCTGTGCTGCAACTTGGATACGAAGATCGCCAAGCACTGTGCACATCCGATCGAACTGAGTGCCGGTCCGGAGATCATGACCGGTTCGACGAGGCTCAAATCCGGGACCTGTCAGAAGATCATCCTGAATATGATCTCGACGGTGACGATGATCAAAGTCGGCAAGGTCTACGGCAATCTGATGGTGGATGTGCGGGCGACCAACGAAAAGCTCGTCGAACGCTGCCGGCGCATCGTCATGGAAGCGACCGGCTGCGATCATGACAAGGCGGACGAGGTCTTGAATGAAACGGGCAATGACTGCCGCAAGGCGATCGTGATGATCCTGTTAGGCATCAGCCGCGAGGAAGCGGAGGAGCGGATCGAAAAGGCCGGCGGTTATATCCGCGAGGCGATCAGATAGACAAAGAAAAAGCAGCATCGGAAGATGCTGCTGTTTTCTGAATCAAGGTATTTGGGATCGTTCCCGTTTGGAGAATTAAATGAAAAAATTATTTTACACTGTCATATTAACCGATGATTGTGAATCGTTGGTGAAATGATTGTGATATATTTGTGAAAATGCGATTTTCCAAAGTGCGGAAAGAGGAACAGAGGTCTTATTGTATAATTTAGAGTATGGAACCGATCATTTCATTCAAGGATTTTTCATTTCAATATACGGCACAGAAACAGCCGACGCTCAAGAACATCGACCTTGAGATCTATCCGGGCGAGAAGATCCTGATCTGCGGTGCTTCCGGTTCGGGCAAGTCCACTCTGGGAAACTGCATCAACGGGCTGATCCCGTTCTCCCTGACCGGGAAGATGGAAGGGCAGTGCACCGTCGACGGGATAGAGACAAGGAATTCTTCGATCTTTGAACTGTCGACCCGTGTCGGTACGGTCCTGCAGGATCCCGACGGCCAGTTCGTCGGTCTGACCGTTGCCGAAGACATCGCTTTTGCTCTGGAGAACGACTGTGTGGAGCAGCAACGGATGAACGAGCAGATCCTGGAGGCGGCCAAGACCGTCAGCATCGAGCAGCGCCTGAAGAATGCCCCGTACGATCTTTCCGGCGGGCAGAAACAGAGAGTTTCGATGGCCGGCGTCATCGTCGACGATGTCAGGATCCTGCTGTTCGATGAGCCTTTGGCGAACCTCGATCCGGCGACCGGCAAGTCGGCGATCGAACTCATCGATCTGCTGAAGAAGGAGACCGATACGACGGTATTGATCATCGAACACCGTATCGAAGACGTCTTGTGGAAAAAGGTCGACCGCATCATCCTGATGGATGACGGAAGGATCGTGGCCGATCTGCGGCCGGAAGAACTGCTGGCTTCTTCTCTTCTGAAGGACCACGGTATCCGGGAGCCTTTGTATCTGACACTGCTGAAATATGCGGGTGCCGATCTTAAGAAGCTTCGGGGGATCGACGGGATCAATGAGCTCGTGCTGGATGAAAAGACCAAAGAGAATGTTAAAAGCTGGTATGCCCGGGCCAATAAAGAAGAAGTCTATAACGACAACGATGTCATCCTGAAAGTGGAGGATCTCGATTTCTCCTATCAGGAAGGCGATCCGATCCTGCACAGCGTTTCTTTTGAAGTGAAGAAGGGCGAGATGATGGCGATCGTCGGACAGAACGGTGCCGGCAAGTCCACCTTATGTAAGGTGATCTGCGGTTTTGAAAAGCCGTCCAAGGGGAAAGTCTTCTTTGAAGGCGGGGACATCACGGAGGATTCCATCCGTTCCCGCGCATCCAAGATCGGTTACGTCATGCAGAACCCCAACCAGATGATCTCACAGGCGATGATCTTCGATGAGGTGGCGATGGGAATACGCAATACGGGCTTGAGTGAAGAAGAGATCAGGGAAAAGGTCTATGCGACGCTTAAGATCTGCGGCTTGTATGAGTTCCGCAACTGGCCGATCTCGGCATTGTCGTTCGGTCAGAAGAAACGTGTGACGATCGCTTCGATCCTGGTCATGGGACCGAAGATCATCATTCTGGATGAACCGACAGCCGGTCAGGATTTTGCCCATTATACCGACATCATGGAATTCCTCAAGGAGCTGAACGGCAAAGGCATCACCATCATCATGATCACGCATGACATGCATCTGATGCTGGAATATACAAAGAGGTCCCTGGTCTTTACCGACGGAAGGATCGTCGCGGATGCTTCCGGTTCGGCGGTGCTTTGCGATGAGGACCTGGTCAAAAAGGCATCTTTGAAAGAGACTTCTTTATTCAAGATCGCGACCGACTGCGGCATTGCGGATCCGGTGGATTTCGTCGACTGTTTCATCGATTACGACAGGAAGGAGCGCGAACATGGCAAGTAAGGTATTGAACTATATCCCGAAGAAGTCATTCATCCACTCCCTTTCCGGGACGACCAAGCTGGTCATCTTCTTAAGTTTCTCATTTCTCTGCGGACTGTCTTTCGATACGAGAGTCCTGCTGTTTCTTTTATGTATGTCATTCCTGGGTTTTGCCTTAAGCAGGATCAAGCTTTCCGAGATCCGGCTGATGTCGACTTTCCTGGTGATCTTCATCGTCATGAATGCGATCTTGTTGTTCCTGTTCAATCCGGAATACGGACCGGAGCTTTACGGTTCCAGGACGGTCTTGTTTCATATCGCAGGGAAATATGACATGACTTTGGAACAGCTCTTCTATCAGTTCAATGTGTCTTTGAAGTATGTCATCGGTTTCCCGATCGCGATCTTGTTCATATCGACGACCAATCCGAGTGAGTTCGCTTCCTCGTTGTCGTCGCTCGGTGTTCCTTACCGGATCTCTTATTCGGTCTCGCTGGCGCTCCGTTATATCCCGGATATCCAGCAGGAGTATCATGAGATCTCCCAGTCTCAGGAAGCCAGAGGCGTGGCTTTGGGCAAGGATGTGAAGTTCTTCGAGCGGATCAAGAATTCCGCCAAGATCCTGCTTCCGCTGGTGCTGAATTCGCTGAACCGCATCGATCAGATCTCCAATTCGATGCAGCTGAGAAGTTTCGGCAAGCACAAGAAGCGTACCTGGTTCATGAGAAAGAAGATGACGGCGGCGGATTACGGCGTCATCGGCTTATGTGTTTTGATCTTCGTTGTCGGACTGATCATCACCAATCAGGGCGGCAACAATCTGTACAATCCGTTCATGAGGTAAGAATATGAAAAAGATGTTGGTATTTCAGACAGACTTTACTTATAAAGAAGGCGCGGTCGCGGCGATGTACGGCGTGGTCAAGTCGGTGGATCCCGGGATCGAGATCCTGACGGCGACCCACGAGATCCCGCAGTACGATACCTGGTCGGCTTCCTACCGTTTATATCAGTACATCGACTTCTGGCCGAAAGGTACGATCTTCGTTTCCGTCGTCGATCCCGGCGTGGGGACTTCGAGGAGGGCGTGCGTCGCCAGAACGAAGAACGGTTATTATATCGTCACCCCGGACAACGGATCTTTGACCCATGTCGACCGTTATTTCGGCATCGAAGAAGTCCGTCAGATCGATGAAACGGTCAACCGGCTGCACAGAGAAGACAACGGTGCCGTTTCGATCTTCCACGGAAGAGACCTGTTCAGTTATTGCGCCGCCAGACTTGCTTCGGGGATCATCTCCTACGAAGAGGTCGGTCCCGCATATCCGATCGAAGAGATCAAGCGTCATGAGATCTTCGAGGCAAAGGTCTTCGAAGATCATATCGAAGGGATGTTCGAGATCAACGATCCGAATTTCGGCAACTTGTGGACCAATGTCCTACTGAGCGATTTCAAGAAGCTGTTCAAGATGGGCGATCATGTCCATACGCTCATTTATATGGGAGATGAAGTCGTTTTTGATGAAACGATCCCGTATTACGATTCCTTCGGCAAGGCAGAGGATCATACGGTCATGATCTACAATAACGAGATCAATAAGATGGGTCTGGCGGAAGTGGTCGGCAATCTTTGCGAAGACTATCATCTTTCTTACGGACAGGAATATAAGGTGGTCTTTTCTCATGAATAAGATCATCGTGTTTCAGACGGATTTCGGTCTTGATGACGGAGCGATCTCCGCGATGGAGGGCGTCTCCTATCAGGTCAGCTACGATCTCAATATCCGTCATCTGACGCACAACATCCCGCCGTTCAACGTCTTTGATGCTTCCTACCGTCTGTATCAGGCCATCAGCTACTGGCCGCAGGGAACGACATTCGTTTCCGTCATCGATCCGGGCGTCGGTTCGGATCGCCGGTCTGTGGTCGCCAAAACGAAGAACGGCATGTATATCATCACGCCGGACAACGGCACTCTGACCCATATCGCCAAGCATATCGGTCTGGAGGAAGTGCGGATCATCGAAGAAGGAAGCAACCGTCTGAAGGACTCCGAACTCTCTTACACTTTCTACGGAAGGGATGTCTATGCCTATACCGGAGCCAGACTGGCTTCGGAGAAGATCCGTTTTGAAGAAGTGGGTCCTGTGATGGATGTCGATGACATCGTCAAACTGGAATTATACGGCTGCAAGAAGATCGAAGGCGGGATCTTCGGTTATATCGATATCCTGGATGTACGTTTCGGTTCTTTATGGACATCCATCCCTTATAAGGAATTCAAGGAATGCGGTTTTCAGATCGGTGAGGATATCCTGGTCGAGATCTTCCACAACGAGAAGAAAGTCTATTCTTCCAGGATCAATTACGGCAAGTCGTTCGCCGATGTCGAGGTCAATGTACCGGTCATCTATATGAACTCGGTCTACGATATGGCGGTCGCCATCAACCAGGGCGATTTTTCCAAAGCTTATGGCATCGGGGTGGGCAAGAGCTGGACCATCACGATGACCAGACCCGTTTGACTTGTCTGTAAAAAAGATTTATCATATAGTTCCTGGGGTCGAATAAGGTTTCGACTGGTCTAGTTTGATCCGTATTGCAGTGGAGTGATGACCTTATCATCAAAACAAAATAAACGCTAACAATCAAGTAGCATTTGCCTAATCTAAACATTTAGCCGATATAGGCTTCTAGGCGCTTCGGGCTGCCAGGTTCATAACAGTCCGTCGTATACATGAACTAGGTGAAGCAAGTTTCGTTCTTTCTCTTGCCATCCGAAAACCGAAAAGACGGATTCGCTGTCCGGTCGTTTAAGCCATGGGCATCGTCTTATTTAAAGTTAAACTAAACTGTAGACGTACGGGTGTGGGATTATTCCAGGACGAGGGTTCGAATCCCTCCGGCTCCACCAAATTATCTTATTTAGGGTGTAATTATTACAAAAATAATAAAATATACCCTCTAAATTGACATATTTTATTACCTCAGTTATGATTTAACTGAGGTATTTTATTATGGATCATATGAAGCTGTACAAAAGAGAAAAGTATCTGAAGAAAATCAGAGGATTCTATCATGATACGGATATCATCAAAGTGATCAGCGGAGTCAGAAGATGCGGAAAATCATGTCTGATGCAGATGATCGCTGATGAACTGACAGCTGAAGGAATCCCTGAAGAGAATATCTGTTTCTACAATCTTGATAAATACGGATACAAAAGCATCAGGACAGCAGATGATCTGGAAAAACTGCTGTTTCATAAAAGCTATCCATCCGGAACGAAGTATATATTCATTGATGAGATACAGAATGTTGACGGTTTTGAGACCGTGATCAACGAACTCAGGGAGGAAGGGGAATACTCCATATTTATAACCGGGTCAAACTCTTATCTGCTCAGCGGGGAACTGGTAACCAAACTGACCGGAAGATATGTGGAATTCGAGATCTTTACGCTGACTTTCGATGAGTACGTGGGAATGAAGAAAATGTACGGCAAGCCTGTATCAGAGAGAATGGAAGAGGAACTGGATTCCTATATCCTTGAAGGAGGCTTTCCAAGAGCGGTTCAGTATGATTCCCTGGATGACAAAAGAACATATGTGAAGAGCGTTATCGATGAGATCTTTGAGAAAGATATAAAAAGAAGGGTTCAGATCAGACATAAGGATACCTTTAATAAGGTACAGACTTTCATACTGAACAATTTCGGTGCAACCATGAGTCTGAGCAATATCCTTGATGAACTGAAGAAAGAAAACGTCAATATCAAAAGGGATACCTTGAACAGATATATCCAGGTGCTTCTTGATGCCAAGATCATCTATGAATGCAGACGCTTCGATCTGAAATCAAAGAAAGCGATCAGAGGCGAGCAGAAGTACTATCTGTCCGATCTGTCATTCTATTTCATCAACAATGTCGACAACAGGATAAACTACGGGCCGGTTCTGGAGAATATCGTTTACCAGTATGCCAGAAGTCTCAATTATGATGTCAGTATCGGCAGAATAGGCAGTTTTGAATGCGACTTTATTGTAAGAGACAACATGATGAACTATGCTTATCTTCAGGTGGCGATGACGATTATGAACAGCAGGGATACGGAAGACTGGGAATACAGGCCACTGGAATCGATCAAGGACAATTACCCGAAATATGTCCTGACAAGAAACGACCCGATCCAGAGAAGAAATGGGATCATCCATATGAATATTCCGAAACTGATAATTAATGAGCAAAGGTTCGCTTGATATTTTCAAATTACATATCAATCAAGAAAAGATCGCTAATGAGGAGCAATCGGATAATCATTGAATATACAAGAATTTCCGATTTTAAAGCAGTACATGAAAACCCTTCTTTATTACCAGATATATATTTATTGGAATACGTATATATTTCACCCATACGGAAGTTTAACCTGGGGTATCAAATCCGCATAAGTTTAACCTGTATATAAAAAAGACCCACAGGCAAGTTTAACCTGTAGGGTCAAATCCACGGAAGTTTACAATACCAGAAATAGGTCTTTTTATTTCTAAAAATGAAAAAAAATTAAAGATTTAGAAATAGAATAGTATAATGGGACTAAAGGATAC
>JAFOLW010000029.1 GCA_017419165.1 Erysipelotrichaceae bacterium
GATAAACTGAGCACAAAGGAATACGAAGATCCGTTCAAAAAGCCGAGTCAGACAAGACTCCTTTAGGAGTAAAGGCCCACAGCGGTAAACACAATAGAGCTTGAACGGCTTTAGGTTCAAGCAGCGCCTTGAGACGCAGTGAAGTGTAACAAGCCTTACAGGCTTAGAGAAAACCACCCGTTTTACGGGTGGTGATTATATAATGAAGTAAATATGAGACTGGAAAAGTACCGTCACATCATAATCCTGAGAAGTCTTTTCGAGGCAAAAGAGCCTTTGACGGCAGAAGAACTGTCGAGGTCTGCCAAGACATCTTTGCGGACCGTCAAGTCGGACATCCTGTATCTGAACTCGCTGAGCGAACAGGAGGGGATCTTTTCGATCGTCTCCTACAAGGCCAAGGGGTACCGGATCAGGATCAAGGACGAAGAAGCGTTCAAGGAACTGCAGAACAATGTCGATATCCTGCATTCACTGTTTTACGGAAGGAATGTGGAATCGGTCAACCGGAGGATCTATATCCTGCAGCGTTTTCTGACCGATGAGTTCGTTCTGATCGACGATCTGTGCGAGGAACTGTATATCTCACGTTCTTCTTTGCGCAAAGATATTGCCTGGGCAAATAAATTTCTGGAATCGTATCACATCTCACTGAATTCTTCCGGCAACGGGTACGCCGTTTCGGGAAAGGAACAGGATCTGCGCAGTGCGATGGTGGAACTGCGTTGTTCGCAATACCACGAATTCCAGCCGCTGTATCCTTATCCGGCTTTCGATGACATGTTCTGCAAGGACGGAGTCAATCATTATGCGCCGTTACGCAAAGCGTTCCTGGATATCTTAAGAAGCAGCCGCATCGTGATCAGTGATATCGCGACCAAGAAGATCACTTCGCATATCTGTCTGACTTATCAGAGAGGTCAGAAGTCTCTGCATCCGCAGCTGGATGAGACCATTGTGAATGAACTGAAAGCGACGTATGACTACGAGGTGGCAAAGCAGATCTATGCGGACGAAACGATACGCGGATATGCCGGTGTGCAGGAGATCGAAGTGCTCAATCTTGCCAGGCTTTTACTGATCCACCGGGAACTCAATTACCGGGTCTCGGGGACCAAAGACCTGCCGAGGAAGCTTGTGGAAGAGAACCGGAAGATCTATTACGAGATCCTCGATGACATGAAGGATTCCATCGGTTCCTACCTGCATCGGACGGATTTTTTCAAGATCTACAGTCAGGATTTCGAATCTCTGCAGATGGAGCTGTATCTTCGCCATCACTTCGACTACACCGGCAAAGTACGTCTGGTCACTTATCAGGAAGGCAGCCAGGACTTGTTTTCGCCGATCCCGCTGGAACTTACCCGGGGCATGGTCGCAAGGCTGCAGATCAAACTGGGTTCGCCGATCCGCGACGAGGTGGTCATGAGTTATGCCGGCGTTCATGAGCGTCTTCTGAAGAAGATCGTCTATCCTTACAAGAAACTGACGCTGGCAGCGGTCTCTACGGAGAGCCTGGTCTATACCCAGCACGTTGCCGAAGGTCTCAACGAACGTTTTTCACAATTCATCGATAAGATCGATGTCTTCAATCTCTATGAGATGCGCAAAGTGAATTTCGCGGACTACGATGCGATCGTCTCCGCCAATTCGATCTTTTACTATTACTATCCGATCCCGATCGTCTCCTACAAGGAACTCGATTATGACCGGGAACCGGGCGAACTGTTCGATTCGCTGTTCCGCTATGGCTTTGACCGCAGCGAGCTGAAACGGATCAAGGAACAGATGGTCATCAACGAAGATGCCAAGATTCTGCAGATCGATCAATTCGTCGAAGCACTGTCGTACCGCTACGGCAAAAGCAGCGAAGATCAGAAAAGACTGCTGGCACAGTACACGGAGAACGAAGAGATTATCGACCACTACTATGCACGCAACGGCATCGTCATGATCTTCATGCCGTACATGTTTACCGGGAAAGAGATCTTCGATATCTATCTCCCGGAACAGAACGTCGACTTCGAGGAATTCCTGGAAGTCAGTGCGGTCATCGCCGTTTCCGTCGATCCGCAGATCTCGCTGGCGGATCTGAAGATCCTGGACCATGTCTTACGTTACATCGTGCAGGTGCCCGGTACTCTTGAGAAACTTAAGAACGACAAAAACGGGACACTGGATGAGATCTTCGATGCGATCATCCGCCGTAAGTTTTTGAACGTTTGATTCACCTTAAAAGGTGCAAAATAAAAAATTACACTTAATTCAGACGAAAAATAAGCATTAACGCGAAAAAGGTGTTGATGCTATTTTTTTATTAGAGGAAAAAGAAAATGTTAAAAATATTCATTTCATCGCACGGTCATTTCGCCAGCGGCATCAAAAGCTCCGTCGAGATCTTGATGGGACCCAACCCCCGGATCACGGTCTTCGATGCCTACATCGATCAGGACTCCGTACAGGAACACCTCGATGCCTTCTATGAGACGGTAAATGCCGACGATCAGGTCCTGCTTCTCTCCGATCTCTACGGGGGAAGCGTCAATCAGGTCATGTATACCTATCTGGAAAAGCCGAACACGAGGCTGGTCGCCGGAGTCAACCTGGCACTGGTCCTGGAGCTGGCTGTCAAGGAAGAGATCAGCGATGAAGAACTGTCACAGCTGATCGAACAGAGCCGTACGATGCTGAGGATCGTCGAGCTCGACAAGAGTGAAACCGTAACGGAAGACGAAGATTTCTTCTGATAAAAAGAAAGGAACAGGAACATGTTAAAGTTAGTCAGATTAGATGAGAGACTCATTCACGGTCAGATCGCCATCAAGTGGTCTAGACACACGGGCGTCGACAGGATCATCGTTGCCAACGATGCGGCGGCGGAGAATTCCGTCATCCAGCAGTCACTGATGATGGCTGCTCCGGCGACCTGCAAGACGGCGATCATTTCCGTCGACAAGGCGATCGCCATGATGGCCAATCCGAAGGCAGCCGATCACAAGATCCTGCTGCTGGTCAACAATCCGGACGATCTGCTCAAGATCCTGACTTCGGTCAAAGAGAAGCCGGAGATCGTCAACATCGGCAACTACGGCCGTATCGCTCCGAAAGTGAACGGAGCGCCGAGAAAAGAATACCGGCTGAATCTCTATCTCTATGATGATGAAAAAGAAACATTGAAGAAGGTCCTCGATCTGGGTCACAAGACCATCTATCAGACCACTCCGGAAGAAACAGCTGAGCCGCTGGAAAAGGCTCTTAATTAAATTAGTATTCAAAAAAGGAAAGGGGGAAAACTAATTTATGGCTGGTGCTGCATTGAAAATATGCATCGTTTATTTCCTGCTGAATTACATCGACGAGATCTGTCTGTCCTGGCAGTGTCTGACTCGTCCGATCGTCATCGCTCCGTTGGCAGGACTTGTACTGGGTGATTTCCATACAGGCATCATTATGGGAGCGGAACTCGAAGCGATCTTCATGGGTATCTCCGCGATCGGCGGCGTCATCGCTGCGGATGCGACCTTATCCTCGGTCATCGCTGTTGCCTACACGATCCTGACCGGCGCGACCATCGCAGACGGTGTCGCTCTGGCTTTCCCGATCGGTACGGTCTTAACGACAGTCAATAACCTGTCCATGTCCCTGATCGCCAACCCGATGGCTGCTTATTGGGAGAATCTGGCTGTCAAGGATCTCAAGAAGTTTGCGATCCAGAACTATCTGTTCGCTGCTGCCATGAAGCTGATCCCGACGGCTGTCGTCTTCGTCGCCGTTGCTTTCGGTGTCGACGGACTCAACAGACTGCTAGGTGCTTTGCCGCCGTTCGTCATGACGGGCTTAGGTGCCGCTTCCGGTATGATGATCGCTGTCGGTTTCGCGATCCTCACCTCCATGATCTGGGACAAAGAAGTCGGTATCTTCTTCTTCGTCGGTTATGTCATGGTCGCTTATCTGCATATGGATACTTTAGCGATCGCCATCATCGGTGCCGCGATCGCCATCACGATGTTCTTCTCTCATAAGAGAGTCATCGATCTGAAAAAAGAACTGACTTCCGGTGTCGTCACAGCACAGGAAAACACGAACGATGAGGAGGACTTCTTCTAATGGCTAACAACAATCTGACTGCTCAGGAAAAAGCGACTCTTAACAAGATGTTCTGGCTCTCCCACCTTGTCTTCATCTCTTTCTCGATGGTCAAGATGGAAGCGAACGGTTTCACGATGACGATGACTCCGGCTCTGGAAGAACTGTACAAAGATGATCCGGAAGAAATGAAGGAAGCCGTCTTGAGACACCAGTCCTTCTTCAATACGCACGCCGTACCGTTCTCCTTCGTTGCCGGTCTTGCCTACGCTATGGAAAGACAGCACAAGGAAGGCAAAGTCGACGGAACGACGATCGAAAACATCAAGGCTGCCCTGATGGGACCGACAGCCGGCATGTTCGACTCTCTGTTCTTCAACGCGATCCGTGTCATCGCTGCAGGTATCTCCATCGGTCTTTGCCGCAACGGCAACTTCCTCGGTGTCATCCTGTTCATCCTGCTCTATGGCGTATCTCAGTCGGTCGTCAAATACTTCCTGCTGAACGCCGGTTACACGCTTGGTACTTCCTTCATCGACCAGGTCTTCAATTCCGGTCTGATCCAGGTCTTAACGAAGTGTGCTTCCGTCATCGGTCTGATGATGGTCGGTGCGATGACTGCCCAGATGGTCAACGTTCCGCTGAACCTGGTCGTCAATACGACAGGTGCGGAAGGCGGCGAAGTCGTCGTCGGCGACATCCTCAACCAGGTCTTCCCGGGACTGCTCGGTGTATGTGCTCTGTTCCTGATGGTCTATCTGATCAAGAAGGGCTGGACGCCGACCAAGCTGATCCTTCTGATCTTCGCATTTGCCCTTGTCGGTGCTGCGATCGGCTTATTCTAAAAACAGACAAACAAGGGGATGACATTCCCCTTGTTTTCATCCACATAGCCCTTATCTTTCATGAAAAACAGGTATCATGGAGATAAGGGATATATGGATGAAAAGGAGAGAAAGATCATGACAAAAATTCTGTTTCAGGGTGATGATTTCGGCTTTACGCGAAGCGTCACCTACGGCATCGTCGATTCGATCGACAGAGGGGTATTGAGGAATACCGGTCTGTTTGCCAATATGCCTTCCGCCGCTCTGGCAGTCTCGTATATGAAGGATCGCCCGCAGGCTTGTTTCGGCATCGATTTCAACCTGGTCTCCGGACCGTCCTGTGCCGATCCCGCAAAGATCCCGCATCTTGTCGATGAGAAAGGCAATTTCATCCGCTCCGGTGTCCGTACAAGAGACGAACGCTGGAAGACCGTCGAAGGAAGGGCGGAACTCTTCCCTTACGACGAAGTTAAAACGGAGATCCTTGCGCAGTTCGACCGTTTCGTCGAATTGACCGGAAGGATGCCGGAGTACCTGCATGAACACTCGATCTCTTCCGAGAACTACCGCAAAGTCATCGAAGAACTCTCCGTTGAAAAAGACATCCCGTATTCCACGAAGATCTGGAAAGAGATGAAGATGGATGCCACGATGTGGAAACTCATGTCCATGTCCATGGCATCGCAGAAGAAGGTCTTCGATCCCAACGATCAGTTGAACAAAGACACGGTCGAACAGTTCTTCTCCGTTGCCGATGAGATGCTGGAGAACGAATACAATGTCTTCTGCTGCCATCCGGGTTATGTCGATGCGGATCTGCTCGGTCTGACGACACTGTCGCTGGAGCGGGCAAAGGATGCGCAGATGATGATGTCGGAAAAAGTCATGAACTGGGTCAAGGAAAACAACGTGGAACTCATCACGTACAGGGATTTAAGAAAATGATCATACACGCAAACAATATCGTCACGGAGCAGGGCATCATCGACGGATACTTGGTCATCGAAGACGAAACGATCACGGACATCGTCAGGAGAGACGTCGAAGAACTGTCCTGCGACATCGATTTCAAAGACAATACGGTCATCCCGGGCATCTTCGATACCCACAACCACGGCTACAAGGGCTGGGATCCGGCTAATGTGAAACAAGGGGAGGCTGCCGTACGGGGCTATGTCAAAGCTTTAGGCTCGGCTGCCGTCACTTCGATCTTTCCGACGGTCGACAATGAAGAAGGTGCCTTCAGGCAGGTCGTCCGCGTCATCAGGGAAGATCCCGTCGGCGCAAGGATCTTAGGCATCCACTCGGAAGGTCCGTATCTCAACCGCGTCGGTGAAAAAGGCATCGATACCGGTCATCCGGAGATCGACTTGGACCATGTGCAGCAGATGATCGATGACGGGGAAGGCTATCTGCGTCTGGTAGCCCTTGCCCCGGAACTGGACCGCAGCAGACAAGCCATCCGCCTGCTGAATCAAAACGGCGTTCGAGCCGCCTTCGCCCATTCCAATCAGACTTACGAAGAAGCGATGGAATCTTTCAAAGACGGCATCAGCGTCATCACTCATACCGCCAACGTCATGGCCGGCATCCATCACCGCAATATGGGCGGTCTCGGGGCTGCATTGCTCAATGACGATGTCTATAATGAACTGATCTGCGACGGTCTGCATGTGCGCAATGAGATGATCGAGATCATCCTGCGGGTCAAGAAGGATGCTTTCCATAAGATCATGATGATCTCCGACAACGTGAACCTCGGTGGTCTTAAGCCGGGCAGATATCACGGCATCTTCGGCAGCATCTGCAACATCACGGAAGAAGGCTTCTGTCTGACCGATACCGGCAGACTGGCCGGTTCCGCCAAGCCGGTCCTCTTCGGCATGCGGAACCTGGTCAAAAACATGGGCATCCCTCTGGAAAAGGTCTGTGTGATGGCTTCGCTGAATCCGTGTGAAGTCTACGGTTTTGCGGATAAGAAAGGATCGCTGCGCGTCGGCAAGGATGCCGACTTTGCGGTCATTGATGAAGATTTCAACTGCCTGTATACTTACAGAGAAGGGAAAAAGATCTTCGATCATCTTGAGGACCCGGATCTTTGCGATCCGGATGCCTACAAGGAACGGATCGAAGACTAGGGAAAAACTATGGATCCTAAGATCATGATCGCCGTCGTCGCCGTCATTTTTGCGGCCGACATGGGCTGGCAGATGTTTCAGAACAAAAAGAGGAACGAGCTCTTTGACAGGCTCAGCAGCTTCCTGGCAAAAAAGGAATATGACGCTTTTGATGAACTGATCGATTCCCCTCAGACAAGGAAGCTGTTTCCGGCGTTCAATATCGCGTTCCTGAAACTGAATGAGGCGATGTTGAAGGAAGACAGGGAGGCGGTCGATCGGGCATTCGGACAGTTCGACGTGCGCATGAACGGCGTGCAGAAGGAAGCCTTGTATAAGAAGGGTTTCTATTACTATCTCGGTCTGGAAGACAGGACAAAAACAAGGGTCTATTACGATCTTTTGAAAGGCCTCAAGGTCAGGGATGAACAGATGATCGATGTCATGTACGATACTTACATCGATAAGGGATACGGACATATCGATGAGATCAAGGCTCTGGCCGATCAGGGAAGCGAAGAACAGAAGATGCCGTATTATGCCTTACTGGCGGACATGTACCGCAACAAGGGTGAGGAAGATACGGCAAAGGAATATGAGAAAAAGGTCTCCGAATATACCGAGACACTGCAAAAAGGAAAGAAATAAGACATGCGAAAAGGGGCTGCTGATGCGCCCCTTTTTCGTTTACGTGAGGTCTTCGCCGTTGATGGCGATGACTTTTTTGTACCACTCGAAGGAATCTTTTTTGTACCTCTTGTAGGTACCGTTTCCTTCATCATCGGCGTCGACATAGACGAAACCGTAGCGTTTCGACATGGAGACCAGGGAACAGGAGACCAGGTCGATGCAGCCCCACGGCGTATAGCCGAAGACGTCGACTCCGTCTTCGATCGCTGCCGCCAGCGCTTCGATGTGCTTGCGCAGGTACTCGATGCGGTAGCCGTCATGAACGGTCTTGTCTTCACCCAGTTCTTCGAAAGCACCGAGCCCGTTTTCGGCAATAAAGATCGGCAAGCCGAAGCGGTCTCTGAGCTCGTTGAGTGAGATGCGCAGCGCCGTCGGATCGATCTGCCAGCCGAACTGCGAATCTTCAAGATAAGGATTCTTCAGCGTGCGGATGAAGCTTCCGATGCGCTCCTGTCTTGCCGGATCGGCGGTGACGATCGAGGAGAGGTAGTAGCTTAAAGATATGAAGTCGATCTTTCCTTCGGAGAGGATCTTCTCATAGTCTGTATACCACTTGATGTCGATACCGTGTTTCCTGTAGTAGGACAGGATCCATTTCGGATAAGAACCTTTGGCCATGACATCGCAGAAGAACATGTTGTATTCGCTCTCCTCGTGTGCCCGGTAGGCGTCGGCAGGCGATGGGGTCTCCGGGTAGAGGTGATGCAGATTGAACATGTTGCCGATCTTGCACTGCGGCGCAGTGTCGTGGGCGTATTTCACCAGGATCGCGCTGGCGATGAACTGATGGTGCAGCGCCTGATGTGAGGCGTTGTTCCAGCGTTTGGCCATCGCTTCCGGCAAAGCCCCGAACGGACGGAAACCTTTCGGGATCGCAAAGTCATCGTAGCGGTCCAGAAGGATGCCGCCGCCCAGATACGGAACGGCCGTGACCATGTTGATCTCGTTGAAGGTCAGCCAGTAGGTGACTTCGTCCTTGTATTCGTCGATCAGAAACTTGAGATAGCGGACGCAGTGCGGCACGACTTCCGGCGATGCCCAGCCGTCATACTTTTCGACAAAGATGACCGGCAGTTCATAGTGGATCATCGTGACCAGCGGTTCGATGCCGTATTTATGCAGTTCTTTAAAAACGTTGTGATAGAATTCCACGCCCTTCGGGTCCGGTGTTTCTTCCAAACCGGTCGGGAAGAGCCTTGTCCAGGAGATGGACATGCGGAAGGATTTGAAGCCCATTTCGCCCAATAAGGCGATATCTTCCTTGTAATGATGATAGAAATCGATGCCCCGGCGGTTGGGGAAGTTGAGCTTGTCTTCTTCCGCTTTCGCTTTTTCAAAGTCCTTTTTCAGCATGAAGTTGCAGGGGATCTTCGGCCCGCGGTAATAGACATAGTCCAGGTGGGAAAGACCCTTGCCGTCTTCACATCTGCCTCCTTCGACCTGGGCGGCGGAAGTTGCGCCGCCCCATAAGAAGTTCTCAGGAAATCTGGACATCGTTTAGCTCTGTGCGTCGATCTTGTCAGCCTGTTCGTCCTTGTAGAGGAACATCGTGGCAGCAAATGTGACGGCAGCACCGATGATGACGGCAATGATCATGCCTCTGAGATCGGCCATCGGATCAGGTACAGGAGCCGGATTGATGAAGACCGGGAAGGTGAAGATATTCGGCGGACCGCCGGCATAGGAACCGACATTCATCAAGGCACAGACGATACCGCCGACGGCGGAGCCGATCATTGCGGCATACAAAGGTGTCTTGTACTTGAACGTGATACCGTACATGCCCGGTTCGGAAATGCCCGGGATCGCATCCGAGAATGCGCATGAGAAGGCAAGGGATTTGCGTTCCGCATTCTTCGCTTTAAGAGCGACAGCCAGACATGCGGCAGCTTGTGTGTACTGGAACAGGAAACCGGCCGGATGGGTGATCGGGTTCTTTCCGTATCTTCCGCCGATTGCCATTGCGACAGCCATCAGGTTGAAGTGCATGCCGGTGATGACGATGTACGGATAGACCGCGCAGAAGATCGGGACTAATACCTTGCCAAACGGCGTGTTGAACAGCATGATCAGGAAGCCGGCAAATGCTTCGGAGAGCCTTGCGCCGATCGGAGCCAGGACCAGCAGCGTCAGCGGCAGCATGATGACCAGTTCCAGCAGCGGGACAAAGATGAATCTGACGACTTTCGGAATGAACTTGTTGAGCACTTTCTCCACATAGCTCATGACGAAGACGACCAGGATAGCCGGAATGATCGTATTGGAATAGGTCGCCGGATAGATCGGGATGCCGAACAGGAATCCTGCGTTGCCGGTACCCGGAATGATCATCGGAGGGCCACCCGGCTGCGGGATTGTTGCGCCGGCACCCTGCTTGCAGAGTTCAACGAAGTCCGGATAGACAAGGATCAGACCCATCAGGATCGCCATGGCGGCCTTGACGTTGAATCTTCTGGAAGCGGCATAAGCGACCAGAACAGGCAGGAAGTAGTAAGCTACGTTATAGACCCAGGTGAATGTTGCGACCGTAGGTGAATCCGGAGAGACGATGTGCAAGTTGATCAGCAGCATCATGACGGCCTGCAGAAGTCCGCATGCCAGAAGTGCCGGTAAGATCGGGAAGACACAGGCAACGATCGCCGGGAAGATGGATCCCAGGATCTCTTTGATGCCTTTTTTCTTCTGAAGTTCCGGATCGAGATTTTCATCGATCGCGGCTTCTCTTGCCACGCCTGATGCATTGAGGAACGCATCGTAGACCAGATCGATATCGTTACCGATGATGACCTGGACCTGGTCACCGACCGCCTGAGCGCCGATGACACCGAGTTTCTTGATCTCATCAAGTTTCACGAGGCTGGTATCTTTTGGCGTGATGCGCAGTCTGGTGAGACAGTGAGCGGCATGGGCGATATTGTCTTTACCGCCGACCAGTTCGACGATCTTGGCGGCTAACTGCCCATAGTCTTTTTCAGTTTTTGCCATAATTACTCCTTTCATTTTTACGTATTATGTTTCGTATATGTTTATACCCTGGCGAGGTAATGAAACCTTATTTGGGGATGAACCCGAAGTTCACCATGTAGTGCAGATAGTCCAGCAGGAACAATTCTTCTTTTACGATCTTTCCGACGAAGTTTTGTGTGCCATCGTTTCTGATCTTTTTTCGGACGATGTGGACTTCGCCTTTGTAGCGCGGGACATTGCCGTTGATGATCAGCACATCACCTTCCTCAAAGTATTCCTTGTCACAAGTTCTCGGTTCGATCGGGATCGGGCGGTAATCGAATCTGCCCCAGCGGGAGCGGATGATGATGTGGGTGTATTCAGCGGAATTGTGTTTTGTGAATCCGAACAGGAGTTCTTTTTCGGTATCGGAGACTCCCGGGGCAAGATCGATCGTCAGCGGTATGCGCTCGATGTCGCCGATCGGGATCTGCGAGCGGATGCCCGGGAAGTAGAATGGCTTGTCTTCCCCGTAGACGTAGATCTGTTTCATCGCTGCATCGATCTCTTTGAATTCTTCTTCGCTGACAAAGGCGTTGCCGAAGATCACCTCATCGCAGCCAAGGGCCAGTGCGTGCCGAAGCTGCAGACCGACCGGAAGATCTCTGTGTTCTTCGATCGTCGGCAAGCCGTCTGAGACCGGCCAGGGACCGTGAGCCCCTTTGACCAGAGAGGAGATGAAGATCTGTGTCCTCATTCCTTCGCTTTTGAAAAAGCGGTTGGCTTCAAGGACGCTCTGCGGATCGGCACCGGTGTTCCGCAAGGGATAGAAATTGTAGGAGCCGATGATCCTGCTTTTATCGCCGCCAAGTTCGATAACGCGTTTGACGGAAGGGATGAGACTGGCGTTGAGCTGTACGCCGAGTCCTTCCTTGTTGTTGACGATGGCGACGTCGCGTTCATCGTTGAACATCAGGTCGAGCCGCAGGACATCGAGACCGATCTTTTTAAATACCGAAAGATCGTCGGGGCTTGCCCCCATCTCCATGAAGAAGCGGGCGTTGCAGTCGCCGTAGACTTCCATGCCGTGTCTGTGGGCCGCATCGCAAAGGCTTCGGAAATATGCGATGATCTCTTCTTTTGTTCCCTGAACGGAGAAAAGGGAAGTGAAGACTTTTCTGAAACCGTAGTATTCGGCAAGCTTCAGATAAGCTTCGATCTGCTCAGCGGTCTCCTGTTCCGGATAAAGCGATACTCCAAGCTGTATCATATGGACTCCTTTGATGATATTGAATAAAAAACTCTTCGGACCACCTCAAAACGATCACTGCGTAACGTTTTAAGGATAAGCCTCGAAGAGTCTCGAGTTACAAACCTTAACTTCTATCTGTATTTTTATACTAAATGAAAAATGTAAGCGCTGTCAATAGATGCCCGTCATTCGATGCGGCTGACCAGGCGGTTGATGTGGATGACCAGATAGAGGACCTCTTCATCAAAGATCTGCTTGCCCAGTGTTTCTTCAAGATAGGAAGCGATCCGGCAGGCACAGGAGTAGGACATCGGATAAGAAGTCTTCAGTTCGTTGAAGATCGAGGTGTTTTCCGATTCGATCTGCTGATCTTCGGCGAGCCTTCGGATCAGGTAATCCAGATGGGTGATGAAGCGGCTGTAGTTGAAGGAATTGCGCTCAATCGTGACGGAAAAATCTTCTTCGATGATCTTCGTACATTCTTCGCAGATCGCCGTCGTATCCAGCTGCAGTTTTCTTTTGTCATCCAGCCGGTCGGCGATAAAGTGCATGCACAGAGTCCCGGCTTCCTTGCGCGGAAGTTTCTCGCCGGTCATCTTATGGATGATCTGTAACGCTTCTTCCGCCAGCGACATTTCGTCGGGATAGAGCTGATACATGTCTTGCAGCAGAGGCTGTTCAAGATAGATGTTTTTGTCTTTGCGGTCGATCGCAAACTGCAGGTGGTCGGCCAGAGAGATCGCCTTGGAAGACGGGTAGGTGACCCCGAGCGTATCCGAAACATGGTCGATGATGTAGATCGCCGTGTTGATGATGTTGGTCGGAATGTTGCGGATGATGCCGTAGTCCGTGTCTTTGATGTTGTAGAAGGTGCGGTTGATGCGGCTCAAAGGGATGTCATCGTTGGCTTTGTAAAAGCCGATGCCTTTGCCGAAAACGACCACTTCACGGCCTTTGGAATCCACACAGTGTGCGATGTTGTTGTTGATGTTGCGGATGACTTTCATCGTTCTTGATGTACTGCTATAAAAAAACTCTTATGCGTTTTCTTTCATTGCAGTCAGACCGTTATGTTCTGAGAAGAAAAGCCGGAAGAGTTCATAAACGCTCTGTTGACTTTATTTTAGAATAAAACAAGTACCTCTGTAAAATGCAAAACAGACAAGTGTTCAGGACCGTTTCTGATGATCTTTGAAAAACAGTCCCGCATAGACCGGCGTGATCAGAAAACTCAGGATATAGGAGACGAAAAGCGAGATCATCTCCGAGCGAAGCAGCATCGGCAGAAACGGGATCGATGCG
Source organism: Erysipelotrichaceae bacterium (assembly GCA_017419165.1). GTDB lineage: Bacteria > Bacillota_I > Bacilli_A > Erysipelotrichales > Erysipelotrichaceae > Colivicinus. The sequence continues at coordinate 13,221 of JAFOLW010000029.1, forward strand.
CCATGAGAAACCTCTTGCCGGTAGGCGAGGAAGACCATTGATGTGCCTTTGGCAGATATCAACGTCGAGGATGGTGAAAGCAAGATACTGATCTATGGGTTTACCACAAGTAAGAAAGATGGGCAGCTATCACAAAGCGCCGTTCCGCTTGGCGAATTCAAGCTTGAGCTGCCGCAGGATAGCAAAAAGAAAACAGAACCACGGTGGATTCCTGTAGAAGAATAATCGCATTGAGAGAGATTTCCAAAAGCTGAATGTAAAATACGCAAACTTTTCAAAAAAGATGTTGACATTGTTTTATCGATTTGGTAAAAAAGAATTAACGAATAGCATGTAACTCTTACGAGGCATAACCTATCGGGAATGTTTTTCAGTAAGAGTTTTTTATTTCAAATCATGAAGATCATCAAGAACATCAACAACAATTACGCGATCGCAATCGACAGCGCAGGAAATCAGATCGTGGTATCCGGAAAGGGTATCGGTTTTGGAACTGTGCCAAGAGAGCTTGCGGATATCACGGTGATCAACCGGTCTTACTATGATGTTGATGAGACTTACATCTCGATGATCAATTCGATCCCGGAAGAGGTGATCGAGATCTCCGGGCAGATCGTGGATCACGCAAGGGATGTGATCGACAATCCGATCTCAGCCAACATCGTCTTCACCCTGGCGGACCACATCAATTTCTGCATCGACCGCCATAAGAAAGGGATGAACATCAAACTGCCGATCTTATATGACATACAGCATCTCTTCGAAAAGGAGATGTCGGTCGGAGAATATGGCGTAAACCTGATCAAAGACAAGATGCGAGTCTACCTGCCAAGAGAAGAGGCAGCGTACATCGCCCTTCATCTGATCAATGCCGAAGAGAAGGAAAAGAATATCGAAGCGGACAACGATCGGATCGTGGAAGATATCACGAAGGTCGTCGAAGAGTGTTACGGTATCGAAGTCGACCGCAATGACTTCAACTATTCCAGATTCGTATCCCACATCCATTACCTGCTCAAACGGGGAAAAACGAAAGCACTGGTGGAAACGAGCAACGACAAACTCTACCAGACGATGAAGAAGGATTACGAAAAGACGTATCTGTGTTCGGAGGAAGTTGCCAAATATCTGAAGAACAATCTGAACATCGAACTCAACGATGAAGAAAAACTGTATCTGATGTTACACATCAACCGGCTGTGTACCCGTGAGGACTGTAACCAATAGGGCGGAAACCTCATACACTAGAACATTTATTTGTTTTATTGTATGAGGTTTTATTTATTTCAGGTCTTAACGAAGGATGATCGCGACATGCTTCGTAAGATATAGATCACAAAAAGAAAGAGGAGAAAATATATGGCTAAAAATTATGAGGAATTTGCATCAAAGATCCTTGAGCTGGTCGGCGGCAAGGACAATGTTGTCAAAGCATATCACTGTATCACACGTCTGAGATTCAACGTCAGAGACAAGGGACTTGTCAAAGTTGATGACATCAAGAACACAAATGGTGTCATGGGTGCTCAATGGTCTGGCGAACAATTGCAGATCATTGTTGGCCAGGAAGTCGGCGATATCTATAAGGCTTTATGTAAGATCGGCGGTTTCGCGGAAGAAAAAGCGATCGATGAAAATCTCGATGCGCCAAAACAGAAATTCTCTGTCACATCCGTTCTTGCAGCAATGCAGGCGATCCTGATGCCTGTCATCCCGGCTCTTGCCGGCGCAGGTATGATCAAGGGTCTGATCACCATCATGACTTCCTACCTGGGTGTCGATCCTGCTTCAAGCCTGATCACCGTACTTACGATCGCAGGCGATTGCGCATTCTACTTCCTGCCATTCCTTGTTGCATGGTCTGCATCCAAGAGATTTAACACAGACGCCGCAATGGCTATCTGCATGGCCGGTATCCTTCTTTATCCGACGATGACTGCCGGAAACTCTGCCGGTGCTGATCCGCTCAGCTTCTTTGGTCTTCCGATCCCATTTCCAAGATATTTCGGTTCGACCATCCCAATCATCCTGACTGTTCTTGTCTTAAGCTATGTCAAGAGATGGGCTGACAAGATCATTCCGAACAACCTTCGTATCGTCTTCTCTACGATGCTGGTCCTTCTGATCATGACACCGCTCACGCTGATCGTCATTGGTCCGTTAGCCAACTATATTTCAAAAGGCTTAGTCGCGATCTTCAACTTCTTATATGGCCTTTCTCCAGTCATTGCCGGTGCGATCATCGGCGGCACAAGACTCTTCGTCGTCATGACCGGTATGCATCTGTCTCTGTCTGCGATCTGTCTTGGCAACCTTGCAGAAATGGGCTATGACTGGCTGCTTCCGATGCACACGATGGGAACCCTCGCCTTATTCGGTGCCTGCCTTGGTGTCTTCGTCAAAGCAAAGAATTCGGAAAACAAGCAGATCGGTGCTTCCACGGCGATCTCTTCTTTCATCGGCATCACGGAACCGGGTATCTACGGTATCTTCCTGAAGTTTAGGAATGCGATGATCGCTACCGTCATCGGCGGTGCAGTCGGTGGTGCGATCGTCGGCATGTTCGGCGGACGTGCAACTTCCTTCGTCAACTCCTGCATCCTGTCCCTGCCGGTCTTTATGACAGATAACTTCTGGTGTGTATGCCTTGGTATCGCCGTTTCTGCAGCAGTCGCCTTTGCGATCGTAATGGTCTTAGGCGTTGGTGAAGAAAAAGCCGAAGCAAAATAATCCAATGATCGATCGCCCCGGCCTCCGGGGCGATATCTCCCGATAAACAGAAAGGAAGAAAGAATGTATAAAAACACATCACCATTAAAATTCCCGGAAAACTTCTTATGGGGCGGAGCCACAGCTGCCAATCAGGTCGAAGGCGCATGGAATGAAGATGGAAAAGGCATGACCATTGAAGACTGCCTGCCATTCCGTCAGACTGGTTATGCGGATTTCACCAAACAGTTTGCCTTCTCTTCAAAAGACCTTGAAGAAGCTTTGAATGATGATGGAAGCGGAAACTACCCGAAACGAAGAGGCATCGATTTCTATCATCACTATAAAGAAGACATCGCCTTATTTGGCGAGATGGGTTTCAAGACCTACCGCATGTCGATCGCCTGGGCGAGGATCTACACCCATCCATGGGATGAAGAGCCAAACCGGAAGGGCATCGATTTCTATCACGATGTTTTCAATGAATGCCATAAGCACGGCATCGAACCATTGGTCACACTGTCTCACTACGATCCGCCTGTGGATATCGTCGAGAAATACAACGGCTGGTATGGCAGGGAAGTCGTCGACCTCTTTGTGAAATACGCAAGGACCTGTTTTGAACAGTTCAAAGGCGAAGTCAAATACTGGCTGACCTTCAATGAAGTCGATGCGATGTTAAGACACCCGGTCACTTCCGGCGGACTCATCGAAGACCGCTTTGAAGGCGTCAACTTTGAGCAAGTCATCTACCAGGCAATGCACCATCAGATGGTCGCTTCTGCTTTAGCGGTAAAGATCGGCCATGAAGTCGATCCTGAAAACAAGATCGGATGCATGTTGACGAAGCTGGAATTCTATCCATACACCTGCAAGCCGGAAGACTTCCTGGCAGCGCAGAGAAGGACAAGGAATGTCTACCGTTATGCCGACATCCAGGCCTTTGGCGAATATCCTTTATTCCTCTCGAAGGAACTGGAGAGAAAAGGCATCACGATCCAAAAAGAAGAAAATGATGATCAGATCCTGAAGGAAGGAACGATCGACTTCGTATCCTTCTCCTATTACATGACATCCTGTGAGGCCGGCAATACCGAAGGTCTTGATATGGCGCCGGGCAATACCGTCAACGGCGTCAAGAATCCATATCTTCCATCTTCCGAATGGGGCTGGCAGACCGACGCTTCCGGTTTAAGAGCTTCCCTGGTTGAACTTTACGATCGTTACCGCAGACCGCTGTTTGTTGCCGAGAACGGCTTAGGCGCAAGAGATAAAGTTGAAGCGGATGGTTCGATCCACGATCCATACAGGAATGACTACCTCAAGGAACATGTCTGTGCGATGTCCGATGCGATCAATGAGGATGGCGTCGACCTCTTCGGCTACACCTGGTGGGGTTGCATCGACTTAGTCTCCGAGTCGACAAGAGAGATGTCCAAACGCTATGGCTTCATCTATGTCGATGTGGACGACTTTGGAAACGGTACCTACAAGAGATCGAAAAAGGATTCCTTCGAATACTACAAACAAGTCATCGCTTCCAACGGGACAGATCTTGATTGAATGTAGCTGAAATCAAAAAGGTTGCTAAACAAGACAAGTAAAAAAATTTGTTTCTTATAAATGGTCCGGTAAATCCGGACCTTTTCTCTATGTTGCAACAAAATTCTTCGCAAACGCGGTAAACGTGAACTTTCCGGAACTCAGGAGCCCGGTCAAAGACAAGACGAAGCTCATCGTTCCTCCCATCAGTAAGCCCATCTTCAGGTCTGCGTTTTTTCTGTTCATGATCCTTTACCTTCGTGTTTCCTTAATCTCATCTAACTACGTTTTTCTTTTCACGGCAAGAGAAAGAGCTGAGATCTTTTTTGAAAGATCGTACATTCCCTTCCTCCTTGAGTCGGACCTCTATGGTAAAATAAAGACGGAAGGACTGGATGATGAGACCGGGAGAGATCTCTTAAGGAGGCGCCGAAGGGGAAGAAACTCTCAGGCAGAAGGACCGGTTTCGGACAGACTCTGGAGAGCATAATCAGATGCACCAAAGAAGCAATCCCAAAAAGGAGAATCTTTCAGGTAAACATACAGAGACAGGGTTTTTTCCTGTCTTTTTTATCAGATAAAAGGAGAGAATGTTATGGAACTGAAAACACCTCTTTACGATGCCCACGTGAAGGCCGGCGGCAGGATCGTGCCGTTTGCCGGATACCTGCTGCCTGTCCAGTATGAAGGCGTGATCGCCGAACATCTGGCGGTACGGCAGGAAGCGGGCCTTTTTGATGTTTCGCACATGGGCGAGATCACCTTCAAAGGAAAAGGTGCCCTTGCCTCACTGAACCATCTGCTGACCAACGATTACACCAAGATGCCTCTGGGCAAGGTGCGTTACGGCATCCTGTGTTATGAGGACGGCGGTGTTTGCGACGACTTGCTGGTGTACAAGTTCGGTGAAGAAGACTACTTCATCGTCGTCAATGCATCCAACCGTCACAAGGACTTTGCCTGGATGAAGGATCATATCCTGGAAGACACGGAGATCAAGGACATCTCCGATTCCGTTGCCCAGGTCGCCTTGCAGGGACCGCGGTCGTATGAGATCATCTCCAAACTGATGAAGGAAGAAGACATCCCGCAGAAATACTACACGGCGAAACGCGACGTCAAAGTCGGCGATATCAACTGCATCATCTCCTATACCGGCTATACCGGGGAGAGCGGCTATGAGATCTATGTGGAAAACAAGGATGCCGAAAAGCTCTGGGATCTGCTTCTGGAGACCGGCAGGGAATACGGTCTGCGGCCTTGCGGGCTCGGGGCGCGAGATACGCTGCGTCTGGAGGCTTCGATGCCGTTGTACGGTCACGAGATGGATGAGACGATCACACCGCTGGAGACCGGTCTGGATTACGGCGTCAAGATGAACAAGGAAGACTTCATCGGCAAGAAGGCCTTGCAGGAAAAAGGCGAACCGAAGATCTGCCGGGTCGGCTTACGGATCATCGACAAGGGCGTATTGAGAGAACACCAGGACGTCTATGTCGGTGAAGAAAAGATCGGTCATACGACCAGCGGCACTTATTCGCCGCTGTTCAAGACGTCGATCGCCATGGCGCTGATCGACAAAAAGTATTCGGCTGTCGGACAGACCGTCGAGGTCGATGTCCGCGGAAGAAGACTGAAAGCTGAGATCGTTGAGATGCCTTTCTATAAGAGGGAAAGATAAACATAAGGAGGGGAAACATGTTTAAGAATCCGGAAGAACTCAAGTATACCAAGACCCATGAATGGGTAAAAGAAGAAGACGGCTTATGGACCGTCGGTCTGACTGATTTTGCGCAGGACGCTTTAGGCGATATCGTCTTCGTCAATCTGCCTTCGGTCGGCGATGAAGTCAAAGCCGGGGAAGTCTTCTGCGATGTCGAGTCCGTCAAGGCGGTCTCCGATGTTTATTCACCGGTCAGCGGTGTCATCGAAGAAGTCAACGACGCTTTGACCGATGATCCGGCCCTGGTCAACAACGACTGCTACGGTGCCTGGTTTATCAAGGTGAAAGACGTGAACGGGGAAGACGAGCTGCTCGATGCGGCTGCCTACGAAGAATTCTGCAAGAGCGAGGCATAGCCATGGGCAGATACATTCCTGAAACGCAAAGCGAACAGGAATCGATGTTGAAAGACATCGGGCTTTCGAGCATCGATGATCTTTATTCGATGGTACCGAAAGAGGTCCTGCTCAAGGATCTCCGGCTGCCGGCGGGAAAAAGCGAGATGGAGGTCCTTGAAGAGATCTCCGGGATCGCCGGAAAAGACCTGGTCTACGATCAGATCTACCGCGGCGGAGGCGTCTATAAACACTACATTCCGGCCATCGTCTCCTACATCACTTCCAAGGAAGAGTTCCTGACCGCTTATACACCATATCAGGCTGAGATCTCACAGGGGGTCCTGCAGTCGATCTTCGAATACCAGACCCAGATCTGCGAACTGACCGGCCTGGATGTTTCCAATGCTTCCGTCTATGACGGTGCGGTAGCTGCAGCCGAAGCTCTGTTCATGACGCTGGAGAGAAACAAGGACGAAGTCCTGGTCTCCGATACCACTGATCCGGAAACGCTGGAAGTCATGAAGACCTATTGCGAGAGCCGCAATGTGAAGCTCACGCTTCTGAAGTCCAAAGATCATAAGACCGACATCGATGAGGTCATGGCGCATCTGAACGAGAGGACTGCCTGCCTCTATGTCGAAAGTCCCAACCGCTACGGTCTGATCGAAGATACGGAAGACTTCGCCTCCCTGGTCCACGAACATAAGGCGAAGATGATACAGGGCTGCGATCCGATCGCCTTGGTCCTGTACAAGACACCGGGAGAGATGGATGTTGATATCGCCGTCGGCGAAGGCCAGCAGCTGGGCATGCCGATGGGTTTCGGCGGACCGTATCTCGGTTTCATGGCTTGCAAGAAAGAACTGATGCGCAAGCTTCCGGGCAGGATCGTCGGACAGACGGAAGATCATGAAGGAAGAAGGGCTTATGTTCTGACTCTGCAGGCCAGGGAACAGCACATCCGCCGGGAAAAGGCGTCATCCAACATCTGTTCCAACGAGGCCTTATGTGCTATGACCGCTTCGGTCTATCTGGCGGCGATGGGCCCTGCGGGCATGGAGAAGCTGGCACTGAGCTGCTACAACAATGCCCGTTATCTGGAAGGCAGACTGAAAGAGCTCGGTTTCGTGAGAAAAGACGAAGGGGAATACTTCGACGAGTTCCTGACTTCTTCGCCGGTCGATCCGGATCTGCTGGAAGAAAAACTTTCGAAACACAAGATCCTATCCGGCCTGAAGGTCGATGATCAGATCCTCTGGTGTGCGACGGAAGTCAATACGAAAGAAAAGATCGATGCGTTCATCGATGTTTTGAAGGAGGTGCTGTCATGAAGCTCCTGTTTGAACAAAGCAAGACCGGCCGGGGCATGGACTATCTTCCGGAAGTGAAGACCGGAAACGCAAGACCGACGGGCAGCTATGCCCGTGTCAGCAAGCCGCGTCTTCCGGAGATCAGCGAAGTCGATCTGTCGAGACACTATACGCAGTTGGCCAAGCAGACCCACGGTGTGAATGACGGTTTCTATCCTCTGGGTTCCTGCACGATGAAATACAATCCGCGGGTCGATGAAGCGGCGGCTTCTTTAAGAGGTTTCACCGACATCCATCCTCTGCAGCCGTTGAAGACCGTACAAGGTGCTTTGGAAGTCTTGTATAAAGCGGAAAAGCTTTTATGTGAGATCACCGGCATGGATGCCATGACGTTTGAACCGGCAGCCGGTGCACATGGCGAATATACGGGCCTTCTGCTGATACGGAGGTATCATCAGGACCGCCATGACGAAAAACGCGTCAACATCATCGTTCCGGACTCCGCCCACGGCACCAATCCGGCGAGTGCGGCGATGGCCGGTTTCAAGGTCGTCAACATCCCGTCCGATGCAAACGGCGGCGTCGATCTGAGCGCACTAAGAAATGCGGTCGGTGAAGATACGGCCGGTCTGATGCTGACGAATCCGAACACCTTAGGTCTGTTCGACCCGAATATCCTGGAGATCACGAAGATCGTCCACGAGGCCGGCGGCTTATGTTACTACGACGGCGCCAACCTCAATGCGGTCATGGGTCGGGTACGGCCGGGCGATATGGGCTTCGACTGTGTCCATCTCAACCTGCATAAGACCTTTGCGACACCGCACGGCGGCGGCGGTCCGGGTTCCGGTCCGGTCGGCTGCAAAGACTTCCTGAAGAAGTTTTTACCGAAGCACCATGTGGAGCATTGTGAAGAAGGCTACCGCTTTGCCGATCCGGAAAAGACCCTGGGTCAGGTCCGGAGTTTCTACGGCAACTTCTTAGTCGTCGTCAAGGCTCTGACTTACATCCTGACATTAGGCAAGGAAGGTATCCGAGAGGCTTCCGGCAAGGCCGTGCTCAACGCCAACTACATGATGAACAAGCTCAAAGGTTCCTATCATGTGGCTTACGATCAGATCTGCATGCACGAATTCGTTCTGTCTCTGGAAGATCTGAAGAAGGAAACCGGTGTTTCCGCGATGGACATCGCCAAAGGTTCTTTGGACTACGGCATCCATCCGCCGACGATGTATTTCCCTCTGATCGTGCATGAAGCACTGATGTTCGAACCGACGGAGACCGAAAGCAGGCAGGTCATCGACGAAGCGGTCAGGATCTATCTTGAGCTTTACAAGAAAGCACACGAGGATCCGGACTACCTGCACGGCGCTCCGCACAAGTGCCCGATCGGCCGTCCGGACGAGACCAAGGCGGCCAGAGAACCGGTCTTGAAATATCGATTTGATGAATAGACTTTCACTGTACATCTCCGATTCGTTCGATGTCTTCCGCAACCAGGCTTTGGAATCTTATTTTCTTTCCGAAGTCAGAGAAGGGGAAGTCATCCTTTATCTGTGGCGCAACGAGAATATGGTCGTCATCGGAAAGAATCAGGATGCGTACAGTGAATGCGATGTAAAAACACTGGAAGAAGAAAACGGCTGCCTCGCCCGCAGGATATCGGGCGGAGGCGCCGTTTATCATGATACGGGAAATCTGAACTTCACTTTCCTCAGTTCCGCCGAAGACTTCGATGTCGGCCGGCAGGATGACGTCCTGCTGAAAGCACTGCGTGACCTGGGCATCTGGGCGGAAAAAAACGGAAGGAACGACCTGCTGATCGACGGCAGGAAGTTCTCCGGTCATGCCTATCACAAAGGGAAGAAGGCCTGTCTGCACCACGGAACGCTGATGCTTGAAGTGGATGAAGAAAAACTGTCGAAGTATCTTCATGTATCGAAGCTCAAGCTCCGCAGCAAGAACGTGTCTTCGGTCAAATCACGGATCATCAATCTGAAAAGCGTGAAGGAAGATCTGGATGTGGCGATGCTGCAGGAGGCACTGATCAAGGCGGCGGAAGCCGTCTATGAAGTCCCTGCTTCACGGATCGCAAAGATCGATGAAGAAAAGATCGAAGGACTGCGGAAAAAGTTTGCCGATCCTTCCTGGCGCTATGGAAAGACTTACGAGTTTCCTTACGTGAAAGAAGGACGTTTTGACTGGGGAACGGTCAAAGTATGTTTCGCTGTGAAGGAAGATGTGATCGAAGATGCCGTCATCTACAGTGATGCGCTCGACGAGACGCTCTTCGACGGTTTTGCAAAAAGACTGATCGGAAAGAAACTGAGTGAAGCCGGCAGTGAAAAAGAAGAAGAAAGGGAAGTCATCTCCCTGATGAAAGAGGTAGAACTATGAGATATGACGTAGCGGTCATCGGCGGCGGACCGGGAGGATATACGGCTGCCCACAAGGCGGCGAAAAACGGTCTGAAGACGGTCTTGTTTGAAATGGACAAACTTGGCGGCACCTGTCTCAACCGGGGCTGCATCCCGACCAAGGCGCTGATCGAGGCTGCGCATCTTTATAAGCGGGCGAAAGAAGCCGGTCTTTACGGTCTTCATCTGGACGGATCCTTCGACTATGAGAAGATCAGTGAACGAAGAGATGAGGTCGTAGCGAAACTGAGGAGCGGCGTGGAAAAGATGCTGAAGGCCGACAAGGTCGATGTGATCTACGGAAGGGCGAAGCTTATTGAAAAGGACAAGATCCTTTGTAACGATGAGACCTATGAAGCCGATCATGTCATCCTGGCTGCCGGCTCTGTGCCTTCATCGATCCCAGTGGAAGGAAAGGAGCTTGCGATCACTTCCAATGAGATCCTGGAGGGACGCCGTCCGCTTCCGGAGTCATTGGTCGTCATCGGCGGAGGCGTCATCGGCGCGGAGATCTCCGATGCCCTGAACTGCCTCGGCTGCAAGATCACGGTCATCGAGATGGCCGACCGGCTGATCCCGACGATGGACAGGGACCTGGGACAGCGGCTGGGCATGTTTTTCAAGAAGAAGGGCATCGATGTCCGCCTTTCCTGTGCCGTGAAGAAGATCGAAGAGGATGGCGGCGGCAAGAAGGTCATCTACGAAGACAAGGCCGGCAAGCTCAATGAAGTCTGCGCCAAGGAAGTCTTACTGGCATCGGGAAGAAGAGCCAACATTGAAGGCCTTGTTGAAGAGACACTTGGTCTGAAGATACAGCGGGGCATCGAAGGCGATACGCTTGGTCTGACCAACATCGAAAACGTCTATGTGATCGGCGATGCCAAGGCCGGCAACATACAGCTGGCCCATGTGGCGGAAAGCCAAGGAAAAAATGTCATCGATGCGATCCTGAAGAGGGAAGCTTCGATCGATCTTTCGGTGATCCCTTCCGGTATCTATACCGATCCGGAGATCGCTGCCGTCGGGATCAAAGAAGACGAGCTCAAAGAAAAAGGCATCCCTTATACCGTGAAGAAGGCACTGACCGGTGCCAACGGCAGATGTCTGATCGAGAATGCCGAGAGCGGTTTTGTGAAATTGTTGTGTGTCGATGAGGTCATCGTCGGCGGAGCGATCGTGGCTCCGCATGCGACGGAACTCATCGGTGAGCTGGCTGCGGCGGTGGAAAAGAAACTGACTCTGAAACAGCTTGCTCAAGTCGTCCATCCGCATCCGACGATCTGCGAAATGATCAAAGATGCAGCGAGCGAATAGAGAATAAGAAGGAGATTTTAAAATGACGGAACTCAGAAAACAGAATGAAGTGAAGAAGGAAAACGCTACGACCTTATTTGAAGACGTATATGTCTGCCCGAACTGCGGCAACAGGAAGATCGAGGTCTCAACATCATTCAAAGATGCCAGGATCGTCAAGACCTGCCGCTGTCTGAGCTGTGATCATCGCTGGAACAACATCGATGCATCTTCATCCGAAACTTTAAGCTGATCTGACATTGCAGCACTGCCTGAAGGCGGTGCTGTTTTTGTCAAAAAAAGCCCTTTTGACAAGAGCTCATTTGGATCTGGCAAAAATGAAGTAATAGGTCACCCCGCCTAAGAACAGCGGGTTGAGCAGGTCGTTGGAAAAGGAAAAGCGGTAAGGTCTGTGCAGGAAGGCAAAACAGACAAGATAATCCAGGATATTGTAGACAGCGAAGAATACGAGTACGTATAGGATGCCGTTGAGCAGTTTCTTGTTCATGGATGATGTTCCTCCTGTAAGCCTATTTTATGCGGGAAACAACAAGTCTCTGACAAGAACGTGTATGTTTTTTGTAAAGTTCATTCGAAGCGTCCGACGTTGGCGGTCGTGTGGGCATCGGAAGAATCGATGTAATATCCGCCTAAGGAAAGAAGGTAAGAACGCATCTCTTCGTTGAGATAAGGAACGGACCGCAGACCTTTGTTGACGGCACCGTGGTTGATCTCGAAGCACTTTACATCCTTGACCAGCTTCTCCATCGCTTTTTTCCAGGCAGAGACATAGCGGTCAGCGTGCTCATCGAAGAAGCGGTCTCCTTCATTGAACTTGGTGATCAGATCGAAGTGGCCGACGATGTCGCAATGCGTCTTCCCATAAACGGAAGAGAGCGTTTCGTAGTAGGCTTCACATAAGGCGTACGGGTCGTTATGAAAATGGTCTTCGATGATCTTGCGAAAGACTTCTTCGTTCCAGTCGATCACCAGATACTTCCCGTCGGCCTTGACATAGTGGACCGACCCGATGATGTAGTCGAGCCCTTCCGGGATCTTGTCGCTATAACAGTCGCATTCCAATCCGCAGAGGACTTGGATCTTTCCTTCGTATTTCTTTTTCAGCGATCCGATCTGCCGCACATAAGGTCCGTAGTCTTCGAGCTTCATGCAATAGGACGTATCGAAGGATGTGAAGGAATGATCGGAGATGCCGATGACATCCAGCCCCTTTGCGATCGCGGCTTCGATCATCTCTTCGGCGCTGTTTTCTCCGTCGGATAATACCGTGTGGGTATGCAGGTCTTTTTTCATCAAGTCATTTTCTCCTGTTTGATCTTCTTGTCGATGACGTGTCTGGAGGCAAGTTCCTGTCCGATGTCTTCCAGGCTGATCCCCGCTTCGGTCATCAGCACCATGACGTGATAGGCCAGGTCGGCGATCTCGTAGACCGTCTCTTTCCTGTCCTGCGCTTTGGCGGCAATGATGACTTCCGTGGATTCTTCCCCGATCTTTTTCAGGATCTTGTCGAGGCCTTTTTCAAAAAGATAGGAAGTGTAGGATCCTTCCCGCGGATCGCTTTTCCGGCCTTTGAGCAGGTCCATGAGCCCTTCATAAGTGAAGGATGGATCGCCGGCATCAAAGAGCGGATATTCGAAACAGGACTGCGTTCCCAGATGACATGCCGGACCGTCGGCTCGGACTTTGACCAGCAGACAGTCGCGGTCGCAGTCGGCGATGATCTTGACGATATGCTGGTAATTCCCCGAAGTCTCGCCCTTGAGCCAGAGCTTTTTCCTGGAACGGCTGTAAAAACAAGTCAGTCTTTTTTTCAGAGAGATCTTCAGGCTCTCTTCGTTCATATAGGCCTGCATCAGGACTTTATTGCTTAAAGCGTCGACGACGATGGCGGGAATGAGCCCGTCTTCATTATAGTGCAGTTCACTAAGATCGATCATGGTTCACCTTTCACAGATCCTTACGGGGATCTTTTTTCGATACATTTCTTTTTTCAGGTCGGCGATCTTCACTTCGCCGAAGTGGAAGATCGATGCGGCAAGCCCGGCATCGACTTTGGGGAGCTGTTCAAACAGGTCGATGAAGTCCGCGATCTTTCCGGCACCGCCGGAGGCGATGACGGGGACGTTCACCCGTTCGCAGACTTTTGTCAGCAGCGGAATGTCGAATCCTTTCTTCACGCCGTCGGTGTCGATCGAATTGACCACGACTTCTCCGGCACCGTTTCTCACGCAGTCTTCGATCCAATCCAGGGCATCCATGCCGGTATCGATCCTTCCGCCTTTGGCGAAGACATGGAAGTCATTTCCGACCCGTTTGACATCGACCGACAGGACGACGCACTGGTCGCCGTAGATCTTGGCCGCCCTTTGGATCAAAGAAGGATCTTTGATGGCACCGGAGTTGACGGAGACTTTGTCGGCCCCGCACTGTAAGACCCGGTCGAAATCCGCCAAGGATCCGATGCCCCCGCCGACAGTGAGCGGGATGAAGACGTTCTCCGCGGTCTTTTTCAAGATGTCGGTAAACAGTTTCCGTCCTTCCGCGGAAGCGGTGATATCGTAGAAGACCAGTTCATCGGCTCCGGCGGAAGAATAATATTTTGCCAGAGCGACCGGTGAGTCGATGTTTTTCAGATCTTTGAAATTGATGCCTTTGACGACGTTCCCGTCTTTCACATCCAGGCAGGGGATGATGCGTTTGCTTAACATGAGGCCTCCTTGAGTGCGTCCCGCAGATCGACCGCACCGGTGTAATAGGCTTTGCCCAGGATCGTTCCGTACAGGCCAAGCTCCTTGAGTGCCCTGATATCCTTCAGGGAAGCGACGCCGCCGGAAGCGATCAGATGAAAGTCATAGTTCTCCAGGATGCGCCGGTACAGACGCAGATCGACACCTTGCAAGGTCCCGTCTTTGGCGATGTCGGTGACGATGAGCGTCTGCACGCCCAGTTCCTGCAAGTCCTTCAGAAATTCGAAGGGGTCCTGATCGCTCGTCTTTTTCCAGCCGTGCAAGGCGATGCCGGAGCCTCTTAAGTCGAGGCCGACGGCGATCTTTTCCCGATAGGCCGCAACGGCTTCCTTAAGGAAGGTGGGATCTTCGATCGCAGCGGTGCCGAGGATGATGCGGTCGATGCCGGCGGACAGATAGGCCTGCGCCTGTTTCATGGAACGGATGCCGCCGCCGACTTCACAGAACAGACTGCTGTTTTTCTTGATGGAGACGATCTTTTCAAAATTCGGGTTCCGACCGTCCAGGGCACCTTGCAGGTCGACGATGTGGATATGGCCGGCACCTTTGTCTCTGAGATCGAGTGCGACGGAAACGGGATCGTCGGCATAATCGGTCCGTTTTTCATAATCGCCTTTGTATAAGCGGACGGCTTTGCCGTCATAGAGGTCGATGGCCGGTAACAGGATCATAGGTCCTCCTTTTTCATCTCGCAGAATGCCTTCAGGATCTTCAGTCCGACTTCGCCGCTCTTCTCGGGATGGAATTGGGTGCCCATCACGTTGCCTTTGGCTACGGCAGCCGTCAAAGGGGCGCCGTAGTCAGTCAGGGCGATCGTGTCGTTTTCGCAGCCGAAAGCGGCGTAGGAATGGACGAAGTAGACATAGTCATGATCGTTGATGTAATTGAATAAGGGGTGTTTTTCCCCCTGAAAGATCAGCTCGTTCCAGCCCATGTGCGGGATCTTGAGGTCCGCGGGTATCACTTCGCCGATGAAACGGCAGCTGCCCCGGATGAGGCCGAGCCCTTCGTGATGGCCGTATTCTTCCGAGCTGTCAAAAAGCAGCTGCATCCCCAGACAGATGCCTAGGAGCGGCTTTCCTTTCTTCACTTCTTCTTTGATCAGTTGGTCGAGCTAGGATCCCTTCAGTTTTTTTGCGGCATCTTCAAAAGCGCCGACGCCGGGAAGCAGGATCTTATCACAGTTTCTTATCGTTTCTTCGTCACGTGTCACGACGGCTTTCCGGCCGATCGCATCGAAGGAAGACTTCAGGGAAAACAGATTGCCGACGCCGTAGTCGATGAGAGCGATCATAGGACTCCTTTCGAGGAAGGGATGAGATCTTCAAAACCCTCTTCGATACGGACGGCCTGCGCCAGGACGCGGCCTGCCGCTTTGAAACAGGCTTCCAGGATGTGGTGGGAGTTCTTCCCCGCCAGCATTTCAAAATGCAGGGAACAGCCGGCATTGCGCACGAAACCGTACCAGAACTCTTCGGCCAGTTCGGTGTCGAAGTCACCGACTTTTTCCGTCGGCAAAGTGACCCGCCAGTCGAGGAAACTGCGGCCGGAGAGATCGGCCGCACATAGGATGAGTGCTTCATCCATCGGCAGGATGATATCGCCGTAGCGGCGGATGCCTTTCTTATCGCCCAGGGCTTCAGAAAAAGCCTGTCCCAGAACGATACCGGTATCTTCGGTCAGATGATGGTAGTCGACATGGATGTCGCCTTTTCCACGAACGTTGAGATCGAAGTGACCGTGAGCGGCAAACAGTTCCAGCATGTGATCCAGAAATCCGCAGCCGGTGGCGATCTGCGCCTTGCCGCTTCCGTAAAGATCCAGTTCGAGCTGAATGGAAGTTTCTTTCGTTTCGCGTGACAGTCTGACATTAGTCATGGTGTACCTCCAGCAGCTGCTGCAGCGTGTCGAAGAAGACCTGCATCTGTTCCATTGAACCGATGCTGATGCGGATGAAATCGTTGAGCCGCGGTCTGTCAAAGTGGCGGACCAGGATGCCGTTCTCTTTGAGATCGAGGTAGAGGTCCTTTCCCGGATAGGACGGGTGTTTCGCAAAAAGGAAGTTGGCAGCGGAATCCGTCACTTCAAAGCCGAGCTGCCGCAGTCTGTCTGCGCTGTGCTGTCTGATCGCTTTGATCTTATCGATGCAGGAGCGAAGGTAGCTTCGGTCGAGCAGCGCTCCGACACCGGCCATCATCGCCATCCGGTCGACGCAGTAGGGATTGCCCGAATTGCGCAGCCTGTTGATGTCGGCGATCAGCTTTTTGTCGGCAATGACATAGCCCAGCCGTCCGCCGGCCATCCCGTAGGATTTCGAGAAGGTGCGGATGATCATGAGGTTGTCGTATTTTTTGATCAAAGGGATACAGGTCTCGTCATTGAAGTCGCCGTAGGCTTCGTCGATCACGACGATATTGTCCGGATTGGTCTTCAGAATGACTTCGATCTCTTCGTTTTTCAATGCGAGGCCGCTCGGGGCGTTGGGGTTGGCCAGAAAGATCGTTCGATGAAGTTCTTTATAGTCGCCGACATCGACGGACAGGTCGTCTTTGACCGGGATGGTCTTGCAGGGGACCTTGTTGAGATCGGCGATGACTTCATAGAAACTGTAGGTCACATCGGGAAAGACGAGACCGGTCGTTTCATCGCAATAGGCCATGACCGCATAGTTGAGGGCTTCGTCCGATCCGTTGGTGAAGACGATCTCGTCTTTGTCGATCGCAAAGACCTGCGCTGCCGTCTCTCTCAGGATCTTCTGATCGGGATCGGAATACAGATTGAGCGAAGATGCCTCCAGACGGGCGAGCCGTTGGGCGATCGGCGAAGGCGGGAAAGGAAGCTCGTTGGTGTTGAGCTTGATATACGTCTTGTCCTGCGGTTGTTCGCCGGGCGTATAAGGTACGAGTGACTGATGGCGTTTTACGAGAAAGCGGCTCATAGATCATCCTCCTTGTTTCGAATGAGGGCACTTCTGGCGTGAGCGTACAAGCCTTCCTTCCGGGCGAAGGCGGCGACTTTGTCACTGACGGCACGCAAAGCGTCAGCGGAATAGTAGGTGTACTGCATCTTTTTGACGAAATCGTCGACCGACAAGGGCGAAGAGAATCTTGCGGTACCGGAAGTCGGAAGGATGTGATTGGTCCCGGCAAAGTAGTCGCCCAGAGCTTCCGGGGTGTTACGGCCGAGGAACACCGATCCGGCATTTCGGATGGCGTCGAGATGATCGAAGGGCTGATCGATGCATAATTCAAGATGTTCGGGAGCGATGCGGTTGGCGATCTCGATGGCCTGTTCGATGGAAGCGGCGATAATGATCTTGCCGTTGTTTTCAATGGAAGCGGAAGCGATCGCTTTGCGGGGCAGTATTTCAAGCTGCCGTTCGATCTCCGCGGCCGTCGTTTCCGCCAGGTCTTTTGAATCGGTGACCAGGACGGCGGAAGCCATCTTGTCGTGTTCGGCTTGCGAGAGCAGATCGGCTGCCAGGAAACGGGGATCGGATGCGGCATCGGCGATGATCAGGATCTCACTGGGTCCGGCGATCATGTCGATCGAGACCTGACCGTAGACCTGCCGTTTGGCTTCCGCCACATAGGCGTTGCCCGGTCCGACGATCTTGTCGACGTTCGGGATGCTTTCGCTCCCGTAAGCCAAGGCGCCGATGGCTTGCGCACCGCCGATTTTGTAGATGTGATCGACTCCGGCGACCGCGGCGGCAGCCAGGATGACATCGCTGATCTTTCCGTTTCGATCGGGCGGTGAGACCATGACGATGTTCTTGCAGCCGGCGATCTTTGCGGGGATGACGTTCATCAAGACGGAGGAAGGATAGGCCGCCGTACCGCCCGGCACATAGACGCCGACTCTTTGCAGAGGGACGATCTTCTGGCCGAGGATCACGCCGTTTTTCTCGTTGAGGATGAAGCTGCTTCTCTTCTGCTGTTCGTGGAAGCGGCGGATGTTGGCGGCCGCTTCTTCAAGGATCTTCAGGAAAGAGGGCTCGATCTTCGACAGGGCTTCTTTCATCTCGGCAGCGGAGACTTCGAAGTCTTCAAGTTCCGCCTGATCGAAACGCAGCGTATATTCCTTCAAGGCGGCATCGCCTTTTTCTTTGACGTTTTTCAAGATCTCACTGACAGTCCCTTCAACGGAGAGTGCCGCCTCGTTTCTCGCGAAGATCTCTTCTTCTCTGACTTCATTTACATTGAGTATCCGGATCATGTCATACCTCTTTTTCTAAGGCAGCAGCAAGTTTCTGTATCTGCCCGGTCTTGAATTCGAAGGAAGAACGGTTGGCGATCAGCCGCGCAGAGATGTCCATGATCTCTTCGCAGACCTGCAAGCCGTTTTCTTTTAATGTCCTGCCGGTCTCGACGATGTCGACGATGACATCGGACAGCCCGAGGATCGGGGCGATTTCGATGGATCCGTTGAGACGGATGATGTCGATGTCCCTGCCGGCAGACAGGTAATAGGCTTCGGCGATGTTGGCGTATTTGGTCGCGACTCTCAAAGTCCGATAGGGGTTCTCTTTGAAATCTTTCGGTGCGGCGACCGCCATCTTGCAGGAGCCCCGCTTCAGATCGAGCAGTTCATAGACAGCCGGTCCGTATTCCAGCAGGATGTCTTTGCCTGCGACGCCGATATCGGCGCTGCCCCGTTCGACGTAGACTGCGACATCGTTGGGTTTGACCCAGAAATAACGCAGTTTCTTCTGCGGCTCTTCAAAGACGAGCTTCCGGTTATCGGCCAGGATCCCGGGACAGTCATATCCGGCTTTTTCAAACAGTTCATAGACCTTTTCGCCGAGCCTGCCTTTGGGCAAGGCGATGTTGAGATAGCCGTCATCTTCTTTTTCGTTCAGCGATCCCTCCAGAAGTCCGGTGTAGACGGCAAAGCCGATGGCTCCGGAACGTTTCGACAGTTTTTCCATCAGACGGTCATAGCGGCCGCCGGAAAGTACGGGATCGCTCATGGCCGACAGATAGCCTTTGAAGATGATGCCGTTATAGTAGTTGATGTCGTCGATCAGAGAGGTGTCGATGACGATCTTGTCTCCATAGCCTTTTTCCTGCAGGATGGGCAGGATCTTCAGCAGAGAGGAATCCACGCCGGCCTCCCGGCAAAGCTCTTCGAGGTCCGGGAAGACTTCGCTGATCCGGCCGATGCAGTTCATGAGTTTTTCCAGGAGCTTTCGCTGCACGTCGTTGCATCCGTTTAGTGCATAGAAGGCGTCGAGTTCGTGGATCTTCTTTTCCTTCAGGATGCGGAAGAGTTCCTTCTGTTTTTCTTTGGAGAGCAGAGGACTTTGAACGATCGCTTCACTTAAGTCGAGGTCGGAAAGCACCAGCAGGAAATCATCGGAGATGGTCTCCATCGAAGCGATGGCCAGCAGGATGACGTCGAGAAGGTCTTTGGTCCGAAGATCGCCGAAACACTCGATCCCCGTCTGCAGGATCTCTTTGAAACAAGCGCTTTTCGGATCGAAACGGTAGACGTTTTCGTTGTAGAAGAGTTTTTCCAGGCTCTCTTTTTCATCTTTGCGGCTGCGCACGATCGACAATGTGACATCGGGTTTCAAGGCCATCAGCTTTCCGTTGCCGTCGGTAAACGTGAGGACTTTATCGGAGACTAAAAAGTCTTTGTTTTTTGCGTAGAAGTCATATTCTTCGAATTTGGACATCTTGTACAGACTGTAGCCGTTTGCGGCATAAAGGTCTTTCAAAGAATAGACGAGCTTCTCCTCGCAAGTCAGCAGGTCCTCATTGATCTTCATCGATGAAACCTGCCTCTTTCATTTTCCGGATCATGTTTTTGTAGCCGGTCTCCCCGTAGTTGTAGCAGCGGGAGACCCGGGAGATGGTGGTCGATGAAGCGCCGGTCTTCTTCGAGATCTCCTGATAGCTGATCCCTTGGGCGATCAAAATGGCGGCATCGAGGCGCTGGGCCATGTTCTGCAGTTCGTTGATCGTGCAAAGGTCATCGAAAAAATCTTCGCATTCTTTTTCGTTTTCCAATAAGAGAATGGCCTGAAACAGCCGTCTGATCGAATCGTTCATATACTTTGGCATACTCGTCCTCACTTTCGAATGGTGTTATTATAGCGCTTTACCATACTAAAGTGAGTTGACCGACGGTACAGGATGACTGACTAACGAAAAAAGTGAGAGAAGCTGACGCTTTTGATCGATGACCATAAAAAAGGCTTCTTTGCGAAGCCTCAGTAAGTATCAGCCGTATCGTTGAGTATGAAAGCGAGCTTTTCTTTCAGCGATGTGTTCTTCTCGATCCAGCAAAGCAGAGAACCGTCTCTTGAATGCGTGTTTCCGTAGACGAGGGTCATGATCAGCCCTTTGTCGCTTTCTTCGCCGTTCAGGATCGTTTCAAGAAGATCCAGGATCTTGTCTCCGTTTTCTTCCTTCAGAGTCAAAGTGCTCGGTAAGACCCGGACGATGTCGGCAAAAGGGAGCCAGGCTTTGGAAGGATCGGCTTGCACTTTTTCGAAGTATTCCTTGATGAGTTCCTGCCGCCAGGTCTCCAAGGTGTCCTTGGGGATCTGCAGCGAGACGAACTCATGATATCCAAAGGGATCTTCCCTGCCCATCATGAACAGCCGGCCCTTGTATCTCCCAAACAGGGAGCGGGCTTCTTCGAGGTCCATTATCCCAGGTTCTCGAGTTCTTTCCGGGTCTGTATCAGGCAGTCGATGACGTGATTGATGTCTTCTTTCGTGTGGTTGGCACAGACCTGCGTACGGATCCTGGCTTTGCCTTTCGGAACGACCGGATAGGAGAAGGATACGACATAGATGCCTTTTTCTCTCATCTTGGCTGCATAGTTTCCGGCTTTGATCTCGTCGTACAGCATGATCGGTACGATCGGGTGGACACCGTCGATGATGTCGAAGCCGTTTTCTTTCAGTTTGTCACGGTAGTATTTCGTGAGTTCCATCAGGTGCTTTCTTTCTTCGCCGCTTTCCGACAACATGTCGAAGAGCTCGATGGAAGCACCGGCAATGGCCGGCGCCAATGTGTTGGAGAACAGGTACGGTCTGCTTCTTTGACGCAGCAGATCGATGATCTCTTTCCTGCCGGAAGTGTAGCCGCCGGAAGCACCGCCCAGGGCTTTGCCCAAGGTACCGGTGATGACATCGACTCTGCCCTGCACGCCGCAATACTCGACCGAACCGCCGCCGTGTTCGCCTAAGAAACCGGCCGCATGGGAGTCGTCGACCATGACCAAGGCGCCGAATTCGTCGGCGAGATCGCAGATGCCTTTGAGATCGCAGATGATGCCGTCCATCGAGAAGACGCCGTCGGTGGCGATCATCTTGATGCGGGCACCGTTTTGATCGGCTTCAATAAGCTTCTGACGCAAGTCGTCCATGTCGTTGTTTTTGTAGCGGTAGCGTTTCGCTTTGCACAGGCGGACGCCGTCGATGATCGACGCGTGATTGAGTTCATCGGAGATGACCGCATCTTCTTCGCCCAGCAGCGTTTCGAAGAGACCGCCGTTGGCATCGAAGCAGGAAGAGTATAAGATCGTGTCTTCCGTCTTCAGGAATGCGGAGATCTTATGTTCCAGTGTCTTGTGGATATCCTGCGTGCCGCAGATGAAACGCACGGAAGCCAGGCCGTAGCCTTTCTCATCGTAGGTCCTCTTGGCGGCATCGATCAGCCGTTTGGAGTTGCCCAGACCCAGGTAGTTGTTGGCACACATGTTCAAAAGTTTTTCGCCGTTTTCCATCAGAATGTAGGCGCCTTGCGGAGAGACATAGGCGGCTTCGGCTTTGAACAAGCCGGCGTCTCTGATGTCGTCCACGGTCTTCTTGTAAAAGCTCAGAGTTTCTTTTCTGTTCATAACTGTTCCACCTTATCGATATTCGTCCAATCCAGAATGACTTTGCCCGAGTTGCCCGACAGCATCGCATCGAAGCCTTTCTGATAGTCAGTGATGTCAAAGCGGTGCGTGATGATCTTCGAGATGTCGAGACCCGCCTCGATCATCGTCGTCATCTTGTACCAGGTATCCCAGACTTTGCGTCCGTAGATGCCTTTGAGGTTGAGCCCGGAGAAGATGATCTTCTCCATGTCCACTTCGGTATTGTCCGGCAAGAGCCCCAGCAAGGCGATGTTGCCGCCGTTTTTCATGTTGTGGATCATCTGGTTGAGGGCGCTTGGCGCACCGGACATCTCCAGTCCGACGTCGAAGCCTTCTTTCATGCCGATCTGTTGCATGACATCTTCCAGTTTTTCTTTTTTGAGGTCGACGGTCCTGGTCGCACCTAAGGTCTTAGCCATTTCAAGACGGTAGTCGTTGAAATCGGTGACGACGACATGTCTGGCTCCGGAGAACTTGACGATGGCTGCGGCCATGCATCCGATCGGTCCGGCACCGGTGATCAGGACATCTTCGCCTAAGACATCGTAGGTCAGAGCCGTATGTGTTGCGTTGCCGTACGGATCGAAGATGGCATACATCTCTTCCGGAATGTTTTTCCTGGTCTTCCAGACATTGACATATGGGATGACCAGATATTCGGCAAAGGCTCCGTTGCGGTTGACGCCGACGCCTTCCGCATTGCGGCAGTTTTCGCGGTGTCCTTCCAGGCAGTTGCGGCACTTGCCGCAGGTGATGTGGCCTTCGCCGGAGACGATGTCGCCGGGTTTGAAGCCTCTGGCACCCGGACCGGTCTCGACGACTTCACCGACATATTCGTGACCGATGGTCAGGCCGGGTTTGATGGTCTTCTGTGCCCATTTGTTCCATTGATAGATGTGGACGTCTGTGCCGCAGATGGCGGTCTTGCGGATCTTGATCTTGACGTCGTTGTAGCCGACTTCGGGGATCGGAACGCGCTTCGGCCAGATGCCGACTTCCGGCTTTTCCTTGACCAAAGCCCACATGGTATTATCGTTTGTTTCCATATAACTTCCTCTTGTCTTCATTATAGCTCATGAAGGGCACCTGCAGGACAGCTTCGAAAGGATTTGATCCGGGAAAAGACAAAAAAAGATACAGCCGCCCGAGGCTGTATCTGTGTGACCCTCTTTGATCAGTCGACCTGTATCCATTCGCCGTCCTGGTCGGCGATCCATTGATCCGGAGCGATGTTGAACCAGGTATAGCCTTCATTGTACAAGGCTCGGGAAGCGGTGTAGGTGTTTCCTTTCTTTCCCGTGGCGACGACTTCGCCGGTCTTGGCCGAATGGCTGTTGCGGATGTTGATGTCTCCTTCGGCGATGACCGTCAGCTTGTAACTATGATCCTTGATCACGATGGAATCGAGGATCGTCTGTAATTCTTCTTCATTGATCCCGTTGGCGTAGATTGTGAAGGCGGAATCCATCTTTCTGATCTTGGGTCGGAAGTAGGCGGTGATGCTGCCGGTGTAGGAAGAACAGGTGCCTTCGCCGAGCTCCTTGGCGCTGATCTGTTTCTTTCCGCTGTCGGATGGCTCGTTTTTTTCAGTGGTGAAGAAGACGGAGATGTTCAAGGCGCTCTGATTCTTTTCGGCGTTCGGATAGAAACCGTAATAGTAATTGTAGTTGGTGTGTTCCCCGCTCTTGTCCTTCCAGGTATAGATATCTTCGTTCC
This sequence comes from Erysipelotrichaceae bacterium, assembly GCA_017419165.1. Lineage (GTDB taxonomy): Bacteria > Bacillota_I > Bacilli_A > Erysipelotrichales > Erysipelotrichaceae > Colivicinus. Next base: position 36,915 of record JAFOLW010000029.1, read on the forward strand.
TGGTCAGGATCCAGGTCTCCGGGACATCGATCGTGAAGATGGAGGTGACGAAGGTATCGAAGGGGATCTTCTTTTCGTTGACCATTTCCCTGTCGATCTTCAGAAGCTTCCAGGAATCGCTTGGGATGTCGTAGTACATGTTGGCTGTCAGTTCGTAGCCCGTCTTATACAGAGGACGGTCGTATGACAGCAAGTCGTAGTAGTAGTCCGACCGCGCTTCGCTGGCGGCTTTCATGCTGCGGTATTGGGCGAGCGGATATTCTTTATGGACCAGGGAATCCACGGTCTGTTTGTCGCATTTACGCTTCGGGATGATCGCCGAATCTTTCAGCGAATAGTCGATCACGTTCCAGTTTCCGTCGCCGGTCCCGGAGAGTTTTGCGTCGTAGGTCCCTTTATAGGTATACCTGTCATTTTTGTACCGTGCCGTGAAGCTGACGTTCTCACTCCTGTTCTTATAGTCGAGAACGACTTTGACATCGCCGATCCCGTCCGGTCTCAGATCCGTATCTTTCAGTTCGCTGTTGTTTTCCAGCAGGAACTGTGCGATCCTTTCCGCGATCTGACGTTCACTGTCTTCGATGATCTGTTTCGATTCATCGTCATCGATGCCTTCCGCTGCGTGGATCGCCTCTTCGTAGCGGCCTTTTTCATACGACGATCTTGCGGAGCTCTTTTTGATCATCGGCAGTCCGAAGACCAGAAAAGCCGCAAGAAGCAGCAGGATCAGGACGGCGATCAGGATGAACTTTGCGGAAGACTTCTTCTTTTTCGTTCCCGGTCCTGCAGTCCCGGGGACTGTCTTGGCCTCTTCTTCACGCTTTACGCGGATGACGTGTTTGATGATCTTGCGCTGCACCGGGCCATGATGAACGATCTCCGGCAATTCTTCCGTTTCCGTATCTTGAGCTTCTTCTTCGGCCGGTTCTTGCGGAGCTTCTGCAGCAGGGGCTGTCTCCCCATTGATCTGCAAGGTGACCGTTTCAAGAGTCTCTTTGTTTTCTTTGTTCTCGTTTATCTCTGACATAAGTTTTACTTTCCTTGTGCGGATCTTACGATCTCATTATAACGTGCCGAGCGGCAAAGGTCTTTTGCGTATCGCAGGCAAAAAACAAGAAAACAGGCGAAGAAGGTGATATCGTAAGGTCATGAAAGACTTTAAGAAGATCCGTCTCGTATTGAACAGCGTGCTGCCTGCCGTCATTTTGTATGAGTGGCTGAACATGTTTTTCTTTGCAAACGGAAATCTTTTGAGCAGCCGCGGTCTGCAGTCTCTGAAATACTTCACGATCCTTTCCAATCTGCTGGAGGCTTTTGCCTGCCTGTGGTGGCTGTTCAGGAGAAACGAGGTGCTCAAGTTTACGGCAAGCGTCGCAGTGATGCTGACATGCATCGTGGTGCTGGTCTTCCTGGGACCGATGTTCGGCTATCGGGCAATGTTTGCCGGACCGAATCTCTGGTTCCATCTGCTGGTGCCTTTGACCGCCCTGGCGGAGGTGTTGTTTCTGGTGAACCGGACCTATTCGAAGAAAGAGATCTTTCTGGCTTCGCTGACGATGGCGGTCTACGGGATCTTCTATCTGGGAAACATCCTGATCAACGGCATTGGACAGCGTCCCGCTTCCAACGACTGGTACGGTTTCCTGACCTGGGGCTATCCGGTCGGTGTGCTCATCTACTTCACGATCTGGGGGACCACCTATCTGATCGGTGCCTTCATTTCGTTCATCAATGATCTCTACGACCGCAGACATTCATGAAAGGATGATCATTCATACGAAAAACAAAGATAAAAGGAGGGACCGTAAATGAAGATCGCTGTCAGATATTATACGAAGACCGGAAACACGAAACGTCTGGCGGAAGCTGTCGCGGATGCCGTAGGCTGCAAAGCCCTTCCGATCAGTGAACCGGTTCAAGAGAAGACGGATATCCTGTTTCTGGGAAATTCCTATTACGCTTTCAGCATCGATCCGGAAGTCCGCGATTTCGTAAGGAAGCTCGATCCGGCAAAGGTCGGCAAGATCGTCAACTTCGGTTCGGCGGCGATGTTGAACTCGACGTACAAGAAGGTAAAGGCGGAAGCAGATAAGAAAGGCATCCCGATGGATGAACGGGAGTTCCATTGCAAAGGGGAATTCAAGGGCATCCACAAGGGAAGACCGGATGCGCAAGATCTGAAAGCTGCTGCGGATTTTGCCAAAACGGTCATCAACAGCTGAAACCTTTGATCGAAAAAAAGGATCACTGCTGTGATCCCGGAGATGAAATATTATTTTTGGCCTTCTGTTTTTCAGTAGGTCTTTTTTATGGTGATGTAACCGCGCCAGCCGCGGACGGAATAATACGAGGAAGCGCCGTTATGGAAGATGAAGGTCCGCCCGTAGCGCGTCTCGCCGAACAGGGCACCGCCTTTCTTGCGGATCTCTTCCGGCGTCTTGATCCAGGACGAAGTCTTGAGATCGAAGTCCCCATATTCCTGCAGTTTCAGGTAAAGCGCTTCGTCCATGAGACTGACGCCCATCTGCTTTGCCATGGCTTCGACGCTTCCGGAAGGCGGGTTCTTTTCCCGCTGCCGCAAAGCAGCCTCGTCATAGCAGAGGCTCCTTCGTCCGGACGGAGTCTCCGGACTGAGGTCGCAGAAGATCATCCTGCCGTTCCACAGGACGAGGTCGGGTTCGCCGCCGCTGTCTTCCATCTTTGTCAGGACATCAAGGATCTTTTCATTCAACCGTTTTTCCACGTCTTCCCAGTTCAGATCCGCGTGACGTTCTTTGTGTCTTTCGAAGCGTTCTTTCAGGATAAGCAGAGTCTGTTTGTGTTTCTCCATCGTCATTCCTTTCGTTGTATCTTAACGTAAGATCTTTTCCAAGGCTTTGCCTTTGGCGAGTTCATCGATGAGTTTGTCGAGCTGTCGCATCCGTTTGGTCAGAGGGTCTTCGATGGATCCGATATCGATCCCGCAGATCTTTCCTTTGATCCGTTCGCTCCGTTCGTTGTAAGACGGCGCTTCTTTAAGGAAACGGCCATAAGATATAGATGATCTGAATGCATTTTCGATCTCTTCCTTCGTATAGCCGGTCAGCCAGGAGGTGAGAATATCGACCTCTTCCCGTGTCCTGTTCTTGCGTAAAGCCTTATTGACCAAAGCAGTATAGATATCTGAAAAGTCCATTTCCAAAGCTGTTTTTCTTGCCATATCGATCCCTCTGATCCCATTATAACGGATGGTTCCGCCGAAGAAGAGATACGGTCAGGAACTTTTCAATAATGTTAACCAGGCTAAATTGTAAAATCGTATCGGATTCATACAAAAACAGCATTTTTGTAACTTTACATGGATTTTACAATTGCGGATTTGTTGCAAACTTTTTGTAAAATATGATTAGAATTATGACAGCTATGGCTGTCTGAAACATAATTCTGATTCGATACAGATCTGATACACGTAAATCAGAAGGGTTCGTATTCTCTTTTAAGGGCATACCGTAGAAGCATTGATTCAGAAAGCGAGGAACTATGAGTCCAATTGGCAAGTCTATCCGCAGCCGAGCGACCGGATCCCCAGGCGTCATCACAGGTATCACTCGTGACAAACTGTCTGTTTCTTTTCGCTATTCCGGGATCGTCGAACTGCCGATCAAGAAATATGAGGAACTGCTGGAAATGAAACCCGAAGTCAGGGAAGCAATCGAAAGATTCAGAGAATCCGTCAAGCGGAGCAGGAAAAAGAAGATCCTCCCTGAAGCAGAAATGATGACCGGCAAGTAGTCATCGCCACATTCATCGATCCGTTTTTATCCGCCTCTTCCCGAAAGAGGTTTTGCCGTCTTTATGACAGTGTTTTTCTTGATGCGCGGATGCGCATCGCACAAAGATCACCTTGAACTGTATTTCTTCATCTTCCGTTCCGGACTTCCTTATTTATGATGTGACAACATCAAATTTACTCCTTCCAGACAATACCCCTAGCATTTGTTTGCCGGGACGGAGCGGATGAGGAAAGACAGATAGGACGTGTTTCGGCAGCTGCGTTACCTCCGCAAACTCACGACAGTTTTCCGAAGCACAGCAACAGGACAGCTGAACGGACGAAGGGCCCGCCGCAGGTTTTGACCCTCTCATCTGAAAAACCTGCAAGGCGCTTCGTCTTTCAGCTTCTGAAGACCCCGGTCTGTTAAAATGGAATGGGGATCCGAATTGAACAAAGAACTCAGATACGAGAGAATCAGGAAAGATCGTCATGATCTTTTTTCTGTCAGAGAGCTTTACGAGAGATCCTTTCCGACAAATGAAAGGATCCCTTTTCATATCCTTTTGCGGAAGAAGGAGAGTGATGCGTCGTTTTATGCGGTCTATGAAGCCGATGAACTCATCGGTCTGTACCATATCTTTCTGAGTGAGGAGCTCCTCTATCTTTCTTATATATGCATAAGGGAAGATCTTAAAGACAGGGGCTATGGGACGATGGTGCTTCGTCACATCCATGAAAAGCTGGAGGGCAGGCCGATCGTCATCGACATCGAAGAGGTCAAGCAACAGGACGACAATTACATCGAAGAGCTCCGCCGGAGACATTTCTATGTGAAGAACGGTTATGTTTCAACGGGGATCTTTTATCATTTCTACGATGTGGATTATGAGCTCTTGTCCTATGGAGGGGAAGTGAGCCGGCAGATGTGGATCGATCTGACGCTGAAGATCTGGGGAAAGCGGGCGAAAGGCGCCAGATACAAGGAGAAGAGCGAAGGATGAAGCGGCGTTTTCTCTCATGTCTTTTTCTGCTGATCCTGGACGGAACATTGATGTTCCTGTTTTATAAGTTCCCCGGTCTGTTCTTCCCCGCATACCGGAACATTTCGAAAGCCTGGATCGCTTTTCTGAGTACTTTGAGCGGTTTCACGAAGATCGCCGTCTGGGATATCGGTGCCCTGGTCCTGCTGCTTCTTGCGCTGATCACTTTAGTACTCACGGTGATAAGAAAGCGTTCCTTGCTCAACTGGCTGAGTCATGCCGCTTTGACCGCGGCGGTCTTGCTGAGCATCGCGGTGGACGGCTGGATGCTGAACCACTATGCCCCGAAGCTCAGCAGCGAATTGGATCTCACGGTCGGCGAATACAGCTATGAGCAGCTCTATGAGACGACGGAGTATTATTACGATACAGCGGCAAAGTATGCCGCGATGATACAAAGAGACGAAGAAGGTCACGCGCTGAAGCAGGACTTCTATGAGATGGCTTCTCTTGCCGGAGCTTCCTATAAGAGACTGGCGGAAAGCTATCCGATCTTTAAGGGATCTTCAATGAGGGTCAAGAAGCTCTCTTTGATCGGCGAATATCTGATGTATAACGGGATCGTGGGCATGTTCATGCCGATCAGCGGAGAGGCGGGCGTGCCGGAAAGCGTACCGGTCGTTCCGCTGCCGTTCACGATGGCCCATGAGGCGGGACACCGTCTGGGGCTGGCGGGAGAAGAAGAGGCCAACTTCGCCGCTTATCTTGCCTGTGTGAACAGCGAAGATGTCCGCTTCCTTTACAGCGGCTATTACAACGCCTTCTCGTATTGTTTCTCGGCTCTGTACAGGGCCGATCCGGAAGAAGCCGTCGAACTATACAAGTCGAAGGAAGAAACGGGACACCTGCTGGTCCGGCTCGACCGCAGCGATACGGCGGCTGTTTACCGGAACTACGATTCTCCCTTGCAGGAAGTGTCCGATAAGGTGAACGATACTTATCTCAAGACGTTCTCGGAAAAAGAGGGGATCAAAAGCTACGGCATCGTGACGGATTATCTGATCGCTTGGCATCTGGAAGGAAGATAGTATATCTTAGAAATGTGAGAAAAGGAGGTCTATCATGTCGGATAAAAAAGAAAGCAAGGAATTCAACGAAGAAGAACTTCTGAAAAAAGTAGAAAAAGCGGCTGCCAGAGGAACGGCAAGATCGAGCTTCAAAAATATCATTCTGTCGGCATTGCCGACTTTGCTGGCGATCGGCCTGCTGGCATATTTCATCGTGCCGAAGGTCAATGCACTGAATGACGGACTGAGCGGATTCTTCCATTTCGATGAACCTGTCGAGGGCCATGACATGACGATCGACAACAGTTCCATCTTCGGTTATACGGCAGCGGATTTCGAGGAGGCGATCTTGGGCGATTCTTCCAAACTCAAGAAACTGGAAGTCTTCAAGCAGAAGGTCTCCGATGCATCGATGATCACCGATACCGGTCTGCTCAACTGGGGCATCTTCACCAAGAACCAGCTGATCACCTACAACGGGACGGCGGTCTACACCGTCGATCTTTCCGCGCTGCGCAGCGGCGATATCAGTTTCAACGAAGAAGAGAAGATGATCACGCTGAAGATCCCGCATGCCGTGCAGGAAGAGATCAACATCCCGGAGGATGAGATACAGTTCGGCGATACCGCCAAAGGCTTGCTGGCATTCGGCGACATCAAGATGACGGCGGAACAGGCGTCGCAGATCCAGGCGGAAGCCAGGAAGAAGATGCAGAAGAAGCTCGATGAGGACGGTGTCCTGACGACGGCGGACCGCTTTGCGAAGCTCGCGGTGTGGGAACTCTACAGTCCGATCATCAAAGGCGTTGCCAAAGATTATTCCCTGGAAGTGGTATTCCGATAAGCAGTTGAAAAACTGCTTTTTTTGTTGCGGACATGATGCGCGGATTGCCATATAATGAGAAAGGCCGTGAAAAACGGCAAAAGGTGAGGAAAAAAGTTTATGAAAAAAATGATCAAAGTGCTGCTTGTATTGGCGATGGTCTTGGGAGCATCCGCCTGCGCAAGTCAGAAAGAAGAGGAACAGAAAGCACCGGAGGTCCCTGCGGAGGAGAGCGAACCGGTCAAAGTTCCGGAAGAACTGCTCGGATCGTATCATGAAGAGATCGCCGGCAGAGCATCCCTGGAACTGAGTGAGAACAAGATCACGATCGACTGGTCAAGTTCGGCATTCGAGAAGGCACATTTCGATTTCGATATCGCCTACGATGCGGACAAGAACCAGCTGACTTATGTTGGCGGCAAGAGGACCGATACGGTCTTTGAATCCGATACCAAGTCCACGGTCACCGAAGCCTACAACGACGGAAGCGGAAACTTCGCGATCGAAGATGGCAAGCTGATCTGGAACGACGACAAGAACGAAAACGGCGGTCCGGTGGTCTTTGTTTCCAACGAAGAAGCTGCCGAGATCGGCATGGCCAATCCGTGGACCTATACCGGTGATCTTCAGGAAGCGATCACGGGATCTTCGATCAAGTTCGATCCGCCGGTCAGCGTTCCGGAAGGTTTCGTTTTGACCAAGTACGGTTTCAACATCAACGGCATCATCGAAGCCAACTATGAGAGCGAAGACCGCAAGCTGACGGTCCGCAAGTCCGATCTCTTTGAAGGACTTGAACTCAGCGGTGACTACAATACGTATTCCCATAACTGGCAGGAATCCCTCAAGGGCCTGACTGTCGATCTTTACGGGGACGGCGAAAGCATCAATCTCGCCCTGTTCTCCGGCAACGACGCGCATTATTCCGTAGCGGTCACCGATAAGGAATATAAGAAGACCGAGGGCAACGGCATCAGTATCGATGAACTCAGTTCCCTGGTCATGGGCATGCAGTAGGAGGAAGGACGATGAAAAACAAGGGGATCGTTCTGCTCTGCATCCTGATGATGGTCTCTTGTCTGAGCGCATGTTCATCAAGTACCGTTCCGGATTTTACCGGTCACAACGTACTGGAGGTCTATCAGTGGTGTTCTTCGATCGATACGAAGTATGCCTGTGAAGTCTCTTATGCCGACGGCAACGGTGCGGAAAAAGATACCGTCATCGAACAGTCGATCAAGGGCGGCAGCCGCCTGAATTCCGATATCTCGTTCAAGATCTCCAACGGTGCCGTCGCCGAGATCCCGGTATTGCACATCGACGAAGAGACACAGAAATCCGATGTCGAGCTCTGGAGACAGAACAGCGGCATCCAGTCGCTGACTTATATCGAAGAAGCTTCCGACACTGTCGAGAAGAACCACGTCATCCGCATCCAGCCGGCTTCCGGCATCCGCAAGGATACGCCGGTGACCGTCTATATCTCTTCCGGCAGGAAGCAGGATGAAACACCGGTCAATACCGAGATCCAGATCGTCTTCGGCGATTTCATCGGACTGACCGTCGAACAGTTCGAAGCCAAGGCCAGACAGCTCGGATTGAATCCGAACCACAATACGACCCGTGACCGTTTCAACAAGGATGTCGCTTTCGGCAACATCGCATGGCACGGTTCGGGCACCTATGTGAAAGGTGAGACCTTCAACTACGGTATCTGCATCAATGCGATCGAAGTCATCGGCGGTACCTACATCGGCCTGAGCGAGTCGGATTTCCTGTCGAAAGCCAGGGAGCTGACGCTCTCACCGAAGCACATCTACGGACGCGATGCCTATTCCACCAGGATCTCCGAAGGTTATATCGTCACGCACGGTTACGGTACCTATGAGAAGGGCGAAGAGTGGAAATACGGTCTGTCTCTGGGTCCGGCAAGAGTCGTTTCCGGATATGAAGGATCCAGCGAAGAAGCTCTGCTCAACTACCTCAACGGCATGGGCCTGAAGGGCAGCCGTACGACAGCCAAGTCATCCACGGTCCCGGAAGGAAGGATCATCTCCTACAATACCGGCAAGTATTCCAGCGGCGACTCCGTATCGTATGTCGTTTCCGCAGGTTATGACATCTATGTCAACGTTCCGGATTTCAAGGGCGAGACCGAATCCTCCTTACTGGAATTCTTACGCGGCAGCGGTCTGAACGTCGGTATCCGCACCATGCAGTCATCACTGGTCCCGGCAGGCAACATCGTTTCCAACGATACCGGTGTACGTACCAAGGGTTCCAAGATCGACTATGTCGTCTCTTCCGGTCCGGTCATTCCGATGGGTCACTTGGACAGTTTTGCGGATATGAAGACGATGTTGTCGGATTACGACGTCGGTTTCTATGCCGCGAAGGCAAACGTCGAACAGTATCTCAAGAACCGCGGTTTCACCGATTATGAGATCTGGGGCGAATATTCCGAGAAATACTATGACGGAACTCTGTTGTATGTCGTCGTCGGCGATCACACGCTGTCAGGCGCAGATGACTTCCCGACCTATTCGCACATCATCGTTTCGATCAGTGCGGATCTTTATACGAACAACTAACTTAGATTCGAGTTTTATATGAACAGAAAGACCCTGAACATCCCTTCCGGCGGCCGTCAGATGAAGACGATCCTGCTGGAACCCGGACACCGTAAAGAAAAGCTGCCGGGGATCCTCTGGATCCATGGCGGCGGCTACATGCTCGGCATGGCGTCGATGGTCGATTTTTCCTGCGGGAAACTGCTCGCCCGGCGCTATGGGGCAAGGGTCTTTTCCCCCGAATACACTCTGGCCAACAAGGCACCGTATCCGGCAGCACTGGAAGACTGTTATGCAGCCTTGGAGTACATGTGGGATCATGCGGAGGATCTGAAGATCGACCGCGAGAGGATCATCGTCGGCGGCGAAAGTGCCGGCGGCGGTCTGACGGCAGCGCTGTGTCTGTATGCCAGAGACCGGAAGAAAGTGAAGGTGGCCATGCAGCTGCCGCTGTATCCGATGATCGACTGTCACGATACGGAGAGTTCCCGCAACAACCGCGGCAAGATCTGGAATACCCGGCGCAACCACTGGGGCTGGAAACATTATCTCGGCGACCTTTACGGAAAAGAGGTCCCGGCCTATGCTTCGGCAGCCAGGGCGGAAGATTATTCCGATCTTCCTTACTGTTACACCTACGTGTGTGACGGGGAACCGTTCTATGCGGAGACACTTCGTTATGTGGAGGACCTCAGGAACCACGGCGTCGAGGCGGATATCGACATCTATCACGGCGATCTTCATGCCTTCGACATGTTGTGCTTCTGGACGAAGAAAGCCAGAAGGGCAAAAGAGAAGCTGTGTCAGATCTATTCTTCCCATATCGATCTGGTTTAAAAAGATGCGGAGATCTTAAGGTCTCCGCTTTTTTTCTGCCGGAGCTTCGGCAAAAGAAGCGGATGCGGGACGTTGTAAAATGAAGGAAGAGGTAGAAGTCATGAGAAAAGAAAAGATCAAAGCCGCCGACTATGCCGAACTGATCGAAAAACAGATCAAGCCGGGCATCTTGCTGAACACCAACGGAGAGAAATTCAATTCGATGGTCATCGGCTGGGGACACTACGGCATCCTGTGGGGCATCGAGACGTTCACGGTCTATGTGCGGCAGAGCCGTTATACGAAGCCGCAGATCGACCGGACAGGAGAGTTCACCTTATCGCTTCCATTGGACGGAAACTACGATCCGGAAGTCTTCCGGGTCTTCGGTTCCCTTTCGGGCAGAGATGTCGATAAGGCGGACTATGTGACTTTGGAAAAGCCGTCGGTCAATCATACGCCAGGCATCAAAGAGTATCCTCTGACGATCGAGTGTGAGGTGATCTATGCGCAGGATCAGGATCTGGACAGGATCCCTGCGGAGATCAGAGAATGTTATTATTCAAAAGGGAGCGATGAGGGCGATTATCACACCATGTATATTGGCAAGATCGTCGATGCCTATATCATCAGAGAGTAAATGGCACAAAAGTATATCGACAATTTCTGTTTTTATTCTTCGATCGATGAATTCCTTGAGACCGACAAGAAGACTTTCCTGGCGGCGATGGAAGAGAACTATCCTTTCGTGACGCCATTCCGGCTCTCTAAGGCACAGATCGCTGCCTGGGCAGATGAATATGATGTCCTGAGGGAACAACTGAACAAGTGTGTGAACAAGGACCGGGCATATGGCAGACTGTCCATCCTTTTTGAGTATGTCCTGTGGGACTTCGACAACGAGAACGGCGTGCGTCCGGATGTGTTGATCCTGTCGAAAGAGCGCATCGGGATCATCGAGTTCAAGACCAGACCGATCGGCGAACAGGATCATAAGTACATCACTTCGCAAGCCAAGAAGTACCGTCACCGTCTCCTGCACAATCACGATGAATCGAAGGGGATGAAACTTTCCGTCTGCGCCGTATCCACGTCGATGAAAGACTATTATGAGATCCTGGGCCACGTGCGCTGCATCTCACCGGACCGTTTTGAAGACGTGCGGGAATCTCTGATGGGAAGGCACCCGCAGCCGCACGAAGATGTCTATCGCTGGATCGCTTCGGATTATCATTTTGAAAAAAGCTATAATGAAGATACAGAGAGGTCTTTAAAACGATGAATACACATTTTCTGATCGAAGCTTTCGGTTATCTCGGTTCTCTTTTGGTACTGGTATCGATGTTGATGACGTCGGTCGTCAAGCTCCGCATCATCAATACGATCGGTTCGGTCATATTCACCATCTATGCGGTCATCATCAAATCGTATCCGACGGCACTGATGAATTTCTGCCTGGTCCTGATCAATCTGCATTTTCTGTGGAAGATGTCCAAGGTCGAGAAGGAATACGAGGTCGTGGAATGCGGCAGGGACGATGTCCTGCTGGATCATCTGCTGGATCACTACAGGTCCGATATCGAAAAGATCTTCCCGGGCGTTGACATCGATGATAAACAGATCGGAAAGGCTTATGTCGTGGTCAACCAGGGCAAGCCGGTCGGATTCACCCTGGCGGAGAGCCGGGGCGAAGATAGAGAACTGAAGCTGGACTACTCGATCCCGGAGTACCGCGACTTTTCCATCGGAACGGCTCTGTTTGCCTATCTGAAGAAGCAGGGTGTGGCAAGAGTCATCTACAGAGGTCCGGATGAAAATCATACGGCGTATCTGAACAACCAGGGTTTCGTCAAAAAAGAGGGAGCCTATATCAAAGAATTGTAAAGAAGGGCGACCTTCTTTTCTTTTATATCGAACGATATAATTGAGATGAAGAAACATTTTAAACGGGAGGATGCCATGAACAGATTTGTAAGAATCGTCCTGTGTCTGCTGATGAGCGTTTCGCTTTGTGCCTGTGCAAAGAGCGAAGGACCCTCGGAAAGCACGGCAGAGGTGAAAGAAGAGGAGACTTCTTCTCCTGCGACAGTCACCGTAAATAACGTCGAAAGCTTTTATCAGTCGCTTGTCAATGAATACGGCTATGTGGACATGTATAACAATGAGACGGCAGCAGAGGCGTATTCGCGATACCGCGGTTTTGCGAAGAAGCTTCTGGTCGACGCATGTAAGGAGAACGACAACGAGATCATCTCGCCTTTGTCTCTTTACTATGCCATGGCGATCCTGGCCAACGGTGCCGGAGGATCGACGAGAGCGCAGCTGGAGAACGCGCTGGGGATGAGCGTCGAAGACCTCAACAGTTTCCTGAAGGACCTGGACAGCGTTCATGCCGGATGGGATGGCCAGGCGGCGTTCCGGAAGGTCAATGCCTTGTGGTTCAATACCGCCAAAGGCATGAAACTCAAAGAAGGCTATAAGGATACGGTCGGCGAGTATTACGGAAACGGCATCGGCGAAAGCGACTTCACGAATGCTTCCGATCTGGCCGAACAGGTCAACTATTTCGCTTCCAACTGCAGCTACGGTACCATCAACGACATCGTCAGTGCGGAAGACTTTTCGTCGGATACTTCGTTTTTGATCCTCAACGGACTGTCGACGGGCGACCGCTGGGCATTCCCGTTTGACGCTTCCGCTACCGCTCTTCAAAGTTTTCACAACTACAAGGGAGAGGATACGGTCGTCGAGATGATGCATCAGGAACTCTGGGGACACTGGCAGGGGAACGGTTACAGCGGCTTTGAAAAGAGGCTGGACAATGCCGTCGATTTCGTGGCGGTCCTTCCGGATGAAGGCACCGACATCTACGATTTCATCGCCGGGATGTCCGACAACATATTCAACGAACTGAGAGCTACCTATGAGGAATACAGCAACATGACGGAAGACGGCAACTACGGCTGCACCGCCGATGAGAACATCACCCGCCTGTCGTTCCCGAAGTTCGATTATGAAAAGGAATACGATCTCAACGAAGTGCTTTCCGGGATGGGACTGGCCGATATCTTTGACTATACGACGTCGGATTTCTCTGAGATGGCGGAAGGCGATCCGGATCTCGTCTCAGCCTTGTATCTGGAAAAAGCGAAACAGAAATGTACGATCAAGGTCAACGAAGAGGAAGTCGTGGCAACAGCGGTGACGGTACTGGCCGGCGGTCTGGGTGCCGGGGGCTGTGAGATCAGAGAGACGATCTATCACGATCTGGTCTTTGATAGGCCGTTCATTTTCGCACTGATGTCCGGGGAGACGCCCTTATTCTACGGAGTCGTCACCAGACTGGGCGAGCCGGCGGATCAGCTGATCAGGATCGAGAACATCACCGGCAAGATCAATATCCGCAACAGACCTTCCAAGAGCGGCGAAAAACTCGGCACATACCAGAAGGGCGAGATCATCTACGCTTATGAGAAAGTCGAAGCGGAAGGCTATACCTGGTATCGGATCGGTGAAGACAGATGGGTCGCCGATCAGAAGGGGGGAATGGATCAAGGTCCTGGATTAAGGAAAGAAAAAAAGAGATCCTAGGATCTCTCGTAATACAACTTCATTTTTTCGAAGGCATGCGTATCGCGTGCCTTTTTGATGGGCGCCGGCCCTTCGTAGCGCGAACAGAAACCGGAGGCGATGTTGGCGTAGAGCGGGATCAGTTCAAGGGAAGGGGCTTCCAGCCGGGCGTAGAGGGCAGCGGCAGCCGAACAGTTCCCGCAGCCGGTGACATCTTTTGCGTTCTTTGGATCGTATGCCGGAAGACTGTAGATCTTTCCGTCTTCGATCCAGGCGGAGCCTTCTTCCCCCATCCGCAGAAAGCAGGGGATCTTAAGGCCGATGATGTTTTGAACGATCTGCTCCCGTCCCGAAACATTGAAGAAGGCGCTTGCTTCATCGAGGTTCATCGAATAATAATCGACTTCTTTAAGATCGTCGAGGATCCGTTTTCTCATGGCGGGGTTTTTGGAGGAGAAGGTGGGCGGTTCCCAGAGGATCTTCAGACCGGGAGAGAGCCTGCGGATCGCTTTGATCTCTTCGAAGATCTTCTCGTGGGCACCGGAATCCAGATAGAGACCTTTCGTCTCATTGTCCAGGAACGGCGAGAGTTTTTCAAATGAGGTGCGGCAGTTTTCGCTCTGCTTTGCGAAATAGTCATCGCCGTAGACCGATCTTTCCTTCCACGTGCCGTCCTTTTCATATCGCAGGACGCTGCGGTGGGTGAAAGGAAGGGAGATGAAGATGCCTTCGGTGGGGATGTCGTTGTCTTTGAAATAGTCACCGTAGAGATCGAAGAAGTCTTCCCCGCCGGAGCTGACGAAGGCCACGGAATCCGTGAAGAAGGCGATGCCGTCATAGGCGAAGACGGCACAGCCGCCGAGCCTTCCTTTTTTGAATGATGCGTCGGCGTATTCGATATCATTGATGATCGAGATGCCGGCAACAATGTAGCGGTAACTCATAGTTTCCTCATCTTCCCTTCGTGGAAAACGTACATGTCTTCATGTTTGATGCCGTACTTACCGCCGTTCTTACAGATGTGCGGTTCAAAGGTGAGCGGTTTGTCATAAGCGGCGATCGAAAGCTTCACACCTTGATCGATGGTGATGCGCTCTTTTGCGTCGTTCTCGACCGTGTGGCCGAAATTGCCGTGGTAATCACAATTGTGATAGCCGTGTCTTTCAAGGAAGTCCTGCGTGAAACGGTGCAGATCTTCAAAGGTCGTCGTTTCTTCGACGAAGTTTACGAAACCTTCGTGAAGCTGCAGTTCCAGTTCCATGCCTTCCCGGATCTCCTCATTTTTCGTCCTTTTCCAGTCGATGATCTTCCCGCTTTCGAGGACGAAGGATCTTGTCAGATCGCCCCAGCCGCTTTCGATCATCGGAGCGACGTCGATGCTGACGAAGTCGTCATCTTTGATGACTTTGTTTCGGTAATCGGGAAGTCCGGGACCGGAGTAGGTGCTCAGATCGCCGAACAGGATCAGTGCGGGATCGTCATGGATCCACCAGCCCTGAGAGCCCAGAGAGCGCATGTATCTTTCGCATTCTTCATGGATCCGATCCCGATCCAGACCGGGCTTAAGGAAGCCTTTCATATGTTCAAGGCACTTTACGGCGATCTCCTGTGCTTTCAGGATGTTTTTGATATCGACGTTTGTACCTTGGAAGTGTTTTATGAGTCCTTCTTTATTCATATCTTGATTGTAGCAGAAATGATGAGGCTTGCATTCGGAGGAAAAATATAATACATTAAGTGTACCTATGAAGAGCACGGGAGAGACAAGCTCTGTGATCGTGCAGCAACCTGAACAGTCAAGGTGCTAAAGCTTGAACGATGGGTACCATTGTTTGAAGTCGAGTCTCGTCATAGGTGTGGCGGGACTTTTTCTTAGGTTAGAAAGAAGGAACTATGAAGTTATTTTCAAATGAGATCGTCTTCCGCGGTCATCCGGACAAAGTCTGTGATCAGATCTCTTCGGCGATCCTGGATGCGTGTTTAAGGCAGGACAAAGGCAGCCGCTGCGGCATCGAGACGGTCGGTGGCAAGGGCAAGATCTTCATCACCGGTGAGGTCACCACAAAGGCGAAGATCGATGCGGCTTCCATTGCCAGAAGAGTCCTGCGGGACATCGGCTACCGCGATGATTATGAGATCATCGACAACATCGGCCGGCAGTCGGCGGATATCGCCTTAGGCACCAATGATGAGATCGCCGGGGCAGGCGACCAGGGGATGATGTTCGGCTATGCCTGCAACGATACGGACAGGCTTCTGCCGAAAGCGATGGTGATCTTACAGGAGTTTTCGAAGAAGTATGATGAGCTCGTGCACAGCCATGAGGATTTTTATCCGGACGGCAAGGCACAGATCACCGGTATCTATGACGATGATTTCGATCTGGTCGCGATCAAGGATTTCACGATCTCCTACAACAATTCCGAGAAGAACAGGGAAGTGACCGACCGGATCCTGGAAGAGATCGCGCTGAAGATCTGCGATGCCTATGACGTGAAAGTGGAGCGTTTTCTGATCAATCCGACCGGGCGTTTCGAGATCGGCGGTTTTGAAGGAGATGCCGGGCTGACCGGCAGAAAGATCGTCGTGGATGCCTACCAGTCGTTTGCCAACGTGGGCGGCGGATGCATGAACGGCAAGGATCCGACCAAGGTCGACCTGTCCGGTGCCTATATGGCCAGGGTCTATGCCAAGGAACTGCTGAAGAAATATGATCTGAAGTGGTGCGAAGTTCAACTGTCGTATGCGATCGGTCTGAGGCGCCCGCTGGCCATCTACATCGATTCGGATAAAGGCAATCTCGTCCCGGAGGAAGAGATGTATGAACGCGGCGAACCGAAGCATATCATCGAGGAACTGGGCTTAAAAGATGTCTGTTATGAACGGCAGGCGATGTTCGGCCATTTTTACGACTGATATGGGTTTAGAATAGAAGCAGAGGAATCAAAACATGATCATACTTGTCGTCTTAGCCAGTTTCATACCTGCATTGCTTCTGTATCTTTATCTGTCCAAACGAAAGGATGATCCGCAATACAAAAAATACTGCGGAACGATGTTTCTTGCCGGCGTCTTGTCGAGTTTCGGTGTCGTCGGTCTCGATCTCATTCTGACCATCGCACTGAAGCTTTTGAAGCTCAACGAGGTCCATCCGCTGCTGAGTGCGGCACTGAAGTGTTTCCTGGTCAATGCGTTTGCGGAAGAATACATGAAGTATCACTTCACGCGCAAGCGGATCAAAAAACATCAGATCCGTTATTCGTTCCTCGACCTGATTTCTTATTTCTGCATCACAGCCCTGGGTTTTGAGATCCTGGAATCGATCGTCTATGCCTTCACGACCAATCCGATGCAGATCATCGTGCGCGGTCTGACTTGTCTTCACGGCTGCTACGGTCTGACGATGGGCTACTTCATGGCGAAGAAGGAAGCGACCGGTGAGAAGAAGTACGGTCTTTACGGCTTACTGATCCCGATGCTGCTGCACGGCTTCTACAATTTCTTCCTGAGTGAAGCGATCCCGGAACCGTATGATATGTTGGTCTTGGTGTTCCTGTTTGCGGCGATCATCATCGGTGTCCGTCTGCTGATCTGGATGCGAAAGAACAAAGACAAGGAAGAATACAACAGGATCCTGAATCCTCTTGCCGTACCCGACGATACGGATATAAGGACAGAAGAGGTCCAAAGCTGACCGACATTGCGGTCAAAGATAGAACGGATATCAGCACCTTGCCCGGCTCATATATAATGAGAGAAAGGGAGGTGCTTTTTATGTATGCGGCAGTGAACGGAACGAAGATCTACTATGAGATCATCGGCAAAGGCAGACCTTTGATCATGATGCACGGCAACGGGGAGGATCATACGATCTTCGATGTCGCAGCAGGAAAGCTCAGGGAAAAGTATAAAGTCTATCTGATCGATACCCGGGGCCACGGCAAGTCCGACAAGGTCGAAGAATATCATTACAAGGATATGGCGGACGATATGATCGCTTTCATGCGGATGTTGAACCTGAGCGATGTGATCTTCTACGGTTTTTCCGACGGCGGGATCGTCGGTCTTCTGCTGGCGATGAAAAGCGAGCGGATCAGCAGGCTCATCGTTTCCGGTGCCAATCTGAAATTTGCCGGGCTGACCAAGCGCTGCCGTTTTCTGATCCGTTTCCTGTATTTCTTCAGCCGGGATCCCAAGCTGAAGATGATGATCAAAGAACCCGATATCGATGTTCTGGATCTTTCACAGATCAAGGCCAAAACGACCGTTCTGGCCGGACAGCGGGATCTGGTCAGCGAAGAAGAGACCAGAAGGATCGCCGCTTCCATACCCGGGGCAAAGCTGCGCATCCTGGAAGGGGAAGGCCACGGTTCTTATATCGTTCATAACGGGAAGATCGCCGACCTCATCCTGGAAGAGCTAAACTGATCTTGTTTCGGAAAAATAGTGATACAATATCACAGGTATGAAAAGACAGATCAAAGCAGCAAGCTGTGATATCGATGCGACACTGGTCGGTGATTACACGAAAAGTTTATCCGATGAGAACCGTAGGGCGATCGAGGATCTGATGGACGCCGGCGTCAAAGTCGGCCTGGCTTCCGGCAGAGCGTATGAGGACCTGAAGACCTATCCGGAAAACTGGGGGATGAAGCGCCCGTTCGATTTCTATATCGGCCTGAATGGCGCATCCTTATATGACGATACGATGAAGGAGAACAGGATCTTCTTTCAGATCGAAAGGGAACACATCAAGCTCATCGTCGAAGAGATCGATAAGCTCGGTCTTGACTGTCATATCTATGTGGACGGCATCACTTTGTTTTCCAAAGCGAGCGACCGTTTCCTGAAGATCAAAGAGACCAAGCACCGCAGTTTCGCCGTTGCCAAGGATCTGTCCGAGATGTATGCGAAAAAGACATCCAAGATCCTGATCAACTGCGGGGACGAGCGGATGCCCGAGATCCGCGAACATTTCAAGCCGATCCTGGAAGCGACCGGGAACAACGTCAAGCTGGTCCGGACCTCTCCGGGCTGCATGGAATTCGTTCCGGCCAAAGCCAACAAGTTCTTTGCGTTACAGAAGTATTGCGAAGCCCATGACATCGACATCAAGGATGTTGCGGCATTCGGCGATACGACCAACGACAACGAGATGATCGAAGGTGCGGGCTTAGGCGTATGCATGTGCAACGGTTCGGACGACACCAAGGCGCTTGCCGATGTGATCTCCGAGTATCCGGCAGCGGAAGACGGCTTCGCCAGATTCGTTTACCGGCATATCTTATAAACATTCCTGAGGGAGTGTTTTTCTTTTGTATAATCAAGATGATGAACGGTTTATATGTCAAAAGCGTGAGGATCGATGAGAAGCTCGATGAAGACTCCTATCTTTCCAAGATCCCGGCAGTCCGGCAGCTGGAGGAAGAGCCGCTGGACTTTGAAAGACAAGTCAGTTTTTTCGTCGGGGAAAACGGATCGGGCAAGTCCACCTTGATGGAGGCGGTCGCCATCGCCATGGGTTTCAATCCGGAAGGCGGGACGAAGAACTTTTCTTTTTCGACCGACGACACCCATTCCGACCTGCACGAACATATCACGGTCTCAAGGAGCGCTTATCCGAAGGACGGCTTTTTTCTGCGGGCGGAAAGCTTTTATAATTTTGCGACCAACGTCAACAAGCTCGATGCCGGCGGAAGCGTCCCTTTGATCGATCTTTACGGCGGCATATCTTTACATGAACAGTCGCACGGCGAAAGTTTTCTGGCTCTGGTCAAGAACCGTTTTTCCGGACACGGGCTGTATCTGCTCGACGAACCGGAAGCGGCGCTGTCACCGGCCCGGCTCATGCAGCTGCTGGTCCTCATCCACGATCTGACCAAAGAAGATTCGCAGTTCATCATCTGCACACACTCTCCGATCCTGATGTCCTACCCGGGTGCCGATCTTTTCGAATTCAGCGGGAAGGGGATAAAAAGGACCGAGTATAAGGATACCGAACATTACCGGATCACCAAGGCGTTCATCGATAAGGCCGAGGTGATGTATTCTCATCTGTTCGATCGGGAAGAAGAATGAAAGACCGCAGGATAAGACATTTATCGGCGATCCGGCAGATCGCAATTTGGGAGGTAAGACATTATGGGGTTTTTAGATCTTTTCAAAAAGAAGGAAGCGGCGAAAGCGGTGTCTTTACAGGAGATCGATTCGGGCCTGAAATACAAGGATATTCCGGTCATCATCACATTTGAGCCGGAACTGAGTAAAGAACATATCGAAGAAGATTTTGCGGTACTAAGAAATGAAGGTATCGATCAGATCGTTCTGAAGAGATTTGTGCCATGGCTGAAGACGGACCGATACAAAGACAGAGATGATCTGAAGATATTTGAAAGCATTTCTGTTTACGCAGCGGAATACCATTACGGAAGGATCGTCGCAAAATATTCGCCGACAGGTGAAGATGCTTATTTCGGTCAGTTTGAATTCGATTTTGAGAGTTCCGGCGAATATACCGCAGACATGATGGAAAGCTGTGCCATGCAGGTATATGTCAAAGACGGAGAGATCGTCAAAGTGTCCGGGTATGACATCTGATAAAAAAGCGGGCTGTTAAGCCCGCTCGATTCCGTGTGAGATCATTCGTAACGTTTGGCGGTATCCTGCAGTTTCTTAAGGAACTCTTTTTTCAGTTCCTCCGGTTCGTGGATCGTGATGTGATCCATGTACTGCTGGGCAAGGTAGACCGCTCCGGTCTTGGAGGTCCGGATCCGGATGAAGAAATGATCTTCATCTGATGGGATGATCGAGATCTCCGGTCCGAAGATGTCGATCATCTGATCGATCGCCGCATTGTCGCACTTGAAGGTGACATAATTCATCTCACCGTTGTACATGAACAGCTTGTTGCGGGCATATTCGTAGGCGTCGACGTTTTTCGGCAGGGGACGGGCCGTTTCGTTTGTCACTTGTGCATCTTTCATGCCATCGAGACGGTAGTGCGTGAAACCGTCGTGGTGGACCGAGGTGGCGATCATGTAGGCTCTTGAATCGGCATAGACGATGTAGCGCGGTTCGAAGAAGTAAGGCTCGTCTCTTCGCGGGACGAGTTTTTTGTTCCGGTCATAGTGCAGATAAGTGAACTTCAGCACTTTGCGGTCGCGTATGGCTTCCGACACGGCTTCGATGGTATATAGCAGCTGCTTGTTGGCCGTCTTCAGCGGATTGGCCATATAGACTTTGTCGGTGAATTCCCTGGCCTGGTATTTGGATTGCGTCGACAGGAGTTTTCTGATCAGTTCCTGGGACTGGCGGCCGGAGATGAAATGGGAAGCATGGATGGCGTTGCATAAAAGAAGGACTTCGCCTTTGTTGAACTTCCTTCCCTGCAGATAGTAGCCTTTGCGGTTGTCTTCGTATCTTGAGATCTCATAACCGCCGGAAGATAAAAGTTCGATATTGGAATAGATGGTCCTGCGCTCAAGTTTGAGATCGTATTCGTTTTGCAGATGGTCGGAGATCTGATTCACGGACAGAGGATGTTCCTCGTCGGAATAGGTCTCCAGGATGTCAAGTATCGCCAGAACGCTTTGTTTTTTCTCCATAGTCTCACCTCAGTTCCATGTTAACACGTGGCAGGTTTTTATGCCAGAAGGACCGACCCGTCCGGAGGCGTCTTTTTTGCGCAGAAAAAAAGTTAGGATACAGACAGTGAGGTGAATCATGGAAAGAAGAGTCTATATCACGGTCGATCATCTCGATGATCTGTTCGGGCCGGTCTATCTGAGGGTCGGGGATGAATTGAAGATAAAGAAGGAACACGACAACTGTTATGACGATGAGGCGATCGCCGTATTCAAAAAAGAAAACAAGTGTGCCTATGTAGCCAATTCCGTACGTACGGTCGCAAGAGGGACCTTTTCCGCCGGGCGGATCTATGATCTGATCGGCGAGGAAGGAGAATGTGTCGTGCGTTTCATCCTGGAGGATAAGGCGATCGCGGAAGTGCTGAAAGGATGAGGATCAGGAGGCGATCCTGACGTTGTGCTTCCGGTAGTCGCCGGGCAGGATGCCGTAGCGTTCTTTGAATTTCTTGTAGAAGAAGGACATGTTCTGGTAGCCGACATAATTGATGATCTCGTTGACGGAAAGATCGGAGTTATCCAGAAGCCGTTTGGCTGCGGATAACTTTTCTTTTGATACGAGTTCGTTGAAGGAAGAACCGGTGTGTTTCTTCAAAAGATTGGAAAGGTAGTTCGGATTGAGACCGAAGGCATCGGCGGCATCGGAAAGGGTACAGGTCTTGTAATTCTCTTCGATATACCGCAGCAAAGGTATGATATAACTGTTCCGGCTGCGGATGCGGGATGCGGTCATGTGATCGTTCATAATGTTGACCAGTTCCGATATGATCAAAGAGAAGATGTTGTTCTGGATGTCAAGAGTCGCCAGAGACGGGTCGTACCATTCGCAGAGGAATTCTTCGATGAAGACTTTCAGACGGCGGTCATCCTGGGAGGGAAAGAGGAAAAAGGGTTCCCTTGAACTTTGCGTATTGAATGCGTTGATGAAGAAGTTGGAGACGATCGAAGAGGAGGACAGGCGGTTGAAGAAATTGTTGGTCAGATGTTTCTGTCCCAAGGCGATCATGACCAGGATGTCATCTTCCGTCAAAGGCAGGATCGTGTGGACCGTTCCCGGTGCCATCAGGATCAGCTGTCCTTCTTCCATCCGGTATTCCTTTCCTTCGATGACCTGGACACAGGAGCCCGAATACATGTAGGTGATCTCGATCCAGTCGTGGATGTGAAAGGGATAATC
Source organism: Erysipelotrichaceae bacterium (assembly GCA_017419165.1). GTDB lineage: Bacteria > Bacillota_I > Bacilli_A > Erysipelotrichales > Erysipelotrichaceae > Colivicinus. The sequence continues at coordinate 59,315 of JAFOLW010000029.1, forward strand.
GCGGAAGCGGGAATGTTTTCTCACTAAGAAGGGTATGGCATTGTATTGCGAGGAGATGTTCGCATAGGAAAACTCCATAACATCGATTCCGTTGATTCTTGTGAAAGAAAAGGCGGAAGTGTCGGGTCTGATGCCGCTTCGGTATTTTTCTTCCGATGCGGTGATCTGACTGAGTTTCTGTTTCAGTTCTTCGGGTGTCATTGTTTCTTCTTCCTTTTTCTTCAAGATAGCAGAAAATCTGTGATTCGGTCAATAAAGTCAGAGGTTAACGACATAGGAAGACATTGTAAAAGCGCATACAATGAAGCTGTAAACACCGATATCGAATGATTCGGCAAGAATAAGAAAGACTGGGAATCAGTCAAGAAAGGAAATCATTATGGCTAAGAAAGTGGATGTTGAAAAAATACTGGAACTGGTCGGCGGCAAAGAGAACGTTTCCAGCGTGACCCATTGTGCAACGAGGCTCCGTATCCGTATCAAGGATGACGAGAAGATCGATGCCGATGCGATCAAGGCGGTCTCCGGTGTCATGGGCACCCAGAAGAATGTGGGTGAATTACAGGTCATCATCGGCCCGGCGGTCGACGATGTCTATCAGGATTTCGTGAAACTGGGAGGCTTCAAGGAAGAGAAAGCCATCGATGAAAATCTCGATGCAGGAAAAGGCAAAGGTTTCAAAGCGGTCGTCAACACGTTCTTTGAAGCCATGACCGGCTGTATCTCGCCGATCGTCTATGCCTTCGTCGTCATGGGTATGTTCAAGTCCATCACGGCGATCTTCGGTCCGTCCTTACTTGGCTGGATGGCTCCGGAATCCGATATCTATGTATTGATGGACGGCATCGGAACGGCGATCACGTACTTCTTACCGTTCTTACTGGCGTATTCTTCTTCGCAGAAGCTCGGTGCCAACACGGTCATCTCTCTGGTCCTGGCAGCGATCCTGATGTCTCCGGCGATCTCCGGCGTAGTCACGGCAGGCAATCCGTTCAAGGTCTTCGGTCTGATCCCGATGACGCTGATCGATTACAGCTCTTCGTTCTTGCCGATCATCCTGATCGTCGCCGTTCAGGTCTATGTTGAAAAGCTTCTGAACAAAGTCATTCCCAATGTATTGAAGACGGTATTCGTTCCGACATTGACCGTCGTCATCATGGCGACCTTAGGCCTCTGCGTCTTAGGTCCGATCGGACAGTGGGCAGGCAACGGTCTGGCAAGTCTCGTCCTGGCACTCAGCGAACATGCCGGTTGGCTGGAAGGGGCCCTGGTCTGTGCGCTCTATGTCTTCATGGTCGCCTTCGGTCTGGGCGGTCCGGTCTTCCTGGCGACGTTCGCGGTCTACATGCAGACCGGTGTCGATTATCTCTACTTCCCGTATATGGCGATCTATGGCATGGCGCTGGTCGGCATCGACCTCGCTTATATCCTGAAGACGAAGAAGGCGGAAGAAAAAGAAACAGGTCTGGTCGCTCTGACTTCCCAGCTCTTGGGTTCCGTTTCCGAACCGACGATCTACGGTGTCTTATTCAGAAACAAGACCTGTCTGATCGTTGAAGTCATCGCTTGTGCGATCGCCGGCTTCTATTGCGGTCTGACACACGCAGGCGTGGTCGGTCTGACATTCGGTCTTCCGGTCGTCGGATCCTTCATCTGCTTCTCCGGTCTGACGACAGCCAATATGGTCAATGGCTGCATCTCCGTTGTCTTAGGTTTCGCTCTTGCCTTTATCGGCGCGATGGTCTTATATAAAGAAGAAGCATAATCAAAAAAACAGAATTAAAATATGACTGACCGGGAAGACCCGGTCAGTGATGAAAGAGAGGAGACATCATGGATAAGTTCCCGGAAAACTTCTTATGGGGCACGGCGACATCCGCCATGCAGATCGAAGGCGGCTATGGCAGTTCCCGACGCGGCCTGAACTTCAACGATATGAATACGGCCGGGACCAGGACGTCTGCACGCATGACGAGCGTCGTACATGCCGACGGGACCTATGAGCAGTATCCGATGTTCTCCAAGGATCTTCCTGCCGGTTCGAAATTAGTCTCCATTGACGGTCTCTATTATCCTAACCGCGAAGCGATCGACTTCTATCATCACTACAAGGAAGACATCGCATTATTCGGTGAGCTCGGTCTCAAGGTCTTCCGCATGTCCATCATGTGGTCCCGACTCTTTCCCAACGGGGATGAAGAACGTCCGGATGAAGAAGGCATCGCATTCTATCATTCCGTCTTTGACGAATTGAAGAAGTATGACATCGAACCGCTGGTGACGATCTGGCATTCCGAAGATCCGGTCGGACTGATCAACAGTATCGGCGGCTGGAACAGCCGGAAGATGATCGAACATTTCGACCGTTATGCCAGGACCGTCCTGGAAGAATACAAAGATGACGTCCGTTACTGGCTCACTTTCAATGAGCTCAACAACGGCATCATGTTCCTGGACTGGATCAAGGGATCCGGCGATGAAAAAGAAAGGGCGCAGACGACCTTTCAGCAGCTGCACCACAAACTGATCGCTTCAGCTCATACCGTGAAGGCGGCGCATGAGATCAACAAGGAAAACAAGGTCGGATGCATGATCGCCTATGCGGTAAATTATCCTCTGACGCCCGCACCGGAAGACAACATGAAGCGGATCGAGACGGCAGAATGGCTCAACTGGTATACGGCCGATACGCAAGTCAAAGGCAGATATCCGTACTTTGCGGAAAAGATATGGAATGAGCATTCGGTCAGGCTGCAGATGGAAGAGAACGATCTTTGCGAGCTTGCGCAAGGAAAAGTCGATTTCTTCTCCTTCTCTTATTATTCGACTTCCTGTGTGACGGCAAAGGAAGACTACGAAGTCTCCGGCGGCAACTTCACCATGGGTGCGAAAAATCCGTATCTGCAGTATTCGGAATGGGGCTGGGCGATGGATCCTTCGGGGCTGCGCTATGCGCTCAATGAGATCTACGGCCGTTACGAGATCCCCTGCATCGTCGTGGAGAACGGTCTGGGTGCGGTCGACCGCATCGAAGAAGACGGTACCATCCATGATCCTTACCGCATCGAGTATCTAAGGGAACACATCAAAGCCGTGAAAGATGCTGTAAATGACGGTGTCGATGTCTTCGGCTACTGCAGCTGGGGCGGGATCGATGAGATCTCCGCAGCTTCCGGTCAGATGAACAAGCGCTACGGTTTCATCCATGTCGATCTCGATGATGAGGGAAACGGCAGCTTAAAGAGAAGGAAAAAGGATTCCTTTGACTGGTATAAAAAAGTCATCGCTTCCAACGGCGAAGAACTGTAGTTTAAAAAACTCTATCAGCCGATAGAGTTTTTGTTTGTTTCCAGACAGATGACGACGCCCCGCCGTTCCATGTAGTAGCTGCATAAGCCGCGGGTCGCATGGATACTGATGTCGGCTTGCGGATATTCGGACAAAACGAGTTCTTTCAGGCTTTCGGCGCCTTCCGGATTTTCCGTGTGGGTGATGACGGCCCTCTTTCCGTTGAAGCCTGCCTTCTCCATTTCTTCCAATAATACCTTCTGGCACTTCTTTTCGCCTCTGGCTTTGCCGGTGACGGCGATCGTGCCTTCTTCCGTCGCGGTACCGGTGACGCCGATGTTGAGGACATTGAGCGATGCGGCGACGATCTTGTTGACCCGGCCGTTCTGGGCGAGGTTGTGTAAGGAGAAGAAGGAGAAGAAGAGCCGGGTGGTCTTAAGGTAGGCACGGGCCCCCGCATCGATCTCTTCGAAGCTCAGACCTTGTTTCCGGAGTTCATCGATCTTCTCGATGAGCAGGATCTCTTCCCCGCCGGTCGATAAGGAATCGATGACGGAGATCTTGGCACCCGGGTGTTCGTCCATATACATCTGTGCGGCCGAAAGCGCGGAATTGTAGGAGCCGGAAAGTGCGGAAGTGATGGTGACGGCGATGATCTCATCGGCGCCTGCAAACGCCTCCGACCAGGCATCGATGCTCGGGCAGGACGTATAGGAACGGTCTTTATATCGTGCAAGATAGTCCAGCATCTCGCTCACATCGAGGTCTTCCGCATCGAGGAAACTTCTTTCGTCGGTGTAGACCGTCAACGGGACGGTCTTGAAATCTTGAAGATCCGGTGAATAGAGATCACAGGATGAATCGGCAATGATACGCATAGGAAAAACCTCCCTCCATACATGTCAAAATTGTAAGGAGAAAGAGACTGTGATAAAATGTACAAAAAGAGTAAAAATGTCACAATAGGGACAATCAAGAGGTTTTTGTAACAAAAATGAAGATCAAAACGGAATTGAACAACAGGACGGTCTCCACCAGGATGGCGATCGGCAATGCGATCCTCGATGAACTGGAAGAGAAGGAATTCTCCAGGATCAAGGTGAGCGATGTCATACGGCGCGGCAAAGTCTCGCGCATGTCGTTTTACCGTTACTATGAAAACCTCTACGATGCCTTGTGTGATTATCTCAACATCATCGTCAACGGGTATATGATCGAAGGCGGTGAGAAGGACGATCCGGATGTCTTCATGCGTCTGGAGCACATCGAATTCTCTTTGAATTACTTTGACCGTTATGCCAGGTACTTCCTGACCCTCAACAACAAGGGCCTGTATGCGATCCTGGTGGATGCGGTCAATGAATACATGGTCAAGAACATCCTGCCGCAGAAGAAGCTGCATATGTATGAACTGTATGCCTATGCGGGAGGTCTGTTGAATTCCTTCCTGAAATGGGAAGAAGACGGAAAGAAAGAAAGTGCCCATAATGTCGCATCGATGATCTACCGGCTCTATGATCATCATAAGAGGGAGATCGACGATGACCTTTGGGTCTAGGCTGTCAGTCAACTGATGGCTTTTTATTGTGAGGACGGATATGAGAGATGAGAAACCGAAAAAGATCCTGGTACGCGGTGCCAGGGTCCACAATCTGAAAAATATCGATGTCGATATCCCTTTGGACGGGATCACGGCGATCGCCGGTGTTTCGGGATCGGGAAAATCTTCCCTGGCACTGGGCGTTTTGTATGCCGAGGGATCGAGAAGATACCTGGAATCCTTATCGACTTATACCAGAAGAAGGATGACCCAGGCAGCCAGGGCAGACGTCGATGAAGTTTTGTATGTACCGGCTTCCCTGGCTCTGCATCAGCGTCCGGGCGTTCCGGGCATCCGTTCCACCTTCGGTACGGGTAGCGAGCTGCTCAATTCCCTGCGCCTGATGTTTTCCAGGCTGGCTTCGCACCGCTGTCCCAACGGCCACTATGTGAAGCCTTCCTTTGCGGTGGCGGCCATGAAAGAGATGGTCTGTCCGGAATGCGGCGAGCACTTTTACGGTCCGGGTGCGGAAGAACTGGCATTCAATTCTTCCGGTGCCTGCAAGTGCTGCGGCGGGACCGGTGTCGTGCGCACCGTCGATATGGAGACGCTGGTGCCCGACAAAGACCTGAGCATCGACGAAGGAGCGGTGGCGCCGTGGAACTCTTTGATGTGGTCTTTGATGACCGATGTCTGCCGGGCGATGGGCGTGCGTACGGACGTGCCGTTCAAGGATCTGACAAAGGAAGAACAGGACATCGTCTATGACGGTCCGATGGAAAAGAAACATATCTTCTACCGTCCCAAAGGCAAGGACAATCCTTTGGCGGCGGAGATGGATTTTACCTATTATTCCGCCAAGGCGACCGTTTTGAACGCCTTAAACAAAGTCAAAGATGAAAAGGGCATGAAGCGGGTGGAGAAATTCTTGAAGGAAGACGTCTGTCCGGAATGCCATGGGACCAGGCTCTCGGAAGCCGCCAGAGCTCCGAAGATCATGGGTCTTTCTCTGGATGAAGTCTGCAAGATGACTCTGAAGGATTCGATCGAATGGGTGAAGAAGATCCCTTCCTCTCTTCCGGAAGAGATGGTACCGATGGCGGAAAAGATCATCGAATCCTATCTCGATACGGCGAAGCGTCTGACGGAGCTCGGGCTGGGTTATCTGAGCCTTGACCGCGCCTCTTCGACGTTATCGACCGGCGAGCGGCAAAGGATGCAGCTGGCCCGCGCCGTGCGCAATTCGACGACCGGCGTCTTATACGTTTTGGATGAGCCTTCGATCGGCCTGCATCCGGCGAACATCGTCGGACTCAACGGCGTCATGCATGACCTGGTCAGGGACGGGAATACCGTGATCCTGGTCGATCACGACACGGCGATCCTCAGGGAAGCCGACCACATGATCGAACTGGGACCGAAAGCCGGTGCCGACGGCGGCAGGGTCATCGCGCAGGGAAGCATCGAAGAGATCGAGAATGACCAACGTTCTGTGATCGCTCCGTATCTGAAGACAGAAAAAAAGACCGTCATGAAAAAGGACAGCTCGGTGCTGTTTGAAAAAGGATGGATCTCAATGGAAACGGAAGCCATCCATACGGTGAGACCGCTGAATGTGAAGATCCCGAAGAATTCGCTGACGCTCGTGACCGGCGTGTCGGGGTCCGGCAAAACGACGATGGTCCTGGAAAGCCTGATCCCGGCTCTGGAACATCTGTGTTCGGGAAGCCCTTTGCCGGCACATGTGAAGAAGATCGAAGCGGAAGGCATCCGTCAGGTCAAGCTGATCGATGCGACACCGATCGGCATCAATGTGCGTTCGACCGTGGCGACCTATGCCAATGTCCACGATGAACTGCGCAAGATCTTTGCGAAGACGGAGGATGCCAAAAGACTGGGCTATAAGGCTCCCGATTTTTCATACAATACGGGATCGCTGCGCTGCGAAAACTGCGACGGGACCGGACAGGTGTCTTTGGACGTACAGTTCCTGCCGGACGTCGATGTTCCCTGTCCCGTCTGCCGCGGCAGCCGTTATTCCAATGCGGCGAAGAAGATCGTCTATACCAATAAGGAAGGTCTCTTCGCATCATTGCCGGAGCTGATGGATATGGATGTCGGGCATGCCCTAAAGTTCTGCGCGAAACTGAAAAGCGTCGCTTCCCGGCTGGAGACTTTGAAAGATCTCGGTCTTGGTTATCTGACTTTGGGCGAAGCGACCCCGAGCCTATCGGGCGGAGAAGCGCAGCGGCTCAAGCTGGCGTATGAGATGGGACGCAAGCAGAGCGATACGCTGTTCGTCTTCGATGAACCGACGATCGGTTTACATCCCAAAGACGTGGAGACGCTGCTGCAGGTCTTCGATTCGCTCAAACAGCTCGGTGCCACGATCGTCGTCATCGAACATGACCTCGATGTGATACGGAATGCCGACTACATCATCGACATGGGCCCCGGCGGCGGGGAGGACGGCGGAAGGATCGTCGCCTGCGGTACGCCATCGCAGATCAAAGAAAACAACGACAGCATCACCGGATCGTTTCTCTGAAAAGAAGGTCCTTGTGACCTTCTTTGTTGGTGATACCATAGAATAGAACAAACATATGAAGATGAAACCGTATATATTCCGTAAAGTCCTGCATATGATCGCGTGTTCCATTACGGCCCTTATACTGATGAAGATGAAGACCTGGACCCATGTGATCTATGCCTCGCTGACTGCGATCGTTTTGATCTATCCGCTGCTGGATCACTTTGAAAAGTATCCCGCCTACCGGCGTTTCTTCGTGGAGAAGGGCCCGGGGGAGGTCAAGGAGTCGCTGGTCTTACTGTTTGCGATGCTGATGATCATCACGCTCATCGGCTGGGGGATCTTCGACAACAAGTATACGGTCCTGGCGGCCTTGCTGATGTGGGGGCTGGGCGATGCCTCTGCCGCACTGGTGGGCATCCCTTACGGGAAACACAAGATCGGCCGCAAGTCTCTGGAAGGCACGGCGGCGATGTTTGCCGTCTCGTTCTTCTCCGGCCTGGAGATCCTGTCCGCTTTCACGCCGTTTTCGGCCGGCAAGATCTTTCTGACCGTCTTTCTTTCCGCTTTGTGCGCCTGCCTGAGCGAGCTGTTCTCGCCTTCGAAGGCCGACACGTTCACGGTGCCGATCCTGACACTGCTCTGTCTGCAGCTGCTGGAGATGATACTAAAGATATAGATATAGAATTATGCCGTTACAGATATCGAGAAATGATTTACGCAAGATCAAAGCCGATGCGATCGTCGATCCGACGGATGTTTTTCTTTCGGGTTCCGGAAGCATCGACAGACGCATCCATGAACTGGCCGGCGAGGGACTGAAAAAAGAACTGGAAGCGATCGCTTCGATACAGCCGGGGCAGGCAGTGATCACGGGCAGCCATGATCTGAAAAACTGCCGTTACATCATCCATACCTGCGGCCCGCAGTATATCGACGGGAAACATGAAGAAAAGGAGATCCTTGCCTCCTGTTATAAGGAGTGCCTGAAGATCGCCGCGGAGAAGGAGCTTTCTTCGATCGCCTTTCCTCTGATCGCCTCGGGGACCTTCGGTTTTCCTAAAGGACAGGCCCTGAGGATCGCCAACGATACGATCAGTGACTTCCTTCTGAACAACGAGATGGATGTCTTCCTGCTGGTCTATGACAAGGAATCTTTCGATACCGCCGGCAGGCTTTACAGCGACATCAAAGATTATCTCGACCGCAACCTGCCGCAAACTCTTGATCAGGCAAGCTCCTCCTATCCTAAGGAGAAAGCGAAAAAACGCAAGGCTTCTTCCTATATCAAGCCATCCGTTCAGAAGATGGAAAAAACGGAAGAGGAAATGGAGTATTCCTTCAGTGCGGCTTCATTTTCGGATGCTTCCCTGCCGGATCATGCCTTTGAACCGGATGAGTCATTTTCGCAATGTCTGATCCGCATGATCGATGAGAAGCAGATGCTGGACCCGGAGGTCTACAAGCGGGCTAACATCGACCGCAAACATTTCAATCACATCAAAAACGAGATCCATTACCGGCCGAAGAAAGAGACGGCCGTTGCCTTGGCCATCGGCATGCGTTTGAATATGGAAGAGACTGCGGTCTTGCTGGAGCGGGCAGGTTTCGTCCTGTCACGTTCTTCGAAGTTCGATCTGATCATCCGCTATTGCATCGAGCACAAGATCTACAACATCTTTCAGATCAACGAGATCCTGTTCTCGCACGACCAGAGAACACTGGGCTGTTGAATGTCGTCCGGCAGACGACCATAAGTATTTTTGAATATTTTATGATGTGATCGTAGAAACGGTCACGTTTTAAAAGGAGGAGATACTTATGAAAAAAGATCTGACGGAACTGGTATTCATTTTAGACCGCAGCGGGTCGATGTCCGGACTGGAGTCCGATACGATCGGCGGATTCAATTCGTTCATTGAGAAACAGAAGGAGACGGAAGGCGAGTGTCTGGTCTCGACCGTCCTGTTCAATCAAAGGAGCAAGGTCATCCATGACCGCATCGATCTCAAGGAGATCGAAAAGATGCAAAGAAGCGATTATCTGGCATCGGGAACCACGGCACTGATCGACGCGATGGGCGATGCCATCCGCCACATCCGCAATGTCCATAAGTATATAAGGAAGGAAGATGTGCCGGAAAAGACGGTCTTCGTCATCATCACCGACGGTCTGGAGAATGCATCGCACAAGTATTCTTCCGATGAGGTCAAGACGATGGTGAAGGCGCAGAAGGAGAAAGGCTGGGATTTCCTGTTCCTGGCGGCCAACATCGATGCGGTGGAAACGGCGAAGTCTTACGGCATCGAAGAAGAGTTCAGCGTCGACTTTACCAATGACGAAAGAGGCGTGCAGAAAAACTTCGATACGCTGGCCAAGGCGGTCACAAGTTACCGCATGGAGAAGTGCATCGCTCCGGGCTGGAGCGATGAGATCAAGAGGGATCATAAGGAAAGGGGGAGATGAGATGTACGGTGCGATCATCGGCGATATCACCGGATCAAGGTTCGAATTCAATAACCGGAGGTCCAAGGACTTCGAATTGTTTCATAAGGCGGATACGTTCACGGACGATTCGGTCATGACGGTCGCCGTCGCCAGGGCTCTGGCGGAAACGAAGGGAAACGGCTACGAAGATCTTGAACAGCAGCTGATCTATTGGATGCACGAGATCGGAAGGCGTTATCCCGACAGCGGTTACGGCGGAAGGTTTTACCACTGGATCATGGACAACGAAACGCGTCCGTACAATTCCTTCGGCAACGGGTCGGGGATGCGCACCGCAGCCTGTGCCTGGTTTGCGGAAGATCTTGAACAGTGTCTTCATCTGGCAAAGGTCTGTGCCGCCGTCACGCATGATCATAAGGAGGGCATCAAGGGTGCACAGGCGATCAGCGCCTGCATCTACCTGGCAAGGACTGGGAAGTCAAAGGATGAGATCGCGGACTATGTGAAAAAGCAGTTCTACGATCTGGACTTCACTCTGGATGAGATCCGGGAAACGTATCGTTTCGATGAGACCTGTCAGGGTTCCGTACCGCAGGCGATCGAAGCTTTCCTGGAGTCGGAAGGTTTTGAGGACTGCATCCGCAATGCGGTCTCGATCGGCGGGGATTCCGATACGATCGCCGCGATGGCCGGAAGCATCGCCGAGGCTTATTACGGACTGCCGGAAGGTTTCAGGGAAAAGGCGGATCTTTATCTGGATGACTATCTCAAGGAAAGGCTCAATGAGGTATTCGAAGTCCTTTTCGGTTAGAATGGAAACATAAGAGGTGATGTTATGTTTCTGATGATCGGTGTCAATGATAAGGAAGAACAGCTGGATTATGAAGGCGTGATGACTTGCGATGTCTGCGGGGCGTACGGAAGATATGAAGTGTTCCTGGTCTGCAGCGTCCTGTATCTGTTTTTCATTCCGACGTTCCGTTTCAATTACCGTTATTATGTGCGGACGTCCTGCTGCAATACCTTATATGAACTCGACTCCGGCATCGGTGAGGCGATCGCCAAAGGCGAACGCGTCCGCATCACGGAAGAAGATCTTCATCTGCTCAATAGAGGGCGGACATATAAGAAATGTATCTATTGCGGATATGCAACGGGGGAAGACTTCGAGTATTGCCCCAAATGCGGAAACAAGTTTTAAAAAACACTGCTATGCAGTGTTTTTAAATCAGTCGTTGTTGAAATAATCCTTATCGTGCCAGCTGTGGCCACAGCTGGTGCAGTGATAGGCTTCTTTGATGCTGCCGGAAGGATCGAAATTCTTGATGACATCGATCTGCCGGGATCCGCATTCCGGACAGGTATAGATCCCTGCGGTGAAGGTCCCGCCGCTTGCGGCACTTAAGTCTTTGGAGTCGAGTTTTTCCGACATATTGATCTCCTTATCGGTCTTCTATGATACGTTATCACAGTGAAAGGATTGTGTAAAGAAAAGGACTATAAAATGCGCCAGTTACAGCCGAAATAGCGGGAAGAAGTCTTGGCGGCGTGTTTGATCTTGTCGGCGGCATTGAGGATGTACTTATGGCCTTTGTCGTTGGGCTGTGTCTTGATCCATTCGACGGCCTTGTTGAGATTGTCGTATTCCTCCAGGATGACGCTGCCGTTCATGCGCAGGACTTTGCGGACCTGGTCGGGATAGCGGCCGGGATCGACATATTCCAGGAAGGCATCGAAATTGCGGTCGCCGGTCTTCATCTTTTCGTGGACCATCTTGAGCAGTTTGGCATCGTCCAGGGCGTTGTGGTTCTGTTCCTTCATGTCTTTGTCGAAGAACTTTCCGAGTTTTTCCAGGGAGATGGTCTTGTTGACATAGAAGAATTCCTTGAGTTCTTCGGAACAGTCGTACATGTTCAGATATAAGAAGCTCAGCATCGCCGCTTCTTTGAAGGAGGAGGCGGAAGCGAAATTGTTGTAGACGAAGTCGAAATCGCCGGTCCCGTAGTTGATGAATTCGGGACAGTCATAGCGGGCACACCAGTCATAGAAACGTTCGAAGACTTCGCTTGGCGAAGGTGCTTCGTCGATCTCTTCCTGGCAGATGCCGGTGATCTCTTCGATGCGGGGCGTGATCGGATCGTCGGTATGGACCAGGGAATAGAATTCTTCGCCTTTTTCGTTGACGGCACCGACCGAGATGATCATCTTTTCGTTCTCGCTTGCTTCAAAATCGATGTAGTATCTCATTCCTTTTATCTTAGCAGAAGAAGGAAAGAAGATGTAGTATCATGGAGACATGATCAAGGCTGTGATTTTTGATTTTGACGGCACGATCGGCGATACGGAGCCGTTCTATGCAAAGAATTTCGAAGAGACGATGCGGGAATTCGGCGTGGTCTGCGATGAAGAAGATAAGATCTCGTTCATCGGCTTCGGTCCATACGACAAGGTAAAGATCCTGGAAAAGAAGTACGGCATCACGGTCGATGCGGATGCGGTGGCCGTCAGTTTCCGCAGAAAGAACGTCGAGCGTTTTCCGCAGGATGCCTCCTGCCTTCTGTTTGCGGATGTCCTGCCTTGCCTGCAGGCATGCAGGGAAAGAGGACTGAAGCTCTATATCTGTTCCAATACGGATTCCGAAAAAGTCTCAAGGATGATAAGCCAGATGGGGATCGCCGGGTATTTCGACGGCGTTTCGGGAAAGGATCTGTGCAAGGCGAAGAAACCGTCGCCCGTTCCTTATCTTTATATATTGGAAAAATACGGCTATGACAAAAAGGAGGCCCTGGTCGTCGAGGATTCCGTAGGCGGAGTGAAATCGGCCAAAGATGCCGGTCTGCTGACCGTCGGTCTCGAGCGGGTGGAGGGGCTTCATCTGGAAGGTGTCGATGTCCATATCGCTTCTTTGGATGAGCTTTCGGATCTGCTTGACGGGTCTCTCATTTGACCTGTATGTTTGCCTTGTTTGATGCGATAATAAGAGTATGAACAGGATACCTTACGAATCCTATGGAAAGATCTTCGATGCCCTGATCGAGGCGGGCTATTCGTCGGAAGAAGCGGAACAGCTGCTTTGCGATGTGATCGCCGATCAGAGGGATTTTGACAATTACGGTGAGCGGATCCGCAGGATCCTGCAGGACCTGAAAGAGGATCTGAAAAGCTGAGCCCGGAAGGGCTTTTTTTTTGACGGTCCGGATTTTCGGACAGCTGTTTTTGAAAAACGCCGTATCCTTGTATCGGAGAGAAGAAGGATGAAAGAAAAATATACGCAAAGCGACCTGTTCAAGGCCCATACGTACATCTTTGACAATTACAAGGAACTGCAAAGAAGCACTCTGTGCGGCTGTTATTTCTGCGAGAAGACGTTTTTCCCTTACGAAGTGAAAGAATATGTTGCGGATGAAGACGGCGGTCTGAGCGCCTTGTGTCCGTACTGTAAGAGCCTGTCGGTGGTCTCGGATGCTTCCGGTTACCGCATCAGTAAGGCGCTCCTGCATAAGATGAAGAAACAGTGGTACTGAAAAGCGGAAAGGCTCTTTTCAAGCGTCCGGCTGCAAATGTAAGATGGAATAAAGAAATGAGAGGAGGCAGGCCATGCATATCGTGTTTTTCGACATCGATCAGACGCTGGCGGACGGAAAGAAGGTTCCCGACAGTGCGAAAGAAGCGTTGAAGATCTTAAGAGCGAACGGGGATCTCGTCTTTTTGTGCACCGGACGCAATATCGGTTATGTGAGGAACAATTTTGCGGACTATGCCGACGGTTTCATCACCAACAACGGCAGGCTTGCTTATTATAAGGAAGAGGTCATCTTCTCGGCACCCGTAGAAAAGGAAACGGTGAAGGAGCTTTTATACAGGCTGCGGAAACTTCATGCCGGGGCGGTCTTCCATTCCCTGAACAGAGGTCATTATGAAGGACCGGAAGAGCTTTACGGACCGATCACGGCGACCGGCGATCCGGGTTATATCGATCAAGGCGTCGATGAAGAAAAAGACTACTACAATCTCGATGTCAGTTTCAAAGACAAGGCACATGCGCAAGCGATCGAAGAGGCTTTGAAGGATCTCTGCGTATGGAATCCGCACGGTCCTCATCCCAGTGCCGATCTGACGGTCATCGGCGTCGACAAAGGGGACGCCCTGAAGGCCGTAGCGAAGCATTTCAAAGTGAGAAGAGAAGACACCTATGCCTTCGGTGACGGGATCAATGACATCGTCATGATCAAAGCGGCAGGCCACGGCATCGCCATGGGCAATGCCTTTAAAGAGACGAAAGAGGCTGCGGAATATGTCACGGACAAGATCAATGAAGACGGCGTCTATAACGGACTGAAGCACTACGGACTGCTTTCAAAGAAGGAAGAAGTGATACTGGAGACAAAACGGCTGGTATTGCGGCCTTGGGAGGCTTCGGATGCGGAAGCGTGTTTCAAGTATGCGAAAGACCCCCAGGTCGGTCCGGCTGCCGGCTGGCCGGCACACAGAAACATCGAGGAATCGAAAGAGATCATAGAAAAGGTCCTCCGCGTTCCCGAGACATATGCGATCGTCTTGAAAGAGACCGGAGAAGCCATCGGCAGCATCTCCTTACACTTTCATTCCGATCTGGCAGAGAAAGACGATGAGGCGGAGCTCGGCTACTGGCTCGGCGTTCCCCATTGGGGAAAAGGCATCATGACCGAAGCCGGCAAGAGGATCCTGGCCCACGGTTTTCAGGATCTTCATCTTGAGAGGATCTGGGCAGGTTACTATGAAGGCAACGAACGTTCCAGGCGCGTCCAGGAAAAGCTCGGTTTCAGATACGTACGCACGACGGAAGGTCTGGAAGTCAGACAGATGCAGGAATTCCGTACCGGTCACAGCAATCTTCTGACGAAAGAAGACTGGCTGAAGACGAAACCGGTCACACCGTCTTACATCCCGCCGAAGACCGGTGACTAATAAAAAACTTATATTGCATAAAGGATGGGCTGCGATGCCTGTCCTTTTTATTGGAAAGATGACGAGTACTCCTTTATAATATAGGCAGCAGATGGATAAGACCGTTTTAAGTCAGCGGATCGCTCAAAGAGTGAAGGAAGAAGGCGGCAGAGTCTTTTATGTCGGAGGTTTCGTACGTGACTTCCTTCTGGGTGTCGAAAACAAGGACATCGATATCGAGGTCCACGGGATCACACCGGAGAAGCTGAAAGAGATCCTGGAAGAGTTTGGCGAACCTTTGAGTTTCGGAAAGAGTTTCGGTGTCTATTCCCTGAGAGGATATGACATCGACATCGCCATGCCCAGAAGGGAGAGAGCGATCGGAAAGGGACATCGGGATTTTGAGATCGATGTCGACCCTTTCATCGGTCTTAAGGAAGCGGCAAGACGCAGAGACTTTACGATCAACGCTCTGATGAAGGACGTGCTGAGCGGAGAGATCGTCGACTCGTTCGGCGGACTGGAAGACTTGAAAAACAAGGTCCTTCGCTGTGTCGATGAAAAGACCTTCGTCGAAGACCCTTTGCGGGTGCTCCGGGCGGCGCAGTTTGCCTCACGTTTCCGTTTTTCCATCGAAGAAAGGACACGGGATCTATGCAAGGCCATCGATCTGAGCACCTTGCATAAAAGCAGAGTGGAAGAAGAACTCAAGAAGGCACTGCTCAAGTCCGATTCTCCTTCCGTGTTCTTTACGAGCCTTCTTGAAATGGATCAGCTGAAGTACTGGTTCAGGGAACTTGAGGATCTCGTGGGTCTCAGACAGGATCCCCTGTACCATCCGGAGGGCGATGTCTTCGTCCATACGATGGAAGTCCTTGACCGCGGCTGCGCCTATCTTCACAAGGTCAGAGAGCCTTATGCCTTCATGTTGTTGTGCCTGAGTCATGACTTGGGCAAGATCCTGACGACGGAAGAGATCGACGGCCGTATCCATTCTTACGGCCATGAGATCAAAGGTCTCGGCCTGATCAGAACGTTCCTCAACCGCTTCACGGAGGAAAAGGATCCTTTGAAGTATGTTCTGAACATGACGCCTCTGCATATGCGTCCGTTCTCTCTTGCCGCAGCAAGATCATCGGTCAAGTCCACCAACCGGGTCTTTGATGAAGCGCTGCAGCCGGAGGATCTCATCTACTTCTCTCTTGCCGACAAAGGAGACAAAGCCAAAAAAGAAGAGATTGATTTTCTTTTCAGGCGTTATGAGATCTACAGGGAGTATATGGAAAGAGACTACGTCAAAGGAAGTGATCTCATCGAAGCCGGTCTCAAGCCCGATGAGAAGTTTTCGCAGATCCTTGACTATGCCCATAAGCTCAGACTGGCGGGCGTCAACAAGGATGCTGCGCTGAAGCAGACACTGGCGTACGCAAAAAAGCTATAGGAAGATGGAAAACTTACGGAAGCTCACGATCTTACATTCCAATGATCCGCACGGCGCTTTCTTTCCCCGGGAAAAAGAGGGGAAGCTCGTCGGCGGGATCTCTCTTCTCGGCAGCAAGCTCACGAAACTGCGCAAGGAGACAGACTGTCTTTATGTGATCGCCGGTGACCTGTTCAAGGGATCTTTGATCGATGCGGATTTCAAAGGGATCTCCACGATCGAACTGATCAACCTGCTGGAACCGGATGTGGTGACCATCGGCAATCATGAAGCCGATTACGGGATCGGACATCTTCTCTTTCTGGAGAAGTGTGCCCGTTTCGACATCATCAACGCCAACTTGTATGTCACCGGCTCCAGGAAGCGTCTGTTCGAGCCTTACAAGATCGTTGAGAAAAACGGCATCAAAGTCATGTTCATCGGACTGGTGACGGATGAGGTCCTTTTATCCGCCGGGAACGAAGGTCTGATCCATGACTACTTGCAAGTCGATGATGCTCTGGTACAGATCAAAACACTCACCGATGCCTACCGGACTAAAGATGTCGATCTGACCGTCTTGGTCACGCATATCGGCTATGAGGAAGACAAGAGACTTGCGGAACGCATCGATGAGAATCTGCGCATCGATCTGATCATCGGTGCTCATTCCCACACTCTGCTGAACAAGCCGAAAGTGATCAACGGCATTCCGATCGTACAGGTCGGTTCCGGTTTCGAACATCTCGGCAGGTTCGACTTGGAAGTCGACGTGAAAAAGCACCGTCTGGCCGACTTTACGTGGTCCTGTATCGACATCGATTCCGATCACTGCGACAAAGACGGCCTGATGGAGGAAGTTTTGGCAGCGTACGGCGGACGCTCGAAGTTCAGGAACGATCAGATCCTGACGACGTTCAAACGGACACTGAACCATCCTTCCCGCAGGGAAGAGACCGAATTGAGCAACCTGTTTGCCGACCTGATGGCGGAGGATTCAAGCTTCGATGTGATGATGCTGGGGACGGGATCGTTCCGCGGAAAGAAACTGGGACCGGTGGTGGACTATCGCAGTTTCCGTGAGACCTATCCTTTCAGCAATGCGATCCTCATGACGGAAGTGGACGGCGATACTTTCCGAAAGATGTGCCATCATTTTCTGAAAGCATCTTACCAATCCAAAGGCTCGAGCGAGTACTACGCGTTTTCCAAAGGCGTGAATGTCGCTTACGATGTGAAAAGCGATGCGCTGGTCCTTTGTTCCTATCAAGGGAGGCAGATCTCGAAAGAAGATCATATCCGCCTCGCCTTGCAGGAATTCCATCTGAACAACTGTGAAGAGTTCCTCGGAGTGAGCCTGAAGGAACTCAGTATGTATGGAGACCCCGTCGAAGTCGTGCACAATGACGTGACGACGTATGAGGAACTGCTCTCCAACAACTTTGAACTTGACGGCCGTGTAGAAGGCCGCACGAAGATCATCCGATAAACACATCTTTTCTTCATGATCTTCGTAAAAGAATAATGATAAAGAGAAATATATGTTTTTTTCAAAATTACCCGCAATACTGATCGACAGTGAAAATGTCGGATCGACCTGGACGAGTCTCTTATCGAAAGATGAGCGATTCGAACTCTATATCTGTGTCACGGAAAATGCCAAGAGCCTGAACTTCACGCTTCTCAAACAGCTCACGGACGAGCACCGTTACAAGATCAACATCATCGAATGCAAGCCGGGCAAGAATTCTTTGGATTTCTACCTGTCTTCCTATCTCGGTTATCTGATCGGCAAGAACAAACATTCTTCCTATACCGTCGTATCGCAGGATACCGGTTATGATTCCGTGATCGAATACTGGTGCAATGAAGGCTACGATGTCAAGCGCATCAACACCAAGCCGGAGACACCGAAGAAGGCTTCCCGCAAATCTTCCAAGAAGAAGAGCGAGCCGATGCCGCAGAAGAACCAGCAGAAGAAAGACAACCGGCAGCTTCCCGTACTGAGGAAGCAGCAGCTTCCTTCCCTGCAGGTCAAGCAGGACCAGCCGAAGACTGAGAACAAGCCTCAGCAGAGGCCTGAGAACAAGGCTTCCGAAGCGGACCGTTCCCATCAGATCTCTTCCGAGAAACGGGTCATCCTCAAGGATATGAACAAGGAGGCCCGCTCCGTTTCAAACGAGATGAAAAAGGAAACGAAGCTTCCCCAGGACGGACCGAAAAAAGAAGACCGCTCTGCTCAAAAGGAAGTGAAAAAAGAGAACAAGCCTGTACAGGAGGTATCGAAAAACGAAGCCGTTCCTGCCCGCAATGAAGTGAAGAAAGAAGAAGCGCCGGCGAAGAAAGAAGAACCGGTGCAGAAGAAAAAGACCGCTTCCAAAAAGCAGCCGAAGAAGAAAGAAACTTCCGAAGACAAGGAAGAAAAACAGAAGAGCGAAGTCAGGACGGAGAGAAAGACGGTCCTCGTAAAGGAGACCGTCAAAGAAGTCCTGAAAGACCTTCCGGAAAATGAGACCGAAGAAGTCATCAAATATCTCGATAAGGTCCCGCAGGAAAAACGGGCGGAGAAGAATTATATCTATCGGGGACTGGTGCGGAAGTTCAAGAGAGAGAAGGGCCTTGCCCTCTATTCTCTGTTAAAGAAAGACCTGGAGAGATTCTACAGGCAGGAAGATCAGCAGTAAATGCGAAGAAAGACCCTTCTAAGGAAGGGTCTTTATATTGCCAAGGCAATATTTGACAGCGATATGGTGCTTTTTCAGGTCGCCGTGTCTCTTTCGACAGGAAGCAGTTTTCCTGCCGGATGGAAAGTCGAGTGCCCCTGCATGTGTTAGAATTTAGTTATGGATACGGACAAAAGATCATTCAATGAAAGATCACTGTCCTTTTTGATCGGATCGTCATGAACGTTATGAACAAGATCACATATGAAACATCGATAGGAAGGTTCCTAGGCATCGAAGAAGAAGATGCCTATGTCTTTTCCGGTATCCCTTATGCAAGGGCGGAGCGTTTTGCGTACTGTGAGCGGATCGATGCTTACGAAGGGACGTTCGATGCGACGAAGAGATCGAAAACCTGTCCTCAATACCGTCAGTATCATCTGGATCTTTCGGATCCCGAACGTCTGTTCTATCATAAGGAGTTTCGGGAAGGTCTGGAATTCCAATACGATGAGGACTGTCTGGATCTCAACATCTATGTTCCGAAAGGCAGCAAGGATATGCCGGTCCTCGTCTTTTTTCATGGCGGCGGCTTCAATTCCGGCTGCAACGAAGAGGAACCGTTCCGCGGCTATGAATTAGTAAAGCGCGGCATCCTTACGGTCTTCGCCAATTACCGGGTCGGCGTCTTAGGCTACTTCTGCCATGAAGAGATCGAAAAGAAGTACGGACGCAACGGCAACTTCGGCCTTGACGATCAGCTGCAAGCCCTGCGCTGGGTCAAAGAACACATCGGGGAATTCGGCGGCGACAGTGAAAACATCACAGTCATGGGGCAGAGTGCCGGCGCCATCTCCATCCAGTATCTGTGTCTGGATCATGACAACGAAGGCCTGTTTCAAAGGGCGGTCATGATGTCCGGGGGAGGTGCTTTCCCGAAGTTTGCGCTGCCCAAAAAGGCGGAAGAGACCTATGACTACTGGCATGAGCTCATGGCTCTTGCCGGCTGTGACAGCTTTGAAAGATTCAGAGAAAGCGATCTGCAGACGGTCCATGATGCCTATGAACTGATCCGGAAGAAAAGGAAAGACAGTGTCTACAATATGATGCCGGTGGTGGACGGTTTCCTTCTGAAAGACAGCGTCGATAAGCTGATCAAAGACCCGCTGAAGATCAGTTACATGATCGGCCACACCAATTGCGATCTCTACGCACCGGTCATGGCTTACATCGGCAGGAAGTTCGCCGGGAAGAACGGCGCCTATGTCTATTACTTCGATATCGATCAGCCGGGAGATGACAACAGGGCGTTCCATTCCTGTGATCTCCGTTACATGTTCGGCCGGCTGCATACGTCCTGGCGGCCGTTCCGGGAGAGGGACTATGAAGTTTCGGGACAGATGATGAGCTATCTTTCGCAGTTCTGCAAGAAGGGCGATCCCAACGAGGAAGGTCTGCCGCTCTGGCGAAAGACGGTTGGAAATGAAGATAAGGAACTGTGTTTCACTTTGAAGAAGACGAAGATGGGTAAGCCGTCGTATCTGAAGATGTTGAAGAATATGTTGGAAAAAGGAGCACCGAAGGCATGAAGTTCAAGCACCGTTTCAAACTACGCAGCGCAGATGAACATACGCGCATCTATGAGAGCGACGGCGTCTTCATGCGCATCGATTTCATAAAAGATATGCTGCGAGTGTCGCTGATCAAAAGCGACAGGATCCTGCCGACCTTCAGCATCGATCCCGGCCGTACGGGGATCGGAAACAAGGGAAGAGACAAACTTTCTCTGGAAGGTTTTGAACTGTGTTCGCCGGAGGTCTTTGAAGACGAAGAACAGATATCGTTCCGTCATTGCGGCCTGGATGTGAAGATCGAAAAGCTCAATTTCCGCATCACGGTCTCAAACGGAAAAGGGACTCTCTATAAAGACCGCAGCGGTCTGGCTTACAACTTTGCCGGTGAACTCGGTGAGGGTTCCGTTCATTATACGGGAAGGGAAGAAGGACGTTATATCTACGGTCTGGGCGACAAGTCCGGACCGGTCAACAAGGATCATCGCCGCTACAGGCTCGATACCGATGATGCGATGGGCTTCAAAGCGGAGTATTCCGATCCTTTATACAAATATCTGCCGTTCTATATCTGTGAGAACAAGGCAGGAGCTTACGGCATCTATTACGATACGTATTCGGAAGGGGAGATCGACTTCGGTAAGGAGCACGATAATTATTATGAGCCGTTCGATTCGATCCGCTATGAAGAAGAAGACATGGTCTTCTATATCTTATTTGGAAATGTGAGACAGATCCTGCGGAATTTCATCCATATGAGCGGCGGGATCGGTGAAGTCCCGGACTGGGCGTTTTCGTACTGCGGTTCGACGATGGAGTATACGGATGCGGACGATACCGATGCGCGCTTGCGCTCGTTCATCGCAAACTGTGAAGACTATGGCATCAAGGCGAAGGGTTTCTATCTTTCAAGCGGCTATACGCAGATCGGCGACAAACGTTATGTCTTTCACTGGAACAGGGACAAGATCCCCGATCCGAAAGGATTAGCCGATCATTTTAAGGAGAAGGGTCTGCATATCCTGCCGAACGTCAAACCGGCTTTTCTGGACGATCATCCGCTTTATGACAAGATCGCCGAAAACGGCTGGTTCCTGCATTATCCGGACGGGACACCGGCCAGATTCCCGTTCTGGGGCGGCGATGCCTCCTATCTGGATCTCACGGATCCGGGAGCTTACGGATTCTGGAAGGACTGCGTCCGGGAGGTCCTGGTGAAGCAGGGCTATGAAAACATCTGGAACGACAACAACGAATATGACATCCATGACAAAGATGTCCTGGCCAACGGTTTTGACCGGGAGGTCCCGGCAAGAAGGATCAAGCCTCTGTTTTCCTATCTGATGGCCAAGGCCAGCTATGAGGTATGCAAGGAAGTAAATGCGACCCCGTTCAATGTCTCCCGCTGTGCCATTGCCGGTACGCAGAGGATCGCGACGACCTGGACCGGCGACAATTATACGGATTTTAAGGAGCTCCGTTACAACCATGATCAGGCGATGACCATGGCGCTTTCGGGCTTCTGTTTCTTCGGACCGGATATCGGCGGATTTGCCGGACCGAAGCCGGGCAGGGAGCTTTTCCTGCGCTGGCTGCAGTACGGGGTCTTCTTACCGCGTTTCGTCCTTCATTCCTGGAAACCGGGAGAAGCTTCGACGATGCCCTGGCTCTATCCGGAAAAGATGGAGACGGTCAGGAAGATCTTCGCTCTCCGGGAACGGCTCGTGCCGTATCTGAGCGAACAGATGAAAGCCTGTATCCGGAACGATATGCCGCTGATCTATCCCGTCTTTCTGAGAGATGAGGACTATGACCGGGAAGCGGACTGCTTCATGTGCGGCGAAAAGATCCTGGTCTGTCCGGTCTTTGACGAGGGCAGGAAGGAAGTCGGTGTCTTTCTGCCGAAGAGCGACTCCGGTTTCCGTCTGCGCGGAACAGGGGATCTGATCCCGGGAGAGACGTTCGTTGAGACGGCCTGCAGTATCGATGATCTGCCGGTCTGGTTCACGGAAGAGAAATAGATCATGTATATATGGGGGTGTTTATGGAAAACGAGAAGAACAAACTGAAACTGAAGCATAAGATCGGCTACGGTCTGGGCGATGCGGGAGGCGTCATGACTTTCGCTTTGATGAGCAGTACTTTTTCCATGTACTGCACGGATGCCCTGGGGATCTCGCCGGGCACGATCGCCATCCTGCTGCTGATCTGGAACATCTGGGATTTCATCAACGATCCGCTGATGGGTGCCTACATCGACCGCGCCTACGCGAGAAACAGCGATCCCAAAGGCAAGTTCCGTCCCTGGATCCTGAAGTCGGCACCGCTGCTCTGCGTGAGTTTCATCGCCTTATGGTCGGTCCCGAGCCTGTTTGAAGGACTGGCGAGACTGTGCCTGCTGTTCGGTCTGAAGATCATTTACGAAGGCTCCTATACCATGTTCAATATCCCGATGGGCTCTCTGCTGTCGGCGATGGCCGACAACGATGAAGATAGGGCGGCGCTTTCTTCGGCAAGAGGCGTGGGTTCGGCCGGAGCGACGCTGATCTCGCTGTTCATCATGCCGCTGTTTCTGAAAAAATACGGTGAAAGCAACGCGGTCGGTTATGCGATCGGTGCCGCGGTCTGCGCTTTCATCGGTCTTGCCATGTGCATGGCTCACTACTTCATGACCGAAGAGAGGATCGATACCGGTACCGGATCGAAGGGAAGCGACAACATCAGACTGACCGATATCCTGGAAGTCGTCAAAGTCAACCGTCCTTTCGTTGCCTTATGTGTCCACGGCTTGTTCATCTGCATGATGCAGTATGTCGGAAACACTTTGAACAACTACATGTATGCGGATGTCCTGGGAGATATCTCGATCGCCGCTTACGGCACATTGCTCAGTGCACCGGCGATGATCATCATCTTCATCACAGGCCCGATGATCGCCAAAAGGATCGGTCTGGAGAGACTGATCCGCTATGGCTTACTGATCAGCTGCATCTTGTATGTGGCATTATACGGGGCACTGATGTTGTTTAACGTGAACCCGTGGGTCTACGCCGTCTGCAGCAATACGGCGATGGGCTTTGCCTTCATCTCCATCTATATGCAATGGGGTCTGGTCGGTGAGGCGATCGACTACAACGAGATGATCACCGGCAAGCGGACGGAAGGTTCGATCTACGGCACTTTCAATCTCAGCCGCCGGGTCGGTCAGACGATCGGCAATTCCGCAGCGATGTTGCTGCTGGGGCTGGTGGGATACAACGGCGCTCTGGCTGCCCAGTCGGCAGCGACGGTCAGCGGCATCAAGACCTTGTGCGTCTTATTGCCGGGCATCCTGGTCCTGGGATCCTGGGCTTCGTTCAAGTTCCTGTGGAACATGGATGAAGAGATGCGCGCCAAAGTCGATGCCTACAAAGCCTCCAGGAAGGGATAGGGTGCTGGAAGGTTTTTTGTAAGGATGAAATGGTATCATCGTTTCGGAAAGCGAGGAACGATTTGATACTGGAACATATCCGCGACAGGAAACTCAAACAGTTATATCAGGCACTGACCCGCTCGGATTTCAGCGGCAACTATGAAGACGACTATGTACTGTCGGTCTTGTATGCGATGCGCTGCATCGACGTCTGCCAGAGTCAGCAGACCGTCTGCCGGGAAAAGGACTATGTCGATCTGGCCAAGGAGATCATCCGCATCAGCGATGTGAGCGAAGAGAACGACTTCGGGGAGATCTCCATCATGAGCTGGACCCGGGCTTTGTTCGACTATATGAGGCAGAATGAGAAAGCCTATAAGGATATTCACCGCATGAATTCCTACGATCTGGTCAAAGGCGTCTATGAATTCGTAGGTTGAGGAAGAAGTCTTGACCACACTTGTTTTTGCGGGATTGACCGCACTTGCGTTTTTCATCGTTCTTCCTGTATCATTAGCTGTAGTCTTTACAAAGGGTCCGAAAAAGGACCGGACGGGAGACGGAAAAGCACAGGGAGACAGACGGTATGAGCGAACGAAAGATCG
Source organism: Erysipelotrichaceae bacterium (assembly GCA_017419165.1). Taxonomy (GTDB): domain Bacteria; phylum Bacillota_I; class Bacilli_A; order Erysipelotrichales; family Erysipelotrichaceae; genus Colivicinus. The sequence goes on from JAFOLW010000029.1 coordinate 83,718, forward strand.
AATTTGACGAGAATCAGACGGCATTCATCAAGGAATGGTATCCGGATGTGGATTGCGATCACCTGCTGTTGCCGGCGATGGGCCTTTCCAGCGTGACATCTCTGGATCTGCTGGATTCCACCCTGAAATACGACATCGGTCATCAGAACCTCGACCGCTTCCCCAATCCGCTGGTCGCGCTCAACATGATGATCGACATCAAGCGGAAGATCGACGCCTATAAGAACGAATTCGATTTCTCCGCATTGCTGCAGTAAGACAAGCTCCCTTGAGGGAGCTTTTGTTTTGGATGTTATAATGGATGCAGGAGAACTGCCATGAATAAAATCTATCTGCTCATCGCCCTGGGGTGCATCCTTCAGGGACTCTTCATCAAGAGTGAACACGAGAATAAGCGTATTTCCGCCGTCATTCTGAAAGGCCTGGCGGCTTTCGTATTCGTGACGATCGGCTTCATCGCCTATCGAAGAGTCAACAACGCCTTCAACAAGGTCTTCTTCTACGGGCTGGCTTTCGGTATGATCGGTGACATCCTGCTGAACCTGCGCTATATCTTTGAAAAACAGAGCCAGAAGATCTTCTTAGCCGGTATCCTGGCTTTCCTGATCGGTCATATCCTGTATCTGGCCGGACTCCTGCCTCAGGCCAGAGGCGCTTTCTTATGGCCGTGCATCCTGCTGGGAGCTCTGGCTGCCGGTCTTCTGCTGGCATATATTTTCAAGACGATGGAGGTCAAAAAGGCATTCAAGATCTTCGGTGTCTTTTATCTGGGGGCGGTCTTCATCATGACGGCCATCGCCATCGGCATCGCTGTCGTTTATCCGAGCCGCCGTTCGATCTTGTATTGCATCGGCGCCATCCTGTTCACGGCATCCGATGTCATCCTGATCTTCAATACTTTTTCCGGTGTCAGCCGTTTTTCCCGGCGTGTCGTCAACCTGTCCATGTATTATATCGGCCAGATCCTGATCGCCGTTTCTCTGTTTTTCTGAGATGGATGTCCGGGTCTTTGAGCTGATCCAAGGAGCTCGGGAAGCGCAGGGCCTCACGGTCATCATCGATGTCTTCCGCGCCTTTTCCCTGGAAGCGTATCTTTTTGACCGGGGGGCGGAATCTATCTTTCCGGTCGCAGACCTTGACATCGCCTATGCGATGAGAAAGAAGGATCCGCAGCTGCTTCTGATCGGTGAGCGGGGCGGGAAGATGTGCGAAGGTTTCGACTTCGGCAACTCGCCAAGCGCGGTCAAAGGTCTCGATCTGCAAGGAAGAAGGATCGTCCACACGACTTCCGCCGGGACGCAGGGCATCGAAAATGCGGTCCGTGCGCAAGAGATTCTGACCGGCAGTTTCGTCAATGCCAAAGCGACCGCCGACTATATCCTGAAGAAGGATCCGCAGACCGTTTCCCTGGTCTGCATGGGCAATGCCGGAACAAGCAACGCCGAAGAGGACTTGCTTTGTGCGGAGTATATCAGGACCTTGTTGAAGGGGGAAAGCGATCCTTGGATCGATGAGAAGCTTCTGGCTTTGAAAGATACGGCCGGAAAGAAGTTCTTCGACCATAGACAAAGCGAGGTCTTTCCGGAAGAAGACTTTTGGATGTGCATAAAACGCGATCTGTTTGACTTTGCCATTCTTTCCCGGAAAGAAGACGGGGTCCGGGTCAACCGCAGGCTGCAGAAAGGAAAATAAACATGTTTTTTATCGGGAAGAAAAAGAGCGAAGTGAAGAGATATGACGAGAAGATACGCCGGCCGGCCATCCGTTCCAGTATCTGTACGGGCGAGAAGGTGGCGGGTTTTGAAAACCTGGAGACGGGAAAGTTCGAGGAGATACAGCTGATCCAAAGCCCGAAGGACATCGAGGACTTCAAGAAACGCTACGGGATCCAGGGAGACTTGAAAACGATCTATTAGAAAAACCGCTGAATGCGGTTTTCGTTAACTCCAGATGTCGAGCGGTTCCTGTTTGCGTTTGGAGCCGATCAGGTAGATGATGAGACAGGCGACCGCCAGCAGGATAGTCGAGAAGATTGTCCCTTCGATGCCGAAGGCGATGTCATAGACAAAGGAATTGCTTGCGGCAGCCGTATCGAGCTGGAAGACCGAATAGGGAACGACGAGGCCGCTGTTGGGGAGTCCCAGCAGGATGGACTGCGTGAAGTTCCAGCCGGTGTGGATGCCGAACGCACACCACAGCGAATCGAAGTAATAGACGAACAAGGAAAACATGAGTCCCGAGAAGAAGATGTTGACTAAAGACAGCACCGTCACACCGGGATTCAAGGAGTGTAAAAGGGAAAAGACGAGGGAATTCCACAGGATAGCGAGCCACTTGCTCCGGTAGCCTTTCCGGATGACCTGGTAGAGATAGCAGCGGTCGATGAGTTCTTCCGAAGATGACTGGACGAAGACGGCAAACAACAGGGCCAGGATCTTGAGCGGTTCGACATGCCATAAGGACAGGTGGATGTCTTTGCGCAAGATCGCCAGAAGGGCACAGGTGAAGTTGAGGCCGAAACCGATCAGCAGGCCGAGAAGAAGATAGCGGATATTGTTCCCTTTCGGCTTGGTACCGATGGCTTTGAACAGCGGCCGGCGGTGCTTGACGATGATGAATACCAGGACCGGCAGGATCCAGGCACCGACCGTCAGGAAATAAGAACGGAAGGTCTGGAAGAAGGGATCGGTCTTATCGGAGATCAAGGTCACCGCATACATGGGAAGTATGCTGAAGAGCGGGCTGAACAGGGTGAACAAAACAGAAATAAATGTAGCGAGAAGGATCTCGTCATACCAGCGGAAGCGTTCGGTATGGATCTTGTTGAAAAAGTCTTTCATTATACGCCTCTTTCCGTGATTCTTTATCTCATGATATGACATCGCCGGAAAAAAAGATACTGTTTGGAAACGAAACGAAGCAGGTGAGTTCATACGATATAATAAACTGAGACAGGGAAGGGAAAACGCTATGAAAAGTGAAAAGATCGTTTTGAATGAAGAACGCAATGTGAGCCTGGATGCCTATATACAGCCTTTGGGCGGCGGACTGAAGTTTCAAAAGCGTCCGGCGGTCCTGGTGATCCCGGGCGGTGCCTACAATCATCTTTCGGAACGGGAGGCCGATCCGATCGCTTTGTTTTATGCGGCCAACGGCTATCAGGCATTCATCCTGCGCTATACGCTGAACGATAAAGCGGGATGGCCTTATCCTCTGCAGGATTATGATGAAGCGATGGAAATGATCGTAAGACGGAGCGAAGAGTGGCACATCGACGCGGACCGCATCGCCGTCATCGGCTTTTCCGCCGGCGGTCATCTGGCAGCCTGCGGGATGACACTGGGCAAGATCAGACCGAAGGCGGCGATCCTGGTCTATCCGGCTTTGTTGAAGCCAATCGTCGACCTCTGCCAGGAAGGGATGCCTTATCCGCTGGAACACATCGGGGAAGACAACTGTCCGTGTTTCATCGTCTCGGCGCGCAACGACCCGACGGTCAATGTAAAAAACACGATGGAACTGATGCGGGTACTGGAGGAAAAGGGGATCGGCTTCGAGTCTCACGTCTATGCCTACGGCGGACACGGATTCGGCGGAGCCTATGCCTTCACCGACCGGTATAAGATGTCGAAAAGGAACCACGACTGGATGGAAGAATCGCTGGAGTGGCTCGATGAGATGCTGGACAAGCTCACGGCGGAGGGATTTATCGAGATGGATGTCGAAAGAGGGTGAATCCCTCTTTTTTTGCTGCATGAAAGGCATTTAAAAACTGCCTTGCGGCAGTCAGATCACAGGATCTTCTGAAATTCGACGAGGTAGCGGTCCGGATCGAAGATGAAAAAGGAATAGACCGGAAATTCGGGATGTTTCGCCGGTGCTTTATATACTTCGACGCGGTCTTTGAGCTCTTCGTATTTTTGAAGCACTTCTTCGTTGTCCTTCAGATTCAAAGACAGGCAGACACCGTGTTCCCCGGATAAGGGCGGACGGCGGTCACCGTATTCACAGAAACCGAAATAGCCGTAGCCGGTATCGAAGATATAGAGCTTATCGGACTGTTTCTGATGGACGGGAAGTTTCAGGATCTCGTGATAGAAATGAAAGGTCTTGCGGATATCATTGACCGGCAAGAAGACGATCGAACTTTGAATGGACATAGATCCTCCTTTAGTGAGTCTTTCTGACCAACCGCTCATGGCCGAGGACCATAAGCAGCAGGATGACGATCAGATAGACGGGAAACAATGAGACATCGAAGAGACGGACCAGGAGACCGAAGAAGGGCGGCATGAGGGTATTTCCGACATAGGCGGAAGCCATCTGGACACCGATGATCGACTGGGACGGGCTGCCCGCAAAGCGGGACGGCGTGGAGTGGATCAGCGAGGGATAGACCGGAGCGCAGCCCAGACCGATGATCACGAGGCCTGCCAGACATAAAGCATCGGAAAAGTTCTGTATGAGCAGGATGCTTCCCAGGGTGATGATCATCAGACCGAGCCGGACCATCTGCGTATCGTTGAGTTTCAAGGTGATGAAGCCGCTGAGCGCTCTGCCTGCGGTGATGCCGATATAAAACAGGGAGGCAAAGCGTGCCGCTGTCGGTGCATCGATGCCTTTGACGTTGACGAGCCAGGAAGAAGCCCATAGGCCGGAGGTCTGTTCCATGGCGCAGTAGCAGAAGAAGGTGATCATCATCTCTTTGACACCGGGTATGAGAAGGACTTCCTTCAGGGAGAGGGATCTTCCTTTCTTTTCTTCTTCGCTGTTTCGCGTGTTTTTCCATAAGGACAGGGTGGCAAACAAGACCAGGGTCAAAGTCAATTGCAGAAGAGAGACACGGCGGTAGCCGGCATGCCAGTTGCTGCCGTTGTTCAAGGCAGCCGCCATGATGAAGGGGCCGGTCATCGCACCGACGCCCCACATGCAGTGCAGCCACGACATATGTCTGGAGGCATAGTGGACGGCGACATAATTGTTCAGCGCCGCATCGATTGCCCCGGCACCCAGGCCGTAAGGAACGGCCATGAGACATAAGGACGCAAAGGATCCCGACAGGGAAAAGCCGAATAAAGCCAGCGCCGTCGTCAGTGTGGAGACCGCCGTGACTTTGGCCGTGCCGAAGCGGCGGATGAGCCTGTCGGAATTCAGAGAAGAGATGACGGTCCCGACCGAGATGATCATAAAGATGATGCCCGAAGCAGAGATGGGGACTTGGATCTGTTGATGCATGACCGGCCAGGCGGATCCCAAAAGGGAGTCGGGCAGGCCGAGCGAAATGAAAGCCAGGTAGATGATGATCAGCAAGCTATCCGTCATAATAAGATCCTCTTTACTTAATGGAGTATATCATGTTCGGACGCTGTTTTGTCGGAGGCTCTGCTAGAATGTAGGTGATATGTCATTATATGCGATCGGTGATCTGCACCTGCATTTCGGATCACAGCTCAAGGCGAAGATGCAGCTGTCCGATCCGGCCTGGGTGGGTCACGAGGAACGGTTCATGGACAACTGCCGGCGGCTTCTGGAAGAAGACGATGTTTTGGTGCTGGTCGGCGATCATTCCTGGGGAAGAGACCTTGAAGAATGCGAAAAGGATTTCGACTACATCAGGTCTTTGCCGGGCAGGAAGATCCTGACGCGGGGCAATCACGACATGTTCTGGGATGCCAAGAAGACGGCGAAGCTCAATGAGCGGTTCAAGGGCGAACTGACGTTTTTGCAGGACGGTTATGAAGACTATAAGGGCACGGCTCTGATCGCTTCCAAAGGCTTCTGCTTCGAGGGACCGTTTTATCTGGACAGGAAGGGGAATGTCGTCGGTTACGATGAGAAAGACAAGGCACATGCCGACAAGCTGGTGAAGCGGGAAGAGGAGCGGCTCATCGCAAATTTCGAACAGGCGAAAGCCGACGGCTATGAGCGTTTCATCCTGTTCCTGCATTATCCGCCGACCAACGTCCTTGAGAAGGATTCCGCTTTCACGAGGCTGGCTTCACGATACAATGTCTCGCAAGTCATCTATGCCCACTGCCACGGCAAGAGACGTTTCCATGATTCGATCGAAGGCAAGTATCGGGGCCGGGAGTATTCGCTGGTCTCCGGGGACTATCTCGACTGGATCCCGAAGAAGATCATGTAAAAAACTCTGAAGTATTTCGTTTCCAAGAGAAGTTTCTATAGGACATATAAGGGATATAATAAATGGGAAGTGCACCTGCATCATGCGGCACTGACAGGTGAAAGCATATGAACAGAACATTACGTCAGTATTTCGATCTGGTCTTCGGATCCGTCCTTCTGTCGCTGGGGATCAGTCTTTTCGTTACGCCCAATCACATCAACTTCGGCGGCGTCATCGGCATCTCGCAGATCTTCAGCCATTTCATCAATGTCTTCGGCATCCTGGACCGTGACGTGACCGGCATCGTCAATTTTCTGATCAACGTGCCTTTATTCGTACTGGCTTATAAGATCATGGATCTGAACTTCTGCATCAAGACCCTGATCTCCATTCTGATCCAGACTGTCGTCTTGTCGCTTTTTCCTGCTTTGACGGAACCGATCGTCGACGATGTGCTGCTCAACTGCATCTTCGGTGCCCTGGTCTGCGGCATCGGCGTCGGTTACGGGCTGCGCTCTTCCGCCTGCTGCGGAGGCATCGATATCCCGTGCATGTGTCTGGTCAAGAGACACCCCGACTTCAAGACGGGCGGGATCTCCATCGCCATCAATGCGGTCTTGTTTTCGATCTGTCTGTTCCTCTTCGATGTCAAGACGACGATGTATTCGATCGTCTTCGTCTTTGCGATGTATGCGATCGCCGACCGCTTCCATTATCAGAACATCAACATCGCCGCTTTGATCTTCACGGACAACAAGGAGATGAAGCAGATCATCATGGACAGAACGGGCAGGGGCGTCACCTTCTGGAACGGCTATGGCGCTTATACGGGCAAAGACAAGGACATCTTGTTCTGTGCCTTGAACAAATATGAGATCGCCCAGCTCAAGGCCATCATCCACGAGGCCGATCCCAAGGCTTTCGTCACCTTCTTTGAAGGACCGTCCATTTCCGGCGGTTTCGAGAAACGGCTGTGAACATTTGAAAGAATGAAGAAAAGACCTCCCGCATTTGGTTTGGGAGGTCTTGTTTTTGTATCTACAAAAAACCACTGGCTAGGCCAGTGGTCAGATCAAGCTTTTAGCGGAGTGATCATGATTTAGTTGCCTCCCGTATGTATCTATAATGGATTCGTGGTCTGCGAAAACTACGAACAAATGAATAGATATGTAACACATAGGGGAGGCAACTAAATTATGACACAAAAAGCCAGGGGAGTTGATTATCTTCATTCCCTTTCTCACACTAAATGGAACTGCAGATACCATATCGTGTTTGCGCCCAAGTTCCGCAGGAAAGTGTTTTACGAAGGAAGAAGGCTGGAGATCGGAAAGATCCTTTCCGATCTCAAGCAAACGGAAAGGCGTCGCTCTGGTCGAGGGCGAAGCCTGTCCCGACCACATCCACATTCTGGTGGAGATACCGCCGAAGATGTCTGTCTCGGGATTCATGGGTTTTCTGAAAGGCAAATCCTCTCAGATGATCTATGAGAAGTGGGGAGACGCAAAGTTCAAGTTCCGCTCAAGGGAGTTCTGGTGCCGTGGCTACTATGTAGACACGGTCGGCAAGAACTCCAAGAAGATCGAAGAGTACATCAAGAATCAGCTGGAAGAGGATCAGATCGCTGAGCAGCTGGAACTTGAACTTTTCGATCCGTTCACTGGGAAGAGAAACAGATAGTGCCCGTCGCGGACCACGGCAGCGCTGAAAGCGCAGCTCTGAGATTGAGGGCTATGCCCGTATATGAAAAACCACCAGCTAGGCTGGTGGATGGTTATTTTACAGGATCTCGTCGACAGCCAGGACCATCGAAGCGAGAAGCTTGATGCCTTTCATATAGTTGTCGAGGTTGAGGAACTCGTCGGGCTGGTGGGCACCGCCGTGTCCTTCCGGCAGATAGTCGGGACGTTCGCCCCAGTTTTCGGTATAGACGCAGCCGGTCGCAAAAGCCCGCGGAAGAGCTCCGGCGTAGGTGCCGCCTTTGCCGATCAGGATCTCTTTTTCGGTGTTGCCGGAGAAGTCCTGATAGACTTTCTTGATGGTCTGAATGACAGGTCCGTTGACATCGAGGTGGTAGCCGTAGGTCTTTTCGACGACATTGACGTCATAATCCCATTCGGCGGCTTTCTTGCGGACGTTTTCTTCCAGCCGGTCGCCGTTGTCGGTGACGCAGTAGCGGCAGTCGTTGAGCAGGATGATCTTTCCGCCGTTGAACTTCAGGACGGTACCGGAAGAAACGGTCTGGCCGGAGATCTCGTCGGTCTTGTCGATGCCCAGGAAGGAACCGTAGTAGTCATTGTTGACGTTGTCGATGAAGGAGAGGATCTTCCTGTCTTCTTCCCTGAGGCCGTCCAGCTTCAGCAAGGCGTTGGTCAGTACGCGGATCGCGTTGTTGCCCCGTTCCGGTCCTGCCGCATGGCAGGTCACGCCGTGGGCGGTGATCCGGATCCCGTTTTCGGTCTCGCAGACATCGAAGTCTTCGGGAAGTGCCTTGTAGTCGATGGCCGTATCTTTCTTCAAAACGACCGTCGCTTTGTTGGGGACGATATTGAACGCCGATCCCGCATAGGCATCGACGAAGTCATCGGAGAGGGCCTTCTTACTGACGAGCTCGTATCTCAGCCGTCCGAATTCTCCGGCAGCACCGGGGAAGCCGGCATCCGGCACGAAGGTGAAGTCCGGAGCTTCATAGTTTGCGGAATAGTATTCCATATCTTTCATGCCGGTCTCTTCGTTGGTGCCCAGGAGGACTTCGATATTGTTTTTTAACGGAACATTGAGTTCCCGGAAAGCTTTCATGATGTACAGACCGGCGATGGCACCGGATTTGTCGTCACCCGTCCCGCGGCCGAACAGCAGGTTGTCTTTGAGCAGAGGCTCATACGGCTTGGTGATCGTCCAGTCTTCTCCGGCCGGCACGACGTCGAGGTGGGCCAGGATGCCGATGCGTTTTTCCTTTCCGGTATCGTAGCTGATCGATCCGACGTAGTATTCGTGATTTTTCACGGCGAAACCTTCCGCTTCTCCTTTTGCCAGCATGTGATCGAGCACTCTGCGGCAGGAAGGACCGAAGGGTTTGACATCGGAATGATCGAGACTGACGGATTCGATGCGGCAGACGTCGATCAGATCGGAAACGATGTCGTTCCTGTGACTGTCGATGTAGTCATAGATGGCTTGCGTATATTCCTTGTTCATGAGCGTCCTCCTAAAAAGTACTTATGGATATTGTAATACATAACGGTGTTTTTCTTTTTATAAATGATCATTTGATCTGTTTTGATTCTTGAATTTACAATCTAATCGCAACGATATTGAATAATTAAAGACACATACCGTTCCTGCTACAATGGTGTTTGCGAAGACATCAATGAAAGGATAACGTTATGTGTCACCATCATCTTACACTAGAAGAACGGGAAATGA
>JAFOLW010000002.1 GCA_017419165.1 Erysipelotrichaceae bacterium
CAAAGTCTGTTGCCTTACCACTTGGCTACATCCCAAAGTGGTGGAGAGGGGCAGATTCGAACTGTCGAACTCGTAGAGAGCTGATTTACAGTCAGCCGCGTTTAGCCACTTCGCTACCTCTCCACAGGCTAATAACTACGCTCACCCAACTTGTGAACGCTTTGAAATAATAACATAAAAAACAGATTTGTGCAATAGCTCTCAGACCAGTTTTTTCAATGAGGGAAGGCAAAGAAAAAAATGAGCTTTCGCTCATTCGATCTTCTGCAAGTCCAGATAGAGACCTTCCCTTGATTTGGATGCGACCTTGTTGGCCCGTTTGAATGTTTTGACACATTCCCGGGGCTCAAAACGATTGCTGTGCATCGTCATCAGATAGGAAAGGGTCTGCACGCAAGTCAGCTTATATAAGACGGAAGTATACTGACAAGTCGTTTCGGGAAGCGAGAACCTCTTTTCTTCGGGGAAGCGTTCATCATTGCTTAAGACAAAGACTCTCGGCGAGATGTCCTGCAGTGCCAGGGCGATGTCGATCATCCTGGAAGAGGAAGAAGCATCGGAATTGTCGATGATGATGAACAGATCGTCTTCGCTGCTCGGATAGATCGGACCGTGCAGGAATTCTTCCGCTTCATAGGCAAAGGCATCGATGCAGGATGTTTCCGCGATCTTTAGTGCTCCTTCGCTTGCCACGCCGAATCCCGGTCCGGAGGACAGAAGGATCACGCGTTTCGGCGAAAGGAAGAGTTCTTTGTTGCGTTCAAAGACTTCTTCAGTCTTTCGGAGCATCAGCGGCTGTATCTGCTGCGTCTTTTTCAGCTGTTCCTTCGCATGGATATATTTGTTTTCACTGACGCTTCCCAAGGCTTTCCCCAGTTCCAGGGTGAAGCACATCAGGAAACAGGCAAGAGAGCTGACGCCTTTGGTCACGAAACCGACTTTTTCTTCGCCGACTTGCCAGTTGACATTCAGATCGGCGATCTGCCTTGCATCGCAATCGTCCCTTCCTGTCAGGCAGGCGACAGGACGGCCTTTTTCTTTCAAGGCTTTAAGTGCTTCCAATGTGTTGGTCGAACATCCGGACTGCGATACGCCTAAGAAAAGTCCGTTCCCGATGAAAGGCAGTTCATGATGAAGAAAAGAGAACGGCGTATATAGGGCGACATCGATCCCCAGGATGTGTCTGATGAAATGTCTGACACTCAGGCAGCCGTTATACGAAGAGCCGGAAGCGATCAAAACGATCCCGTCACAGTCGTTCTTCAGATAAAAATCGACCAGATCCTTTGTATGCTCGTAAGAACGGTCGATGATCCGATCCAGGCACTCCGGTGTTTCTTTGATGTAGTCGAGCATTGTTTTTTCCATATCTTTTCCTCCTATAAAAATGAGATCGCAAAGGATCTCATCTACTCTTCGATCTCGTGGATCATGGCAATACGTCTTTTATGCCGTTCTCCGTTGGAAAACGGTGTCGTCAGGAACGTATCGACGATGTCGTTGGCCAGCTCGGTGGACACGATGCGGGCACCGAAACAGATGATGTTGGAATCATTGTGTTCCCTGGTCAGCCTGGCGGAAGTGGCTTCCGAGCAGCAGCAGGCACGGATGCCTTTGTGCTTGTTGCAGGCAATGGAGATGCCTACGCCCGTACCGCAGATGGCGATGCCGAGGTCGACTTCTTTGTTCTGTATGGCTTTGGCCAGGACCGTCGCCGCCAGCGGATAGTCGAAGGATTCGGCAGAATCGGTACCGAAATTGATCACGTCATAGCCTTTTTCTTCAAGGTGTTTCAAGACGCTGTTCTTCAGATCGACAGCTGAATGATCGTTTGAAATTCCAATTTTCATAGTATAACCTCAAGTCAATAATAGCATATTTTGATGCTATAATGATGTGTATGGGTTTTGAGGTCGAAACACTGAAATTCGAAGGTCCGCTGGATCTGATGCTGCATTTGATCCATGAGCAACAGCTGGATATTTTTGATCTGGACATGTCGGTCCTGACGCAGCAGTACATCGAGTATCTGCATGCGATGGAAGAACTGCATCTGGAGATCGAAAGCGAATATCTGGTCGAACTGGCGACTTTGATCGAATACAAGTCGAAGAAACTGCTTCCGAAAAAGGAAAACGAGGAAGAAGAAGACCTCGAGGATCCGAAAGACAAACTGGTCAGAAGACTTCTGGAATACCAGAAGTACAAGGAAGTGTCGCAGACTTTGTATGATTCTTTCGTGGAACGGCAGGATCAGCTTTCCAAACCGGTCTCTTTTGATGAAGTGGTCAAACTGTCCAACGAGAACGACCTCAAGGTCGAAGGCGACCCTTACGATCTGCTCAAGGCGATGAACAAGGTCTTACGCAGGCTGCAGCTTTCCCGGCCTTTGGACATCAAGTTCACCCAGAAAGAGTTATCTCCGGAAGACAGGATCCTGCAGATCAAGGCAAGGCTCAGAGACCTGCCGGAGACGTTCAGCTTTGAAACGCTGATACAGGATTGCGACAACATCCACGAATATGTCATCACGTTCATCGCCATCCTGGATATGGCGAAGGATCACTATCTGACGTTCAGTGTCGATGGCAAGGAAAACATTTGGTTCTCAAGAGGCAGCAACAATGAATGAAGAAATGATCAACGAAACAGAAAATATTGAAAAGATTGAAGAAGAGACGATGATCCCGGAAGATGAAAACTTGGAAGAAGATCCTTCTTCTGAAGAAGAAAACGCTCAGCAGGAAGAACAGGATGTTTTTTCCCATGCGGAAAACGTGAAACAGCCCGACAATCTCGAGGCGATCACGGAAGGCCTCTTATATATCGTCGGCGAAGACGGGGCAAAGCTCGAGCAGCTGGCTGCTTCGATCCACGCTTCCCTGGAAGATACCAGGATCATCCTTGAAAACATCCGGCAGAAATATGCCAGCGAGCTTTTCGGCATCGAACTGGTCTGCTATGGATCGGTCTATAAATTCATTTCAAAAAAAGCGGTCTTTCCTTATGCGCAGGAGCTTTTCGGTGCATCCAAGCAGAGCACGTTGTCTCAGGCTGCGCTGGAGACTTTGGCGATCATCGCCTACAAGCAGCCGATCACCAGAGTCGAGATCGAAGAACTGCGCGGCGTCAGTGCCGATGTCATGTTGAGGAAACTGCAGGCCCGCAACCTGATCAGGGAAGCCGGCCGTTCCGAAGCCGTCGGCAGGCCGATCTTGTATGAAGTCACCGAAGAATTCATGGATTCCTTCAAACTGTATACGCTCAAGGAACTTCCCGATCTTCCCGAATACAACAAGGAAGGGGATTCGGACAATCTGTTTGAATAAAACAAAGAACTCAGCCGAGTTCTTTTTCAATGGAGATCTTGTCTTCTTCGGAAAAGACTTTGATGCCTTTCTCCAGGCAAAGTTTTGCGAAGATGCCGTTTCCTTCGACGAGCTTTCCGGAAAAGGAACCGTCATAGATCTTTCCTTTGCCGCAGGAAGGAGACTTCTGCTTGAGTATGAGAAGATCACAGTCTGCGATCTTCGATAATTCTTTGAGAGATCCCTGAGTAAGTTTTTCTGTCACGTCGATAAAAGAAGAAGTCAGGACCTTGCCGTCTTTGATCTCGAGGGCTTCGTGAGGTATGGAAAAACCGGCAGAGAGTTCCGGACAGATCTCGATGAGTTCATGTCCCTGTAAGAGTTTCAGCAGTTCTTCATCTTTCTTGTCGGACCCGTCATAGCGGACTTTTTTTCCGCAGAGACAGGCGGAGATGCCAATTTTCATACATCCATTGTATCGTATGTTATCATATTTGAAGGAGGTTATTGGAATATGTCTGAATGCAATCATGACTGCAGCAGCTGCGGACAGGACTGTGCTTCAAGAGCACCGCAGCCCGTCGTTCCTACTGCAGATACAAAAATAAAAAAGATCATCGGCGTCCTGTCGGGCAAAGGCGGCGTCGGCAAATCGATGGTCTCATCCTTACTGGCGGTCGAACTGGCGCAGCAGGGATACAATGTCGGTATCATGGATGCCGATATCACCGGTCCTTCCATCCCGAAGATGTTCGGTCTGCATCAGCAGCTCTACGGAGATGAAGAGGGGATCTTCCCGGCCGTTTCCGCTTTGGGCATCAAGGTCGTTTCCATCAACATGATGCTGGAAAACGAAGATGATGCGGTGCTTTGGAGAGGCCCGATCCTCGGCGGTCTGATCAAGCAGTTCTATACGGAAGTCCACTGGGGCGAACTCGATTATCTTCTGATCGATATGCCTCCCGGAACATCCGATATAGCGATCTCGATCATCCAGCAGATCCCGGTCGATCAGTTCGTCATGGTCACGACTCCTTCGAAGCTGGTCTCTATGGTCGTCGGCAAAGCCATCAACATGGCCAAAGAGGTCAACAAGCCGATCGTCGGTTTAGTTGAGAATATGGCCTATGTCAAATGTGATGAATGCGGTCACGAGATACAGATCTACAAGAACGATGAGACAGTTTCCACTGCTGAAAAATACGGCCTTGAAGTCCTTGCCAAACTTCCGATCGATCCCGAACTGGCAAACGATGCCGATGAAGGATGCATCGAATCGTATAACGGTGACGTATTGAAAGATCTTGTCGAAAAACTGAAGTAAGGTCGCAGACCTTACTTTTTTCTTTCAAAAACAATAAAAAACACCGTTTCCGTAACGGTGTTTTCGTTTTCAAATGGCAGGGGAGGTAGGGGTTGAACCCACACCAACGGTTTTGGAGACCGGTATACTACCGCTATACTACTCCCCTATGTGCTTATTTATTTTATATTAAAGCACGGTTTTTCGCAAGGTATATAATTAAGGTATGGATAGTTTTTTGTTAAGCAGGATAGAGCCGTCGTATTATGCTTCGATCGCCGATTACAAAAAAGAAATGAAAGATAATCACGATGAGTTTGACGGCTGTTCGTCTTTGGAAAAGTATGACGACATTGAAAAATGGCATCTGAACGTCATGCTTTTTGAACGCAATGAGACGCTGCCTCCGGGCTATTCGATCGGCTTTGAATATGTCTATCTGCATGATGATGAAGTCGTAGGCATGATCAATGTCCGGCCTTTTGCCCTGGAACATATCTATCTGAAGCGCTTCGGCGGCCACATCGGTTATTCGGTCAAGCCGTCCTGGCGAAGAAAAGGCGTGGGATCTCATATGCTTCACGACATGCTGCGGGTATGCAAAGAGACTTATCATCTGAACAAGGTACTGATCACCTGCAATGAAGACAATGAGGGTTCAAGAAGGGTTATAATGAACAACGGCGGCAGACTGGAAGGAAAGATCCTGTATCCGCCGGAAGATAAAATGATTGAAAGGTATTGGATAAGCTTATGAAGATAGCGGAGTTCTCTGATTCTTTTCTGCCGATCATCGACGGTGTCGGCAGAGTCGTCTACAACTATTGCGATACGATCGCCAGGAAAGGACATGAATGCACGGCCATCGTGCCGATGGATGATTTCGGATACAGGGGTTCTTATCCCTTTGAGATCTTGGATTACTATTCCCACAGCGTTCCTTTGATGTCCAAATATGATGCGGGAATTCCGCTGATCGACATCCATTACAACGCGAGACTGAAGATGAAAGATTTCGATATCGCTCATGTACATACGCCGTTCATTGCCGGCACGGAGGGCATCCGTTATGCCAGAGAACATAAGATCCCTCTGGTCGGGACGTTCCACTCCAAGTACTATGACGATTTCCTTCAGCTCACCGGTTCAAGATATTTAGCCGGTTTCGGGACGGACATCATCGTCAAGTTCTATGAGCAGTGCGATGAGGTCTGGGCCGTTTCGGAGAGTTCCGCCAGGACGCTCAATGAATACGGTTATAAGGGGAAAGTGGAAGTCATGCCCAACGGCATGATCATCAAGGAACTGAACCTTGAATGGATGGATCTGGCGAAGCAGCATTTCGGCATCGGTGACGATCCCTGTTTGCTGTTCGTCGGCCAGATGAACTGGAAAAAGAACATCCTGAAGATCCTGGAAGCCTGCGGAAAGCTGAAAAAAGAAGGCATCCGTTTCAATCTGGTCATGGCGGGCAAAGGTCCGCATGAAGAAGAGATCAAGGCCAAGATCAGGGAACTCGGTTTTGAAGAAAACGCCCACATCGTCGGTCATATCCTGAGGGAAGACCTGCTGACGGGGCTGTATATGCTGGCGGATCTTTTCGTCTTCCCGTCGCTCTACGACAACGGACCGATGGTCGTCAGGGAAGCTGCCAATGCCGGCACTCCTTCGATCGTCGTCAGAGGTTCTTCGGCTGCCGAGGGGATCGATGACATGGTCAACGGCTTCTATTGCGAAGATGATGCCGACAGCATCGCCGAGGTCATAAAGAAGGCCTTTGAAGATCCGGAGCGCACCGCTTCGATCGGCATTCAGGCCAAGGAGACGATCCCGGTCGCCTGGGACGACCTGATCGACGACGTTTTGGACCGCTATCAGTATCTGATCGAAAGGTACAAACGGTGAGGAGGAAGACAAGGTGATGAGCCTTGCCTTTTTTGATGGTATGATATTGCTGAATATCGGAACGGATCGGAGGCAGCAGTATGATCGAATTCAAAAATGTCAGCAAATCTTATAAAAAGGGAGTCAAGGCGGTCGATGATCTTTCTTTCACCGTCAATGACGGGGAGATCTTCGGCTTTTTAGGTCCCAACGGCGCCGGCAAATCCACCACGATCCGGATGCTGACGGGCATCCTGAACATCGACGAAGGGCAGATCCTTCTCGACGGCAAGGATATCGCAAAGGAACCGATCGAGGCAAAAAAGACCTTCGGTTATGTGGCCGACGATCCGGACCAGTTTCTGGCGCTGAAGGGGATCGAGTATCTGAGATTCATGGCGGATGTCTATGATGTGAAAGACAGCGGAAACAAGATCCGGGAACTGACGAAACGTTTCGGGATCGATGATGTCCTGGACGGCCGCATCGAATCGTATTCCCACGGCATGCGTCAGAAGATCATCATCTGCGGATGTCTCATGCACGATCCGAAGAACTGGATCCTGGATGAACCGATGACGGGACTGGACCCGCGTTCTTCCTATGATCTGAAACAGATGATGAGCGATCATGCCGCAGCAGGGAACTGTGTCTTTTTCTCGACACACATCCTCGATGTTGCGGAAAAGATCTGTGACCGCGTCGGCATCATCAATAAAGGAAAGCTTCTGTTCGTCGGCACGCTCGAACAGATGAGGGAGACGTTCAGGGAAGATGTTTCGCTTGAACAGTTGTTTCTGGAGATCACGGAAAATGCTGCGTAATATCCTGAATCTGACCAGGGTCTTCCTGATCGGTGCTTTTCACCGCGGTTCAAAGAAGAAAAGAGGAAGAAGAAGGATCCTCCTTTATGCTTTTCTTTTTCTCTATGTCGCCGCCATGCTGTCGATCCTGTCTTATGAACTGATCGGTGCTTTGGCTGCCTTGCACCAGGAAGAGGCGTTCTTAGGTCTCGTCTTCATGGCGGTCATCTCGCTGACGATGCTGACCAGTATCGTCGCTTCGATAAATCTTTTCTATTTTTCCAAAGACAACCTTTTCGTCCTGCCGCTTCCTTTCCGGCCGGAGGAAGTCCTGGCAGCCAGGTTCAATACTCTGCTGATCTATTCCTATATGGAAGAAGCGATGCTCGCGCTGGCTCCGCTGATCCTGTACGGCATCTTATGCAAACAGGGGTTTTTGTATTATCTGTTCCTTTTGCCGGTCTTTCTGCTGCTGCCGGTGATCCCTTTGCTGATCACGGCGATGCTGATCGTCGTCTTCATGGCGTTTACCGGCGGCATCAGAAACAAGAACCTCGTTCAGATCGCGATCACTTCGCTGACGATCGTTTTCTCGCTGATGATCTCGATGTTTTCTTCAAGCATGTCCTCGCAGCAGGAAGCGATGTTCATGCTGGAAAAGGCCAACGGTCTGGCGGAACTTTATGCCAAGGCCTTTCCGAGTATGCCGCTGGCCATGGCGGCAATGACGAGATACAGTTTCCTTTCTTTGCTGGGACTGGCTGCCGTATCGATCGGCGCCTATGTTTTGGTTTGCCTCTTCGGTCACAAACTTTACTACAAGGGGATGCTGGGAAGTCTGTTCTCCTCTTCGGGCGTCTCGGAAAGAAAGCTCGACGAAAAAGCTTTCCTGACAAAAGGGAAATATGTCTCTTATTTCAGCAAGGAATGCAAGACGTATTTGCGAAAACCGACATTTTTCACGCAGCTGATCTTACCGGTCATCCTGATCCCGCCGTTCATGCTGCTGGTCTTCCGCATATCGCTTCGTTCCGCCGGAGCGGAAGTGTTTAATCTTCTTGAAATGATCTATGAGACGAAACAGTATGCGCCGTATATCGTTGCCGTTGCGCTTTTGATCGCGATGTTCAATGCTTCCTACTGTTTCATATCGATCGTTGCGGTATCCAAAGACGGGCATGATGCCTATGCGATGAAATATATACCGATGGCTTTTTCCGATCAGCTTTATGTCAAGACGGCGGTCGATGTCTTCTTATGCTTATTCATCTGCCTGGTCACGATGATACTGTCGGCATGGATCTTTAAAGTTCCCGTGATCTATCTGCTCATGATCCTTCCGGAAGTCATCCTTTATTCGCTTGCCCATGGCGTTCTGATCATCCTGGATGCGAGACACCCGAAACTCGGCTGGTCGGCGGAGATCGAGATCGCCAAGAACAACCTGATGATGATGGCCGTGCTGGCTTTCACTCTGATCCATATGGCACTCGTTGCATTGATGGCGTTCTTACTGAATACGAATGCCGTGAGCATCGTTTTGCTCATCTGTGCTTTCGATCTTCTGGTCTGCATCCTGGGCTACGGCTACATAAGAAAAGAAGATCTGAAACTGGCGGATAACATCGAATAGATCCCGGTCCGGACAGTATGTCAAAGGCTTCCCCGAGAGGCCTTTTTTCTTGTGCTATAATTGAATCAACAAGTACCAATCATATAATGAGGAGGAAATATAAATGGCTACACCACATAATTCGGCTTCCAAAGGTCAGATCGCCAAGACGGTCCTGATGCCGGGCGATCCTTTGCGCGCAAAATTCATCGCGGAGACTTTTTTAGAGGATCCCGTACAGTTCAACACCGTCCGTAATATGTTCGGTTATACCGGGACCTATAAGGGCAAGAGAGTGTCCGTCATGGGTTCGGGCATGGGCATTCCGTCCATCAGCCTTTATGCGCATGAGCTTTATGAATTCTATGATGTCGAGAACATCATCCGTATCGGTTCGACCGGTACCTATAAAGAGGATATCGATGTCTTTGAGACGATCCTGGCGACCGGTTCGTATTCGGATTCTTCTTTCGCCAGATGCATGTGCGGCGATGAGAACGTCTTCCAGTATCCGGATGAGAGGCTCAACGAAGATCTCAAGAAGGCAGCGGAAAAACTCGGCGTCAAACTGATCGAAGGTCTGATCTGGTCATCCGATGTCTTCTACTATGATGAAAAGATGCTGCCGGGTGCGCTCAAGACGGCGATCGACAACAATCTGATCGCTGCCGAGATGGAATCTTTCGGTCTGTTTGCCACAGCCAAGAATATGGGCAAGAGAGCAGCCTGCATCCTGACGGTCTCCGACAATATCATCACACATGTGGAAACGACGGCGGAGGAGAGACAGTCCAAGCTCGTCGATATGATCAAGATCGCCCTGGAAGCCGTCGAGGAAGAATGATGAGAGTCCTCAACTTCGGCTCGCTGAATTACGATCATGTCTATGAGGTGGATCATTTCACGCAGCCAAAAGAGACGCAGTCATCCTTGTCATATATACGCAATTTCGGCGGAAAGGGGCTCAATCAGTCCATCGCTTTGGCTAAGGCAGGCCTCAGTGTTTTTCATGCGGGCAAAGTCGGGAATGACGGACAGGATTTCATCGATTATCTGAACCGTTATCATGTCGACACGAAGTATCTGGTCAAAGATGACGGACAGGCCACAGGCCATGCGATCATCGAGATCTGCGATTCACAGAACCGTATCATCTTACATGGCGGCGCCAATCAGGACATCGGCAAGCAGCAGATCGATGAAACGCTTGCCGACTTCTCGAATAAAGATGTGCTTCTGGTGCAGAATGAGATCTCCAATATGGCCTATCTGATCGACAAGGCGCACGAGAAGGGGATGTTCATCGCCTTCAATACGGCACCGATGAATGAGAAGGTCTTCAGCTATCCTTTGGAAAAAGTGGACTTGTTCATCGTCAACGAGATCGAAGGCGCCGGACTTGCCGGGATCGACAGCGATGATCTTGGCACGATCATCGAAGCACTCAAGAAAAAGTATCCCGACAAGAAGATCGTACTGACGGCCGGGGAGCTCGGTTCCTATTACATCGATGCTTCGCAAGTCATCCACCAGGACATCTATAAAGTCGAAGCCGTCGATACGACGGCAGCCGGCGATACTTTCACCGGTTATTTCCTGGCATCGTATCTGCATGACGGCGATGTGAAAAAAGCGCTCGATCGTGCGGCAAAAGCTTCCAGTATCACCGTGCAGGGAAGAGGCGCCGCGCAATCGATCCCGGAGGCGGATCAATTATGAAATACGTCGACATGCACTGCGACACGATCACGTGTCTTTACCGCGATCACGCTTCCTTGAGGAAGAACGATCTGCATATCGATATCGAAAAGATGGAGAAGGGCGGCTGTCTTTTGCAGAATTTTGCCGTCTTTACCTATCTGCCCAGACAAGGCTCCGATTTTACCTGGGCAGCCATCGATTATTATCATCAGCAGCTGAAGCAGAACAGCGACAAGATCCGTCCGGTCTATCATTATGAGGACATCCTCAGAAATGAAGAGGAGGGATATATCAGCGGCCTGCTGACGCTGGAAGAAGGCGCCGTCATCGACAACGATCTCAAGAATCTCGAACGTTTCTATGAAGCGGGCGTGCGCATGATCGCTCTGACCTGGAACTTTGAAAACGGGATCGGTTTTCCCAATTTCACACCCGGCAAAGAAGAGAGAGCAGACATGCTCAGGATCGTCAACCGAAAGGACGGGCTGACGGAATTTGGCATCGAGTATGTGAAAAAGATGGAAGAGCTCGGCATGATCGTCGATGTCTCCCATCTTTCCGATAAGGGATTCTATGATGTTCTGAATTATACGGAAAAACCGTTCGTCGCTTCCCATTCCAATGCCAGAGCTATCTGTTCGGTGGCAAGGAATTTGGACGATGAGATGATCGGACTTCTTGCGAAAAGAGGCGGTGTCATGGGTCTCAACTATTGTTCTTCGTTCATCGAAGAGAAGGATGAAGGCTATACATCCCTGCAAGGCATGGTCGACCATATCCGCCATATCGTCAATGTCGGCGGTATCGATGTCATCGGACTCGGTTCGGATTTCGACGGTATCGGTTCCAAACTGGAGATCGGGGATGCTTCCGGTCTGCCGCTGCTGTATGAGGCATTGAAACCGTATTTCAGCGAAGAGGAGATCGAAAAGATCTTCTACAAGAACGTCCTTCGCGTCTATCAGGAAGTATTCAAATAAAGATCAAAGCCCGGGATCCCGGGCTTTGTCATTTCATTTTTCGTTTTCGAAGCGGTACATGGCTTCCAAGGCAGTCAAAATCTCTGCCCGTTCGCCCTGTGCCGTTTTTTCTGCACCGTCCTGATAGGAACCGATCGCATCGGATGTTTCCTGTCCCCACAGGACGACGTTGTTCAGGATGGATGCGGCAGACAATCCCCGCAGGCGGGCAACGGTGAACAAGGCAGCCGTTTCAAAGTCGGAAGCCAGGACGCCTTTCTTCGACCATTTGATGCTGTCCTGCTCATCTTCGTCATAATAGAAGGATTCATGAGACAGAACGACGCCGTGATGGCAGGGGAATCCGAAGCCTTTTGCCGCATCGATGCAATGGCGGACCAGAGAATAATGGGCGGCTGCCGGATAGATCGCATCGACATAGGCTTTCGATGTCCCTTCATCCCGGACGGCCGCTTCGCAGACGATCAGATCGCCCAGGCCGATCCCTTCCTGCAAGGCACCGGCGGAACCGACCCGCATCAGGGTGTGAACACCGATATTCTTCAGTTCTTCTACGGCGATGGCGACGGAAGGACCGCCCATGCCGGTCGAGATGCCGATCACTTTCATGCCTTTGTAGCTGCCGATGATCGAACGGTATTCCCGGTTGAATGTGAGTTCCCTGACATCGTCGAGGAACGAAGCGATGACGTCGACTCTTTTGGGATCGCCGGGCATCAAAGCGCATGGCGCACTCTGGCTTTCGTCCAGGGCGATATGCGGCTGTTTCATGCGGCTGCCTCTTGCAGGCACTCTTCCAAAGCGATGGAGAGCTTCTGAAGGAGCTCTTTCTTGTCTTCTTCTTTCATGAAAGAATGGCGGACGGAATTGATGTTCATCAGGATCAGGTCTTCATATTCGAAGCCCATCTCATTGAGACAGTGATCGTATTCGTCATCCAGCGTGATCCTTGACATCGTCATGTTGTCGGTATTGATGGTGACGGGAACGCCGATCATATATAAGTTCCAAGCCGGATGCAGTTCATAGGACTCTCTGGTCTCGCAATGGACATTGGATGTCGGACAGATCTCTAAAGCGATCTCATGTTCCGCAGCATAACGGGAAAGATACGGATTTTCATAGACGTGATGTCCGTGTCCGATCCTGACGGCACCCATATCGATGGCGTCTTTGACGGTGTGCCAGTCCTGGGAATCGCCGGCATGGCAGATCAGAGGCGTGCCTAAGTCTTTTGCCTTCTTGAATAACGGGGCATAATTGCTCAGAGGAACGATGCCTTCCGCACCGGCCAGGTCGAGACAGACGACTCCCCGATCGAGGTATTCGTGGGTGATCGTCGCCGTTTCCATATTGGCATCCCAGTTGACATCTTCCGTTCCGACGCACATCATGCAGCAGATGATGCCGATCTTGATGGAAGGACATTTTTCAAGTCCTTGTCTTCTTCCTTCCAGGACAGCTTCGATCGCTTCCCGCTGGCTCATGCCTTTGTTGGTGTGAAGCTGCGGAGCAAAACGGATCTCCGCATAAGCCAGGCCTTGTGCCGCGATGTCTTCGATGAGCTCTCTTGTCACACGGGCAAGGGACTCTTTATCCTGCATCACCTGAAGCGGTGCGTCGAACATTTTCAGATATTCATTGACACTGCCGGAATGGGAACATTTTTCCATCCAGGCTTCATAGCCTTCAAGCGTATCGGCAGGCATCTTGGCGCCTTGCTGCTTCGCGAGCTCCCAGACCGTCGAGGTCCTGAAAGACCCGTCGAGATGAAGATGAAGGTCGACTTTCGGGAATGTATATTTCATAATATGTACCGTCCTTATACGTTCATTATAGCCGATGACATGGGTGTGGTAGAATGAAAATGGTCAATATAAGAGAGAGGATCATCTATGAGCCAACGCAAACCAATACCTGTCATACTTGACGGCGATCCGGGGCATGACGATGCCATTGCCTGGGTCCTGGCTTCGACAGTCAGGGATTTTGATATCAAGGCGATCACGACGGTCGCCGGCAATCAGACGCTGGAAAAAGTCACATACAATGCCAGACGTATCGCTTCTTTGCTGCATCTGGATATCGAAGTAGCAAAAGGAAGGAACCGTCCTTTGGTCTCCGATCTGATCATCGCACCGAACTTCCACGGCGAGACGGGTCTTGACGGACCGGCACTGCCGGAACCGGACCGCGAACTTTCAAAGCTTTCGGCGATCGAGATGATGGCCAAGGTCTTGAAAGAATCGGAAGAAAAGGTGACGATCATTTCGACCGGCGCACAGACCAATGTCGCCGCTCTGCTTCTGGCACATCCGGAACTGAAGGAAAAGATCGGAAAGATCTCGACGATGGGCGGCGGATTAAGGAACGGCAACTGGACAGCCGGTGCCGAATTCAATATCCTGGTCGATCCGGAAGCGGCTTATACGGTCGCACATTCCGGTCTGCCTTTGCAGATGTGTCCGCTGGACGTGACGGAACAGGCGATCGTCTATCCGGAAGACTGGGAGCGGATCCGCGCTCTGAACAATCCGGTCGCCAAGGTCGTTGCGGAATGGTTCGACTTCTTCTTCATCCATATGAAGTCTTTGGGCTGGAAGGGCTGCTGTACGCACGATCCCTGCGCGGTCATGTCTCTGATCGATCCCGATATCTTCGATATCCGGGATTACTATGTCGACATCGAATTGAGCGGAAGGTACTGCCGCGGGGCGACGGTCGCCGATTATAACGGCACAAGCGGCAACAAGCCGAATTTCCGCTGTGTGGTCGGACTCGACAGGGAACGTTTCGTCGACCGGCTCGTAGAGGCCTGCGCAAGTTTTGAAGGATGGGAGGTCTGACATGAAGAAGATACCTGTTTGGATCGACACGGATACCGGTGTCGATGATGCTGTCGCTCTGATCGTCGCATCAAAACTTGACGAGATCGACCTGGCCGGTGTGTCCGCCGTTGCGGGCAATACTTCTTTGGAGAATGCTTTCCGCAATGCCAGAGACGTCCTTTCTTTGGTCGGCAGGAGCGATGTGAAAGTCTATCACGGTGCGGATAGACCGCTGGTCATCGACCTGCATACGGCGGAATATGTCCACGGTTCCAACGGCCTGGGCGGAGCGAAGATCCCTTTGTCCGATGCACCGATACAGACGGAGAATGCCTGGGATGCCTTATATGAGGCAGCCAAAAAATACAAAGGGGAACTGGTCGTCTGCCCGGTGGGTCCTTTGACCAATATCGCCATTGCGATCGCCAAACACCCCGACATCGTCGGCATGATCAAAGAGCTCAACGTTATGGGCGGTGCTCTGATCGGCGGCAATGTCACGCCGTGTTCGGAATTCAATATCCATACCGACCCGCACGGTGCCGAGACGGTCATGAAGTCCGGGATCCATGTCAATCTTTTCGGCCTGGACGTGACACACAAGGCGTATCTGGATGACGATGACATCGATGCGATCGCGTCGTTTGACAATCCGGTCGCAAGACTGTTCGTGGATTCCAACCATCTGCTTTACGATGCAAGGGAAAAACTGCACTGGAAAG
Source organism: Erysipelotrichaceae bacterium (assembly GCA_017419165.1). Classification (GTDB taxonomy): domain Bacteria; phylum Bacillota_I; class Bacilli_A; order Erysipelotrichales; family Erysipelotrichaceae; genus Colivicinus. The sequence continues at coordinate 15,142 of JAFOLW010000002.1, forward strand.
GAGTCTGCGAACACGATTCCTGTCCGGTGATCTATACCGCCCGTCCTGACTGGTTCAAAGGTCACGATTGTGGCATTTATGTGGAGACTCAAGGTACAATAACATTTGGTAAGACCGTAAGTGATCTCTGGACGGACTTCAAGTTCGAAGACAGGCATTGCACAGCTTTCCTGGATGTCGATAGGAAGAAGTTTGCTTCAAAGATCATCGATACGTACCGTTCGTTTTAGAAAAGGGGAAAGATATGAAGACAGTTTGGGAAAAATACGATGCAAAGACCATGAAGAAAGTCATGGCGTTCTCGGAAGACTACAAAGACTTCCTGGATCATGCCAAGACGGAAAGAGAAGCCGTCAGCAAATCGATCGCTCTGGCGGAAAAAGCGGGTTTCAGGGAATTCAAGGATGTCAGGAAGATCAAAGCCGGCGATAAGTTCTATTTCAACAACCGCGGTAAATCTCTGGCACTGTTCGTCATCGGCAAGCAGCCGATCGAAGAAGGCATGAACATCCTAGGCGCACACATCGATTCACCGAGGATCGATGTCAAACAGAATCCGCTCTACGAAGACAACGGCCTGGTCCTGATGGATACCCACTACTACGGCGGCATCAAGAAATACCAGTGGACAGCCAGACCTCTGGCGATCCACGGTGTCGTCTGCAAGAAAGATGGCAGCAAGGTCGAGGTTTGCATCGGCGAAAAGGATGACGATCCGATCGTCGAGATCTCGGATCTGCTGATCCACCTGGCAAAAGATCAGATGTCCAAACCGGGTTCCAATGTCGTGGAAGGCGAAGATCTCAATGCACTGGCAGGTTCCATCCCGGCAAAGTCCAAGAAGGATGAAAAAGATCCCGTCAAGAAGAACCTGCTCGACATCCTCAAGAAGGATTACGGCATGGAAGAGGCGGATTTCATCTCTGCCGAACTGGAACTGGTACCTTGCGGCAAGGCGAGAGACCTGGGCTTAGACCGTTCGATGGTCATGGGATATGGCCATGATGACCGCATCTGTGCTTATACTTCTCTGGCAGCTTTGCTGGAATCGGAAAAGCCGGAACGCACATCCGTCTGCATCCTGACCGACAAGGAAGAGATCGGATCCATCGGCTCGACCGGTGCGCAGTCCGCATTCTTCGAGAACAGTGTCGCCGAGCTCATCAACGTCCAGGGCGAATATAACGATCTGAAGATCCGCCATGCTTTGCAGAATTCACGGATGCTTTCTTCCGATGTCTCCGCGGCATACGATCCGAACTATCCGCAGGTCAACGAAGCAAAGAGCGCCGCTTATTTCGGCAAGGGCATCTCCTTCAACAAGTACACGGGTTCCAGAGGCAAGTCCGGATCCAACGACGCTCCGGCGGAATTCATCGCCAAGATCCGTGACATCATGGATAAAAACGATGTTGTCTTCCAGTTCACCGAACTGGGCAGAGTCGACCAGGGCGGCGGCGGAACGATCGCTTATGTTCTGGCCAACAAGAACATGGATGTCGTCGATGCCGGTATCGCCGTGCAGAACATGCACGCTCCTTACGAAACGGCATCCAAGGCCGATATCTATGAGGCGTACCGCGCATATAAAGTTTTCTTAAAGGAAATGGATTAATGTTTGTAAATTACGATGGATCAGTATTATCGTATGTTGCTTCGATCAGGAAGTATTTTGGTCTGAGTCACGTTTACAATGATGATCCTTCGCTGACAAAGATCCTCAACGAACAAAGGCCTGAGAAGGTCTTTGTTTTGTTGGTGGACGGCATGGGGGCAAGACTGCTGGATAGGAAGCTGCCGGAAGATGCATTTTTAAGAAGGAACATGCTGGCAGCACCGATGACGGTCTTTCCTACGACGACCACGGCGGCGACGACGTCGATCCGCAACGGCCGTCCGCCGTGCGAGAACGGATGGCTGGGCTGGATGCAGTATCTTGAAGAAGTCGATGACATCATCATCCCGTTCCGTTCGATGGGTTATTACAGTGAAGTCGTTTACGATGAAGATATCTTCCGCCGCTATGTTCCGGTCACGACGACCGAAGAGGAGCTGCGCCGTATCGGCATCCCCGCAAGGATCCTGTTTCCTTCGTTTGAAGAAGACGGCTGTGAGGATCTCGATGAGATGTGCTGCCGTCTGGCGGATCTTTCCTATTCGGACTACCGTTATGTCTATGCTTACTGGGACAAATACGACAGTTACATGCACGAACACGGTCCTTCTTCGAAGATCTGCGATTCCTATCTCGAACACATCAACTACGAGATCGAGAACCTGGCAAAGAATCTGAGCAAGGATACCTTGCTGATCGTGACGGCCGACCACGGACAGGTGGATATCAATCGCTTTTACAATCTCTGGCATTCCGAATTCGATCCGTTCTTCTCCCGCAGGCCTTCTCTGGAACAGAGGGCAATGGCTTTCAATATCAAGAAGGGAATGGAAAAACAGTTCGAGAAGCTCTTCAAGCAGTGTTTCGAAAATGACTATATCCTTTTGAACAAGGCACAGGTGATCTCATCGAAGCTCTTCGGCGACCGGCCGAATCATCCCCGCTTCGAACAGTTCATCGGCGACTTTATCGCCATTGCCAAAAGCGATATGGTCCTCATCTATAAGGAAAGAGGAAATCTTTACTATTCCGGCCAGCATGCCGGGATCTGCGATGATGAACTTTACGTGCCGATCATCGTTGTGCAAAACGAAAAAAGTACTGATGCGGATCGAAAGTGTTAAGATAAAGAAGTATGAAACAAGTCACATGCAAGAACTGCGGTGCGGTATTCAGTGAGTCTTTGGAAAAATGTCCTTACTGCGGCACCATGAACAAAAAAGGTGCCTACAGGAAGTTCAGGCAGAAGATCTCCGATATGATCGATGCCATGCTCGGACTCAAGGAAGAGGCTCACCGTTCGGTCTCGAAGATGATCTTCATCTCTCTTTTGCGGGGGATCGTTCTGATCGCGGCAGTCGTACTGCTGGCGTTTCTTTTCTCACGCTTTGCCAATGTCAATTACTATAACGACAGGGAATATGATGAGGAGGCATTGGAGACCATCCTTTGGGAAGACGAGAATCTTGAGAAACTTGACGAAGCCTATGCCAATGAGGATTTCAAGACGATCGAAAAACTCTATTATGAGAATTCCCGTGTCGTCTCCCATTGGGCTCACTATCCTTCCTATACGCTGAAAAAACAGTTCAAGATGCTCACTGAAGATGATAAATTCGATCATTACGATCTCGATGATGCCCTGTATTTCCTGTTTTATCCGGAATCCATCACCGGATTCAACGGCATGGCGAGAGTCGACCGTGAGGAATATGAACTGATGCGCGGATCTCTGCTGACGATGCTCAACCAGAAGGGCTTCTCCGAAGCGAAACTGGAAGAGATCTATCGTAAGCACTGCGACGAGTACGGCTATATCCGCAGCAGTGACCTGGAGGAATACTTCAAGGAGGGCACGAATGGTTAACTGTAAGAACTGCGGTGCTCCTTTATCGCTCAATGACGCCTACTGTCCGCATTGCGGAACGCCGAACCCGGAAGCACAGGAACATCTGAAGAAGCTCAAAGAACTCGACAAGTCTTTCAGGAAGACACGTCTGGAAGTCGTCGATGAGGTCAAAAAATCGAAAAAAGGCTATAGCTTGCTGGTGATCCTGGCAATGATCCTTCTGGCCAACCTGCTGCTGATCCCGTTCCATTCGGCAAGCTATGAGATCGCCGAACGGATCATCGCTTCCAAAATGACCGAGGAAGAGATCAAGGAAAAGATGGATTCTTTTCTGGAAAACGGCGATTATATCGAGATGTCGGTCTTCGCAAGAAAGTTTCCGCTTTCTTACAGAGATTACGGTGCATACAATCAGGTGGTCTACTATGCGGAACTCTACGAACGGATCGTCGATGATGTTTCCGATTATTGCTACGGCAAGGATCTCTACAGCGATCCTTTGATGGATTCCTGCAAGAAGATCAAAGAATTCAAGGACGAATATGAACGTCTGAGTAAGCGGAACAGTTATCCGGAGATGCGTTCTTATATCGACGATCTGAATGAAGAAGTCGATCTTTATATCAAAGCGACGCTGAAACTGAACGATGAAGATCTGGCTTCGATCAAGGATCTGAGCGATTCGCAATTGTTAGTGCTGGTGAATGAGAGGCTGAATCATGAAGAGTAAGTGGGTTTCTCTCGCCAGGATCCTCATCCTGGTATTTCTGATGATCTTATACATGAACGCCTATGCGCTGTTCACGGAGATCAAAAGAGATGTCTCGTATGATTCGAGGAGTTATGGCTTAGATACATTGAATCAGAACTTCGACAACGGTGAATACGAACAGCTGTATATGCGTGCCTTAGCCAACCGCTATGCGGATGATGAACCCAGCGTCGATGTGAGTCAATACGAAGCGTTCGGTTTCTATTATCACTATTTCACGCTGGCAAAGGCCCATCCTGAGGTCAGGAGTTACCGTGAAGCGATGGCTGCCGAAAAAGAAAAGATCACATGGAAGAAGATCCTCGATGTGACCGCATTGCTGGAAAACGAACTGGATCAATAAAAAAACGGAGCTGATGCTCCGTTTATCATTTTTTGATATAAGCCACTGCGCAGGCGTAAGGTCCGATATGGGCTCCGACCGTTGCACCGACCGGGATGATCTGTTCTTCGGATATCGTATAACCTTTTTCTTCCCTGAGCTTTTCCGCCAGCTTGTAGGCGTTGACCTTGTCGTAGGTGTACATGACATAGATCGGGTAGTCGGGATCGGGCACTTCGCTGTCGAAACGGTCGACGATGTAGCGGATGGCTTTGTTGAGTCCGATATGCTTGGAAACGATCTCGGCTTTGCCTTGTGAATCTGCCGCACAGTGCATGATCGGTTTGATATGGCCGAGCTGGGCGATGTAGTATGCCGTGTTAGAAAGTCTGCCGTTCTTGTAGAGATATTCGAGGGTATCCATCGCCGTATAGATGACGGTCTTTTCTTTGAGCTTTTCCATCGCTTCGGCGATCTGCTTCCCGCTGCAGCCCTCGTCTCTCATCTTCACGGCCTTTTCGACCAGGAGCCTCTGACCGCCGGTACAAGTCAGCGTATCGATGACATAGACCCCTTCGTAAGCGACCATGGAAGCGACGGACATCGCCGTCTGATAATCGCCGGAGAGTCCGGATGAAAGAGGAAGATAGACCACTTCATCCTTGTTTTTCCTGGCGTTCTCGAAGAGTTCTTCAAACATTGCCGGGGACGGCTGGGATGTTTTCGGGAAATGCGTATCCGTTTTCAGCCGTTCGAAAAACTGTTCCTTGGAGATCGAAATGTTCTCCAGATACTGATCTTCCCCGAACATGACCGACATCGGCATGTAGGTGACATTCATCTTTTTCAGTTCGTCCAATTCAAAGTCGGCTGCGGAATCCGTTGCAATTATCACCATAAGAAAAACCTCCTAGACTCTATTTTAATCCAATTTGGAAAATATGATGATAAAATGATACAATCTATCATTGTGAGGTACGCATATCATGAATGAAACGATCATCAAGACCATCGCTGAAGAACTGAAGATCAGCGTCAAACAGGTCAATACCGTATTGGAGATGCTGGGGAACGGCGACACCGTTCCGTTCATTTCCAGATATAGAAAAGAACAGACAGGAGCTCTTGATGAAGAGCAGATCTTATATATCGAAAAGCAGTATAAATACGAACTCAACCTGGCCGAGAGGAAAGAGAGTGTCATCAGCCTGATCGAAACGCAGGGCAAACTGACGGATGAACTGAGGAAACAGATCATGGACTGCACCAAGCTTTCCCAGGTCGAAGACCTCTACAAGCCTTACAAGCAGAAGAAAAAGACCAGAGCCGGCATCGCGATCAAGAACGGTCTGGAGCCTTTGAGCCAGTATATCCTTTCTCTTCCGGAACACGGCGATCTGGAAAACGAGGCGGCCAAATACATCAATGAAAACGTCAAGAGCACTGCGGATGCCATTCAAGGTGCGAAAGACATCATTGCCGAGAACGTTTCCGACAATGCCAAGCTGCGCTGGAAGTTCAAAGACCTCATCGTCAAGGCCGGTGCCATCAATACGGCATTGAAGAAGGATGCGGTCGATGAGAAGAAAGTCTATGAGATGTATTATGAATACTCCGAGAAGATCTCCAATGTCGCCGATCACCGCGTCATGGCGATCGACCGTGCAGAAAAAGAAAAGGTCATCACGGTCTCCATGTCTTATGATCTTGATCACATCAAAGATCTCGCTCACGAAGCATATCTGAAAAACAAGAAGACCGATCTGGAGAACGTCATCATCGAAGCGATCGATGACGGTATCGACCGTCTTCTGATGCCTTCCATCGAAAATGAGATCCGTTCCGATCTGTCGGAACGTGCACACAACACGTCGATCGAAGTCTTCTCGCTCAATCTGGAGAAGCTTCTTTCCCAGGCACCGCTGAAAGGCCGTGTCGTTCTGGGTTTTGACCCGGGCTTCTATAACGGCTGCAAACTGGCCGTACTGGATGCGACCGGCAAGATGCTGACGGTCGACAAGATCTATCCGTTCAGGAAAGACGGCGACATTCCGCGCTCCAAGGCAAAGCTGCTGAACATGATCCGCAAATATGATGTCAAGATCGTTGCGATCGGCAACGGTACGGCTTCCCGCGAATCGGAAAAACTGGTCGCCGAACTTATCCACGAGAATGCGCTCGATGTCTCCTATGCGATCGTTTCCGAAGCCGGTGCTTCGGTCTGGTCCGCTCAGGAAGAAGCCAGGAAAGAATTCCCGGATCTGGCAGTCGAAGAGCGTTCCGCCGTTTCCATCGGCCGCAGGCTCCTGGACCCGCTGGCCGAACTGATCAAGATCGATCCGAAATCCATCGGTGTCGGTCAGTATCAGCATGACCTCCCGGAGAAGGCGCTCAACGAGAGACTGGACGAAGCAATCATGAAGGTCGTCAACCGTGTCGGTGCCGATGTCAATACCGCTTCCGCACAGCTGCTGGAGCATATCTCCGGTCTCAATAAAGGCATTGCCGCAGAGATCGTCAATTATCGCAATGAGAACGGCAAGTTCACCGACCGCAGACAGCTTCTGAAAGTCAAGAAGCTCGGTGCCAAGGCCTTTGAACAGTGTGCCGGTTTCTTGAGGATCATCGACGGTGACGAGCCGCTGGATGCGACCAATATCCACCCGGAATCTTATGACCTGGCAAAGAAGATCATGGAAGTCTCCTCGATCGATAAGCTGGGCGATCCCGATATCGTGTTCAATGATGAGGCGATCGCAAAGCTGAACATCGATGAATACACGCTCAACGACATCAAGGACTGCATCAAGGCTCCGCTCAGAGACTACCGCGATCAGTTCGACGGTGCGATCTTAAAGTCCAATGTCCTGGAGCTCAAGGATCTTAAGAAGGGCGATGAATTGTCCGGCACGGTCAGGAACGTCGTCGACTTCGGTGCTTTCGTCGATATCGGTCTTCATGACGACGGCTTGGTCCACATTTCAAGGATGTCGACCAAACGTGTCAACCACCCGAGCGAAGTCGTCTCCGTTTCCGACATCGTCAAAGTCTATGTCTACGATGTCGATGAAGTCAAGCAGCGCGTGCAGCTGTCCTTACTTCCGTTAGATGTGCTGGCGAAGCGTGATGCCGACAAGAAGGAGTTCCGTTCCCGCAAGAAGGCGCAGAACCGTCCTTATCACAAAGAAAAAGAGAGACCGGCGGAAAAAGAGATCTCCGAAGAAGAAGCGATGAAGAGACTCTTGGAAAGATTCGGTTCCAAATATTAAGAATTTTGCCCTGCGGAAGCGGGGCTTTTCTTTTTGCCGGGCTTATTATCGGATGCTTCTGCAATTTCATTGGGGGAAAAGCGCGATTCCTGATGTATCATTTAAGAAGACACAGATCAAAAGATCATATGGAGGAAATACGATGGAAAGATGCCTTGTCAGCAAGACCGATAACTGCAAGAACTGTTACAAATGCATCAGGAGCTGCCGGCTGAAGGCGATCTCTTTTGAGAACGACCGCGCCTCGATCATTCATGAAGACTGCGTCTTGTGCGGTTCCTGTTACAATATCTGTCCGCAGAAGCTCAAAGTCGTCAGAAACGATGTGAACCGGGTCAAGCAGCTCATCGCTCAGGGGAAGACCTATGTATCGCTGGCGCCGAGCTTCGTATCGTATTATCCGGACAGCGACATCCTCTGTATGAAAGAAACGCTGAAAAAGCTGGGTTTTGAAGACGTGGAAGAGACGGCGGTCGGAGCGACGATCGTCAAGAATGCCTATGATCAAATGCTGGAAGATCCGGACAGAGACGTCATCATCTCTTCCTGCTGCCACGCCGTCAACATCCTGATACAGAAGCATTTCCCCGAGTGCCGCAAGTACCTGGCGGATGTCCTCTCGCCGATGTGTGCCCACGGTCTCAATCTCAAACAGCGCTATGAAAAAGCGAACGTCGTTTTCATCGGACCGTGTATCGCCAAGAAAGACGAAGGCGATCACAGTCCGCACATCGATGCGGTCCTGACATTTGAAGAGCTGGACGGCTGGCTGGAGAACGAAGGCGTCGAATTGAAGACGACGGAAGAAAAAGAGATCCGGGAAAAATCCAAAGCCAGGCTCTTCCCGGAATCCGGCGGTATCCTGAAGACCATGAAATGCGAAAATAAGGAATATGATTATCTGGTCGTCGACGGGATGAAAAACTGCATGTCGGCTCTCGAAGATCTCAAGGCGGGCAGGCTGCATAAATGTTTCATTGAGATGTCTTCCTGCCAGGGCAGCTGTGTTGCCGGGCCGATCGCCAAGCGTAAGAAGTCTTCCATCCTGGCCAATACGCATCTGGTGAATCGATATGCCGGTGATCAGGACTTCGATTATGAAGGCACTTCCTTTGAAGACATCCGGACTCTCTATGACCGCTCACCGATACAGCATCGGGAACCGAGCGAAGAGGAAGTGGAAAAGATGCTGGTGAAGATGGGCAAGAAGGATCCGAAAGACCGGCTCAACTGCGGCTGCTGCGGATACGATTCCTGCAAGGCAAAGGCCGCCGCGATCATCAAAGGTCATGCCAACATCGACATGTGTCTGCCGCTGCTGATGGAAAAATCACAGTCTCTGGCCAACAACATCGTCGACAATACGCCGAACGGCCTGATGGTCCTGGATGAAGAGCTCAATATCGGCCTGATCAACAACACCATGTGCAAGATGCTTTCTTTGGGAAGCGGCGACAGCGTCATCGGCCAGCATGTGGCGATGATCTTAGATCCGTCCGATTATTTTGATGTGCTTTCCGGCAAGAAGATCGAAAACAAATACGAATATCTCAATGAGTATGAAAAGTATATCGAAAAGACGGTCTCCTATGATGAAAAGTTCAAGGTCCTGGTCTGCGTCTTCCGTGATATCACCGATGAAGAGATACAGAAACAGGAGAGGTTCAAGATCATCAACAATACGGTCTCGATCACCGATTCACTTCTTGAACAGAACATGCGTTCGGTCCATGAGATCGCTTCGCTTTTAGGCGAGACGGCGGCCGAGACCAAGATCGCACTGGAGAAACTCAAAGGGCTGGTGAAGTCGGATGGTGAATAATCTTTATACCGATATCGGACACGTTTCGATCAATCATGTCGGTGAGATGCTCTGCGGAGACAACGTGACGATCACCGATCTTTCGAACGGTTCTTATGTCGTCGTCCTTGCGGACGGATTGGGAAGCGGCGTCAAGGCAAACATCCTGTCGACTCTGACTTCCACGATGCTTTCCAAGATGGTGGGCAACGGGATCTCCATCGAGCAGTGTGTCGAGACGATCATTGCGACTTTGCCGGTATGCAAGGACAGGGGCGTCGCTTATTCGACGTTCTCGGTCGTTGCGGTGAAAAACAACACGGAGATGAAGATCTACAATTATGACAATCCTTCTCCTTTCATCGTCCGGAACAATAAAGCGATCCTTCCGGAGTACATCGTTTCGCAGATCCACGGCAAGCGGATCGAATTCTGTGACTTTAAAGCGGAAGTGGGCGACTGCGTCTTCATGATGTCGGACGGCGTGATCCATGCCGGAGCCGGTGAGATCCTCAACTACGGCTGGGAACTGCCGGAGATCATGAAATATATGGAAGGAACGGTCATGCCTGATTCCTGCGCCAAAGTGCTGGCGACCACTTTGATCGATCGCTGCAATGCGCTTTATGCCTCGAAGCCCGGAGACGATGTGACCTGTGCCTGCGTGCGCATCAAGGAGAGGAAGCGCGTCAATCTGATGATGGGTCCTTCAACCAATCCGGAAGACGATGAAAAGATGGTCAGCCTGTTCATGTCGAAAAAAGGGATGCATATCGTCTGCGGCGGCACGAAGGCCAAGATCGTTGCCCGCTGTCTGAACAAAGAGATCTACAATGAAAACAATGAGATGCCGACCGACATCCCGCCGATGTCGAGGATCGAAGGCATCGACCTGGTGACCGAAGGCATGATCACGATGAACCGGGTCCTGGAATACGGGAAGAACTTCGCCGGCAAGAACGACGATTACTTCAACTGGTATTTCCAGACGGACGGCGCATCGAGGCTTGCTTCGATTTTGTTTGAAGAGGCGACAGATGTCGATATCTTCTCCGGCTGTGCCATCAATCCGGCGCACCAGAACGATCCTTCGCTGTCCATCTCTCTGAAGATGAAGCTGGTCGATGAGCTCACGGACGTCTTGAAGAAGCTCAACAAGACCGTCAAGGTCAATTATTATTAAAGTTCAGGGATCCTGAACTTTTTTATTAAAAACCTGTCCGTACAGGGGACAGGTCTGTTTTCGCGATGGTGCCGACACCGTGAATTGAACACGGGATTCATCCTTACCATGGATGCGTATTACCACTATACTATGTCGGCCTGTATCTTATTCTACTATAAATGAAAACAAATAAAAATATCCGTGAAGGATATTTTTTACAAATATTTTTTCAGACGATGGTAGAGTTCGGCGATCGGCAGTCCCACGATGGTGTAGTAATCGCCTTCGATGGAACGGATGAATTTGGCGGCATCGCCCTGTATCGCATAAGAACCGGCTTTGTCCATCGGCTCGTTGGTGGCGATATACTCACTGATCTCTTTTTCATCCAGAGGATAGAAGGTCACCTTCGCGACGGAAGAGAAAGTCTCTGTCTGATCCTTGTACAGGATACTGACACCGGTGACGACTTCGTGGGTGTTGTCGGAGAGTTCTTTCAGCATCGCTTCGGCCTGTTCGATGTCTTTCGGTTTGCCTAAGATGTCGTTTCCGATCTTGACGATCGTATCGGACCCGATGACCAGTGCGTCCGGATGGTCTTTGAATACCGCTTCCGCTTTCCGGTAGGAGAGTTTTTCGATCTCTTTGACCAGGTCATTCTGCGGATCGATCTGCTCATCGATATCGGAGACGATGACATCGAAGGGGATATGCAGAAGTTCCATCAGTTCTCTTCTGCGGGGCGATTTGGATGCGAGGATGATCTTAGTCACCGATGTACCTCTGACAGAGATAGTTGAGTCCTCTGGTCACGAAGTCCGGATCGTATTCATTGAACAGATCGATATACGGCGCGACTTTCTTTCCCAGTCCGCCGCAGCCGATGACGTACATATCTTCGCCGATCTCGTTCTTCATGCCTTCGACCAGCGACTTCAACATGCCGATATAACCGTTGTAGATGCCGACGTTCATCGCGTCGATCGTGTTATCGGCAAGATAGGTATCGGTATGCTTGAGCTCGAATTCCGGAAGCTGTGCGGCATTTTTCCACAAGGTCTCAGCGATCTTGGAGAAGCCCGGAGCGATGATACAGTGTTTGAATTCGCCGCTCCTGGTCACATGACATAAGACGGTGGCGGTGCCCATCGATACGATCAGCATCTCTCTGTGATAGAGATTGTAGGCATAGGCACACATGACGATCAGATCGTCACCTGTATCCTGAGGATTGGGCATGACGAGCTTGATGCCGTAATCGGCGTTCGGATTGATGTCGACGATGTTGCGTTCGCCGACGATCGATGCCAGTGCATCGAAGATATTGTCGTAGACACGGGGAACGACGCAGGAAAGGATCGCTTTGTCGATGGCGTCCTCTCTCAGGTTAGCCTTGTAGATGAAGGACAGGATGAGACTGCGGTAATTGTCATACACGCCGTCGGCACACAAGAAAGAGATCTGCAGATCTCCGTCAAATAAGCCTAATTTCGTACTGGTATTTCCCAAATCAACTGTTAAAATCATATATTCTATTATACGGGTTCGCAATTGCTTTTTCCAGGCAATTATCATAAGATAAATAGGTATCCGGGCTTGGCGGAACTGGTAGACGCGCCAGACTTAGAATCTGGTGGGCGACCGTGGGGGTTCGAGTCCCTTAGCCCGGACCACAGAGGATACAAGACTGTCTTTCGGGGCGGTCTTTTTCTTTGTATACTGAAGGTGAAGAGAAAAAGATCACGGAGGGCAATATGGAAAAAGGACTTCTGAAAGAGGCTTTGATCAAATACGTATCGGGCATCGTGCTGCTGTTTGTTTTGTTGTTTCTTCCGGCGGGAGATCTCAAATGGAAGAACGGCTGGCTGTTTATGGGCTTGCTGTTTATTCCGATGTTCATTGCCGGGATCATCATGTATCTCAAGGCTCCGGATCTGTTAAGGAGCCGGCTCAATGCCAAAGAGAAACAGAGTGAACAGAAAGACGTGATCGCATACAGCGGTCTGATGTTCCTCTTCTCGTTTATCCTGGCCGGACTCAATGAGCGTTTTCATTGGCTGTCTCTGCCTTCATGGACCGTGGCTGCCGCTTCGGTGATCTTTCTGCTTTCCTACGGTCTGTTCGGAGAGGTGCTGAGAGAGAATTCCTATCTTTCGCGGACCATCGAAGTCAGACAGGGGCAAAAGGTCGTGGATACAGGCTTATACGGCATTGTCCGTCATCCGATGTATATGGCGACGCTTTTCTTGTTTTTGTCCATGCCGCTGATCCTGAACAGTCCCGTCAGTTTTCTGATCATGCTGGCGTATATCCCGATCATCGTCAAGCGGATCAGAAATGAAGAAGAAGTTCTGGAGAAGGAACTGGAAGGCTATAAAGAATATAAGACAAAGATCAGATACCGTCTGATCCCTCATGTCTGGTGATCGAGACAAAGTGTTATCGGAACATTTTTTGCCGGCTTGAAAGAAGGATCCCGCCCTTTGTTTCCATGCAAAGGAAGAGGATCTTTTCTTATAGTGTTCTTTGCCTTTTTGGAGCGTGTTTTGAATAAAAATGTATACCTGATATTAAACTGAGAGTATGGAAAAGAAAGATCTGAAATTCATCTTCGTGCACGGGCTTTCCGGCTGGGGAAGCTATGATGAACGCTATGCGCGGATGCCTTACTGGGGGATGCGCAACGGCGATCTGATGCGGCAATTGAAAGATGCGGGATTCGATGTATACTGTGCCTCGGTATCTCCGCAGGGTTCCGCTTATGACCGGGCGTGCGAACTGTATGCCCAGCTTGCCGGAGAGAAGACGGATTACGGCATCCGGCATTGCCAAAGATACGGGCATGAACGCTTCGGACCGGATTTTACATCGAGACCTCTGATCGATGATTTTGGCAGCAGTTCTCTGGTCCTTCTGGGACACTCTTTCGGTGGGGCGACGATCCGCATGTTCGCCAGGATCATGGAATACGGGATAAAAGAAGAATGCACCGAAGGCGGTTCAAGTTTTTTTGCCGGCGGGATGAAAGAAAGGATCTTTGCCCTGGTCTGCCTGGCGGCGCCGCATAACGGTACGACGGCGTATGACATGTATGAAGATGAAAGCTTCGATCCTCAGGCGATCAAAGGGACACTGATCGAACGGCTGGCAGCCAGACTGATGAGCAAGGCCGATACGCCGCAGACTCCTCTGCCTTTCAATGACTGTGCCGCCTACGACATGCATATCGATAACGCAATGAAGCTGAATGCACAGATGCCGTTATCTTCGGATATCTACTATTTTTCCCAGCCTTGCCGCATCACCAGACAAGACGTACAGGGCAACGAAGTGCCCGATGCAAGGCGCACCGAAGTCCTGTATTCCCGCAGCAGCAAGCGGATGGGCGCTTATTCGGGGAAAACGAGAGGCGGTCTTTCGATCGATGAACGCTGGAGAGCCAATGACGGCCTGGTCAATACGCTTTCTTCCATGTATCCGTCCGGCGATCCGCACTGCGATCTTGATGAAAAAGACATACGAAAGGGGATCTGGAACGTCTTGAAGACCTACGACGGCGATCATATGTCTTTGCAGGGAGGTCTGCTGATCAGGAACGAAGTCTTTACGTATTATAAGGATCTTCTGTCTCTGATCGGGTCATTGAATTGAGATGTTTTTGCCTCGTTTTACAACAAATAGCTGGCTGAGGTTTTGAAAAAAAGAAAAATCTGCGATAATGAAGATAGATCGTGGCATCAGTTGCGATGCCGTGCGAGAACCGAAAGGAAACTGTGAGGGGGGGGTTTACTCAATGCCTGAGAAGAAAGAAGCAACCAAAACGAAGAGCAAGACAGTAAAAAAAGCGAAAGCGGAGAGTTCGCTGAAAGAAACAGAAAAGAAGACGGTTAAAAAGACGGCGGCTAAGAAGACTAAGGAATCTGCTGCCGATGTGCGGATGGCGGAAGTCATGGTCGCTGCCGACGGCAAAGTCGCCAAACCGGCAAAGAAAGCTTCCAAGACCGTAAAGGCTGCCAAGGAAGAAAAAGCGGCAGTCGAGAAGAAGACGAGAAAGACCGTCAAAGCCGTCAAGGTCAGGAAGGCCGAAGAAAAGGTCGAAGAGAAGGTCGAAGAACCTATCGTCTTTGAAGAACCGATCAGGGATCTCGGTCCGAGAAGAAGCGTCGCTTTCATCGGCTCGGAGTGCTATCCGTTCGTCAAGACGGGCGGTCTGGCGGACGTCATGTACGCTTTGCCGAAAGAGCTCGTCAAGCAGAACTGCGATGTCAAGGTCATCCTGCCGCGTTATAAATGCATTCCTTGGAAATACCAGGAGAAGATGGTCTACCGCGGAGAATTCTACATGGATCTTTGCGCCGACGGCCGTCAGTTCTATGTCGGCATCATGGAATACGAATCCGACGGTGTCGTCTATGACTTCATCGATAACGAAGAATTCTTCAGCAGCGGGAATCCGTATACCAATATGGTCGATGATATCCCGAAGTTCTGTTATTTTGCCAAAGCAGCTCTGTCTGCCCTGTTATATCTGAATTGGATCCCGGATGTGATCCATTGCCACGACTGGCAGGCGGCTCTGGTGCCTGTCTATCTGCATACCAAATTTGAAAATACGGCGATCGCCGGTTCCAAGACCATCATGACCGTCCACAACCTGCGTTTCCAGGGCATCTATGATATGAGGACGATCTCTTACTGGTCAGGACTTCCGGATTATGTCTTCAATAAAGACTGCCTCAAGGTCGGCTACAACGATGCCAACATGCTCAAAGGCGGTCTGGCTTATGCCAATATGATCACGACGGTCTCCGCTACCTATGCCGGAGAGATCCAGACGGAATTCTACGGTGAAGGACTGGATGCGCATCTGCGTTACCATTCCGGCAAGCTCAGAGGTATCGTCAACGGTATCGACTGTGACATCTGGAATCCGGATACGGATCAAAGGATCTACACCAACTACAATACGGAAGATGCGATCGAAAAGAAGAAAGCCAACAAGAAGGCTTTACAGGAAGAACTGGGCCTGGCAGTCGATGAAAACAAGTTCGTCATCGGTCTGATCTCCCGACTCACGAATCAGAAGGGTCTCGATCTGATCAATGCGATCGTTCCGCAGATGATCGACGGCAATACGCAGCTGGTCGTCTTAGGCACCGGTGACCCGGGTTACGAAGATTCTTTCCGTTACTATGAAAACGCATATAAAGGCGAAGTCTGTTCCTGCATCATGTACGATGAGGACCGTGCACACAGGATCTATGCGGCATGCGATGCCTTGCTGGTACCGTCCCTGTTTGAACCGTGCGGACTGACACAGCTCATCGCCATGCGTTACGGTACATTGCCGATCGTCAGAGAGACCGGCGGTCTCAAGGATACGGTCGAACCGTACAACATGTTTGAAGATTCCGGCAACGGCTTCACTTTCGACGGTTACGACGCAGGCCTTCTGCTGGATGCGATCAACAGGGCAAAGACGCTCTACTTCGAACACCGCGAGAATTATGACAAGATGGTCATCCGCGATATGAACAAGGACGTATCCTGGGAAAGATCCGCTGCACTCTACAGAGAACTGTATCTGCAGTTAAGACCGGAATAAGAAACAGATCAAGGGCTGAAAAAGCCCTTTTTCTTTTGAAAAGAAGTCCTGTTTTTTACGAAAAATTTACATATCGGGTACACAGGCGCGGTATATTAAAAGTAATGATATACTGTGTTGAAGACGATGCGTCGATCCGGGAACTGATCATCTATACACTCAAACTGTCGGGTTTTGAAGCACTCGGTTTTGAAGAGGGCGATGCGATGTTTGAAGAACTGGACAGGCAGATCCCCGATCTCATCCTTTTGGATATCATGCTTCCGGGCAGAGACGGTCTGCAGATCCTTTCCGAGCTGAAGCAGGATCCCCGTTTTGCCGACATCCCCGTCATCATGGCGACAGCCAGGACATCGGAATACGACCGGGTCATCGGTCTGGACAGCGGTGCGGATGATTATCTTTCCAAACCTTTCGGCATGATGGAGATGATCTCGCGGGTCAAGGCGGTCCTGCGCCGCGGCAGGAAGGCGAATACGATCGAACAGATCACTTTCTCCGATGTCGTCATCGATAAACAAAGAAGGACCGTTGAGGTCGCCGGAGAGCCTGTCGAACTGACTTTAAAAGAATTTGAGCTGCTTCTGACCCTGGCTGAAAATAAAGGGATCGTCTTTTCCCGTCAGCAGCTGCTCGAAAAAGTCTGGGGCAGCGATTATCTGGGAGAGTCCAGGACCATTGACGTCCATGTCGGAACGCTCCGTTCCAAGCTGGGCGCGTACGGTTCCTATATCTCGACGATACGCGGCATCGGTTACTGCTTAAAAGAAGAGGAAGATGGCGAATAAGATCTTCAAATCCATTCTTGCAGTTGCAATGACGGTCTTGATTCTGACCGTCATTTTCACAGTGGATGAGATGTACCAGAGCTTCTTCAATGCCCAGATGGAACTGCTGGAAGCGGAGACCAAGGTCATCGCTTACGGCATCGATGAAGACGGGATCTCGTTCCTCGATGATCTTGATGAACCGGATTACCGCATCACTCTGATCGACGCCGACGGTACGGTCATCTACGACAACAGCAGCAGCGACATCGCATCGATGGACAACCACCTGGACCGGCAGGAAGTACAGGACGCTTTTAAGACGGGCTTTGGCACATCGACCAGGCAGTCGGCGACACTGACCGAAAAATATGTCTATACGGCCACCTTGCTGAAGAACGGCGACGTGGTGCGTCTATCCAATACCTATCCTTCGATGTATCATGTGATATCGATCCTGGCACAGCCTCTGGCATTCATCATCCTGCTGATCTTCGTGATCTCTTTCCCGCTGGCCTTTCATCTGACTTCGCGGATCGTCGATCCGCTGAACCGCATCGATATGGACAATCCGGATGAGGTCAGCTGCTACAGGGAGATCGAACCGATGATGAAACGGCTCTCTTCGCAGCAGAACATGATCAATAAGGACAGAGAGACACTGCTGAGGAAGAGGCTGGAATTTGAAACGATCACCGGAAACATGAACGAAGGCATGGTCCTTCTTTCGGTCGACGGTGTGATCATCGACATCAACAAGGCAGCGAGAAATATCCTCGGTCAGAATGAAGATATCCTCGGCGGCTACATTTCTTCTTGCGAAGCTTATCCCCGTTTTGCCGATCTGATCCAGGGAAGCCGGATGGGCCAGTATGCTTCCAAACGGATACGGCTGAAGGATAAGACCTATGAATTTGAGATCTCACCGGTCAAAGTCGAAGACAGCGTTTCCGGTTATGTCCTGCTGATCTTCGATGAGTCCTATAAGGAAGCCAACGAAGAATTGCGTAAAGAGTTTGCGTCCAATGTTTCTCACGAGCTCAAGACACCGCTGCAGTCGATCCTGGGATATGCGGAGCTGCTGAAGAGCGGTCTGGTGAGAAGCGAAGATCAGAAAGAGTGTTACGATAAGATCTACAAGGAAGCCCAGCATATGTTCACTCTGGTGAAGGATGTCATCAAAGTCTCGCATCTGGAAGATGAGGAGACGGTGATCGCAAAAGAGAACATCGATCTTTCATCGCTCTGTCAGCAGATCGCCGATCTTCTGAAGGCGGAAGCCAAAGATGTCACGATCCTTACCGATATACAAAAAGGACAGGCCGTCTATGCCAACGAGGAACTACTTGAAGGCATCATCTACAACCTCATCGAGAATGCGATCCGTTACAACGTCGAAAACGGAAAAGTCTTCGTGAATGTCTACGGGGACGGCAGGAACGTCTTTCTCAGTGTGGAAGATACCGGTATCGGTATCGCCAAAGAAGACCATGAACGGATCTTCGAACGTTTCTATCGGGTCGATAAGGCCCGTTCCAAACAAGTCGGCGGGACCGGTCTCGGTCTTTCGATCGTCAAGCACAGCTGCATCCTGAACAACGCGACGATCGATCTGGAAAGCGAACCGGGAAAAGGATCGAAATTCACCGTTCGGTTTGAAAAGGCATCATGATTTACGTAGAATTTACCTGGATTTGAAACACCTGTGACAAGGCAGCGATATCTTGGTATCGGGGGATATCGGGATATGGAAATGGATCAGTTATTCAGCGATCTGCTCAGACTGCTTGCCGGAATAGGTGTTTTTCTTATGGCATGTGAGATCATGTCAAAAAACCTGGAGGCGATCAGCTCGGATAAACTGAAATCCCTGTTTTCCAAAGTTTCGGGAAATAAACTGATCGGCGTCATGATCGGCGCTCTGGCAACGGTAGCGATACAGTCTTCCGGCGCCACGACCGTCATGACGATCGGTTTCGTCAATGCCGGGATCATCACACTTTCCCAGGCGGCCACGATCATTTTCGGCGGTGAGATCGGAACGACCATCACCGGTCAGATCGTCGCTTTGGGCATGTTCGATCCGGGAAGTTTTGATATCAATATCCTTTTTTCTTCGCTGGCAGGCATCGGCGTCTTCATCAACATGTTCGCCAAAAACGAGAAGAAGAAGCTTTTGGGCTATGTCCTGGCGGGTCTGGGAATGTTGTTCGTCGGTCTGAACATGATGTCGGCATCCATGCGCGGTTTTGCGGAAACGGAAGGACTCAAACTGTTCCTGGCAAGGATCGATTCGGTAGTCCTGCTGATCATCATCGGTGCACTCATCACGGCGATCATCCAGAGTTCATCGGCCATCACTTCGATCGCGATCACGATGGTCGTTGCCGGTCTCATTGATCTGAATCAGGGCATCTATCTGACCCTGGGCGCCAATGTCGGGACCTGTCTGACAGGCCTTTTGGCCGGCATGAAGAGCGAGTCGGTCAATGCGCGCAGGGCTTCGCTGATCCAGCTGATCTTCAATATCGGCGGCGTGATCCTGGTCGCGGTCATCGACGGTCTCATCAAGATGAGCAGTTCCGGAACGATGTCGTTTTCGGTGATGTTTCAAAGGATGTTCCCGGGCATCCCGCACACCCAGCTGGCGATGTTCCACACATTCTTCAATATCGCTTCGGTCATCCTGGTGCTGCCGATCAGCGATCTTCTGGTCGATCTGACCAAGCGTTTCATTCCGGACGACGGTTCGCAGCTGCCGAAACAGCGCTTCTTCTTTGTCGATGAGAATATGATCGCCACGCCGGCCATCGCCGTTTCGCAAGTCAAGAAAGAGATCATCAACATGGCGATGATCGCCATCGAGAACTTCAATCTGGCGATCGAAATGATCCTGAACAACGATCTGTCCAAGGCGTCTCTGCTGGAAGACAATGAGGATGAGCTCAATTTCCTGAACCATCATCTCGTCGAGATCATCGTGCAGCTCACCCGCAAGGAAAGTATTTCAAAGAAGGACTATTACTTCCTGACTTCGACTTACCGTATCATTTCGGATCTTGAAAGGATCGGCGATTATTCGATCAACATCAAGGAATATGCCCAGAACATCAAAGACGAGGGAGGTTCCTTCTCGGAGGAAGCGAGAAAAGAGATCGTAGAAGTCCGGAAACTGATCAACGAGCTCTATCAGGTCACGATACAGATCTTCGGTTCCAACAAGCGCAAACTGATCAAGGAAGCGTATAAGATCGAAGACCAGATCGATGATCTGACCAGGAAGATGGCGCAGAATCATATCCGCCGTCTGAGCAAGGGAGAATGTACGGCGAATCTCGGAGCGCAATATCTCAAACTGTCTTCCGATACCGAAAGGATCGGCGATCACCTGATCAATATCAACGACAAGGATTATGTGATCTCACATTAAAGAAAGGAGGAGAAGATGTACAGACTGATCTGGAAATATGTCAATAAGCTCGGCGTGAAACAAAAGTACAGACAGTATTTCTATCTGTTCCTTTGTACACTTGTTTTTGCCTTTGCCGGTGCTGCCGTGTGGTTCATTTTCTTAAAAGATCTCCTCGGTGATTCCGTGAAATGGATGATCTGTGTCATCGGTTTTCCTTCGGTGATCTTCGGTTTCCTTTGCGGAGTCTTCGCATTATTCAAGATCGATCAATAGTCTTGCCGGAAGGCAGGATTTTTTTTGCGAATGCAAAAGGATTTGATTTGTGATTAAATGAGTATTGTAGCAATGCATATGAAAGATCCCGAAAAGAAAGAAGCGCTTTTTGACAAAGCTTTGTATAAAGATATCCTGTCCTTTGCCTGGCCGATCATGCTGGCAAATCTGCTGCAGATATCTTTTAATTTTGCCGATACGCTGGTCGTCGGCAATTATGTTTCGGAAAAAGGTCTGGCAGCCGTCGGTTCGGCGGCACCGCTGATCGTCTTTTTTACCTGGGGGCTCAACGGTCTCTCGCTGGGAGCGGATGTGCTGATCTCAAGGATGATCGGGGCGAAAGAACACGGCACGATCCCGAAAGCCGTATGTTCGGCCATTGCCATCGCATTGTGTTTCGGTTCCCTGATCGGTATCTTCGGTTTCCTGTTCTCCAGACAGCTGCTGGTGCTTCTGTCGACTCCCGCGGATATCCTGGCCGATGCGTCCCTTTATACGAGGATCTATTTTCTGGCGTGTCTGCCGATCGCGGTCTATCACTTCGGTTCTTCGATCCTGAGGGCGAGCGGCAATACCAAGGACCCGACGCGTTTTCTTGCGGTCTCAGGAGCTTCCAATGTCATCCTGAATTTCCTGAGCGTCGCTTTGCTGAAACGGGGGATCATCGGCGCTGCCGTTTCCAGTGTCATCGCTCAATGTATCTCGGCGTTTTTGATCTTGAGGAAACTGTTTCGTGAGGAAGGCTATCTTCGCCTGAGAGCGGATATGGATCTTCTGGACTTTTCACTGATCGTCAGGATGCTGCGTTACGGGATCCCTTCGGCACTGCAGAATCAGCTGTTTTCTTTCAGCAACATCATCATCCAGTCGAGCATCAATTCTTTCGGTTCGGATTTCGTTGCCGCCAATACGGCTGCCAATGCGATCGAAGAGTATGTCTATGTCTTTGTCGATGCCTTCCCGCTGGCTTCGCTGAGTTTCAATTCACGGCTTTACGGCGCAAAGGATTATAAACAGATCGCCAGGATCACGTGTACGACGTTTCTGATCTGCGGAGTCGGTGCATTCGGCATCGGTGCATTCATCCTGCTGAACGGAAGGCTCTTTCTGTCTTTTCTGGTCCAAGAACCCGGGATCATCGAACTGGGGATGTACCGTTTGTTTTTCGTGACGTTCTTCTTGTTTATGAACGGATTGCTGGATGTGATCGTCAATTCGATCCGCGGCATGGGACTGGTCACTTTGCCGACGATCGTGACGTTGGTCTGCGTCTGCGGTTTCCGGCTGTTTTATATCTATACCGTCTTTTCGGCGCATCATACGCCTTCGGTCCTGTACGGCTGTTTCCCGCTCAGCTGGACGCTGGCTTTCGTGATACAACTCGGTATCTGGATCCTGCGGTATCGAAAGATCTTCCGGGAAGAAGCGGAAACTTTTTAAAAAAACTGTTGGAAACTGAAAATGATTAGTATATAATTAATAAGGTATCCGGACACTTAGCTCAGTTGGGAGAGCACCTCCTTGACGTGGAGGGGGTCAGGGGTTCGAGTCCCTTAGTGTCCACCATTTGAAAACAAGAGCACCTGAAAGGGTGCTTTTCTTTTGCCCCGGCTTCTTTGATAGAATAAAGATATAAGAACAGTAAACATCATATGCGCAAAGGAGGTGAAGCCGTTTGAAGTGTCCTAATTGTTCAGGCACGCTTTACTATGATATCGCTTTGAAGAAACTCAAGTGTCAAAGCTGCGGCGCCGTTTCGGATGTCAAAGACTATGAAGAAGATGCGTCTGCTTCGGAAGATATCATCGAAGGTGCCAGGCTTTATACCTGCAAAAACTGCGGAGCGGAGCTGATCAGTGCCAATGATGAAGCCGTGAGTTTCTGCACTTACTGCGGAAGCCAGCAGCTGCTGCAGTCACAGATGTCGGGAGTGAAACGGCCCAAATACATCATTCCGTTCTCGGTCACCAAAGATCAGTGCAAGAAGATCTATGAGAAAGAAGTCTCTTCCAAGGTCTTCGTGCCGAAAGAATTCAAGGATCCGGACTTCATCGAACGCTTCCGGCCTTTCTTCATCCCTTACTGGATGTACAGAGTCTCGTTCCGCCAGGACCCTTTGAGATTCAAAGGACATAAGACTTATACGTCCGGAGGCTATGATTATTTTGAGGATTACGATGTCTCCGTCAAGCTCGATGAGAGCGCTTATGGGGTACCGTACGATGCTTCACGTAATTTTGACGATGCGATCGCCGAACACATCGCACCGTTTTCCCGAAAGTATCTCCGCAATTATCAGCCGGGTTACCTGGCAGGCATGTATGCCGATTCACCGAATGTCGATGCCGATGTCTATGAAAAAGAGGTCCTGGAAAAGGCGAGCCTTATGGCAGTAGAGAAGATGAAAGCATCTTTGGGCAATATCGAGCTCGAACTTCCGGTCCGCAAGAAAAAGCTTCAGGAATTTCTGATGGCGAAAAAAGAAGGCGCCGATACGTTCTATCTTCCGGTCTGGTTTCTGACCTGGAAGAAGGATGAGCGCGTCGCTTATGCGGTGGTGAACGGACAAAGCGGAAAGATCCACATCGATCTGCCGGCCGATATGAGCATGTTCACCAAATATACGGCGATCGGTGCCGGTCTTTTGTTCGTCTTATTGACGCTGTTTGTTTCGGTGACATCGCGTTTCGTCATCTGGTTTGCGGCACTTCTCGTCTATCTGGTCGGCATCCGTTATCATCAGGAACTGAAACAGATCCGCAACCGGGAGAATCATGTCTTTGACAAAGGCTATCTGCTGTCTGACGAAAAAGAACTGCCGATGTCGGAAAAGAAACGGGACCGTCTGCGCAAGAGAGCGGCTTCCTATAGCGGGAATGTGGCGGCCATCCTGATGGGATCGGGACTGGCCTTCTGTTTTCTGATCTTCGCTATTGCGGGAGAAATGTATGATTTCCTGGTCTCCCAGCAGGGTGCCATCGTTTTGACCTTCATCATATTGGTCCTTGAAACCGTACGTTTCTTCAAACAGATCGAAGCTGCCCGCTATCTGAAAAACAAACGCTCGCTGTTCATCTGTTTCCTGGGACTGGCTTCCATCATCTATGCTTTTGCGGTCGCATCGGCGGAACCGGTGCAGGACTGGTGGTATTATCTCGGCGCTCTGATCTGCCTGATGGCTGCCAGTGCGATGTCGATCGATCTGATCCTTCGATACAACGAGACTTCGACAAGGCCTTTGCCTTCGTTCTACGAAAGGAAAGGAGGAAACGACCGTGCGTGATCTTTTGAAGAGCCTGCTGCTGGCGCTGCTTTTGACTTTCGTATGTGCCGATGCCGTTTCGGTCCATGCCGCATCGGATTACCGGATCGTCTTTGAGGATGAGGAAGATCTGCTCAGCGACGGGGAAGAAGCCGCTTTGAAACAGGATATGGAAGGGATTCTGGCGTATGGCAATGCGGGATTCATCACCGTGAGTCAGTATGAGAATACTTCTTCTTATGCAAAGGCGAAGTACCGTGAACTGTTCGGCCATGACAGCGGCATCCTTTTCGTGATCGATATGGGAAGACGGAACATCTGGATCTATTGCGACGGTAAGATCTACCGCAGCATCGACAAGGCGTATTCCAACACGATCACCGACAATGTCTACCGCTATGCCTCGAGAGGCGAATACTATCAGTGTGCAAAGAAAGTCTTCGAACAGGCTTTGACGCTTTTACAAGGCGGAAGGATCGCCCAGCCGATGAAATACATCTCCAATTTCCTGATCGCCTGCGTCAGTGCTCTGCTGATCAATTTCTTCATCCTGACAATTCAGAGAAAAGACGATGAAGATATCATCTACAATGCTCCGCCGGCATTGACGACACTCGTCGGAGTCTCGATCCTTTCCAAGAAGATCACGGCTTCCCGTTCCAGAAAACACGTCGAATCTTCCTCTTCATCCGGAGGCGGCGGTGGTGGTTTCTCCGGAGGCGGCGGAGGCGGCGGCGGAGGGTCCTCCGGCGGGGGAGGCGGCCACAGCTTCTAGGACTTTCACGGGATAAACATATATAATATAAGTAAGAGAGAACAAGGAGAATAATGATATGGAAATGAAATTCTATCGCTGCAAACGCTGCGGCCAGATGGTCGCCATCGTCAAGAAGAAAGGCTGTCCGATCATGTGCTGCGGAGAACCGATGGAGGAGATCAAAGCAGGCGAGTCTGACGGTGCTGCCGAAAAGCATGTACCGGTCTATGAGGTCAGAGACAATAAAGTCTATGTGACGGTCGGTTCCGTAGAACATCCGATGAGCGAAGAGCACTACATCGAATGGATCGCTCTTCAGACCAAGGGCGGCAACCAGCGCAAGGCTTTAAAACCGGGCGATGCGCCGAAAGCGGTCTTTGCCCTGCTGGAAAACGACGAAGTGGAAGCAGTCTATGCTTATTGCAATCTGCATTCCCTGTTCAAAGCTTAAACTTTCAGATCATTCGCAAGCCCCGTTGCAAGACGGGGCTTTATAATGATTACGGGAGAATTCTTATGTCGTTAATCTATAAACTGTTCAAACTCGATCCCGACAGCAGAGAAGGCGTCGTTTCCGCGACGTCTTTGCTGAACGTGATCGTAAATCTGCTTGTCGCATTGATGAAAGTGGTCGTCGGACTGATCGCTTCCTCGATCGCCATCGTATCGGAAGGTGTCAACAATGCTACCGATGCGCTTTCTTCCATACTGACTCTGGTCGGGACGAAGCTTGCCGGCAAAGCACCCGACGCCAAACATCCCTTCGGCTACGGCCGCATCGAATATCTGACGTCGATGATCATCGCCTCTTTCATCCTGGTCGGCGGTATCGAAATGCTGAGCAGTTCAATAAGGCTGATCTTCGAACCGGAAGAACTCAATGTCTCTTATGTCTCTCTGGCAGTCGTCCTGGTCTCGGCAGTCATCAAATATGTCATGGGCGTCTATACGATGAAGACCGGTAAAAGAGTCGGTTCCGACACGCTGGAAGCGGTCGGCGTGGATTGCCGCAACGATTCCTTCGTTTCGGTCGTCACGATCCTTTCGGCTTTGGTCTATCTTCTGGGTCATTTTTCCATCGATGCCTTTGCCGGTGTCTTCACTTCTTCTCTGATCATCAAAGCCGGTTTTGAGATCATGAAGGACACCGTATCGGAACTGCTCGGACAGCCGGCAGACGAAGAACTCGTCAAGGAACTTTACAAAGAGATCCGCGGGACGGACGGTGTCATCAATGCGGTCGATATGGTCCTTCATAACTACGGTCCGGATGCCTATACGGGATCCTGCAACGTGGAGCTCGATCATAAAAAGAACGTCGGTGATGTCTATGAATTTCTCAGAGGTCTGCAGATAAAGATCCTGGAGAAATACCGTGTGGCGATGGTCTTCGGCATCTACGCCGTGGACAACGATTCACCGGATTCCCATAAGCTGCGCAGTGAGATCGCGGATTTCGTCAAATCCAAAGAACACATCAAGTCTTATCATGCGATCTATTCGGACAAAAAGACCAACCGGATCTATTGCGATCTGGTCGTGGATTATGAAGCCGACCGTCTCAAGACCTGCGCGGAATTCACGGAATATCTTTCCGCGATCTATCCGGACAAAGACATACAGGTCAATATCGATACGGAATTCGTATAAAAAAGTCAGTAAAATCACGCAAAAAAGCCTTTCTGAAAAGAGACGCTTTTTTCATTTATACTTCAAATCAAGTTCAGAAGAAGTTCACATTTAACAAATATCATGGAATCATAAAAGAAAGGAGGGAAGAGATGGAGACATTCAGGCGCTTTGAAAAGAAGTATCTGCTCGATGAGCAGCAATACCGCAAACTGACGGATCTGCTGAAAGGTCACGTCCTGCCCGATAAGTTTTATGAGACAGATATCCGTTCGATCTATTACGATACGGATGATCATGAACTGATCCGCCGTTCGATCGAAAAGCCGGAGTACAAGGAAAAACTGCGGATACGATCTTACAAGGAAGTGACTGGCGATGAGATGGTCTTCGTGGAACTGAAAAAGAAGTTTGACGGGATCGTCTATAAAAGACGGACAAAAGCTTCCAGCGCACAACTGTTGGATGACATATACAGATGTCAATTCAAAGATCCTCAGGTCGGAAAAGAGATCTTGTATGCACTAGACTATTACGGGCGGCTGAAGCCTTCGATCTTCATCGGCTGCAAGAGGACCTCCTTCGTGGGAAAAGAAGACAGGGATCTTCGGATCACCTTCGATAGAGAGATCTGTTACCGGATGGAGGATCTCTCATTGAGAAAAACGGAAAAAGATAAGCTTCTGACCGATAAGACGGTCATGGAGCTCAAGATCAAAGACGCGATGCCTTTATGGCTCTCGGAGATATTGGATGAAGTGAAAGCTTATCCGAGAGGGTTTTCCAAAGTCGGCAATGCGTTTCTGAAAGAATTACAAGGAGTTTAAGACCATGACAAATATATTCTCAAGCATTTTCACAGGTTCGCTGACGCTCGGCCAGTTCTTATTGGCGATCGTCTCTTCCATGATCATGGGACTGATCTTATCGGTCGTCTTCATGCATAAAAACACTTATACGAGATCCTTCATCACGGCGCTGGTACTGATCCCGGCGGTCGAGACCGTCGTCATCATGCTGGTGAACGACAACCTCGGTGTCGGCTTGTCCGTCGCCGGTTCCTTCGCGCTGATCCGTTTCCGTTCCGTCAAAGGCAATGCCAAGGAACTGGTCGCCGTGTTCATTGCGATGACCATCGGCATCATCTGCGGTACGGGCTATGTCGCTCTGGCAGGCGTCTTCACGCTTCTGCTGTGCTCAGTGATGCTGGCACTCACTCTGACGGGTTTTGGCAAGATCTCGGAAAATAACCGCTATCTCAAGATCACGATCCCGGAATCGCTCAATTACGATGAGGTCTTCGCCGATATCCTGGATAAATATACCGATTCTTACGAACTTGAAAGCATCAAGACGCTGACTTTGGGTTCTTTGTTCAGAGTCGAATACTCCATAAATATGAAAGACAGTACAAAGGTCAAGGCAATGATCGATGAACTCAGGACCAGGAACGGCAATCTGGAGATCATGTGCGGCAAGCCTTCGACCAGCAGGGAGGAACTGTAGTGAGAAAAATGTTCTGTTTCATGGCAGCCTTGCTGCTGCTATGCGGCTGTAATACAGTCATATCCGATAATGTGAGTCCGGCAGCAAATGAAGCTGCCGATGCATATGATCTGTCTTTTTCCGAATCGGAAGAGGATGCTTCCTATTCTCTCAACGGTTCGACGTATATCGCCTTAGCCGATACGGACGTGAAGATCAGCAAAGGCGGTACATACATCCTGGAAGGAACGATGAATGATGCTTCGATCATCGTGGAAGTGTCCAAGGATGAAGATGTTCAGCTCGTGCTCAACAATGTCACGATCTCTTCCGGTGATTTTGCCGGCATCTACATCGCAGAAGGCGATGAGATCACGATCACGCTGGCCGACAACAGTGTCAATACGATCTCGGATTCCGGCACATATACGCAGATCGATGACAACGACGTGGATGCTCTGATCTATTCCAAGGCAGACCTGGCCATCAACGGAAGCGGCACGCTGATCCTGTCTTCGGCATACAATCACGGTATCGTTTCAAAAGACGATCTGGTGATCACGGGCGGAAACTATGAAATCGACGTTGCCGGTCAGGCTCTGAAAGGGAAAGACGCCCTGATGATCTCGGACGGCACATTTGAGATCAAAGCCGGAAAAGACGCACTGAAGTCCGACAACGATGAAGACGAATACAGAGGTTACATCAATATCACCGGTGGCGATTTCACCATCAGTTCATCACAGGATGCGATCTATGGTCTCAACCTGGTCAATATCTCCGGCGGTACGTTCAACATCACGACCGAAAGTACAGATGGCAGTTCCGCCAAAGGCATCAAATCCGATGTCAGCATCGAGATCTCCGGCGGCACGTTCACGATCGATGCTTCGGACGACGGCATCCACTGTGACGGGGATCTGCTGATCACCGGCGGAAACTTCACGATCGACAGCGATGACGACGCCATCCACGCCGACAGCAAGCTGCAGATCGATGACGGCACATTCGTACTTCGGGCCCACGAAGGTCTGGAAGCCACTTATGTGCTGATCAACGGCGGAGATATTTCGATCAGTGCGGAGGACGACGGGATCAACGCCTCTCAGACCGTAGCAGCCTATAAGGCGACGGTCGAGATCAATGACGGCTATGTCAGGATCGACATGGGCCAGGGAGATACCGATGCGGTCGATTCCAACGGCTACATCTATGTCAACGGCGGTACCTTGGAGATCAATGCCCAGTCTGCATTCGACTACGATGCCGGCGCTGAGAAAAACGGCGGAACGATCATTGTGAACGGAACGCAGACCGATCAGATCACCAGTCAGATGATGGGCGGATTCGGCGGCATGGGCGGCATGGGCGGCATGGGCCACGGAAACGGCATGGGCTCTCAAAGTCCGTGGGGCTCCGCAGAAGAAAACGAAGAGGGATCGGGCGGTCAGAACGAACAGTCCGATCCGTTCGTTCATCAGGGGGGAAGGCACTAGTCTTCCTTTTTTTCTTTGTTGTTGTTGTATAATGAAAGATAGGTATGATAGTAAGTCAATTAAAAGATTTTAAATGCCCCAACTGCGGCGGCCGTTTAGAGTTCGATCCCAAGACACAGAAAATGAAATGTCCGTATTGCGACGGTACTTTCGATCCCGAGATCTTTGAGGAAGGAGAGGATTATACCGTAACTTCGGATACCTGGGAAGACGATGACGCGATCGTCTATACCTGCCGTTCCTGCGGCGGACAGATCATCGCGGACAAAGACACTGCTGCCGGCAGCTGCCCGTATTGCGGCAATCCGGTCGTCATGACCGGCAATGTTTCAGGGATCTACCGGCCGAAAAAGGTCATCCCTTTCTTATTGGATAAAAAACAAGCCAAGGAGCGCTACCGCCAGTTTCTGAAAGGTAAACCGCTCTTGCCGGATGCGTTCAAAGAAGAGTCGACGATCGATGAGATCAAGGGCATCTATGTCCCGTTCTGGCTCTTCGGCGGCAAAGCGAATGCGCGGATGTGGTTCGATGCCACCAGGACCAGGCATTGGAACGAGGGCGAGTACATGTGTACGGAGACCAGCTACTATAAGCTGTTCCGTTCCGGTTCGGTCCGTTTTGCGGATGTACCGGTGGATGCTTCGGGAAAGATCGATGATCTTCTGACTGAATCGATCGAGCCGTTCGATGTTTCCGAAGCCAGGGAGTTCTCGGACAATTATCTGGCCGGTTACTATGCGGATAAATACGATATCTCGGCGGAAGATTCCGTCGCCAAGGCCAATTCAAGGATCGCCAATTCGACATCTTCTCTATTCTCGTCGACGACAGGCATGTATGAGACTTGCGTTCCTTCTTCCTCTTCGATCACGATCAACGAAGGAAGACAGGACTATGTCATGTATCCGGTCTGGCTGCTCAACGTGAAGTATGCCGGAAAGATCTACAGTTTTGCGATGAACGGTCAGACGGGCAAATTCGTCGGTGAACTGCCGACGGACAAGGGCAAGCTCATCAAGATCGTCTTAAGCGTGTTCTTCGGCGTCAGCGCAGCCATGAGCATCCTGCAGTATGTGCTGTATATGGTGGGGTGATGATATGAAGAAAGCAATGAAACTTCTCCTCATCGGCCTGCTCACCTTGTTGTGCACGAACATGGTCTTTGCCCAGGACCAGCATGTCGTCTTTGAGGATTACAGTGACTTCATGAGCGAAGAGGATTACCGGAAGCTCAACGAAGATCTTGCGCAGATCAAAGAGAATTACGATATCGATATCTATTTCGTCTACGATACTACGATCAAAGACAGCGAAGAAGGAGTCGAACAATTCGCCAAAGACTTCCTGTCGAAAAACGCTTCCGCTGCCAGCAATGTCGTCATTGCCATGTCGGAGTCCTTCTATTACATCCAGGCGAGCGGTGCTGCGGCAAGCGAAGTCATCAAGAACGATGAGGTCATCTTCGACCGTTTCTACTCAAGAGCTTCCAAACTGTCGGACAGCGATCCTTCGGCGTTTGCGGAAGGGATAAGATCGGCTTACCAGTATGTCGTGAAGCTCATCAACGACAAGACTTACGAATCGGACGCACCGGTCTCACAGCAGCGGGCTCTGGTCAACGATTATTCGGATCTTCTGAGCGATGCGGAAGAAGAAAAGATCAATGCGAAGCTGCAGAAGATCAGGGACAAATACGGCTTTGATGCCGTGGTCGTCACGACGGATTCGTTCAACGGGATGTCGGCGAGAGATTATGCGGACGACTTCTATGATTATTCGCAGTATTCGGATGACGGTATCGTGTTCGTTCTGAATATGAGTGAGCGGACCTGGTATGTCTCAACGAAGGGCAGAGGTTATGATTTCTTTACGGATTACGGCATCGATATGATCTTCGAGGAGATGGCGGATGAACTGAGCGACGGGCGTTATTATAAGGCCTTCGTGATCTACGCCGATCAGGTCGAAGAATATATCGTGAACGGTATCAACGGAGATATCGCCGATATTGATAACGAAGTGAAGAAAAAACCGAAATTCGGTCCGTTCAACGTCATGATCTCAACGATCGTCGGTGCGATCTCATCCTTGATCACATCGCTGACGATGCGTTCCAAGATGAAAAATACCGCGCATCAGCACGGCGCGAGAAACTATGTCGTACGGGATTCCTTTCATATCACCGGCGCTTCGGATATGCTGGTCAACCGGCATGTATCCAGGGTCCACCGTCCGAGAAGAGACGACACGCCTCGTTCTTCCGGTCCGACGCATATGGGCGGAGGCGGCGGATCCAGTATCCATACTTCTTCAAGTGGTTCTTCCCATGGCGGACATGGCGGACACTTTTAGAAAATAAACGATTAAATCAAAGGAGGAGAAAAAATGGGTTTAATTAAAGCTTTAGCAGGTTCTGTCATCGGTACCGCCTTAGACACATGGAAGGACTATTTCGTCTGCGATTCCCTCGATAACGATACGCTGATGGTCAAAGGCACGAAGAGAGGCTTCGGCGGATCGGGTGAAGTGATCACCAACGGTTCGGGCATCGTCCTCAACGAAGGTCAGTGTGCTTTGGTCGTCGAAGAAGGAAACATCCTTGAAGTCGCAGCGGAACCGGGCAACTACACGTTCGATTCTTCACTTTCTCCGAGTATTTTCGACGGAGGACTGGAAGGGCTGAAGAACTCTTTCAAAGAGGCTGTCGAAAGATTCACGTACGGCGGTGAAGTCAACAAGTCACAGCGTGTTTACTATGTCAATACCAAAGAGATCATGGACAACCGTTTCGGTACGGCAACGCCGATCCCGTTCAGAGTCATTTTCGATAAGGCGACCGGTTCGGAAGTCGAGATCTCCGTCAGATGCAATGGCGAATTCACGTTCAAGATCGTCGATCCGGTCACGTTCTATCAGAAAGTTGCCGGCAACAAGGCATACAGATATGAGAAGGACGAGATCCTTCCGATCATGAAATCCGAGATGCTCGATGCATTGAATCCGGCATTCGGCAAACTGTCCGATCTCGGCATCCGTTATTCCGAACTTCCGGCACACACTTCCGAGCTCAAGGATGCGCTCAGAGAAGCTCTCAAAGTCCGCTGGGAAGAAAACAGAGGTATCGCTTTCGATTCTCTGACGATCAATTCCGTCACGATCCCGGAGGCCGATGCCGAAAGGATCAAGAACTTCCAGTTCTCGGCAGTCAACAAAGACAAGGATACGGCAAACGCAACGATCATTTCGGCAACTGCCGATGCGATCAGAGATGCGGCCAACAATGCCAACGGTGCTGCGACCGGATTCATGAATGTCAACATGGCATCGAACCTCGGTTCACAGTTCCTGCAGCAGAATGACGGCCCGAAACCAAGCGGCGGCGGATACTGTCCGTTCTGCGGTCAGCCGCTTCCGGCCGGCGCAAAGTTCTGTCCGAACTGCGGCAAAGCTCTTCAATGATCGATGACCCGCCTCACAGGCGGGTTTTTTATATCTTAATCAGTAAGAATCTGTTATTATATATATGCGATGAGATTTACTGATGTATTATCGGTACTGAGCGGCCTGGCGATCTTCTTGTACGGTATGGAGGTCATGGGCAGCGGCTTCAAGCATATGGCCGGCGGGAAACTGCAGGATGTTTTGGAGAAGCTGACGAAAAAACCATTCGTTGCCATGATGGCCGGTATGCTGGTCACAGCACTGGTGCAGTCTTCCGGTGCTACCACGAGCATGCTGGTAAGTTTTGTCAATGCAGGGATCATGAAGGTCACCCAGACGGTCTATGTCATCCTGGGTTCCAATGTCGGTACGACGATCACCGGTCACTTGATGGCTATGGATGTCGGGCTGGTCTCTCCGTTCCTGGCGTTCGTCGGCGTCTGTCTGATCATGTTCGTCAAGAACGACAAGCTCAATGCGATCGGCGAGATCATGATGGGCTTAGGTTTCGTCTTCATCGGAATGGACACGATGTCGGGCGGTCTGGCGCCGCTCGGACAGTCGGCGTTCTTCCTCAATATCCTGACGAGCTTGCAGAATCCGATCTTCGGTATCCTGGTCGGTTTCGTGCTGACGACGATCGTACAGTCTTCTTCCGCCTCCCTAGGTATCATCCAGTCACTGGCGAAGAGCGGACTGGTCCAGATCAAGGATGTCATGTTCTTCAACCTGGGTCAGAACATCGGTTCCTGTACGACGGCCATGCTGGCATCCTTGAGCTTCAACCGCGATGCCAAGCGCGTCTCGATCATCAACTTTACATTCAACCTTGTCAACGCATTGTTGTTCACGGTACTTTATATGATCTTCCCGTTCGACAGACTGTATCAGACACTGGCTCCGGGAAGAGTCGTGGAACAGATCGCCCTGATGCACACGTTCACCAATGTCGTGACTTCATTAGTCTGCTTCCCGTTCGCGAATTCTCTGGCGAAGATCGCTTATCTGCTGATCCCGGATCAGGGCACGAAGAAGACACTGCAGCCGGAGGTCGAGCCGACATCGAAGACCGAAAACAACTCCGCATTCAATATCTTCTCGATCAATATCGAGATGGTCAACATGTTCAATCTGGTCTCCGAAAGCATCCGCAAGGGTCTCACGGCACTTCTGGAACACTATTCGGAGCTTGACATGATCGACCGCAATGAGAAGGAAGTCAATCTGATCCACAAAGGTATCAGCCGCAACCTGATGCTTCTGATGGCCAGTAATCCCAATATGGAAGAGTCCAAACAGGCGGTCTCCCTGTTCTCCATGAATGTCGATCTGGAAAGAATGAGTGATCATGCGGTGAATATCGCCGAAGCAGGTGAGGATCTGACCAGGAACGATCTGTCGCTTTCACTGGTCGCATATGATGAACTGAAACATTTGTCGGATATCCTTCTGGAATCGCTTGATATGATCGGATCGATCATCATCGATGAGGACTATTCGTTATTTGAAAAGATAAAGGAAAACGAAGATCTTATCGATCAGCTTTGTTTCTCCTACCGCGGCATCGAAGTTGATCGGATGCGCAACAATTCGGATGAAGCAGAATCTGGCGTTGTGTATTCTGAATTATTGATCGATATCGAAAGGATCGGCGATCACATCATGAATGTTGCCGAGAACCTTTGCTCTAGCGACGAAGGCCAGTAGCGGCCTTTTTTCGTACATACTTGTTCGGGAATCCCCTGGGAAAGCGAGGTAACAATGCGGTACAATGGCGGATATCTTATCGGGCAGATCAACAAACTGACTAACAGGCGCGTCAACGAATTGTTAAAGGAGGAAAAAGTAAGTCAATTCAACGGTGCACAGGGCACGATCATTTACGTTTTGATGTGTGAAGGACCTATGCCGATCAAAGACATTGGGAAGGCCACCGGCCTGGCAAAGACATCACTGACTTCCATGCTGGACAGAATGGAAAAGCAGGGTCTGATCGAGAAAAGAGAAAACGAAAACGACAAGCGAAGTACGGTCATCGCTTTAAACGAGCAAGCGAAATGCTATAAAGAAGTGATCGAAAAAGTTTCAAAGGAAGTAAGAAAAGAATACTACAAAGGTTTAAGGGCGAAAGAAATAGAGCGTTTTGAAGCGACGCTTCAGAAGGTCCTTGATAATCTTAACAAATAAACCATTTTTGTATTTGTACTGAACTATCATCAGAAAAACTCCACGGCTTCTTATGGCTGGTTTTTGTCGTACCTGAAGGAAGAGATCCCGGTCTTTTCTTCATGCTATGATAGATAAAGATACGGAGGAAAGACCATGAGGATAAGAAGATCGGAAATCGCGGATCTGGGCAGGATCATGGAGATCTATGATCATGCCAGGACTTTTATGGCCGAGCACGGCAATCCGAAACAATGGGGATCCACGCACTGGCCGCCGGAGGAACTGATCAGAGACGACATCCGGAACGGAAACTCCTACGTCTGTCTGAATGATGATCTTGCGGTCATCGGAACGTTCTATTTCGTCTTCGGCGAACGGATCGAACCGACGTATGTGAACATCACGGAAGGGAACTGGATCGATGAGAGCCCCTACGGTGTCGTCCATCGTATCGCGTCCGATCATTCCGAAAAAGGGATCGGAACTTTCTGCCTGAACTGGGCTTACGATCGCTGCAGGCATCTGCGCATCGATACGCACGGCGATAACACTGTCATGCAGGATCTGCTGAAAAAACTCGGTTTCGTCCACTGCGGAACGATCTATGTGGAAGAAGACGATGATCCGCGCCTGGCTTTTGAAAAGACGGAAGCGGAAAACGGTTAAAAAAAGTACAGCCTTATGAGCTGTACTTTATTTTACATATGGGGGGGGACCACGGATTATAACTCGAACCCGAGGCATTTTACAGACTTATTTTCTAGTAAAATGACCATTTTTAAGGAAAACAAGGATAATTTACTGCCTTGTTCCTTGAAAACCGAAAAGAGAGTTGGATTGCAAAGAAGTTATCTATGGTCCGAGCGAGTGAGAACGCCAATGAAATATCAGGACACCACTATATGTGTTTCCAAGCCTTTACACCTGATAAATGTGCGACAGGATTCGAAATTCTTGCGATGACAGATCTGATAATGGAAGACACTATCGGCGGTACTTCGGCTATGTAAACGAAGCTAGGGTGAGATTCCCGTCAAAGAAAATTGAGTTCAACTATCAACTATAAAAAACATTTAAAAGATAAAGTTTATCTCACCATCTCTATTTGTTACTGAACATATAATAGACTTTGATATCATGAATCAATTTGATTATATTCTATAAATCAAATCTATTATTCAAAGAATCAATAACCATTGGGATGGTGAGATGCTCATTGATAAAAACCGATGATTCTTTTATCAATGATCATATTAAAAGATCTTCATAAGTTGAGGATTATTCGGATGCAGGC
Source organism: Erysipelotrichaceae bacterium (assembly GCA_017419165.1). Taxonomy (GTDB): domain Bacteria; phylum Bacillota_I; class Bacilli_A; order Erysipelotrichales; family Erysipelotrichaceae; genus Colivicinus. The sequence goes on from JAFOLW010000002.1 coordinate 51,525, forward strand.
GAGCAGGGCTTCTTTTTTGGCTTCGTCGTTCATTTTTTGAAACTTTCGCAATCCATAGACAAGTTCGGATGAAAGGATGGCAGGATCGCTTTTGTGGCCATAAAATGTCTCCTTAATTAATAGAAAAACGTTCTTATATTTTCGGACATCTTCAATATCAGCTGCTGTTTCAGGTAGAATAGAAGCATAAATTCGGATGACATTTAATTTATGAAAGGCAGCACTATGGAAAAATATTATACAAAGGCTCTTTTGCTTATATTGGTTTTTCTTTTTCTCTTAAGCGGCTGTACACCGGAAAAACCGCCGGTCTACTACTATCCGCCGGCCAACC
>JAFOLW010000030.1 GCA_017419165.1 Erysipelotrichaceae bacterium
CGAGGATTTTATCATTGAAGATATTGTAAGAAAACATTCTTATCCCATACATTGACGTGTTATTTAGTTTTGAAGGAGCAAGTCCTTCGATCCGGTGACAATGGAGAAGTGGTCACACCTGGTCCCATCTCGAACCCAGAAGTTAAGCACTTCATCGGCGAGCATAGCTACTCGTATGAATAGTGAATCAAGCACGTTGCCGGTTAAAGACCTCTACGATTGTAGAGGTTTTTTTATGGAAAATGAGGTATACTGATAGGGCTATGATTACTAGAAATGAAAGCGAGACGATCCGCTTAGGAAAAAAACTCGGTGAACTGCTTCCAAAAGGTTCGCTTGTCGCCTTGAAGGGGGACCTTGCCGGCGGGAAAACGACGTTCACGAAAGGCATCGGCCAGGCACTGGGTGTCAAGGAGGTCATCAATTCTCCCACATTCACGATCCTGAAGATCTATAACGGAAGCCTTCCTTTATACCATATCGACGCTTACCGGCTGGAAAACAACGACTATGATCTTGGGATCTCCGAATACGAGGAGGAAGGCATCATGGTCATCGAATGGCCGGAATTCTATGAAAACTATCTTCCCGATGAATATCTGGAAGTGAGATTTGAATATATTGACGATGATACCCGGGATATCTCTTTCGTTCCGCACGGAGACAAGTATCTTGAGATCGCAAAGGAGATGACATGCTGACACTGTGTATCGATACGGCTTATAAATATCTGACTTGTGTTCTGATCAGAGACGATCGGATCCTTTCTTCATATTGCAAGGAATGTTTCAAGAAACAGTCGGAAGAAGTCTTCTCGGCTTTGGATGAAGTTTTTGAAAAAGCGGGAGTGCAGCGCCGTTCCATCGATTCGATCTGCATCACGAAAGGCCCCGGTTCCTACACCGGCGTGCGTATCGCCATGACGATCGCCAAAGTGATCGGTGAAACGCTTCCTTGCGATGTGTATACGATCTCGACATTGCGTTTATATGCGGCGGACCGGTCCAACTGCATGGTCCTCATGGATGCCAGGGCAGACCGTGTATACTGCGGCGTCTATGACAAAGAAAAGATCGTTTCGCAAGATCAGGCGGTCGCACTGAAAGATCTCGATATCAAAGACTGTCAGATCATCGGCGACGGCGCACTGGTCGGCAAAACAAATGACTATGGCGATATTCCGGAAGCCTTCCTGCGCACGAAGGCTTATTGGGAGAAGGTCGATGCACTTCCTTATCTGACGCCGGAATATCTGAAAGAAAGCGAGAGTTACTACAGATGATCGAACTTTTGAAAGAAGAGGACCTGGATCAGGTCCTGGAGATAGAAAACGAATCCTTCAGCAATCCGTGGTCGAGAAAGAACTTTTTGAGTGAGATCGCCAACAATGATCTTTCCGAGATCTATGTCGATATCGTTGACGGCGAGATCGTCGCATATGGCGACCTCTGGTATATGTTTGAGAACTGCGATCTGACCAAGATCGCCGTCAGGAAGGCGCAGCGTCATAAAGGCTACGGCCGCAAGATGATGAAACATCTGATCTCGGCAGCCAGAAGAAGAGGCTGTGAATTTATGCACCTGGAGGTCAATGTCAACAACAAGGAAGCGCTCAGTCTGTATGAGAAAGACGGTTTTGAAGTCGTCCGGACCAGAAAAAGATATTATGAGAACGGTGACGATGCCTACGATATGATCCGCGGACTGCTGGGCGAAGAAGAACCGAAGAAGATCCTGGCGATCGAATCGAGCTGCGATGAGACAGCATGTGCGATCGTCGATGAGGAGCTCAATGTGTTAAGTTCGGTCGTCACTTCCCAGATCGACGTCCATGCGAGATTCGGCGGCGTCATTCCGGAAGTCGCTTCCCGCATGCATGTGGAACAGATCTCCACGATCATCAAGGAAGCGATCGATAAGGCACAGGTCTCGATGGATGACATCGATGCGATCGCTTATACGATCGGCCCCGGCCTGATCGGTTCTCTGCATGTCGGAGCGATCGGTGCCAAATCTTTGGCGTTCTTCTATGACAAGCCTTTGATCGGTGTCCATCATCTCAAGGGTCACATCTTCATCAACGAGCTGATCAAGCCGCTGCAGTATCCGATGATGGCACTGGTCGTTTCGGGAGGTCATACCGAACTGGTCTATATCGAAAACGATCAGTCTTTCAAGATCATCGGCACGACCCTTGACGATGCGATCGGAGAAGCTTACGACAAGGTCGCCAGAGTCATGAAGGAAGCCTATCCGGGCGGTCCGGTCATCGACCGTCTGGCAAAGACGGGAAAACCGCATTATCAGCTGCCGACACCGAAAGTCGACGGACTGAATTTCTCGTTCTCCGGACTCAAGAACGCCGTATTGCAGCTGGTCAAGAAGGAAGAGAGCGCAGGCAATACGATCAATAAGGAAGATCTCGCTTATGCCTTCCAGGAAGTCGCCTTGAACACGCTGGTCAAAAAGACGAAGAGCGCGTTGGAACAATATCCATGCAAGTCTGTCGTCATCGCCGGCGGTGTTGCGGCAAATTCGAGACTCAGAGAACTGATGAAAGAGAATTTCGCGGATCACGATCTGATCCTGCCGCCGTTGAAATACTGCACGGACAACGCTCTGATGATCGCCTGTGCGGCCGTTCATTATCTCAAGGCGGGAAAATTCGTCGGTTTCGATGCTTCCAGCATGCCTTCGATGTCGATCGAAGATTAGTTAAACTAAGTAAAGAATTCACAAATAGCGATAAATTATATAAAATAAGTCTATGGCAGAAATATCGAAAGCGACACTTCGCCGCTATCCGGTCTATCTGAAGGCACTGCGCAAGCTTTCGCAGAACGGCATCAAGAGGATCAAATCGAGCGAACTGTCGGAATATGTCGACATCAAAGCAACGACGATCCGTCATGATTTTTCTTTGATCGGACAGTTGGGCAAACAGGGATACGGCTACGACATCGATGAGCTGATCTCGATCTTTGCCGATGCGCTCGGCGAAGATTATGACGGAGAGATGATCCTGATCGGCGTCGGCCGGCTCGGCAAGGCCATACTGAATTATAACAACTGGAATCATGTCGCCGGAGAGATCGTCTGTGCGTTCGATCTCAAACCGGAAGTCCGGAACCAGGATCTGCAGGTCAATGTGCCGGTCTATCATATCTCGCAGCTGAAGGAGAAGTTTCCGAAAGGATGCGAGATCGCGATCTTATGCATTCCTTCGGGAGCGCAGGAGATCGTTGACGAACTTCATGAACTGGGGATCAAGGGGATCGTCAATTTCACAAGGGAACACTTTGTGCTTCCCGAGGGGATGATCAAGAGCGACGTCGATGTCGTATCGACGATCGAAGAACTGCTGTTTGAAGTCAATTCTATGAATAAATAGGGGGTTTATATGGATTTATATTTCGCAAGAGAACTGTATGAGATGTCACTCAACGCTTCCGATATGGAACTTGACCAGCTGGAATATGTTGCTGTTGAAGGCTGGGTCAGGACCAACCGTGACAACGGTCAGGTCGGTTTCATCGAGCTCAATGACGGTTCGTATTTCAAGAACATTCAGATCGTCTACGGTCCGGAACTCGCGAATCATGAAGAAGTCTCGCATCTTCTGACCGGTTCTGCGATCTATGTCATCGGCAAGTTCATCCTGACACCGGAAAACAAACAGCCGTTCGAGATCAAGGCGACTTCGATCGAAGTCGAAGGGGCATCTTCCGAAACTTATCCTTTACAGAAAAAGAGACATTCTTTTGAATTCTTGCGCGAGATCCCGCACCTGCGTCCGCGTACCAATACGTTCATGGCGGTCTTCAGAGTCCGTTCGGCACTGGCGATGGCGATCCATGAATTTTTCCAGGGACAGGGTTTCGTATATGTCCATACGCCGATCATTACCGGCAACGATGCGGAAGGCGCAGGCGAAGTCTTTACCGTCACGACGAGAGAAGACAACAAATACGAAGAGGATTTCTTCGGCAAGCACGCCTCTCTGACGGTTTCCGGCCAGCTCCATGTCGAAGCTTTCGCCATGGCGTTCCGCGATGTCTACACGTTCGGTCCGACGTTCCGTTCGGAGAATTCCAACACCAAGACACACGCATCCGAATTTTGGATGATCGAGCCGGAGATCGCTTTTGCCGATCTGGAAGATGATATGCAGCTGATCGAAGACATGGTCAAGTATTGCATCGAATATGTCCGCAAAGAATGCCCGAGAGAGCTTGAATTTTTCAACAACATGATCGACAAGACCTTATTGGAAAGACTCGATCACGTCTACAATTCTACGTTCCGCCGCATGCCTTATACCGAGGCGATCGATATCTTGCTGAAAGCACCGGTGGAATTTGAAAACAAAGTCTCCTGGGGCATGGATCTCAACACCGAACATGAACGCTATCTGTCGGAACAGGTCGTCAAGGGACCGGTCTTCCTGACGGATTATCCGAAAGACATCAAGGCCTTCTACATGCGTCTCAATGACGACGGCAAGACCGTCGCCGCTTGCGACCTTTTGGTCCCGCATGTCGGCGAGCTGGTCGGCGGTTCTCAGCGTGAGGAACGTCTCGACCTGCTGGAAAAGAGGATGGACGAACTCGGAATGGACAAGGACGGTTACCAGTGGTACCTCGATTTGCGCAGATACGGCGGCTGCAAGCATGCGGGCTTCGGTCTGGGCTTTGAGAGGATGGTCATGTATCTGACCGGTATGGAGAACATCAGAGATGTCCTGCCTTATCCGCGTACACCGAAGAATCTTATTTATTGATAAATGATCGTACAGATTTCAGACGGCACCGTTTTTTTCGGTGCCAATGATGTATTTGAAAATATCGACTTTACCGTGAACGAGAACGAAAGGATCGCTCTGGTAGGCCGCAACGGGAGTGGTAAGACCACTCTTTTAAAAGTGCTCACGGGAGAATGTGAGCTCTCTTCCGGTCAGCTGATCAAGGCCAACAAGACGACGATCTCTTATCTGAAGCAGAATGCGCTCGCCTTGTCGGAAGAGACCGTACGCGAAGTCTTCGACGGTGTCTTCAGCCGGATCAAGGAACTTGAAAAGCAGATCGAAGAGATCTCTAAGCAGATGGAAAACGATCATGACGAGAAGCTGATCGAGAAGTATGCGAAGCTGGAAGAAGACTACAAGTATGCCGGAGGCTATACCTATCATTCGGAGATGCTTTCGGTGCTCAACGGCTTCGGTTTCAAGGAAGCGGATCTTGACCGCAAGGTCTCTTCGTTCTCGGGCGGTGAGAAGACCAAGATCGCTTTTGCCGGTCTGCTTTTGTCCAAACCGGATCTGCTGCTGCTGGACGAGCCGACCAATCACCTCGATCTTTCGACGATCGAGTGGCTGGAAAATTATCTGGCCAAATACAAGAAGGCGATGGTCATCGTTTCTCACGACCGTGTCTTCCTTGACCGCAGCGTCAATGTGGTCTACGAACTCGAATACGGCGGGATCAAGCGCTATGCCGGCAATTATTCCAGTTTCGTCGAACAGAAAAAGAATGATCTGATCCGTCAGGAAGCAGCCTACCGCAGACAGCAGAAGGACATCAAACGTCTTGAGGAACTGATCGAAAAGTTCCGTTACAAGAAGAATAAAGCGGCTTTCGCTCAGTCCAAGATCAAATATCTGGAACGGATGGATAAGATCGACGATCCCAAGAAAGCCGATACCAAGGCTTTCAAGGCAAAGTTCACCTGCGGTGTCCGCGGCGGCAAGAACGTATTGAGCCTCGACCACTTCAAAGTCGGCTATGACAAGCCGTTGGCGGAAGTGAGCCTGGAGATACAGAGAGGGGAGAGGATCTGCGTCATGGGCGACAACGGCACCGGCAAGTCGACGCTGCTGAAGTCGATCATCGGCGAAGTCGAACCTTTGGGCGGCTATATGATGCTGGGGCATCAGATCCAGATCGCTTACTTCGACCAGAACCTGGCGAATTTCCACAGCGGCAATACCGTATTGGAAGAACTGTGGAACGATTATCCCGATCTCGACATGTATAAGGTGCGTTCCGTCTTGGGCGCTTTCCTGTTCACTTCCGATGAAGTCTTCAAGGAAGTCAACGTCTTATCGGGCGGAGAGAAGGTCCGGCTTTCCTTAGCCAAACTGATGATGAAAAAGGCCAACTTCCTCATCCTGGATGAGCCGACCAACCATCTCGACATCATCTCCAAGGAAGCTCTGGAGAATGCCCTCAACGAATATGACGGGACGATCTTGTTCGTATCCCACGACAGATACTTCATCAGAAAGATCGCGACTTCCTGTCTGGTCATCGATGAAGACAAGGTGACTTATTATCCTGACGGCTACAAGGATTATATCGATGTCAAAGTCAAGGAAGAAGTCAGCAAGCCCAAACAGGAAAAGAATGAAAAACCGTTGAAAGAGATCAAGCAGAAGCCGAAGTACAATCTGAAGCGTCTGGAGAACGAGATCTCTTTGATGGAAGATATACTGGAAGATAAGCGGGCACTTCGCTACGAACCGGAATATTACCAGGACATGAAGAAGATGGCGGAACTCGACGATGAGATCGACGAGATCCACAACCAGATCCACGCTCTGGAGGAGAAGTGGGAAGAAGCGATGTTGTATGAAGAAGAAAAGAACAAGTAGGAGGAGTGAAAATGCTTGATAAATTTGTGAAATCAAGGATCCCCGACGCCAAAAAGCTGGTCGAAGACCTGGGAAAGTCGTTCGACTACGTGTCGATCCTCGGCACTTGCGTCAACACCAAGCGGATCTCGGTCTCGACGAGGATCAATTCGCTCGATGAAGTGGACAACGAGTGCGGTTTCGTCATCAAGGTCTACAGGGACGGCCGTTACAGCGAATATTCCTGCAACGATATCCGCGGTCTGAAGGCTGCGTCAATCAGGAATGCCGTGAAGCTCGATGAAGTCTATTCCAAAGACTTCAAAGTCAAGATGCTGGAAGAACAGCCGCACGTTGAAGACTTCCTCAGGGAAGATCCTTCCAAGCTGTCCAATAAGCAGATCATCGACAGGCTTTCCGCCGTCAAGGACGAACTGCACAAGAAAGAAAGCCGTCTGATCAATGTCAATACGGCCTATGTGAAGCGTCAGACGTCCAAGATCTTCGTTTCCAAGAAGAAGTGTCTGAGCCAGAAATATGACTGGATCAACGTGATGCTGATGACGGTGGTCAGAGACGGGGACAACATCAAGTCCAATTACTCCGCTCAGGGCGAAGCGGATTCCGGCATGGCTCTGGATAAATTCGCCGAAGAAGCGGATGATGTCTTGAACATCGCCGTGAAGATGCTCGACGCAAGACCGGTCGTACCGGGCAAGTATACGATCATCACCGATCCTTCGATCTCCGGACTGATCGCTCATGAAGCGTTCGGCCACGGCGTGGAGATGGACATGTTCGTCAAGAACAGAGCGAAAGCCGTCGATTATGTCGGCAAATATGTCGCTTCACCGCTGGTCGACATGTATGACGGTGCTGCCAGCTGCCTTTCAGCCGCATCGTATTTCTTCGATGACGACGGTGTCGAAGCCCACAATACGCAGATCATCAAGAAGGGCATCCTGCAGACGGGGATCTCCGACAGCCTGAGTGCCATGGAGCTCGGCAGCGAGCCGACGGGAAACGGCAGGAGACAGGATTACCAGCGTAAAGTCTACACCCGCATGACCAACACGTGGTTCGGTCCGGGCAAAGACAAATATGAAGATATGATCAAGTCCGTGAAACACGGCTATCTCCTTTGTCAGACCAACAACGGCATGGAAGATCCGAAGAACTGGCAGATCCAGTGCACAGCTTCTTACGGTCTGGAGATCAAAGACGGAGAATTCACCGGTGAGATGATCGCTCCGGTCGTCATTTCCGGCTATGTCATCGACCTGCTCAATTCGATCTCGATGGTCTCGGACGAAGTGACGGTCCACGGATCCGGCATGTGCGGCAAGGGCCATAAGGAATGGGTCTACGTATCTGACGGCGGCCCGTATCTGAAAGCGGAGGCGAAATTAGGATGATGAAGAGATCTGAGATATTAGCATGTCTGAAAGCGAACAAAAACATCAGCGCATACGAACTGAACATCCTCGATAAGGATTCCCGGGAGCTGTTCTACGTCCTCGATCATCTCGAGATCAACCGTGCCGTCAAAGTGAAGACGGTATCGGTCAAAGTCTATGTATCCGATCAGAGATCGACCGGTGTCTCGACGCTCGTCGTGACGGCGGCCGATGATCAAAAGTCGCTGGCTTCCAAACTGTCCAAAGCCGTGACGAGAGCCAAGGCAGCAAAGAATCCTTACTATCCGCTTGCCGAAAAGAAAGAGAACCTCAAGGATACAGGTGCGGATAAGAAGGATCTCAACAAGGTCGCATCCAGGGTGGCCAAAGCCGTCTTCAAGGCAGACGTCTATAAGAACGGCTGGATCAATTCGACCGAGATCTTCGTCTCGCGGTTCAAAGAAGAATTCATCAATTCCAACGGTGTCGATCATGTTTCAAACAGCTTCAAGATCGAAGTGGAGTGCATCCCGACCTGGTCGAACAAGAAAGAGGAATTCGAGCTTTATAAATTCTTTGAGTCCAACAAGGAAGACTATAAGAAGATCACGGAAGAGATCGACGAGATACTGAATCTTGCCAAGGCGCGTTCGGCTGCCAAGACATTGAAAGATGTCAAGCTTCCGGAAGATCTGAAAGTCCTGGTCAAGAACGATATGCTGGAAAACATCGTCCGCTGTTTTGCGTCCGATCTGAATTACCGTTCCGCTTTCATGCATGACAACCACTACAGCAAAGGCGACAAAGTCTCCGAGACGCTTTTCGATCTGACGATGAGACCTTCGATCGCCGGCTGCGGGGCATCGCGAAGATTCGATTCGCACGGTACGCTGTTAAGTCCGGTGAAACTGATCTCCAAAGGCGTCGTGAAGAACACCTACGGCGATATACAGTTCGGCTACTACAATAAGGAAGAGAAGATCTCCGGCAATCTGCCGGTGGCACAGATCAAGGCGGAAGGCGTCGAATACAAGAAGAAACCGCATCTGATCATCGAAAACTTCTCTTCGCCGCAGCTGGAATCCGATTCCGGATACTGGGGCGGAGAAGTCCGGCTTGCCAGATATTTCGACGGCAAGAAATATATCCCTTTGACCGGTTTTTCGATCGCCGGCAATATCTACGAAGACATCAGGAACGTGAAGTTTTCCAAGGAAGAAGGACAGACTTCCCGTTACAAAGGTCCGAAGTATATGATCTTTGAAGGGATCAAGATCTCGTAAGTTTTAAATCGAGCATCGTTCAGCGAATGATGCCTCTTGCGCATCTGCAGTCCTGCTTTTGAAAAATGCACGACAGCACGAAGATATGAAACCAAGGCATCGATCGTGACCCGGTGTTTTAAGGATTTATATGAGCACTTATTGAATGAAATAAGTGCTTTTCATTTCAGAAAAATATTTTCAAAAAATGGATTTTTTTCTGAAATTGCTTATAAAACAGCAAGTCTTTCATTGATTCGACGCATTGATTAGAGTAAAATTTATATATGCAGTTTTATTCTGCAAAGAAAGGAAGAATTTATGAAGAAATTATTAGTGTTGATGCTCAGTTTACTGATGGCAATCACATTAGTAGCTTGCGGAAACAAGGAAGAAACTCCTGAACCTGCACCTGCACCTGAGGGTGGCGAAGAAGCTGCTACTTATGAATCTACTGTTGCTATCGAAGATCTGAAACTGGCTGATACGAAAACCTTTGTAACTGCTGACAGTTCAGAGATTGCAAACATGGACTATGTAACTACTGCGTTAGCTACTGACCATGAGATCAACGTCAACTTTGTTGATGGTCTGGTTGAATGCAACCGCTTCGGCAATTATGTAGGTTCTGTCGCTGAGTCTTGGGAATCCAATGAAGATGCTACAGTATGGACATTCCATCTGAGAAAAGGCGTCAATTGGGCTACCAGCACTGGTGAAGTCTATGCCGAAGTTAAGGCTGAAGACTTCGTTACCGGTTTAAGACATTCTGCTGAATTCCAGTCCGGTACTGCTTCTGTTGTTGCTCCGTATGTAGCTGGCTACGACGATTACTACAACAACGGTGACTGGTCTGATGAGGCTTGGGCAAAAGTCGGTATCAAGGCTGTTGATGACTACACTGTCGAATACACAATGGCAGAACAGTTCGACCTGAACACAGGCGAATCCATCGGCGCTACCGTTACTTACTTCCCGACCGTATGTGAATACACGATCCTTTACCCGATCAACAGAGACTTCCTGGAATCCAAGGGTGATGGCTGTAAGTTAGGTTCTCCTGATATTACTGCATGCTCTTTCGGTACAGTTGCTCCGGATTCAATCCTTTACAACGGCGCTTACGTTCTTGACTCCTTCGATGTCAAGTCTCAGACCGTCTTAAAGAAGAACCCGTTATACTGGGATGCTGAAAATGTCGGTTTAGAGACGATCAAGATCATCTATGATGATGGTTCAGATGTATTCTCCGTATTACGTGGCTTCGAACAGAACACTTATGTTGCAGCCGGCTTATCTTCAACGATGGGTGCTGAAGCATATGACAAACTGTATTCCAAGTACGAAAACTACATCACTGCTTCTATGCCTAACGCATATGCATTCGGTGTTGTCTTCAACTACAACCGTCAGAAGCATGATTTAACAAACTATGCTACTGATGAAGCTCTCGCAGCCAACACTCATGCTGCCATCAACAACGAGAACTTCAGACTTGCTCTTAAGCATGCGTTCGATGTTGAATCTTACCTCGCAGTAAGATCTCCTGAACTCGTTGCAAAAGGCACTGTCAGAAACATCAACTCGTTCCCGACTCTTGTCTCCACCAGCGATGGTACTCCGTATGTCAACCTGATTGAAGATGCATACGCAGAATTAAACGGCGGCGAAAAGGTCAACCTGCAGGATGGTCAGTGGCCATGGCTCAGCAAGGAAAAGGCTCTCGCTTATATCGAAGCTGCTAAGGCAGACGGTATCCAGTTCCCTGTCCACCTCGACATGCTTGTCATCGAAACTTCTGTCGCTCTGGTCAACCAGGCACAGTCCATGAAGCAGTCTATTGAAGAAAATACTGATGGTCAGATCATTATCGAACTCGTTATGAAGGATTCCGATACTGTTCAGAACGTTGCTTACTATACAACTGACTGGGCAGATGCTGACTACGATATTTCTACATTCACTGGCTGGGGCCCTGACTATCAGGATCCTCGTACATTCGTTGATATCTACTCACCGGTTGTCGGTTACTACATGCACTCCTGCGGTTTAACTGATACAGTCTTCTCACCGGATGACTACGGTTCAGATGATGATATCAAGGAAGCTGTCGGCTTCAACGAATACGAAAGAATCTGGAGAGCTGCTGATGCTATCAAGAGCGATCTGGATGCTCGTTATGCAGAATTCGCAAAAGCAGATGCTTATCTGTTATACCACGCATTATACGTTCCTACTTCCATGCAGACTCGTGCGGTCCGTGTTACTCACGTCGTTCCGTTCACTGCAATCTACAGCACAGGCGTTTCTCAGTACAAGTACAAAGGTACTCAGCTGCAGGAAGGCATCGTCACTGTTGATCAGTACAATCAGTTAAAGGCTGCTTGGGAAGCTGGCGAATAATTACTGAAAGGTATTAGTTAACTAAGAGAGTAGCGGATTAATATCATTAGTCCGCTACTTTCTGTCTTTTGCGAAAGGAGTTTTTTATGAGAGGCTACATTTTAAAAAGAATATTAAAATCCTGCATCTCGATCTTCATCGTCGTCTCGATCGTCATTGCGATGGTTTTTACGATGATTCCGCGAAACAAAGTTCTTGAGTCGGACACGAGCTACCGCAAACTGACCGGTGATACGAGAACGAGTTTCATGTATTCCAAGTTTGAAGAACTTGGGTATTTAGACTATGTACGTCTGAGTGATATGTGTACTAATGATTCAGATAACTATAAAGCTTGTATGGTTAACGGTTCAGATGAAAATCTGAAAGTCATCAGTACATATGAGGATAGAGGTTATAAAATCGAATTTCAGCGGAACGGCAATGCTTTTGCTTATCATGAGTACAACGTCGTTGAGCTGATCTTCCATTTCTGGAAGAGACTGATCGTTCTTGATGGTCCTAATGCGATACAGGATCCCAACAATCCCGATCTCGAACGCAGAGTTTATATCGGCAAGGATTTCAACGATGTCCCGGCGATCATGTGTTCCGGCTGCAAGCACAAATATCTTGTCTATTTTGACGGTTCCTTCCCGTTCATCCATCAGAACTGGCTGTCTCTCAACTTCGGTACTTCCTATCCGACGAAAGCCGGCGCCAATGTTTTGGATGTCATCGGCCAAGGCCAGGGAAGTCAGGTTGTTGTCGACACAGTATTCCCGACCGGTGTAACGGTTGCCAGTGCTTTTGATCTGCACACAGCGACCTATAAATCTTCGATCGACCATTTGGACCAGAATAAATTTGATGACCACTATGCTGACTGCTATTCGAATTATGAATCGCCTTCAATGATCAACACGTCGTACATCTTCGGTATCATATCGTTAATCCTTGCATATGCGATCGGTATTCCTGCCGGTATCTATATGTCAAGAAAGAAGGACAAACTCGGCGACAAGATCGGTGTCGTCTTCATCAATCTGATCACCGCTATGCCTTCGTTGGCACTGATTTTCTTTGTCCGTTCCATCGTTGTCAATTTCGGAATCCCTGACAAGTTCCCGCTTCTGGGATTCAAGGATATCCGTTCCTATATTTCGCCGCTGATCATCCTTACACTTCTTTCGATGCCGGGTCTGATGACCTGGATCAGAAGGTATATGCTTGACCAGTCCAATTCGGACTATGTCAAATTTGCCAAGGCAAAAGGCCTCTCTCAAAGAGAGATCTTCTCCAAGCATATTCTGAAGAATGCGATCATTCCGATCGTCAACGGCATTCCTGGATCGATCATCCTGTCGATCGGCGGTGCTTTCATTACCGAGTCTGCATTTGCGATCCCCGGCATGGGCAAAATGCTGCCGGATTCCATAACAAAGATGAACAACAACATGATCATCTGTCTGACTTTCATCTTCTCCTCGCTGGCGATCTTTTCCGTCCTGCTGGGTGACTTGCTGATGGTCGTTGTTGACCCGCGTATCCAGCTGAGTGCGAAGAAAGGAGGGAAGTGATGTTTAAGAAGAAAATCGAACCGTTGAAAGCTTCCGAGCCTTTAAAAGAGGCCGAGATCGATATGAACGATCCTTCACTGTTCGGGTTCCAAAGAGCTGATGATTCCGCTTCCGAGCACATTGCCGCTCCGAAATATTCGTACTGGGGATCCGTATTCAGAAGATTCTTCTCAAATAAGATCGCTGTTCTGATGCTTCTGATCTCGCTGACGATGGTCTTGTTTGCGTTCATTCAGCCGATGATCTCTCATTACGACCATATGGTCGCTCCGAATATCAACAACAGTTCCATGCACTTCCTGAAGCCGTTTACGAAGGGTTTCATCTTCGGTACGGATAACAGAGGCAACTCCCTGTTTGATTCACTCTGGTCAGGAACGAAGAATTCGTTGATCGTTGCTCTTTCCGCAACGTTCTTCACCGAGTTCGTCGGTATCGTTGTCGGCATGTTCTGGGGCTTCTCAAAAAGAATGGATGCCATCATGATCGAAGTCTACAACGTCCTTTCGAATATCCCGACGACTCTAATCGCCATGATCCTGGTCTATGCGCTGGGCGGCGGTTTCAAGCAGCTGATCTTCGCTCTGTGTGTCACGACCTGGATCGGCACGGCGTATTTTATCCGTGTTCAAGTCATGATCATCAGAGACAGAGAATATAATCTGGCTTCCCAGTGTCTGGGAACTCCGTTATGGAAGATCATTCTCAACAATATCCTTCCGTATCTGATCTCGATCATCATCACGAGCGTATCCAGAGATGTTCCTGCCTTCATTTCCTATGAAGTCGCACTTTCATACATGGGTGTCGGTCTTTCGGAAAGATATGCTTCCTTAGGTAAACTGATACAGCAGTATTCTCCATATATGCTGACGGAACCGTATCTGTTCTGGATCCCGGTCTTTGCTTCTGCTGTCATCTCTGTTTCTCTGTATCTTGTCGGCCAGGCATTGGCGGATGCTTCTGACCCGAGAACGCATATGATTTAGGAGAACAACATGATCAATAATCCTATATTATCTGTAAAAAACCTTGAAGTTAAGTTCAGAGTCAGAGACAGAGTTCTTACCGCTATAAGAAACATCTCTCTCGATTTTGAGGAACATAAAGTTGTAGCGATCGTCGGTGAATCCGGTTCCGGTAAGTCCGTTTTTACGAAGACTTTTACCGGCATGCTCGATATCAATGGCGAGGTCACTCAGGGTGAGATCTGGTTTGAAGGCCGCAACCTGATGGAGATCAAGGATGATAAAGGCTGGGAGGAGATCCGCGGCAAGAAGATCGCCACTGTCTTCCAGGACCCGATGACATCCCTCAACCCTGTGCGCACGATCGGCTATCAGATCTCGGAAGTCATCATGAAACACCAGGGCAAATCCAAGGAAGAAGCGAAAAAGGAAGCCCTTGAGCTGATGGAAAAAGTCGGTATCAAGGATCCTGAGAGAAGGTATGATGAATATCCGTTCCAGTATTCCGGCGGTATGAGACAAAGGATCGTCATTGCGATCGCTTTGGCTTGCCATCCGAAGATCCTGATCTGCGATGAACCGACGACTGCTCTGGACGTTACGATCCAGGCACAGATCATCCGTCTGATCAAGGATCTGGCTCAGGAATATCATTTCACTACGATCTACATCACACACGACCTGGGTGTCGTTGCGAACGTTGCCGATTATGTCGCCGTCATGTATGCCGGACAGATCATTGAATTCGGTACGGTCGATGAGATCTTCTATGATTCCAAACATCCTTATACCTGGGGCTTGCTGAGCTCACTGCCGCAGCTCGGCCTCAAAGGCGAAGAACTTTTCGCGATCAGAGGTACACCTCCTTCACTGTTTGAACAAGTCAAAGGAGATGCCTTTGCACCGAGAAGCAACTATTCCATGAAGATCGACTTCATCAAAGAACCGCCGATCTTCAATGTTACTGATACGCATTGGGCTAAGACCTGGCTTCTTGATCCGCGTGCTCCGAAGGTCGAACCTCCGCTTGTCATCAAGACACTGCATCAGAGAATGCTGGATATGACAAAGAAAGGAGGCGTCTATGGAGAAAGATAACAGAGAAGTTCTGCTTGAAGTTAAAAACCTTGAAGTTACTTTCAACAACAGCAGAAAAAACAAAGGTTTCCGTGCTGTAAAGAACGCCAACTTCCAGATCTACAAGGGCGAGACATTCGGCCTGGTAGGCGAATCCGGTTCCGGCAAGACCACGATCGGCCGCTCGATCATGCGTCTCAATCCGATCTCCGACGGTGAGATCTGGTTCGAAGGCAAGAGGATCGACGGCAAGATCTCCAAAGAGGACAGAAGAGATGTCATCAGAAACATTCAGATGATCTTCCAGGATCCTGCCGCTTCATTGAACGAACGTGCCACTATCGACTATTGCGTTTCCGAAGGTCTTTACAACTTCCATCTTTATAAAGATGAAGCTGACCGTGAACGGAAGGTCGATGAAGCTCTTGAATCCGTCGGCCTGCTTCCGGAACACAAATCGCGTTATCCTCATGAATTCTCCGGCGGCCAGAGACAGCGTATCGGCATTGCCAGAGCCATGATCATGGAGCCTAAGTTCATCATTGCCGATGAGCCGATCTCCGCACTGGATGTTTCCATCCGTGCGCAGGTCCTCAACCTGATGAACAAGTTCAAAGAAGAACGCGGTCTGACATACATGTTCATTGCCCATGACCTTTCTGTCGTCAGATATTTCGCCGACAGGATCGCTGTCATTCACAACGGACGTATCGTCGAAGTTGCTCCGACCGATGTACTGTTCAAATATCCTTTACATCCGTATACATTGTCGCTTCTGCAGGCTGTACCGATGCCTGACCCGCAGATCGAAAAGGCAAAGGAACTGGTCGTTTACGATGAATCCAAACGTGATTTATCCGGTGAGAAACCGATCCTGCAGCCGATCCGTCCGGGACATCTGGTATTTGCCAATGACCGCGAGATGAAGGAATATGAGGAAAAGCTCTCTGAGATGGAGAAAGATATCCTCTAGTCATAATAACGATCTTTCGAAAGATGAACGATATATAAGCGTTCATCTTTTTTTGCGGCCATCACATAATTTTACAAAAAACCAATAAATCGCTCACATTTACTTTTCCGGTCAATGATAGTAAGATATGTTTTATCTGATGAAAGGAGGCGTTTTTCATGTATAGACTGATATGGTTGTTCATCAACCTGATCACAAAACTTCATGCGAAATTTCTTTCCATAAACGACAACCACGGGCTTGACCTGAGTGATAAACAGCTGCATTTTCTCGTTATCGGCATTTTTGGTTTCTGCATGCTTGTGATCATACAGCCGATCTTCCGGTGGCTGAGCAAGCATCACGCTGAGCTGCTGATCACATTTTTATATGTGTTCACGATCGTAGTCGTCATCAGCTTCGGCATCGAGATCGGTCAGGCATATTCCGGTACCGGCGATATGGATTTTAAAGATATCGCATCCGGGATCCTGGGGTTCTTTGTGTTTTTCGGGATCTATCTGATCGGCTATCTCTTGTTTCGGGGGATCGCCGGTGCTGTGAGAAAGGAAAGTTAAAACGTTCGGCAAAGTCGAGGCTCAACAGAAAGCTTCGGCTTTTCTTATGAAAAAGGTCTGCTGTATCGTTTATAATAGAGATGTCTGAAAGAAATACAGGAGGAAAAATCATGAATATTTCGCCACTTCAGGTTCAAAGACTGAAATATGCGCCGAAACTTCCCGGGATGCTGAGGCACGGCATTTCTGAGATCAGCGTCAAAGAAGGGGAAGAGACCAAATCTGTAGCCGATCAGGAACAGATCAAGGCTTTGTTCCCGAACACGTACGGTAAAAAAGAGATCACATTTGAAAAGGGTGCGAATACTTCCGCTGCCAAGAAACAGGTCGTCGGTGTCATCCTCTCCGGCGGTCAGGCTCCGGGCGGACACAACGTCGTCTGCGGCTTATACGACGCTTTGAAGGCAACGAACAAGGAAAATGTTTTGTATGGTTTCAAGGGCGGACCAAGCGGTCTGATCGAAGATAATTATCTTGTCTTTGACGATGAATATATCGATCAGTTCAGGAATACCGGCGGTTTCGATATCATCGGTTCCGGCAGAACGAAACTGGAAACGGAAGAACAGTTTGCAGTTGCTGCGGAAGTCTGCAAGAAACACGGCATCACGGCCATCGTCATCATCGGCGGTGATGATTCCAATACCAACGCTGCGGTCTTGGCGGAATACTTTGCCGCACATGAGACCGGCGTTCAGGTCATCGGCTGTCCGAAGACGATCGACGGCGACCTCAAGAACGAAGATATCGAATGTTCCTTCGGTTTCGATACGGCGACCAAGACATATTCCGAGCTGATCGGCAACATCGAAAGAGATGCCAACTCTGCGAAGAAGTACTGGCATTTCATCAAGGTCATGGGCCGTTCCGCTTCCCATGTCGCACTGGAATGTGCACTGGAGACCCAGCCGAACATCTGTCTGGTCTCGGAAGAAGTTGCGGAAAAGAAGATGTCTCTGGCCCAGATCGCCGATTACATCGCCGATTCCGTTGCTGCACGTGCGGCAAAAGGCATGAACTTCGGTGTCGCGATCATCCCTGAAGGTGTCGTCGAATTCGTTCCCGAATTCTCCGCTCTGATCAAAGAGATCAACGAGATGCTGGCAGGGGCGAAGGCGGAAGAATTCAACGCTTTGGCTTCCTGGAAAGAAAAATATGCGTTCATCGAGAACGGCTTAAGCAAGGAGTCCTTCTCTGTCTTCGCGACGCTTCCTGAGACGGTCCAGCAGCAGCTGTTCTTGGAGAGAGATCCGCACGGCAACGTCCAGGTCTCGCTGATCGAATCCGAGAAGCTCTTCTCCGCTTTGGTCAAGGCAAATCTTGAAGAAAGAAGAAAGAACGGCACATACAAAGGCAAATTCTCCGCTCTGCATCATTTCTTCGGTTACGAAGGAAGATGCGCCTTCCCGTCCAACTTCGATGCGGATTACTGCTATTCCTTGGGTTACAACGCCTTCATGCTGATCCAGTACGGATACAACGGATATCTGTCAAAGATCTCCAATCTGTCAAGGCCTGCTGAAGAATGGGTCGCCGGCGGTATGCCGATCACCAAGATGATGAACATGGAGAGAAGACACGGTGAAGACAAACCAGTCATCCGCAAGGCTTTGGTCGAACTTGAAGGCAGACCGTTCAAGTATTTCGAAGAACACAGAGCAACATGGGCTGTCGAGACTTGCTACACATATCCGGGTGCCATCCAGTATTACGGACCGGACGAGGTATGCAACCTCACGACCAGAACATTGGCTTTGGAAAAAGGCACGATGTAATAAAATAAATGGTTCAGACTTCGGTCTGAACCATTTTTTTTAGTTTATAAGATGATGACTTCTTTTTCCTTGCAGTAATTGAGTGTCTCATCGTCCCAGATGGAAGACTGCACTTCGCCGATATGCGCTTTGTTCATCAGCAACATGCACAGTCTGCTTTCGCCGATGCCTCCGCCGATGGTGTAGGGCAGTTCTTTGTTCAGGATCATCTGATGATACTTGTACTGCAGCTTGTACTCTTCGTTTTTGAGTTTCAGCTGTCTCATCAGTGAATCCTCATCGACGCGGATGCCCATGGACGAGACTTCGAAGGCACAGTCCAGCAGTTCGTTGTAATACAGCAGATCGCCGTTGAGATCCCAGTCATCGTAGTCGGCGGCACGGTCGTCGTGCGGCTGTCCGTCAGAGAGCTTGTGTCCGATGCCTTTGATGAAGACGGATTTGTATTTTTTGAGAAGCTCATGTTCTCTCTGCTTGCTGTCAAGGCCGGGATACATGTCCAGGACTTCCTGCGCATCGAAGAAGTAGAGCTCTTTCTGCAATACGGTGCTTATCGAAGGGTGTTTGACCTTCAAGGCGTCCAGCGTTTCCAGGATGCATTCATGGATCCTGGAGACGGTATCGTAGAGGTATTCAAGGTTCCTCTGGTCTTTGCGGATCACTTTTTCCCAGTCCCACTGGTCGACATAGATCGAATGCAGATTGTCGATCTTTTCGTCTTTGCGGATCGCATTCATATCGGTGTACAGACCGTTGCCTTCATAGAAGACATAATCATGAAGGGCCATCCTCTTCCATTTGGCAAGGGAATGGACGATGACGCATTCTTTATCGATGAAAGGTGCGGTGAAATTCACGGCCTGCGCCTTACCGTCGAGATCATCGTTGAGTCCGGTGCTTTTCAGAACGAAAAGAGGAGCGGAAACGCGTTTGAGATTGAGGGCTTTCGTGAGTTTTTCTTCGAAAGTCTTTTTTATGAAGCTGATCGATGACTGTGTTTCATACAGATCAAGTGAGGACTTATATCCGTCCGGTAGTCTTATAGTCATGAATACATTCTAGCACAATATGATTGAAAAAATTTACATAAATTAATGAAAAATACTATCACAAATTGAAATAATTACATTAAAATCATTGACTTGTCTTTTTGCTTAATTTAAGATAAACACATAAAGAAAAAGGAGGTACTGTATGAAACGATGTATGCATTCCATGATGACCTCCTTTGTTGACGACGTACTTGTCATTATCGATGTATTGGTACTACGCGGTTTACGTGGCATTATTATTATGCAAATGTGCTGATATGTCGGTAATGGAAAGCTGAATTGTCCTGCATGGATGAGCTTGCCGTTATCGGTCGCTCATCCTTTTTATTGTTAGAAACAGTTGACACTGTATCTATAAAACGATTCTGAAAGGGGAATTGAAATGAAAAAATTATTAGTAGTATTGCTCAGCATCCTCTGCGTTCTGTCTCTGGCCGGCTGCTCCAACGGCGGCGGCAATGACGGCGGAAACAGCGGTGACGATGCTCCTGCGGCAGATGAGACAGTCTATGTCAAACTGGGCGGTTCCGGTCCTTTGAGCGGCGACGCCAAGGTCTATGGCGAAGCTGTCAGAAACGCGGCGCAGATCGCCGTTGATGAGATCAATGCTTCCGACTCACATATCAAGTTCGAATTCAACATGGCAGATGATGAAGCGGACGGTGAAAAGGCAGTCTCTGCTTATTCCACGCTCTTTGACTGGGGCATGCAGGTATCTTTATTCACAGTCACTTCCGGTTCCGGAGCTGCTGTTGCTTCTTATTACGATGAAGACGGTATCTTTGCGATCACACCTTCCGGTTCGGCGACCGCTTTGGTCTATACGGATGAAAAGAACTTCCCAAGCAACTTCCAGATGTGTTTCACTGATCCGAACCAGGGCGTTGCCGCAGCGGACTATATCGCGCAGGGCTTCGCTGACAAGGCGATCGCCGTCATCTACAAGAATGACGACGTGTATTCTGCAGGCGTTTATGAGAAATTCAATGCAGAAGCAGCCGAAAAGGGACTCAATCTGGTTTATACCGGTTCGTTCACGAATGATTCTTCCACCGATTTCTCTACGCAGCTGACGGCTGCCAAAGATGCCGGTGCCGATCTGGTCTTCTTACCGATCTACTATCAGCCGGCTTCCATCATTCTGAAGCAGGCAAAAGACATGGATTATGCGCCGACCTTCTTCGGTGTTGACGGCATGGATGGCATTCTGACTTTGGAAGGCTTTGATAAATCTCTTGCCGAAGGCTTGTATCTGATCACTCCGTTTGCTTCGGACGCTGATGATGAACTCACGAAGAACTTCGTTGCTTCTTATGAGTCAAGATTCGGCGAGACGCCGAATCAGTTTGCCGCAGACGCATACGACTGTGTCTATGCGATCCACCAGGCATTGGAGAATATCGGTTATAAAGCCGGTTATGCAACAAACGGCTTGAACGAAGATCTGGCTAAGCAGTTCACAACGATGACGTTCAACGGTCTGACCGGTCAGAACATGACCTGGGCGGAAAACGGTGAGGTCTCCAAGGCTCCGAAAGCCGTCATCATCGAAAACAGCGTTTACGTTTCCGTTGATCAATAATCTTGGAATTTAAAGGCCGCCGAGTCCTTTCGACGGCCTTTCCTGCATTTTTTTATCGGAGAGGTTATGACTTTTTTGACTTATCTTATATCGGGATTGGCGTTAGGCAGTGTCTATGCGATCATCGCTTTGGGTTATACGATGGTCTACGGTATCGCCAAGATGCTTAATTTTGCGCATGGTGACATCATCATGGTGGGAGGCTATGCCGCTTTTTTTGCATTCAATAAGTTCGGTCTTTCTCCTGTTGTTTCGATCCTGGCTTCGATCCTTGTCTGCACTCTCTTGGGCGTCATCATCGAGCGTCTTGCCTACAAGCCTTTACGGCAGGCAAGCTCGTTGTCGGTATTGATCACTGCGATCGGCGTCAGTTATTTCTTGCAGAACGGTTCGCAGCTGATCTTCGGATCGGATACGAAGATCTTCCCGGCGATGCTGATGGAAGGCTCTTTGAAGTTATTTGACGGCAGACTGATGATCTCTTATCTGACACTGTTCACGATCTTTACCTGTGTCGTCATCATGACCGTCTTGACTTTGTTCATCAACAAGACCAAGATCGGCAAGGCGATGCGTGCCTGTGCGGAAGACAAAGGCGCCGCTCAGCTGATGGGCATCAACGTCGATACGACGATTTCGATCACGTTCGCGATCGGCTCCGGTCTGGCTGCCGTTGCGGCGATCCTTCTTTGTTCGACGTACCCGTCCTTGTCACCGACGCTTGGCTCGATGCCCGGCATCAAAGCGTTCACGGCGGCGGTCTTCGGCGGTATCGGATCCATTCCGGGTGCTCTGCTCGGCGGTCTGCTTCTGGGGATCATCGAGAACCTGACGAAAGCCTATATTTCGACGCAGCTTTCCGATGCGATCGTTTTTACCGTGCTGATCATCGTTTTGTTGATCAAGCCGACCGGCCTGCTGGGTAAGAAAGAGAATGTGAAGGTGTAGTATGAAGGGGATCATGAATACACTGTTCGGCAAGAAAAACCGATCCAGGACCATCAGCTTCTCTCTGGTGATCCTTGTTTATATCGTCATCGAGATCCTGATGCATGCGATCCGCATGCCGCGTCTTTTCACGAGCCTTCTTGTTCCGGTCTGCTGCTACATCATCGTCGCACTGGCTTTGAATCTTGTCGTCGGTTTTTCGGGAGAACTGTCTCTCGGACATGCCGGCTTCATGGCGATCGGTGCATTTACGGCGGTTGCGGTCAGCGGTCTAAGCGCATCTGCCGTTCCAAACGGGATGCTCAGGCTCTTTCTTTCGGTCGTTGCCGGATGCATCGTTTCCGGTCTTTTCGGCTTACTGATCTCCGTACCGGTCCTGAAACTGTCCGGTGACTATCTGGCCATCGTCACGCTGGCATTCGGCCAGATCATCAAGTCATTGATCAACAATATGTTCCTCGGCTTCGACAAGAACGGTCTGCATTTTTCCTTCGTGACCAATGAGGTCAGCCTGGAGAACGGCAAGATGCTGCTGTCCGGACCGATGGGCGCAACGGATACGGCAAAGATCTCCAATTTCACGACCGGGATCATCCTGATCCTGATCACGCTGTTCATCATCTATTCTTTGATCAACTCCAAGTACGGACGTACGATCATGGCTGCCAGAGACAACCGCATCGCTGCGGAGTCCATCGGTGTCGACATCTCCAGGACCAAGACGCTGGCTTTCGTCATCTCGGCCGCCCTGGCCGGCATGGCAGGTGCCTTGTATGCCTTGAATTATTCGACTTTGCAGCCATCGAAGTTTGATTTCAACACATCGATCCTCATCCTGGTCTACGTGGTCTTCGGCGGCTTGGGCAATATCAACGGTACGATCATTTCCACGACGCTTCTGTATGTGCTTCCGGAAATGCTCAGATCTTTGCAGGATTATCGTATGCTGATCTATGCGGTGGTCCTGATCGTCGTGATGCAGCTGACCAACTCATCCAGGATCCGCCGGTTCGCGGACCGGATCACGGATTTATTTCGCAAGAAAGGAGAGGAATGATGGCAAATCCCGTTCTTGAAGTAAAAAATCTGGGTATCGATTTCGGCGGTCTGACGGCAGTCAACAATCTGAATATGGAAGTCTATGAAGGCGAGATCGTCGGACTGATCGGCCCCAACGGCGCCGGCAAGACGACGGTCTTCAATCTGCTGACGAAAGTCTATGATCCGTCGAGAGGTTCGATCCTCCTCGACGGGAAAGACATCGCCAGGATGACGACGGTGGATGTGAACAAAGCCGGCATTGCCAGGACGTTCCAGAATATCCGTCTGTTCGGCAAGATCAGCGTCATCGACAACGTCAAGACCGGCATGAACAATCATCATGCATATTCGGTCGCCGATGCGATCTTCCACACAAAGAAGAGAAACGAAAGTGAGAAACGGATCACCGAGAAGGCGGAAGAACTTCTGAAGATCTTCAACCTTTATGATTCCCGGGATATCGAGGCCGATTCTCTTCCTTACGGTGCTCAAAGAAGGCTGGAGATCGCCAGAGCCCTGGCGACCGAGCCGAAACTTCTGCTGCTGGATGAACCGGCAGCGGGCATGAATCCGCAGGAGACGGATGAGCTCATGAATACGATCCGTTTCGTCCGGGATAAATTTGCGATCTCGATCCTGCTGATCGAGCACGATATGTCTCTGGTCATGAACATCTGCGAGAGGATCTATGTTTTGAATTACGGTACTTTGCTGGCGAAAGGAAGTCCTGATGAGATCAAAAACAATGAAAAGGTCATCAAGGCTTATCTGGGTGATTGATTATGTTGAAAGTTAAGGATCTGAAAGTACGATACGGCATGATCGAGGCGATCAAGGGGATCAGCTTTGAAGTCGATGATTCCGAGATCGTCACGCTGATCGGTGCCAACGGCGCCGGCAAGACGACGACGATGCATACGATCTCCGGCCTGATCAAAGCGGCTTCCGGCAGCATCGAGCTCGACGGCAGGGATATCACGAAGTTGCCTGCCCACAAGATCGTGGAGATGGGCATCGCCCAGTGTCCGGAAAGAAGACGGGTCTTTGCGCAGCAGTCGGTCGAGGACAACCTGTTTCTCGGTGCCTATACCAGGAAAGACAAGGATGAGATCCGCAAGGACTTGGAAAATGTCTATGAGCTGTTTCCGCGCTTGAAAGAAAGAAGCACACAGATGGCCGGGACACTGTCCGGGGGTGAGCAGCAGATGTTGGCGATGGGCAGAGCCCTGATGGCAAAGCCGAAGATCATGCTGCTGGATGAACCCTCCATGGGATTGTCCCCGTTACTTGTTCGTGAAATATTCGATATAATAAAGAATATAAACAGTCAGGGTGTGACGATCTTGCTGGTGGAGCAGAATGCCAAGATGGCTTTATCGATCGCAAACCGTGCCTACGTCATCGAGACAGGCCGGATCGTGATGAGCGGAACAGGCGAAGAACTGCTCAACAGCGAAGACATCAAGAAAGCTTACCTGGGAGGATAATCATGTACGTAAAAGACAATATGGTGTCGAGCCCGATCACCATCGGACCTGACAAGTCGGTTTCGGAAGCTGTAGATCTCATGTCGGAAAATCATCTGCACCGTCTGCCGGTCGTTGACGCACAAGGCAAGCTGGTCGGACTGGTCACGGAATCGGTGGTCACTTCCAATACACCGAACAACGCGACTTCGCTCTCGGTGTTCGAAGTCAATTATCTGCTCAATAAACTGACGATCGCCGATATCATGATCAGGGAAGTCATCACCATCGGCAAAGAAGCACTTCTGGAAGAAGCGGCGACTTTGCTGAGAAAACACGACATCGGCTGTCTGCCGGTCGTGGATGAAGACAACAAACTGATCGGCATCATCACACACAACGATATCTTTACCGCGTTCATCGATCTGCTGGGGTACAATCACAACGGCATCCGTTACGTGATCTCCATTCCGGAAGATCATCCGGGCATCATGGAAGACATCTGCCGCATCTTCAAGCAGAACGATATCTCCATATCCAATCTGGCCGTCTACAACAACAGCCGCGGCATCGAGGTCGTGGTCATCGTCAACGGCTACAAGGACATCTCCGAACAGCTGAAGGATGCCGGATATAAGGTGACCGGCGTATTGAAGCTTCATGAAAAGTATTGAGTGAAGATCTTGGGATCTTCACTTTTATTTTCATGTATAATGAACAGGTATGAAAAAACTGGTTTTCTGTGACATCGACGGAACGATCCTGGACGGTTCAAGAGGAATGAACGCATTCTCCGAGAAGACGAGATATGCGTTTGAGCAGCTCAAGAAGGAAGACTATGTGATCGTCGCTTCCGGACGCTGCAAGGGACTGCTCGATCAAAAGATCATCGATCTGGATCCCAGCGGCTATGTCTTGTGCAACGGCGCTTATGCGGAACTGAACGGCCTGGCGATCCATGAGGTCTTCTTTTCCAAAGAGGCTGTCTCCAAGATCCGGGAGATCACCTTGAAATACAACGGTTTCTACATCATGGAGACGCTCGATCATATGTATGTGGATTCTCTGACTTCCGATTCCTTTTCCGCCTTCCTGAAGGGCTGGGGCAAGGTCTTGGAAGGCTTCAGGGAAGAAGAGAACAGCGACATGAACTATATGATCGCGATGATCGGTTTCTTTGACCGAGATACATTGCATCGGGCGGGCAGGGAACTGGAACCATATGTCGATATCTTCGATCATAAGCAGTTTTCTTCCTGCGACGTCAATGTCAAAGGCGTCAATAAGGCGACCGGCGTGAAAAAGATCATCGATCATCTCGGTATTCCGCTGGAAGACACCTATTGTTTCGGGGACGGCATCAACGATCTTGAGATGCTGGAATGCGTCGGCCATCCGGTCATCGTAGCCAATTGTGTCGATGCATTGAAGGGCAGGGGATTCGAAGAGACCGACGATGTCCTTGAGGATGGCTTTTACAATTATTTGGTCGCCAACAAGTTGATTAAAGCGATGTGATTTTGTTAAAATGATATGGAGTTAAAGGAGTAAAAATATGGGATTTGGTGATAAATTAAAAGAGTTTATTGCGCCTGAAGAAGATGATGAAGAACAGCTCGAGCTGTCCAAAGAAGAAGCGGAAGCCGTCTCTCCTTATGAGAAGGGCACACTGTCCGGTTCTTCCAACATCACCGCAAATACCAATATCGTATTATTTGAACCGAGAAACTTTGATGAAGCCGAGGAGATCGGCCATCATATCAAGTCCAAGAGAGCCTGCTGTGTGAACTTGCACAGGATGCCTTCCGAATACCGCCAGAGGATCATCGACTTCCTTTCCGGTGTCGTTTACGGTGTCGACGGTTCGATCAAGAAGGTCGGTGAGAACGTCATCTTATGTTCACCGAAGAACCTGCAGGTCGGCGGCGACATCAATCTGAATTCAGACGAAGATTAAGCTAGGATTAAGACATGTCCGCATGATGTGACAGTACAGAGAGCCGGCGGTCGGTGCAAGCCGGTGTGTGCACATGCGGGAATCACTTATGAGCTCCGGCAACAAAATTGCCGGCGTTGCTCGCGTTAAGAGTCAAAGAAACAAATGAAGGTGGTACCTCGCTTTATAAGCGACCTTTGGTAGCACCTTTTTATTTTAAAGAGGAGAATGAGATGGAATACAAAGACACATTGCACATGCCCAAGACCGATTTTGAGATGCGCGGCAATCTTCCGAAAAAGGAGCCGGACATCTTAAAGAGGTGGGAAGAAGAGGACCATTATCACAAGATCCTGGCCAAGAACGAAGGACATACGGAATTCGTCCTTCATGACGGTCCGCCATACGCCAACGGCAACCTTCATGCCGGCACGGCGATGAACCGGATCATCAAGGATATCATCGTCCGTTCCAAGGCCATGGAAGGTTATTACACGCCGTTTTTCCCGGGTTGGGATACGCATGGTCTGCCGATCGAAAATGCCGTCCAGAAGCTCGGCGTGAACCGCAAGGAAGTTTCTGCCAAGGAATTCAGGGAAAAGTGCGAAGAGTATGCGCATAAGCAGATCGCACAGCAGATGGAAACGGAAAAGCGCCTGGGACAGGTCGCCGATTACGAACATCCGTATATCACTCTGAAGAAAGAATTCGAAGGAAGACAGATCCGTTCTTTTGCCAAGATGGCATTGGACGGCATGATCTTCCAGGGCCTCAAGCCGATCTACTGGTCTCCGTATCAGGAGACGGCGATCGCCGATTCCGAGATCGTTTATTTTGACCGCAAGGACCCGACGATCTTCGTCACTTTCGATGTCAAAGACGGCAAGGATGTATTGGATGGCGATGAGAAGTTCGTCATCTGGACGACGACACCTTGGACTTTACCGGCCAACGTTGCGATCACCCTTCATCCGGATCTGACTTATGCGGTCGTCAAAACGGAAAAAGGCAAACTGATCATGCTGGAGAACCTGGTCGCTCCTCTGATGGAAAAATTCGGACTTGCGGGATACGAGATCTTAAAGACCTTCAAAGGCAGACAGCTCGAAGGCCTCGTCTGCAAACAGGTCTTATATCCGGAAGAAAGAGAATCTCTCATCTGTCTGGCAGACTATGTCACGGATGAAGACGGTACGGGCTGTGTCCATACCGCCGGCGGTCACGGTCTCGATGACTTCTATACGACGCAAAGATACGGTCTGCCGACGGTCTGCCCGGTCGATGAAAAAGGCTGCATGACCAAGGAAGCCGGTGACTGGCTGCAGGGACAGTTCGTCTTCGACGCCAACAAGACCATCACCCAGAGGCTGGATGAGGAAGGGCACTTGCTGAAACTGGAATGGGTGACCCACTCTTATCCGCATGATGACAGACTCAAGAAGCCGGTCATCTTCCGTGCCACGACACAATGGTTCGCTTCGATCGAAAAGATCAAACCGCAGCTTCTGGAAGCGATCAAAAACGTCAGATGGATCAACTCCTTCGGCGAGCTGCGTCTGACCAACATGGTCAAAGACAGAAAAGACTGGTGTATCTCCCGTCAGCGGCTCTGGGGCGTTCCGATCCCGATCATCTATAACGAAGACAAGTCACCGATCATCGATGCGGATGTCTTCGAACATATCGCCAAGCTTTTCGATGAGCACGGTTCCAATGTCTGGTTCGAATCCGAAGCCAAGGATCTGCTTCCGGAAGGCTATACCAATCCGGCTTCACCTAACGGACAATTCACCAAAGAGACCGACATCATGGATGTCTGGTTCGACTCCGGTTCTTCCTGGAACGAACTGATCGCTAGAGGTTATTCTTATCCTTGTGATCTGTATTTCGAAGGTTCCGATCAGTATCGCGGATGGTTCAATTCCTCTTTGATCGTCTCCGTCGCAAATCACGGCACGGCACCGTATAAGTCCGTCTTATCACATGGCTATGTCTGCGATTCCAAGGGCGAAGCGATGCACAAGTCGGTCGGAAATGTCGTCAATCCGCTGGATATCATCAAACAGTACGGCGCCGACATCCTGAGGCTCTGGGCGTCTTCCGAAGACTTCAAGGCCGATATGAGGATCGGCGATTCCAACCTGAAACAGGTCTCCGATCAGTACCGTAAGATCAGAAACACCTTCCGTTTCATGCTGGGCAACATCAATCCGGAAGATTTCCGTGCCGATCAGAGAGTTCCGTACGAAGAGCTCGAAGCCGTCGACAAATACATGATGATCGCCCTCAACGATCTGGCGGAAAAAGTCGAGACAGCTTACGATAACTATGAGTTCGTTGCAGCGACATCGGCCATGACCAATTTCATGACCAACGAACTGTCGAGCTATTACTGTGATTTCGCAAAAGATATCCTGTATTGTGATAAGCTCGATTCGCCGCGGAGAAGGAAGATACAGACCGTTCTCTATACGGCGGTCGACTATCTGGTCCGTCTGTGGTCACCAGTCCTTGTCTACACCTGTGACGAAGTCTGGAAACACTTCGGAAATCAAGAAGCATCCAGTGTTCATTATGTCCACTTCCCGAAAGTCGCCAGATTCGAAGGCGAAGACTTCATCCGCGGCAATTTCGCAAGGCTCCACGAGATCCGCACGGATATCTTCAAAGCCAGAGAAGAAGCGATCAATGAGAAGATCATCGAAAAGCCGATGCAGGCACACGTCTTGCTTCATGTGAGCGAGGAAGACAAGAAGCTTTTATGCGACGCCTTCTCCGATAAGATCAATCAGTGGCTGATTGTTGCGAAAGTCTCCTTCGTTGAAGAAGAGCTCACGAAATATGACAGCAGTGAAGTTAAGATCGAAATGGCAAAAGGCCATGTCTGTCCGCGCTGCTGGAACGTCGTCGAGGAAGAAAACGAAGACGGTCTGTGCAACAGATGCGCCGATGCACTGAAATAAGAAAAACAGGATCCTGCGGGATCCTTTTTCTTTGTGTAGTACAATAAGTGTATGGTCAAAGTTACATTGAAAAGAAATGAAGGCAGGACGATCTCTGCGGGCGGTCTGTGGATCTTCGACAACGAGATCGATCAGATCTCCGGTCCTTACGAGAACGGCGATATCGTGGAAGTCGTCTCCTATAAAGATGATTTCATCGGTTTCGGTTACATCAACGATCATTCCAAGATCCGCATCCGCATCCTTTCAAGAAGGAAAGGGGAAGTCATCGACGATGAGTTCTTTTATGAGCGTCTCAAAGACGCCTGGCAATACCGCAAAGCGGTCGTTGAGACCGGCTGCTGCCGTATCGTGTTCTCGGATTCCGACCGGCTGCCCGGGCTCATCATCGACAAATTCAATGACTGCCTCGTTTTCGAGATCGACACACTGGGCATGGAGGTCAGGAAAGACGTCCTGATCCGGATGATGCGCAAAGTCCTGGAAGAGGATGGCGTACAGATCCGCGGCATCTATGAACGAAGCGATGCCAGAGTCAGGACTCTGGAAGGACTTGACCGGGTCAAAGGTTTCTTATCGGAAGAGTTTCCGACTTTGATCGAAGTCGATGAAAACGGCGTCCGGCTGAAGGTCAACATCGCCGAAGGACAGAAGACCGGTTATTTCCTCGATCAGAAATACAATCATCTGGCCATCCGCAGGTTATGCGTCGGCAAGGAAGTCCTGGATTGCTGCACGCATACGGGCGGTTTTGCCTTGAGCGCGGCGAAAGTCGCCAAGAGCGTCATCGGCATCGATGCTTCACAGCTGGCGATCGATCAGGCAAAAGAGAACAGCGAGCTCAACGGATTCGGCAATACGGAGTTCATCGTTGCGGATGTCTTTGATTATCTGATCGAAATGGAAAGGCAGAAGAAGCGTTTCGATGTGATCATACTCGATCCGCCGGCATTCACCAAGTCAAAGAATTCCGTAAAGAATGCCTCCAAAGGCTATAAAGAGATCAATTATCGGGCGATGAAGCTTCTGCGGCCGGGCGGATTTTTGGTCAGCTGTTCCTGCAGCGAATATATGCCCAGAGACCTGTTCATGAAGATCATCCTCTCGGCAGCCAACGATTCACATAAACGTCTCCGCCTCGTCGAGAACCGTGCCCAGGCTCCGGATCATCCGATCCTGCTGGGAAGCAATGTCTCGGATTATCTGAAGTGCGTGATCGTCCAAGTCAATAACAGATAAAGAAAAAAAGATGGAAGGTTCCATCTTTTTTAAGCTAGCCTTACTTCCTTGATCCCTTCGACTTCATCCAGGATCAGTGCTTCGACGCCCTCCTTGAGGGTATAATCCAGAGCCATGCAGCCGACGCAGGCACCGTGGACGCTGACGTAGACGATATCGTCTTCGAGTTTGACGAACTGGACATCGCCGCCGTCGTTTTGAATGTATGGTCTGACTTTTTCGATCGTCTTTTCGATCTGTCTGATCTTTTCTTCTCTGTTCATATGACTTATTTCATCTCCATAAAAAAATATAGCACTATACTGACCAGAATTCCAAGAAAAACGCCCGCGATCAGTTCGAGCTTGGTGTGCCCGAGGACTTCCTTGAACTTTTCGTCGTAGATCGGATCTTTCATCTCGATGATATAGCGCAGATCTTCAATCAGCTGCTGGGTCAAGGAGATGTTTCGCCCCGAGTAATAGCGGACATTGACCGCATCGAACATCGTTATGGTCATGATCGCAAAAGCGATCGCAAACAAACCGGAGTCAAAACCGTCTTTCAGTCCGATGGAAAGGCATAAGGCAACGACTCCGGCCGAGTGAGAACTGGGATAGCCGCCAGAGGCGATGAGATATTTCAGACGAAAGTCGCCGGTCTTCACCAGCATGATGAAAGGCTTGGCTCCTTGAGCGATGATCACGGCGATAAGAAAGGATATCAGCGGATAGTAATTCTTTAACATACTGAAATATTATATCATGGTATAATTGTTCAGGTATGAGTTCTATCAAAGATTATAAAGTCGGAATGACCGTATACGGAAAGATCACCGGCATCAAGCCGTACGGCGCTTTCGTCAAGTTCGATGACGGCGTTACGGGACTGATCCATATCTCGGAGATCTCCAACGGTTTCGTCAGGAACATCGATAATTTTGTACAGGTCGATGAGTACGTGATGGTCAAGGTCATCGATATCGATTACGAACATAAACAGCTCAGGCTGTCGTTCAAGGCACTGTCACAGAATACCCGGCGTTATACCAAACGGGTCAGATTCCAGGGGATGCCCGAATCGATCAGAGGTTTCGGGACCATCCGCGATCACATGAACGAATGGATCGAAAATGAGAAGAAGAGATCGTAACGATCTCTTTTTTATTGTTTTTTTGAGGTATCGGGCCTTCTTTTTACAAATAATGATTAGGAGGTTAATCAGATGATGAAGAAGGTCCTGCTGATCGTTTTCGATCTGCTTTGTCTTGGCGTGTGCCTGTTTTTCTCTTTGAGCGCTTATGTGAAGTACCGGGAAGACTATGTAAAAGTGCCTGTGGCATCCCATCAGCTGTTTCAAAGGACGAAGCTGAACAAGGAAGATCTGCTTATGGTCGATGTGCCGAGAGCCTATCTGACCCAGGACGTCTGTACCGATCCGAAAGAGATCTTAGACAAATATGTACGGCTTTCCTACTCTCTGGCGAAGGGCTCGCTGATCTATAGAGGTGCCTTGGAAGATGACATCGGCGATCTTCCTTCGACGCTTCTGAATGAGGGAGAGGTGAGCTATGACTTATATGCGAACGAAGTCAAGATCAACACCGGAAATCTGGCGGTCAACATGAGCGTGAACATCTATCTGACCATCAAGAACAGCGTCGGCGCACTTTCCGACCTGTTATTGGAAGACTGCAGGGTGATCGGTCTGTATGATCCGCAGGGAAGGATGATCAGAGATTATGAGGAGGAACCGCGTATCCTGACGGTCTGTATCGCCGTGGAAAAAGAACATGTGAAGCTGCTCAACAAAGCGCTGATGGTCGGAAGTCTCAGTGTTTTCACATCCGATCACAGCTACGCGGTAGATGTGCGTTCAAAACTCAATGAAGGAGCTGAGGTGCTATCTTACCTGCAATGATGGTATGATGGTATCGTGAAAAAAGCGATCAAAGCCATCCCGCTGATCCTGTGGATGGCGCTCATCTTTTATATGTCGGCACAGCCGCAGCTGGAATCGGAAGCGACGTCGAATCTGGCGACGGAACTGATCTACAAAGTCTATCATCTTCTGATGTCATCGTCCGGCATGGAGATCGAAGAATTCTTCGCCCGCTACGGACAGCTCATCCGCAAGCTCGCGCATTTCTCCGAGTTCATGATCCTTGCCGTGCTGATCAAGATCAATTATGCAGAATACAGAAAAGACAAGACGTTTTTGATGCCGTTTCTTTATGCGGCAGCCTACGCGGCGAGCGACGAGTTCCATCAGCTGTTCGTGCAGGGGCGTTATTGTTCTTTCAAGGATGTTCTGATCGATTCTTCCGGTGCTTTTCTCGGGATCTTAATCTGTCATCTGATCGAAAAGAGATGGAAAAGAAAAGAAAATGTCTGATCCTTTTGTTTTTATTGTGCGGATGCGCAAGACAGCGCAGCGCATCCTGTGTCAGCTATGATTCGAATGATTCCCTGACTTTATCATTAAGAGGCATCAACGATGCGCTTTTAAGCATCGAAGTGCAGGAGACCTATGTCCTGCCGGAAAGCGTTCTGGCCGACAAGGTTTTTTATAATGACCTGAAGCGGCAGTTCGACAGATCTACGCAGCTGGAAGAAAACACTCTGATCCGTCGTTACGGCCTTCCCGTTGAAAAAGGCTGTTCCTTTTCCAGGACGGTCGAATCTTTGAAAGCCGGGAGGTTTCAGTGCGATGAATGAACTGATGCCGAGAGAGAAAGCTCTTCAGACGGGGATCGCTTCCTTGAGCGATAAGGAACTGCTGGCGCTGATCATCAAGAGCGCCTGCAAAGATAAAAACGTCTTCGGCCTGGCGGAAGAAGTGATCGAACTTGCCAACGGGTTTGAGAATCT
Organism: Erysipelotrichaceae bacterium; assembly: GCA_017419165.1. Classification (GTDB taxonomy): domain Bacteria; phylum Bacillota_I; class Bacilli_A; order Erysipelotrichales; family Erysipelotrichaceae; genus Colivicinus. Next base: position 33,676 of record JAFOLW010000030.1, read on the forward strand.
GCTGAGCCTGACTTATGAGGAACTGATCTCGGTCAAGGGGATCAAGAAAGCCAAAGCCATGGAGATCCTGGCGATCCTGGAAGTCGCAAAGCGGCTGAGCCGGATCGATCACGTTTCGGAAGCGGAACTGTCTTCGCCGAACAAGGTGGTGGAATGGCTGCGTTTCAATCTGGGCTTCTGCAGTCAGGAACAGTTTTTCGTGATCTATCTCAACGGCCGTAACCGCATCATCCGATCCGAAGTCATGTATAAGGGCAACAAGAACATGGCGACAGTCGGTGTGGATGAGATCTTGCGCAAGGCGATCCTGATGAAAGCTTCCGGGATCCTGGTAGCCCACAACCACCCCAGTGACAATCTGAGACCTTCTCATGCGGATATCGAGCTGACGCAGAGGCTCTGCCGGGCTTGTGAGCTGGTATCCATTCCTCTGGTCGATCATATCATCGTTTCAAAAAGCGGCTATTTTAGTTTTAAGAATCATAGTATGTTAGAATAAAGTTGTGGAAAAGATCATAGTGTTTTTTATTTGTATCCTGTTGAGCGGCTGTGTTGCGCAGGAAGATCTGAGCAAAAGGCTCGATGACGTCTTCGCTTCGGAACAGTCGGCAGAACGGATACGCCGCAACAGCTATTCCCAATATATCGATTACTATCTGCCGAGCGGTACCGGAGAACTTGAAGGCGACATGCTCAGCAGCCGTTTTTCCTATAACTCTTCAAACTTCGTCATGGATATCAACATCTCCGGGATCATCAATGACCGTTATTATAAGGATCAGGAGATGAAAGACGAAGGTTTTTTCGATCCTTCCAAACTCGTCTACGAAAGAAACAGCACGTTCGTTGATGCCGAAGGCATCTCGCACGAATACACTTACCGCGTCTATTCCTATGAGCGGCAGTATCTGACATATTTCCAGTCCAGAGATCTTTTGTTTTACGGCTATGCTTCGCTGTCGGATCTTGTCGATATGACTTCGCGCATCCTGATGATCGCGAAAAGCGCCGTGGTCCGCCATAATGAAGTCATCAGTGCGTATTCTTCAAAGACGGAAGTGGACTATGAGAAGAAACAAGTGAATCTGTTTGAAACGATCATGCCGGTCAACGGCAACGTCAATGACTTCATGATCGACGGGCGGGAGAGCGGTGATCCGCAATAGTGCGCCTGTGTATGAATAAAATGTTGTAGAATGTAAAAAAAGAAGAGGTGGGAAATGAGAAGCGATATAAAGAAGAAATTCATCGATATCCTGTTTGAACCGGAAGAAGACGAAGAAGAAGTCTATGTCAAGCCGAAAGCCGAGCACAAGCCGGTAAAGAAACAGGAAAAGACCGTCAGAGCGGCAGATATTCTGTATCGTAAGCCGGAAAAATCCGCTTTCATCGATCTGGATGACCCGAAGAAAAAACCGGAAAAGAAAGAGCCGGAAAATGTTTACGGCGATTATGAGTTCTCTTCGCAGATCTCACCGATCTTTGGCGTGATCAAAGAAAACAAACCGGAGATCACGGCTTCCGTTTCCGTCAACGAATCTCTGACCAACCGTCCGGATTCTTCCCATCTTGAGATCATCACATCGCCGATCTACGGATACGGAAGCAGAGAAGATTTTGAAAAAGACCACCCCGATCTTTTTGCCGGTCTTGCCGATGGGGATGAGGAAGAGCTCCACAGACTGATCGACGAAGACTACGGCTATGACGATCATACATACGATGACATCGACGATAAGGATGATCAGGAGATCAACCTGTTCGATGCTTACGAGGAAGAAGAATAATGTATTATTTTATCGGTATCAAAGGAACAGGCATGGCATCGCTGGCGGCGATGCTTTATGATCTGGGTTATGAAGTCTGCGGTTCCGACCTGACCAAGCACTTTTTTACGGAAGATGAGCTGGTCAGAAGGGGGATCAAGATCTTTCCTTTCGATGAAAACAATATCAAGCCGGAATATACCGTCATCATCGGCAATGCCTTTCTGGAGGACTTCCCGGAAGTCGTACAGGCAAGGAAGCTGTGCAAGTGCTACCGCTATCACGAGTTTTTAGGAGAACTGATGAAGGGCTATACGTCGGTCTCCGTCTGCGGGTCCCACGGCAAAACGACGACGACGACGATCGCCAAGACGGTATTTTCGGAATTCGCTCCGACGGGTTATCTGATCGGTGACGGCGAAGGGTTCTTGAGTCAGGATGCCCGATATCTTTGCGTGGAGTCCTGTGAGTTCCGCCGGCATTTCCTGGCTTATCATCCGGAATATGCGATCATCACCAATATCGAGATCGATCACGTCGACTATTTCAAGGATGAACAGGATTATTTCGATGCCTATCAGGAATTCGTGCGGAACGTTTCCAAGGCGGTCTTCTATTACGGAGATGATGCCTGGTGCCGGAAACTCGTCTTCTCACAGGAAGCTTTCTCCTTCGGCTTGAGCAAGGAGAACGACTATTATATCGAAGGCCTTTCTTCCGATACGGCAAGGTCGGATTTCGATCTGATGTTCAGGGGTGAAAAGATCGCTCACTATGATGTGCCGTTCGTCGGCGATCATCTTATGATCGATATCCTGGGCGTCCTGTCTTTGGCACATTACATGGGCTTCGATCCCGCAAGAGTGGAAGAGGCTTTGAATTCTTATGTCGGTCCGAAACGCCGTTATGTGGTCGAAGAGTATAAAGATACGGTCTTTGTCGATGACTATGCCCATCACCCGACGGAAGTGAAAGTGACGATCGAAGCTTCCCGCAAGCGATTCCCGGACAGGAAGATCATCGCTGTCTTCAAACCGCACCGCGCTTCAAGGGTCTTGTATTTTGCGGATCAGTTCAAAGACGCCCTGATGAAAGCGGATGAGATCTATCTGCTCGACTTCACCTCGATCGATGACAAACAGGACGGGACAGACATCGATATCACATATCTTGCCGACAAGATCCCCGGCAGCAAGGTGCTCAGCGAAGATGAGGCCGGAGCCCGGATCCTGGCGAAATATAAAGGCGAATGTCTCGTGTTCATGTCGAGCAAAGACATTTACAATATAGCGGAAATGGTAAAGGAACTCCTGTAGTTCCTTTTTTGTTGTAAAGGCATACAAACAATTGAAAATATTTTCATAATGGATTAGAATACACAATAAGGAAGGTATATATTATGGACGCTTTTATTATCGCATTCAGAGATCTGTGCAAAGATCTCATTCCTATACTCGGAGCAGTCTGCCTGGTCTGTGTGATCATTTTGCTCATAAAACTGATCAAAGTCATGTCCAACGTGGATTCCACATTGCTGAAGACCCACGGAACGATCGATCTCGTCGACCGTTCGATCGAAAAAGTCCAGGCTCCTTTGGATACGGTTGCCAAAGTGTCCGGGACCGTCGACAAGGCGCATGATGCGACTTTGGCCGCGGTCAGAGAAGCAAAGGACTTCGTCGTCAAGAATGCCGGCGATATCAAGGAAAGAGTCGTCGCTTTCGTCAAGGATGATGAGAAGGCGGATGAGCTCAAAGAACCAAGTCCCGAGGACATCATAGGAGGCCGATAATGGAAGAAAAGGATATCGTAGAATCGCTGAAAGAACTCGTTGAAGATCTCAAAGAAAAAATCGATTCGCTCAGTCAAAGCGCTGCCGATGATGACGAGGATATCGCCCGCAAGGCGGAGATGATCAAAAACAAGGCAGTCAAAGTCTTTAACGAAGCTTCCGATAAGCTCAAGACGATGATGGAAGAGACCGTCAATGAAGAGGAAGTCTCCAGAGTCATTCAGACCGTCAAGACCAGATCGAAGGATCTTTATGAAAATGCATTGAAAAAGATCGATCAGCTGAAGGCGGAGAAAGAAGTCAAAGAAGAGAAGGAAGAAGAAGTCAAAGCCGAGGACGGATCTGCTGCACAGGAAAAAAGCGGGTTCGAAGAGATGATCGGCAACGTCTCGCAAGAGATCAATAATTTTATGAACAGAGAAGATGTCAAGGCTGCCGTCGAAAAGACCAAGGAAGGTGTCGTCGACGTTGCGGAAAAGGCCTTGGAGATCCTGAAAGGGTGGCTGGCACCGGAAAGAGAAGATAAATGAAAAAAGTCACGATCTATGAAGTAGCTAAAGAATCCAATGTTTCGCTGGCAACGGTCTCCAGAGTCATCAACGGCTCGACCGTCGTCAAGGAAGATACCCGCAGAAGAGTCGAGGAAGCCATCAATAAGCTCGGTTACCGGCCGAATGCGATCGCTCAGGGACTGGCTTTGTCGCGTACCACGACGGTCGGACTGATCATCCCGTCCACGTCGATCTCTTTTTCAGGACGGGTCATCAACGGTCTTTGCGACGTTGCCAAGATCTATGATTATTCCGTCTATCTGCATACCATCACGGAAGGCGTCACTGATATCAAGGAGATCATCGACGATGTCATCAAGGCCAGGGTCGACGGTGTCATCATTTATGCCGACAAGGATCTCGATGATTCGCTCAAACTGCTTGAAGAATATAACATCCCGATGGTCGTGATGTGTTCACAGATCTCGGCGGATAATATCTGTTCCGTCTATGTCGATTACAAGAAGGCCGTTTGCGAACTGTGCGATTCTTATTTACAGAAGGGGATCGAAGATATCGCGATCCTGCAGGATCACCGCAACGATGTCGTCTCGCAGCTGATGAAGTCCGGCGCGGAAGAAGCGTTTGAAAAGCACGGCAAGGAATATCACGGTTACATCGAAGTGTCCAAAGACAACCGTTCCACTTATAAATTCCTGAAATCGTATTTCAAGACCCATAAACATCAGGTCTTCGTGGCCAACCGTGACTCGCAAGCCATGGCTGCCCTCAACGCCTCGCAAGGCTGCGGCATCGCCGTTCCGGAGGATATGGAACTTGTCTGCATGAACGAAAGCAAGTATACTTCTTCTGTAAGGCCGGAGATCTCTTCGTTCGTCGTTCCGGCTTATGACCTCGGTGCGATCTCGATGCGTCTGATGACCAAGATGCTGAAAGACGAACAGGTCGAAGAAAAGGAGAAACATCTCAACGCACTGTTCTCTCCGAAACAAACAACAAAGGAATAAGAAGATTATGGGTATTTACGAAGATTTAGTATGGCGCGGGCTCATCAAAGATGAGTCTTCCCCTGAGATCAGGGACCTCCTCAATAAAGGCGGTCTCACCTTTTATATCGGCACGGATCCGACCGGCGATTCTCTGCATATCGGACATTTCTCCTCGTTTCTGATCTCCAAGAGACTGAAAGATGCGGGACACAATCCGATCCTTCTGGTCGGCGGCGGTACAGGCCTGATCGGCGATCCGAAACCGGATGCCGAGCGTCCGATGATCACTGTCGAAGAAGTCAGCCACAACTTCGAATGTCTGAAAAAACAGGCGGAGCAGGTCTTCGGCTTTGAAGTCGTCAACAACTACGACTGGCTCAAAGATTTCAGCTATATCGAGTGGCTCAGAGACGTAGGCAAGTATTTCAATGTCGGTTATATGCTCAACAAAGACATCGTCAGAAGAAGACTGGATGAAGGTATCACTTATACCGAGTTTTCTTATATGACGATGCAGGCGTATGACTTCCTCCATCTTTTCAAAGAACGCAACTGCGTGATGCAGGTCGCCGGACAGGACCAGTGGGGCAATATCACGGCCGGCATCGAACTCATCCGCAAGAAACTGGGCAAGGAAGCCTACGGTTTCACCATGCCTTTGCTGACGAAGTCCGACGGACAGAAGTTCGGCAAGACCAACGGCAAAGCGATCTGGCTGGATATCAATAAGACGTCCGCCTATGAGATGTACCAGTTCTTCGTCAATTCCGAAGACAGCAAGGTCATCGACTACCTCAAATTCCTGACTTTCCTGTCGAGAGAAGAGATCGAAGCTTTGGAAGTCTCCAACAGAGAACATCCGGAGTTAAGAGAGGCTCACAAGGCACTGGCCAGAGAAGTCATCACGTTCCTGCACGGAAGGCAGGCTTACGATTCCGCCGTCAAGATCGCCGAGACGTTCTTCAAGGGCAATCTGAAAGAGCTGACGTACGAAGAACTGAAACAGGGCACTTCGGATCTGGAACGCACCCGCATCGAAGACGGGCTTCCTTTGATCAACGCTCTTGTTCAGATCGGTGCCTGCAAGTCCAACCGTGAAGCCAGAGATCTGATCAAGGGATCTTCGATCAGCGTCAACGGTGAGAAGATCACGGATATCTCCTTCGCTTTGAGCAGGGAAGACGCATTCAACAAAGAACTTACCATCATCAAGAAAGGCAAGAAGTTCTATTACGCTGTCGAATTTTAAGATGAAGAAATTACTGATCATACTCAGTCTGCTGCTTGTTCTGTGCGGCTGTCAGGAAGACGGCAAGCAGATCGCGGATCCGGACGAGAGATACATGTACATCATCGAAATGATCAACGAGCATGAAAGTTTTCAGGAGGCCTCGAATTATTTTGATATCAGCGGCGAGATGGCCAAGATCGAAAACGGCTACCGTTATTACATCATGATCGACAATCCGCGCATCGCGATGTATGATATCGAGATCCTGGCGATCGAAAAGAACGTCGATTACCGCAGCAATATGGCGGCCAACGCCGGCATCTTTGAGGATAAGGAATACAATATGGTCCCGAATCAGGCCAACAGTTCCAAGGGCTTCTTCAAAGGCGTCGTCGTCTCCGGCATCTCCGCAGCGCCTTCGACGACGTTATACGTATTCGTCCAGTTCAAGAACATGGATTATTCGATCGTCCGTTCCGAATATTTCAAGCTCGATGTGAGTTATGAGGAAGAATGATGAATAAAGAAAAGATGAAACAATCTTTACTGATCGGAGCTTTAACGAGCTCCTTTGGTATTTTTGTGTCCAAACTTCTGGGTCTTTTGTATTATTCTCCTCTTTCGGCGATCGCCGGAGAAGCCAATATGGCTTTTTACTCGATCGTCTATACTTACTATGACCTGCTGCTGCAGATCTCGCAGGCGGGCATCCCGTTTGCGATCGCTGCCCTGGTCGCCAAGTATTATTCCAAAAACGACTTCAAAAGCGTCCTGCTGGTGAAAAAGATGGGGACGTCGATCGTCCTCGGACTATCGTTTTTTACCGGTCTTTTCCTGCTTCTGGCGGCGGAACCGATCGCCAGACAGTCCTTGGGCGCTTCCGCACCGAAAGAAGATATCGCGAACCTGAAGATCATGTTCAACATACTGGTCATCGCCGTCATCCTGGTGCCGCTTTTAAGCTCGTTCCGCGGCTATATCCAGGGTCTCAAGCGTCTGGACCTCTATGCCTCTTCGCAGGTCCTGGAACAGTTCGTCCGCGTCTTCTCGATCATCCTGCTCGGCTATCTGTTCGTCGTCATCCTCCGTTTCAAAAACATCTGGGCGATCTTCATTGCGATCGCTGCCGCTTCTTTGGGAGCACTTGCCGCTTTGTTCTATACGAAGATCCTGGGCAGACAGGACGAGAAGAGCGTCGTGCTTCTGGCAAAGAAACAGGAAGAAGGCCCTTTGATGAGCGAAAAGGAGATCGTGAAGGAGATCCTGATGCTGGGCATCCCATACGTGATCATCTCTTTTTTAGGCACTGCGGGTCCGCTGATCAATACGACGTTCTTCCTGGACCATATGACCAGGGTCAAAGGACCTGAAGTCTATGAATCGGCCAAACTGGCTTCCGGTATCCTTCAGGCAAACGTTGCCAAGATCTCCAATATCCCGTCGGTCCTGGCTTTGGGCTTCGGATCGGGCATGGTGCCGTATCTCAGTGAATCTCTGGAAGCCAGAGACAACAAGAAGATCACCCGGCAGATCAACCAGATCCTGGATACCGTCATCTTCATCCTGGTGCCGATGATCATGATCTTCATCTTTTTTGCCAGAGATATCTATTACATCATGTACGGCAATCATAACCTCGATCTCGGCGCATCGCTTTTTGCCGTATCGAACATTCAGATCTTCTTAGGGACACTCGCGCCGATCTTCTCTTCGATGATGATGTCGCTGAAATTAAGAAAAGAGGCGATCATCACACTGATCGTCTCCTTCATCGCAAAACTGATCACATTCTTCCCGCTGGTCGCGCTGTTCGGTGCTTACGGGATGATCTATTCTTCCGGCATCTATTATCTGATGCAGATCGTCATGTATTTCCTTTCCTTGCGAAGGAACTTCGGGATCAACATCAAAGGATCGACGAGGCGTTTCATCAAAACGCTCATTGCATCTGTGATCATGGTCCTTCCGGCTTTCGCTTTGCACAGCCTCATACCGTTTGATTACAGCTCGAGGATCGCCGATATCATGATCATGGGCGTTCTCGGACTGATCATGCTGGGGATCTATTATGCAATCACCGTGAAGATGCGGCTGCCGCAGAAGATCTTCGGCATCAAGGACATCTCTTTGCGCAAGTTGTTAAGCGTGCTGCGTCCTTAGATAAGCGATCACTTCTTCGATCAGCTTGGGCGGAGTCGAAGCTCCGGCAGTCACATAAACGTTTTCCGCACCGTCCGTATCTTTGAGATCGATATCCTTATAGTCCTGTATCAGCAGGACTTTTTTGATGCCGTGCTTCTTTCCGATATCAACGAGTTTGGCGGTGTTGTTGGACTTGACATCGCCGACGACATATAAGACATCGCAGTCTTTGAGATCGGAAATGGCCTTCTGTCTGGAGGAGGTGGCGTTGCAGATCTCTTCCTCAACGACGACAGCGGGATACTTCTTTCGGACCAGTTCGAACAGATCGTGCAGTTCAAGATAAGACATCGTCGTCTGATTGGTCAGGAAGATCTTATCGTTGTCGATCTTCAGTTCATCGAGCATCTTTTCATCGCAGACCAGGTGGATCTTCTCTGAGATGGATAAGACGGCTTCCGCTTCCGGATGTTTTTGCTTGCCGAAGTAGATGACATCATAGCCTTCATCAAGATAGCTGCGGATGATGTTCTGGGTCTTTAAGACATCGACGCAGGTCGCATCGACATAAGTCAGTCCTTTTTCGACCGCCTTGCGTTTGATCGCATCGGAGATGCCATGTGCCGTAAAGATCACGATGCCATGATCGATCCGATCCAGGAGCTCGGATTTGGAAGTCCCGGAATCGTCAAGGGTGACGATGCCGAGCTGCGAGAGCTCTTCGGTGACGAAAGAGTTGTGCACCAGCATGCCCAAGATGTAAACGTCGCTGCCCGGATTGTCTTGTTTCGTCTTCTTGGCCAGACGGATGGCATTGACGACGCCTTTGCAGTAACCGCTGGGAATGACTTTTTTTATTTCCATAAGTTCATTATATCGTATGCTAAAATATATGCGTATGAACAGAAAGCTTAAAGAAACGACAAAAAGATTTATCGAACTCAACGGCTTTGAAGAGCTCACAAAGGTACAGGAAGAGGTACTGAAATACACCTCGTCCAATAAGGACGTGATCGCTTTATCCAAGACCGGCACCGGAAAGACGCACGCCTATCTGATCCCGATCATGGAAATGATCAATCCCGTTTCCGACAAGACGCAGGTGCTGATCTCGCTGCCGACCAGGGAACTGGCTTATCAGGTCTATCAGAACTGCCTGCTGATGAAGGAGGTCTATGAAGACCTGCGCATCCAGCTGCTGGCCGGGGGAACGGACAAGAAAAAGTCGATCTCGAAGATGGAAAATACGCCGCACATCGTCATCGGCACGCCGGGCAGGATCAAAGACCTTTTCGTTTCCAATGCTCTGCGGGTGGATTTTGTGCAGATGTTCGTCATCGATGAAGCGGATATGACGCTGGAATACGGTTTCTTGGAAGACATCGACATCGTCTTCTCCCATATGGTGAAGGATCCTCAGGTCTTATGCTTCTCGGCGACTTTCCCGGAAGAACTCAACGTCTTCGTAAAGAAGTATCTGAACAATCCGAAGATCGTACGGGTGGAAGACAGCAAGCGGGATCCGCGGATCAGCCATGTCCTTGTCAACTGCAAGCACAAGGATTACAAGGAAGTCGTTTACGATATCCTGCCGGGTTTCAAGCCTTATGTCTGTCTGATCTTCGCCAATTCCAAAGATGAGGCGGATGAGACCTATGAATATCTGAAAGAAAAGGGCGTGAAAGTCTTGCTGCTGCACGGGGGTCTTGATTCCCGCAGCCGGCAGAAGGCGATCAAGGACCTGCAGGCCAAGAAATATACATATGTCGTGGCATCGGATGTCGCTTCCCGCGGTATCGATATCGACGGCATCTCCCATGTCATCTCGATGGGCCTTCCCAAACAGCTGCAGTTTTACATGCACAGGGCAGGACGTACCGGACGCAATGAGAAAGACGGCACCTGTTATCTGCTTTACAAGGAAAGCGATCTGGATGCGGTCCGCACTTTGAACAAGAAGGGCGTCAATTTCCTGGCAAAGGAATTCAAACGCGGGACATGGAAGGAAGCCAACAATCCGACGGCAAAGAAGCTGAGCAAGCCCGATGCGGATGAGAAGGCGATCGTCAAGACCCTTTACCGCAAAAACGAGAAGGTCAAACCGAATTATAAGAAAAAGAAGACGGCACAGGTCGAGAAGATCAAACGCAGAAAAAGAAGAGAGTTCATCCAGTCCAAGATCAGGGAAGAACGTCTCGAACGGTACAAAGAGAAACAGAGGAACAAGGCAGAATAGCCTTGTTTCTTATATAATATTGACAGTATGAACATCAGGTCTTATATCGGAGACGGGGATTTTTATAAAAAAGTATATCGGATCGCGCTTCCCTGCGCTTTGTCGCAGCTTCTTTTGTCATGCCGTTCGATCATCTGTTCGATCATGGTCTCTTCGATCGGCATGGTCACCGCTGTGGGCAATGCCAACAACATCGTCTATCTCCACGATTATCTGCTCTGGGGCCTTGAAGCCGGAGCAGCCTTGTTCGGTGCACAGTTCTTCGGTGCCGGAAACTATAAGAACATGGCCAGGACGCAGGGACTTTTCCTGGCGTCTTCCTTGCTGAATGCATTTTTCTGGATCGTCGTCGTGTTCCTGTTTGGCGATAAGCTCTTATTGTTTTATCTCAATGATGAGGCCCTGATGCCGTATTCCTGGACGTATCTGCGCTATGTGATGATCTCACTGATCTTCATGTGCATCACGACTTCCTTTCGCAGCATGTACCAGGCGATGCATAAGACCAAAGTCGCCTTTGCCGTCTCGACGTTCTACGTCGTACTCAACATCTTGTGCAATTACGTGTTCATCTATATCCTGCACAAAGGTGTGGCCGGTGCGGGCATGGCGGTACTGCTCAGCGAGATGATCTGCTGCATCGTGACGGTCGCTTATGCCTTGCATGACCGTCCGGTCTTTCTGGCCGGTATCAAAGAGATGTTTTCTTTCCGTTCGGGTTTTGTCATCCCGTTCATTGGAAAAGTCCTTCCGATCGCATTCAACGAGATGTTGTTCGGCTTCGGACAGTCTTTGTTCAACAAGGCTTACGGCATGTTGGGATCCTCTTCGATGGAAGTCATCTATGTCAGTTCGGAGATCCTTTCGCTTGCTTTGTTTGCCGTATGGGGCTATGGCGAGGCCGTCTCGATCATCGTCGGAACGCTTTTGGGCGAGGGCAGGATCGAACAGGCAAAAGAAGAATCGCGTTATCATCTCGGACTGTCCTTTGCGGTCGGTGCGGCTTTATGGGTGTTCATGGTCGCCATGTCTCCGGTCTTCTTACGCCTGTATCATATTTCGGATCCGTTGATCCACGCACAGTGTTCAAAGATGCTGGCGGTCTATGGCTTCAAGGCGTTCCTGCGCGTCTTCACTTATGTCATGTTCTGCACCTTGAAGGCGGGCGGAGATTCGAAGATCTACAATCTGCTGGACTCCGGGATCATGTATGCCGTCGGCATCCCGATCGCTTTTGCGGGAGTGTATCTCGGTATGAAGGACGTGGTCTTGCTGGTGCTGCTGTGTCAGATGGAACAGGTCGTCCGTTTCATCCTGACTTTAAAACGATACAATAGTTATAAGTGGGCTAATAATTTAACGGAATTGGTGAATTGATATGAAAGTAGGTTTTATTTCACTTGGCTGTGCCAAAAATCTGGTGGACAGCGAAAACATCATCGGTCTTTTTGAAGATCCGTTTTTTGAGTATGAATACGATCTGAAACAGTGTGAGGTGATCCTGATCAATACCTGCGGTTTCATCTTATCGGCGAAAGAGGAAGCGATCGATACGATCCTGGAGATCGCCGAATACAAGAAAGACAATCTGAAGAAGCTGATCGTGACCGGCTGTTTCGTGCAGCGTTATCTGAAGGAATGCAGGGAGGAGTTTCCGGAAGTCGATCTTTTCGTTCCGATCGAAGACTATCCGAAACTGCCGGAGCTCCTGTCGGATCTGTTCGGACACCGTTTCCTTCACACATACGGCAAAAACCGCAAACTGGCCAACAGCTCTTATACGGCCTATCTGAAGATCTCGGACGGCTGCGACAACCGCTGTTCCTATTGCGCGATCCCTTTGATCAGAGGGAATTGCCGCTCTCATCCGATCGAAGACAATGTTGCGCAAGCCGGACAGCTTCTTGATTCCGGCGTGAAAGAGCTCAACGTGGTGGCCCAGGACACGACCTATTACGGTCATGATCTCTACGGGCATTTCGCTTTGAAAGACCTGATAAGAGAGCTCGATAAACTTCCGTTCACCTGGATCCGCATCCTTTATATGTATCCCGATGAGATCGAAGAGGACCTGCTGCAGCAGATGGCGCGATGCAAGAGGGTGCTTCCGTATTTCGATATTCCGATCCAATACGGCAACGATGAGATCTTAAAACTGATGAACCGCCGCGGCAGCGTGCAGCTGATCAAAGACAAGATCGCTTTGATACGCAAGTACTTCAAAGATGCTTATATCCGTACGACGCTGATCGTCGGTTTCCCGCATGAAACGGATCAGACGTTCGAGGATACGCTGAAGCTCGTCGAAGAGGTCGGTTTCGATTCTTTAGGTGCGTTCACATATTCACCGGAAGAAGACACCAAGGCTTACGATATGGACGGTCAGATCGAAGAAGAAGTCAAACAGGAGCGTTACGAGAAGCTCATGGCTTTACAGCAGGAGATCGTCAGAAAGAAGAACGAAAGCAGGGTGGGCAGGACGTATACTGCTCTGATCGAACGTTACGAATCGCTGTTTGACCGTTATGTGGCAAGAAGTTATATGTCGGCTCCTGACGGGATCGACGGCATCATCTACGTAAAAAGCGATGAGGAGCTCAAGATCGGAGAATTTTACGAAGTTGAGATCAACGGGTATCAAAACTACGACCTGCTTGGTATAATGAAGAAAAAGAGGTAAATATAATGAATTATTATGTAGGAATCGATTTAGGCGGTACCAACGTCAGGATCGCCAAAGTGGATGATGAAGGCAGGATCGTTCAGGATGTCATCGCACAGTCTCATGGTCTGGAAGGACCGGAAAAGATCGAGGAAAACATTCTTGATCTTCTGAAACAGTTCGATCTTTCCGATGTCAGATCGATCGGCCTGGCGATCCCCGGACCGGTCGACGGCGAGCGGAACGTCATCACACAGGCGACCAATATCCCTGGCTGCGAAGGTTATCCGTTTGCGGACAATATGCAGAAAGCGACCGGGATCCCCGTATTCCTGGACAACGATGCCAATGCGGCGGGTCTGGCGGAAGCTGTTCTGGGTGCCGGCAGAGGCTATCATGAAGTCTACTTCCTTACCCATTCGACCGGTATCGGCGGAGCTCTGGTGATCGACGGGAAGGTCATCTCCGGTCACAAAGGTTATGCGGGTGAAGTTGCCAACGTCATCGTCGATCCGGATGCCAAACAGTATCCGGTCTATGCCCACCTCAACAGAGGCGGCGTCGAGACCGTTGCTTCCGGTACGGCACTCGGATTGATCGGCAAAGATCTGATCGGTGAGAAGGGCGATTCCGCAAGGAAGGTCTTCCTGCTGGCGGGAGAAGGCAACGAGGTGGCAATGGCGATCGTCGACAAGATGTCAAAAGATTTTGCGACTTGTCTGGCTGCGATCTCGGCGATCTGTGCTCCGGACTGCTTCGTTATCGGCGGCGGCTGCTCTCATTCTTCAGCGATCTATTTTTCCAAAGTTAAAGAATATTTCCGTTCCATGGCTCACGAAGCCATGCGCGATGTTCCGATCCTGAAGGCACAGCTTGCGGAACCGGGCGTTCTCGGTGCAGCGATGATCGGAAGATCACATTTAGGTTAAGCTTATGAATTATGCAGACCTGAAAGCGTATATCGTTTCCTCTGAGATCGATCCCCTAATGAAAAAGGTCATCTGTGAAGATGATCTTTCTTCGGAAAAACAAAGATATCTGCGCCTCTTGGACAAGGCGTATGAATTATACGGCGACGGAGATTATCATTTCGTCTCTTCACCCGGCCGTTCCGAGATCGGCGGCAATCATACCGATCATCAGCACGGTCATGTCGTGGCTGCCGGACTCAGCATCGACAACCTGGCAGTCGTCAAAGCCAACGACAAGAACACGGTCCGCTATCGTGACGGTGATTTCAGGATCACGCCGGTCGATCTGAACGATCTCTCCGTCCGGGAAGAAGAAGTCAACACCTCGGAAGCACTGATCCGCGGCGTCGCCTTCCGTCTGGACAATTTGGGTTACCGTTACGGCGGTTTCGATGCCTTGTGTGAATCAAGGGTCCTGGTCGGCTCGGGCATCTCTTCATCGGCTTGTTTCGAAGTGATGCTGGTAGAGATCTTCAACGCCTTATACAACGAGGGAAGGATCGATCCGATCCTGCGGGCCAAGATCGGCCAGTTTGCCGAAAACGTCTACTTCGGCAAACCGAGCGGTCTTCTCGATCAGATGGCGATCTCGGTCGGCGGTTTCGTGACGATCGATTTCCGCAGACCGGAAGATCCGGTCATTGAAAACTTCGATTTCTCGTTCTCGGATCACGGCTATGAACTGATCTTAGTCAACACCAAGGGCGATCATTCCGACCTGTCTCATGAATATGCGGCAGTTCCCAACGAGATCAAAAGTGTCGCCAAAGAACTCGGCGTCGATTATCTGGCGGATTCTTCTCTGGAGAAACTGCTTGCGGATTTCAAAGAGATCCGTGAAAAAGTCGATAACGACCGGGCAATGCTTCGAGCCCTTCATTTCTTCAATGAAGACGCAAGGGCGGTCCAGGAAAGAGAAGCGATCCGCAGCGACGATATCGATAAGCTCTTGCATCTCATGAAAGAATCCGGCAGATCCTCCTTTGAATACCTGCAGAACGTCTATCCGGCTTCCCGTGTCAATTCCCAGTCTCTGTCGATCGGTCTTGCGCTGGCGGACATGTATCTCGGGGACGAAGGGGCATACCGTGTCCACGGCGGCGGTTTCGAAGGAACGATACAGCTGATCGTACCGGAAGATAAAGTCGAAGGCATCTCCAAACTGATGACCTCGGTTTTCGGTGAGGACTGCCTGCTGCAAGTCAGAGTCAGACCGTTCGGCACAAAAACTCTGATCTGATCGCAAAAAATAATAGAATAAAAATGCTTCGGTCATTCCGAAGCATTTTTTATGACAGAAGCATCCGATCATTGAACAGATCTTCTTTCGTTTTGGAGCGGAACATCATGATCAGGTCTTCAACGCTCAGTTTTTCTTTCTCTTCCTTGTTCAGATCCAGGATGATCCTTCCTTCGTGCATCATGATCAGGCGGTTCCCGAGTTCCAAGGCGGTCTGCATATCGTGAGTGACCATGATACAGGTCAGCTGATTCTCATCAACAGTCTTTTTCGTCAGTTCCAGCACTTTCGCGGCACTTTGCGGATCCAGGGCAGCCGTATGTTCATCCAGCAAGAGGAGCTTCGGTCTTCGGATCGTGTTCATGACTAAAGCCAGAGCCTGACGCATGCCGCCGGACAGAGTCCCGACATTGACATCCAGTTTGTCTTCCAGACCCATATCCAGACTTGCCAGTTTTTCCCTGAACAGTTCTCTGTCGTGATCGCTTATCAAAGAAAACCAGCCTCCGGTCTTGGCAGCCAGTGAAAGGTTTTCCTCGACGCTCATGTGCGGAGCCGTTCCGGCCAGCGGGTCCTGAAACAGGTGGCCGATCTGATCGGCACGCCGGTGCTGAGAATCCAGCGTGATGTCTTTTCCGTCCATCAGGATACTGCCCGATTCGCTGATCAAAGCACCTGACAGACATTGCAGCAGGGTCGATTTGCCCGATCCGTTGGCGCCGATCATGCAGATGAAGTCGCCGTCATCGATCGTGAGCGACAGATCGTCGATCGCTCTTTTTTCATTGACCGTCTTTTCGTTGAATATTTTATTCAGATGTCTGACTTGGATCATGCGGCCTCCTTTTTCAGCATCCTTCTTCGTTTGATGAGCGGCAGTTTGGATCTCAGATAGGGGATACTGATCGCCAGGGCAACAATGAATGCAGAGACCAGTTTCAGCATGAATGCCGGCATGTTCAGACGCAAAGCGAGCGCATAGATGCTGCGGAAGATGAAAGTGCCCAAGACCGCGCAGAACAGCGAAACGGTGAGCTTCCTTTCTTTGGAAAAGATCCTTCCGATCAGCAAAGATGCCAGAGCGATCGTGACCATGCCGCTTCCGATGTCGATATTGCAGGATCTCTGTGACAAGGCAAGCAGACAGCCGGATAAGGCAGTGAAACTGTTGGCGATGCTTAGTCCGATCAGCGTGATGATGCGCGGATCGATTGAAGAAGCTTCGACCATCACCCGGTTGTCACCCGTCGCCTTGACAGCCAGACCGATGCGGGTCTTTAAGAAAAAGAGCAGAAAGCCGATCAGCGCAAGGACGAAGAAGATCTCGATCAAAAGGGAACTGAAAGCGGAGAAGGGCGTGTCGCTCAGAAGACCTTTTGCGATCGAGTAGACTGTCACCGTTTTATTCAGATTGACCAGGGAAGAATTTCCCATGACTGCGATATTGACCGAATACAGAGCCGTATTGACGATGATCCCGGACAGCAGCGAATTGATGCCGAAATAACACTGCAAGATCGAGACCGTCAATCCCGAGAAGATGCCGGCGATCATCGCGGCGATGATGGCGAGATGTGGGTGTCCCGATAAAGCGACCATAGCTCCGACGCAGGCACCTAAAGTGAAGCAGCCGTCCGTGGAAAGATCACAGATGTTCAAGACCGTATAGCTCAGGTACAATCCCAGGACGGTCAGAGAACCGATCAGGGAGAGCTCGATCGTGGTAAGGATCAGTGCCGACATATCATTCGAACTCTTCTGCCGTCTTGATGGTCTTGATGTCGGAACAAAGAGGACCGAAGGCTTTTTTCAAAACGTCCAGGTCCATGCCCAAAGTCCGGATCACGTCTTCGTTGAGCGTGGCGGTGCCGTTATCGAACGTCCTGACCGGAAGTTCGGAAATGTCTGCTTTTCCGGAAAGGACTTCGTAGACCATTTCCGCGGTCTGTCTTCCTAACTGCGCATAATCGACGCCATAGCCTAAAAAGGCACCGTTCAAGGCAAAGGAATCCGCTCCGGCATAGTGTAAGATGCCGGCGTCCAGGAACTGTTCATAGATCGACAGTTCCGCCGTCATGACGGTATTGTCGGTCGGTGTGAAGACGGCTTGCACGCCTTCGGCGATCAAAGAAGCGGCTGCCAGTTTGATCTCATCGACGTTGGTCCCGGTCTTTTCGACATAAGTGATCCCCGCCTGAGGGAAGAAATCCTTGGCTTCTTTGATCGGTCCGGTCGACGCATCTTGCGAAGCATCGTATAAAAGACCGACTTTCCTGATCTCGGGATCTTGTTCGATCATCAGCTGCAGGACGTTTTTCGTATTGAGGAAATCGGAAGTTCCCGAGATATTGGCACCGGGCTGTTCGAGGCTTTCGACCAGTCCACAGGACAAAGGATCGGAGACGGCAGCAAAGATGACCGGGATCGGATTGTCCTGCGTCATCGCCTGCATGTTCAAAGCGACCGGCGTGGCGATGCCGACCATCAGATCCACGTCTTTGGAAATAAAATTGGAGATGATCTGTGCCATGACGTTCGCATCGGCGTTGGCATTGTCATATAAGATGTCGATCTGTACATCGTCTCCTTCGCTCAGTTCTTTGAGCCCGGCCAGGATGTTGTCGACGATCTGGTTGAGCGAGGCATCATCGACATAATTGCAGATGCCGATCGTATAGGAGACCTTCGTTTCTTCGGATTGTACTTGGTCTGCAGACTGTGCATTGCAGGCACACAGGCAGATAAGGATAAAGAGACATGTGATGAACGTGATTGTTTTTTTCATTTTTTGTTTTCCTTTCTTCTTTGTTAACTTTTGTTTCTTGTTTATCGGTTTTCAGAAAGGACGCCATCGTTTGTTTGTTTTCATCTTTCACCTCTCGCGGACAAAATAAAATCCTGTCCCTGAATTGCTGGGACAGGATGTATTCTTCCTGCGGTGCCACCCGGCTTGATACGGTCGCCCGTATCCTCTCATGCATACCATCATATGCGGATCCTCTTACGAAGGATCAGTTCGTCGCCCATACTCCTCAATGTTTCTGTTTGCCCTTGAAAGTCCATTCGGATCGGTATCCTTTATCACATTTCACCATTCTGTGACTCTCTTTGAAAGAATTGTCCGGTCTTACTTACTCTTTCGCATCGGTTTATTTTCTTATATCGTAAATAATCGTTTCTGTCAAGCGCTATGCATTGTGAAAGAATTGTGAAGTTTTTTAGCTTGTAATCGTTTACATTTTCTCTATAATTAAATTGTAGGCCATGTGCCTAAGGAGGAAAAAATGAAAAAGCTTTTAGGTGTATTGCTGGCTGTTCTCATGGTTTTCGCTCTTGTCGGTTGTTCTAACAACGGCGGCGGCGAAGGCGGTGAAGCAGCTCCGGCTTCCGATGCGGAAGATGTTGCAGTATTCTGGTATAACCATACTGACGCATATCTTTCCAGTGTTCGTTCTGCTATGACTGATGCGTTTGAGTCAGCAGGCGTTTCTTACTATCACTACGATGCAAATACGGATCAGGCTACTCAGACTGACCAGATCAAGACTGCTATCGCTAAAGGCGTTAAGGTCTTAGTTGTCAACCAGGTCGAAGCATCCAACGATGACGTTACAAAGACGATCTTAGATGCAGCGAAAGAAGCTGGTCTGCCGGTCGTATTCTTCAACCGTTCCGTTTCCGAAGGTGTCGTTACTTCTTATGACAAGACCGCTTATGTCGGTACTGACTACACACAGGCCGGTCACATGGAAGGCAAGATGGTCGGTGACTATGTCTTAGCTAACTATGACGCTCTCGACCTGAATGGCGATGGCACGATCTCTTATGTCATGTTCAAGGGCCAGGAAGGTAACCTCGAAGCTGATGCCAGAACGCAGTATGGTGTTGAAGACGCTGATGCAGTCTTAACAGCTGCCGGCAAACCTGCTTTAGCATTCTATGACGAGAACAACTCCGATAAGTATCTGTTAGACTTGAATGGTGCTTGGTCCGCAGCTGCTGCGAACGACTACATGGAGACCATCCTCTCTCAGTACAACGAAGCAAACGGCAACATGATCGAATTAGTCATCGCCAACAACGATGATATGGCTCAGGGTGCTGTCGCTTCCTTAAAGAACCATGGTTACAATGATCCTTCTCAGGGTCAGACAGTCATTCCGGTATTCGGTGTTGACGCTATGGACTTCGCTGTTGCTCTGATCGATGAAGGTTCTATGACCGGTACTGTCAAACAGGATGCAGTCGGTATGGCTGATGCTGTCAAGACGATCGCTGTCAACTTCATGAACGGTGCAGGTGCATTCGACGGAATCAACTCTGCATACGAACTCGAAGGTACTTGGAGAGTAAATATCCCTTATTCTGCTTATAACGGATAATAGTCGAGAATTACTGAACAAGAATATGCAGTCACGGCTTTCGTGACTGCATATTTGTCTATTGAACTCTAGCGGAGGGTTATCTATGAGCGAATCAAATGTTCTATTAAAAATGGAACACATCAGCAAATCATTCCCGGGCGTTAAAGCTCTGGATGATGTCAGCTTGAACGTAAAGGCCGGAACGGTCCATGCCCTGATGGGCGAGAACGGTGCCGGTAAATCGACACTGATGAAGTGTCTTTTCGGCGTTTATCATAAAGATGAAGGCCAAATCTATCTGAACGGCGAAGAAGTCGATTTCAAAGATTCCAAGGAGGCTCTTGAACATGGGGTTGCCATGGTCCATCAGGAGCTCAATCAGGCTTTGAAGAGAAATGTCATGGACAACATGTGGCTGGGTCGTTTTCCGAAGATGGACAATCTTCCGTTCGTTTCGGAAAAGAAGATGTACGAAAAAACGATGTCCGTCTTCAAGGGTCTGAATATCGATGTTGATCCGAAAAAAGTTATGTCAGAAATGCCGGTATCTCAACGCCAGATGGTTGAGATCGCCAAGGCTGTATCATACAATGCAAAAGTCATCGTTTTCGATGAACCGACTTCCTCATTGACGGAAGTTGAAGTTGAGCACCTCTTCAGGATCATCAATGACCTGAGAAACAGAGGATGCGGTATCATCTACATCTCTCATAAAATGGATGAGATCCTTCGTATCTCCGATGAAATCACGATCATGCGCGATGGCAAGTATATCACGACGGCGGATGCCAAGAATATCACGATGAACGAGATCATCAAACTGATGGTCGGCCGTGAGATCACCAATGTCTATCCGCCGAAAGACAACGTCGTTGGCGAGCCTTTGCTGGAAGTCAAAGGATTGACGGCAGAATACTCCAAACTGAGCGATGTCACCTTTACTGCCCGTAAGGGAGAAGTCCTCGGTGTTGCCGGACTCGATGGTTCAGGCAGAACCGAACTGCTTGAAAACATCTTCGGCATTGCGACGAGAAGATCCGGGGAACTGTTTTTGAACGGTAAGCCGATCAAGAACGCCAATTCCCGCGATTCGATCAAGAACGGTTTTGCGATGCTTACGGAAGAAAGAAGAGCAACAGGCATCTTCGGTGTCAGAGACATCCAGGCCAACTCGACGATTTCTTCTCTGAAGCGTTATCTCAACGGGCCGTTCCTCGATGACAAGAAGATGGCGGAAGCGACGCAGTGGGGCATCGATAAGCTGCAGACCAAGACGCCTTCACAGAAAACGCAGATCCGTTCACTTTCCGGCGGTAATCAGCAGAAGGTCATTCTGACCAGATGGCTGCTGACGGAACCGACGGTGTTGCTGCTGGATGAGCCGACCCGAGGCATCGACGTCGGTGCGAAGTATGAGATCTATGAACTGATCCTGGATCTGGCGAAGCAAGGCAAATGTGTCATCGTCGTCTCATCTGAAATGCCGGAGCTTCTCGGTATCTGCGACCGGATCTTGGTCATGTCGGGCGGAAGACTTGCAGGTGAAGTCGATGCCAGAACGACCGATCAGGAAGAGATTATGACGCTTGCTGCGAAATATGTATAAATGAAGGGGATAATCCATGAAAAAATTTGATAGAAAAAAAATACTGGATCTGCTGTTGAATAACGCAATGTACATCATCATTGCTTTACTGGTGATCTATGTTTCGATCAAGAGGCCGAAATTCCTCGGATTGGCTTCGATCGTCAATATCGTCTCTCTGACAGCTTCCAAGCTCCCGATGGCTCTGGGTATCGCCGGATGTATCGTATTGGCCGGTACAGATATTTCTGCCGGCAAGATCGTCGGTCTGAGTGCCTGTATCACGGCTTCCTTGCTGACGACAGTCTATAAGATCTTTCCGTCGATGACGGCTCCTCTCCCGATCCCGGTAGTTCTGCTGATCATCCTTTGTGTCGGCGGTCTGATCGGACTGATCAACGGATTCTGCGTTGCCCAGTTCGACTTGCACCCGTATATCGTCACACTGTCCACACAATTGATCGTCTACGGTTTGATCCTGATGTACATGATGTTAGGTACCAATAACGGCATGGCACTGTCCGGTATGACGGATTCTTATAAGAAACTGGTTACCGGTTCTCTGTTCAAGATCGGAACAGTCTCCGTACCGATGTATGTCTTATATGCATTGTGCTTTGTGGTGATTATGTGGGTCGTATGGAACAAGACGACATTCGGCAAGAACATGTTCGCTGTCGGTTCCAATAAAGTTGCTGCAGAAGTTTCCGGTGTCAATGTCAAAAAGACCATCATGATGGTCTTCACCCTTGCCGGAATGATGTATGCGATCACCGGTTTCATCGATGCAGCCAGAGTCGGTTCCGCCAATGCGACGACCGGTCTCAACTATGAATCTGATGCGATCTCTGCCTGTGTCATCGGCGGCGTATCATTTGTCGGTGGTACCGGTAAGATCTCCGGTGTCATCATCGGTGTTCTTTTGCTGCAGGTCATCTTTGCCGGATTGAACTTCCTTTCCGTCAACGCCAACCTGATCTATATCGTCAAAGGTTTGATCATCCTGATCGCCTGCGCGATCGATATGCGTAAGTACCTGACAAAGAAGTAATGCCGGATACCGAAAAAGAAAAACTGAAAGAACAAACTAAAGGCGAAATGGATGTTTCGCCTCTTAGTTTGCATAACATCTATAAAAACATCCATATCTCTGTACGCACTTTGGATTTCATCATTGTCGGTTTGATCGCAGCTTTGTTTGTGGTCCTGCTGATCGGATTCAACAATCGCGGTTTTGTGATCGAGTTCGATTCACAAGGCGGTACGCCGATCCCTTCACAGAAACTGATGTACGGCGATCTGATTGAAATCGAAGAACCGAGCAGAGAAGGTTACCATTTTGATGGTCTTTCCAGGCATGCAAGCTGTGAAGACCGCTTCGATATGCAGACGCCGATCGACGGTTCCATGAAACTGTATGCCTGCTGGATCGTTGAATAGATACTGAATGATTGAATAAAGAAAACCAGCTATGAAAAATGTAAAGATGTATCTGCTGCTGTTCCTGATCTTAACTCTTTGTGCTTGCAGTGCAAAAAAGACAGAAGAAGCGCAAGTCACAGAAACAGAGACTGCAGGCAGTGTGGTCAAGATTGCCGTTACGGTAAAAGACTACGGCACATTCAAAGCGGAATTGTATGAAGATATCGCACCTAAGACGGTTGCCAATTTCGTTTCACTGGTGAATGACGGCTTTTATGACAACAATCGTTTCCACAGGATCATTGATGGATTCATGATACAGGGCGGTGCCGATCCTTCCGGCACGGTCGGGCATCTTGAAGGGGAGTTTTCTGCCAACGGCTTTCAAAATGATCTGAAACATACGGAAGGCGTATTGTCGATGGCCAGAGCTAAAGATATGAATTCCGCTACTTCCCAGTTCTTCGTAATGGTCGGAGATGCCGACTGGCTTGACGGCCAGTATGCTGCATTCGGCAAAGTCTATGAAGGCCTTGACCTCGTTAAGAAGATCGCTGCAGACGCAAAACCGATCGACAATAACGGCACCATCAAGGAAGAAGAGATGCCGGTGATCGAATCGATCCGCATCATCGAAGAATGAACAATTAAACAAAAAGCACTCGTGTCTGACTGAGTGCTTTTCTTATGCCAACAAGATACTGGTGTATCAATTCAAAGAAAAAATACGATATAATATAGACAGAGGTAGATATGTATCATATCAGTGATATCAAAAAGTTTCTGCGTTGTGAACGGCTTTACTTTTACGGTAAAGACGAGAATAACGTTTTTAAACCATATCTTCGTTCTGATGAGAACATCGTTGAATTGCTGAAGGATTATTTCGGGATCGATGAATGCTATGAAGGAATCAGAAATGATCCCGGTGAAAGGTTTTTCTCAAGTATAGATCAATACGAATGGTTCGTTCATCCGCGTTTCGTTGAAGGTGAGATGCGCGTGAATATTCCTTTCATGCACAAAAAGGGCGATGGATTCGACCTTTATTTCATATATTACGGTTCCATGATCAAGGAACTTGATACGCTCGGTTATCGGATCAGTGTGAAGGTCCTGAAAGATCTCGGCATTAAGATCGATGAGATCTATGTGATCCGCCTGAACCCGGATTACATCAACGAAGGGAAGCTCGACTCCAAAAAACTGTTTCTTTGCGAGAACAGGTTCGGACGGCGTTCCGTCAAAGCGATCGTCGAGGAAACCGATGTGGATTTCGATCGGTATATAGCAGATATGGAGGCTTACGATCCGGAAAAGATACCGGCACGAAAATGCCGTTTCTGCAAGCTCAACGGCTTGTGCGAATACTATGAACGTTGTTTCCCGGAAGAAAAAGCGCAAGAGGACGATTCCATACTGACGCTGGTCTCTTCTCAGCATAAGAACCGGATGTATGAAGAGGGGATACGTCACTTGAAAGATGCGGATCCGCAGCTGCTGGAAGGGTCAAGGACGCAATATGCGCAAGTCATGGCGTCGAGGAACGGCGGGATCTTCATCGACCGGTATTCCCTGAGTTCCTGGCTCGACAAGATCTCCGGGCGGCCGATCTCGTTCATCGATTTCGAGTGGGACCGTTATCTGATCCCCGTATATGAAAAGATGCGTCCGATGGATGTGGTCTGCTTCGAATTTGCCTTGTATTACATCGATGAGGCAGGGCACATGGAACACAGGACTTTCGTCGGGACCCAGGACTGCCGGAGGCAGTTCGTGGAGGCTTTGCTGGAATATCTTCCGGGATCCGGTCCGATCCTGGCATACAACGCACAAGGTGCGGAATGCCTGCGGCTGATCGAGCTGTCACAGATCTTTCCGGAATACCGGGATGCTTTATTGAAGATCGTCGACCGTTTCGTCGATCTGGCGGTCCCGTTCACGGAAGGTCTGGTCTATGATGTCCGGATGCAGGGAAATTTCTCTTTGAAGAAACTCGTGGATATCTGCTCGGATTATTCGTATAAGGATCTGGATATCTATGACGGAATGGAAGCGGTCTTCAATTGGCGCGATATCGCCGGTGCCGATGCGGAAAAGGGGAAACAGATCGTTGAGAATCTCAAGGAATACTGTTCCCTGGATGCTTACGGATTGTTTTTGGTCTACCGTTGGCTGATTCAACTCATGCTTGAGTCTAAATAAATATAAAGGAGGAAGACTTATGAAATTCGCTATTTATGGTGAAAATGTAACTGTGAATGACACGATGAGGGAAAAGATCGAACAGAGACTTTCCGAGCTCAACAAATACGTTGTCATTGACGAGGCGCAAAGTGCCCGTGTCACCGTAAAGATCCACGGAGATGCTTTGAAAGTTGAGGTGAACGTTCCTACCAAACTCGGATTGATGAGGTCGGAAGTCGTACATCAGGACTTCTCGACAGCCGTTGATCTGGCGATCGATAAACTGGAAGATCAGATCAGAAGACAGAAGGGCAGACTTTCCAGAAGGCACAAGGATTCTCTTGCGGAAAACTTCTATGAAGCCGGCCAGGAAGAAAACGATACGCCGGTCAGGACGAAAACGATCTATGCCGATGAGATGATCCTGGACGAAGCGATCATGCGTATGGAGATGCTGTCACATTCCTTCTTCATCTACAAAGATGCGGATTCCGAGAAGCTGGCTGTCGTCTATAAGAGGAATGAAGGAGGCTACGGCCTGATCGAGATCAGCGAATAAATCAGTCGAGTCGTTATTATCACGTATCATTCGGTCAAAGGTGCTTCGGCACCTTTGATCTAGAAGGGGGCATATGAAAGAGGTCGGAAACAAAAAACAAAGACGTGACATTGAATTGTTATCGAGGAATTACCGGGATTTCAAGCTTTTGCTGGATGAAGTCCAGGGAAACGTTGTCAGTCATGACTATCGGAAGATCGAGGCGGGCATCAAGATCATCACCCATATCGAGAACGTCATAGACAGTCTCGAAGAAGATGACCGTTTCATCATTGAGAAAGAAGTCATAGAAGGAAAACGTGGGAACTGGTATCTGGATTACTTCTCCGCATCCTCGTATTACAGGCACAGAAATCGCGCCTATATGAACTTTCTGCGTTGTCTGTAATTGTTTACGGAAGTATAATTAAACTAGATAAAGAGAGGATAACAAAATATGTTTTTAAAAGGAATAGCTACTTCAGCTGGTATTGCCATCGGTAAAGTCTACAAGCTTGAGCAGCCGAACATCGTCATTTCTACGGAAAAGAAAGACACGGAAGCTGAACTCAAGGTATTCGAAGACGCACTGAATAAGACGATCAGTGACATCGAGCAGATCAAGGAAAGAGCCAGCGCAACATTGGCTCCGGAAGAACTGGCGATCTTTGATGCCCACCTGATGATGGTCCAAGACCCTGAATACAAGGATCAGATCATCAACATGATCAAAGACGGTTCCAATGCGGATCAGGCGACCAAAACAGTCTCCGACATGATGGTCGGCATGTTTGAATCGATGGATGATGCCTACTTCAAAGAAAGAGCCGCCGATATCAAGGATGTTTCTTTCAGGCTCTTGTGCAATATCCTCGGTCTGACTATTCCTGATCTGACAGCGATCGACGAGGAAGTCATCATCGTTGCGGAAGAGATGACTCCGTCCGATACGGCTCAGCTGAACAAAAAATACTCGCTCGGTTTCGTTACGGAGATCGGCGGCAAGACTTCTCATGCGGCGATCATGGCGGTCGCTTTGGGCCTTCCGGCTGTCGTCGGCTGCACAGGCATCATGTCTTCCTGCAAACACGGTGACAAGATCATCCTGGATGCCAAAGAAGGCGATGTCATCATCAATCCGACAGAAGAAGAACTCAAGGAGTATGAAGAGAAGCGCGTGAAATTCCTTGAGGAAAAGGCAGCTTTACAGGTACTTCTCGACAAACCTTCGATCACGGTCGACGGTCATCAGGTCGAACTGGTCGCCAATATCGGTTCTCCGAAAGACATGGACAATGTCATCGCCAACGGCGCGGAGGGTGTCGGTCTGTACCGTACGGAATTCCTTTACATGGAATCCACGGATGACTTCCCGACTGAAGAAGACCAGTACAATGCGTATAAAGTCGTTCTGGAAAGAGCGGAAGGCAAGAGAGTCGTCGTCAGGACTTTGGATATCGGCGGTGACAAGAAGCTTCCATATTTTGAATTCGATCCTGAGATGAACCCGTTCTTAGGCTACCGTGCGATCCGTCTGTGCCTGGACAGAAAAGATATCTTCAAGACACAAGTCAGAGCATTATTGAGAGCTTCCGTTTACGGCAAGCTGGCGATCATGTTCCCGATGATCGCGACGATCGATGAGTTCAGATCCGCAAAACAGTTCGTCCTGGATACGAAGGAAGAACTCAAGGCGGAAGGTGTTGCCGTATCCGACAATATCGAGATCGGTATGATGGTCGAGATCCCGGCTTCCGCAGTCCTGGCAGATGAATTCGCAAAATACGCCGACTTCTTCTCCATCGGTACCAATGACCTGATCCAGTACTCTATGGCTGCCGACAGAATGTCCGAGAAGGTCGCATACCTCTATCAGCCGCTGAACCCGGCGATCCTGAGACTGGTCAAGATGACGATCGACGGTGCACATTCACAAGGCAGATGGTGCGGTATGTGCGGTGAGATGGGCGGCGATCCGATGGCTGCTCCGGTACTGCTCGGCCTGGGCTTGGATGAATTCTCCATGTCCGCTTCCAAGATCCTTCCTACCAGAAAGATCATCACTTCCCTCAACAAGAAGGAAATGGAAGAACTTGCCAATAAGGCAGTCAAATGTCATACCGAATCCGAGGTCACGGCTTTAGTCAAAGAAGTCCTCAGCAAATAAGCGATAAAGGCGTCTGAAAAGACGCCTTTTTTCATGAACATATTATTTTGCAAATACAGGGAAACGTATTAAAATAAAGAAGTAAAAATTATTGAATGAGGTGAATTTATGGGAAGAGCGCATGAAGTAAGAGCTGCGGCAATGGCTAAGACCGCCGCAATGAAATCAAAAGTTTATTCAAGATACGGCAAGGAGATCTATATTGCCGCAAAATCCGGCGTTCCCGATCCGGACATGAACCTCGCATTAAGATCCAAGATCAAAGAAGCCAAAGCCAACCAGGTCCCTGCTGATGTCATCAAAAGAGCGATCGAAAAGGCCAAAGGCGGAACAGGCGAATCTTATGATTCTCTGAGATATGAAGGCTTCGGCCCCGGCGCTGCCACGATCATCATCGACTGCCTGACGGACAATTCCAACAGAACGGTCGCTGCGATGAACCAGTGTTTCAACAAGTCTCACTGCAAGATGGGTGTCAAGGGTTCGGTCTC
Organism: Erysipelotrichaceae bacterium; assembly: GCA_017419165.1. GTDB lineage: Bacteria > Bacillota_I > Bacilli_A > Erysipelotrichales > Erysipelotrichaceae > Colivicinus. The sequence continues at coordinate 61,971 of JAFOLW010000030.1, forward strand.
TTTCAACTACGATAACCTTGGCGTATTGAGCTTCAAATATGAAGATGAAGATACGATGCTGGATACCCTGATCAATGCGGATGTCGATGTCAATGATATCGAAGTTGAAGACGGTGAGATGACTGTCTATGTCGTACCGAGCGACCTTCACAAAGCCCAGGAAGCGATCGACGCTTTGATCCCGGATTGCGAGTATTCCGTCTGTGCGATCAAGATGCTGCCGCAGGAATATGTCACATTGACCGATGAACATGACAAAGAAATGTGGCAGAGACTTCTCGACAATCTCGACCAGGTCGAAGATGTTCAGGAAGTCTACCATAACGTCGAGATGTAATGAACTGAATAAAACGATTTGAAAAGCGACGGTGTTCCGTCGCTTTTATCATGTTTATCCTTTTTTGAGGGGCTCTTCATCGGACCAGACCAGAGAAAGATCGGATCGTTTTCCTTCCCGGTTTTCTTCAAGGGCTTTTTCAAATTCGTCTTCCGTCTCAAAATGAGTATCGCTCAGGAAACAGAAACGCCGCAAGAAGATCCGGTCTGAGGAATCTGCCGTTTCACTGAACTGTGTCTCATAATAATACAGATACTTCCCGAAAACGTCCTGTACCGGTGCGGAAGCATAGGCATCCCGGCTGTTGTCGCTGTATAAGGCGAAGCCGCCGTTTTCGCAGATCAGCAGCTCATAGATCACGTCGCCTTCGATCGTATAGCGGGCGATGAGGATCTGATCGTTTTGTCCGTTGGAAACATGATCGTAGAAACTGTCCCAGACCTCTTTGTGCAAGAGCCCGCCGTTTGTGATGACGAAGATGTCTTCCCGTGTCTGCGGGTCATCGGGAAGGGAAGAAAACAGTTCTTCATAGCCTTCCTGAGAGGAAGGTATCTTGTCTTGCACGATCTCGATGAGTTCTTCTTTGCTGCATCCCGAAAGGCTCATGAGCAGGATGAACAGGATGATGATCTTTTTCATAGAGTTTTCTCCTTTGAATATCATCTCGAAAGATCCTTAAGGAAGGTCACGACTCATCTTCGAAAATGACCGGTCCCTGTAGCTGCCGCTTGATATAAGCGCTCGGGTCCTTCAAAAGGGAAGCATAGAGCAGATCGCTTTTGAGTTCGATCTGTTTATAAGGTTCGGGAGTGTTCTTGAACAAAGTGACGATTTCAAGATCTCCTTTCAGATCTTTGAGCAGTTTCCTGCCTTTGTCGTTGAAACCCAAGACGCGGATGTAGTCCGGATCTTCAAGACCTTCGGCTTCTTTCTTCGTGATATGAAGACAAAGCTGTAAGAGGATCCGCTGTATGCGGGACCGGGTATAACGGCGGGAGATCGAAGCGTTCACGAAGCCTTCGTAGTCGTCATGATGCAGCGCGTTTTGTTTCAGCAGATTCTCGATGCCTTCCGACATCAGGAAGATCTGCGAGAGCTCTTCCTTATCCATCGTGAACAGAAGCTTGCGTATATAAGGATACAGGTCTTTGTTGAACAAAGGCTCTTTGAATTCGATGTCGGTCGCCATCGATACGTCCTTGCCGTTGAGCAGAGCCTTCCGGATCGCGGTGGCGGATGCGATGACCTGAAGTTTCTCAGAGTGATAATCGTTGCTGCGCTGTATGCACAGCGGCCGGATGGAAGTGCCTTTCAACGCCTTGAGGTAGGCCACTGCCAGCAGGTCGTTGGGATACAGAGAACCGGCAAGCAGGCCATAGGACTTGGGATAGGAATTGCCGTCATGCATCAGCTCCTTGAGCCTTGTGATATCGATCTCAAGATCGGCATATTTCTGCAGTTCTTCGAGATTGCCGGTCTCGGATCCGAAGACGAGTTCATCGATGCCGAGCCTGTTCAAAAGCCGGACGGCGCTTCTGCCGAAGACGTAGGCATTCTGACAGGTACATAAGAAGGGAAGCTCGATGACAAGGTCCACGCCATGGTTCAAGGCGGCTTTCGTCTTCTCGTATTTATCGATGATCGAGATGTCTCCGCGCTGGTTGAAATTGCCTGACATGCAGGCGATCAGCACATCGGGATGAGAGATCTCTTTGGTCTTTTCGATATGATATTTATGACCGTTATGGAACGGATTGTATTCGACGATTATGCCTGTTCTTTTCACATGATTATTATATAATAGGACTGTGAAAATCTATCTCAAAGATCTGTTCAACATTGCCGACGAGAAATGCTATCCTGTCAACATCGTTTCTTACGAAGTACAGGATAATGTTTTTTTGCGCAGGCTTGAAAACGTGACGGGAGAGATCGTGTTCTATTATGATGCTGCCGATGAACTGCGGGTCAGCTATCACATTGAGGGGGATATGGTGTGTCCTTGTGCGATCTCCTTGGAAGACGTTTATGTGCCTTTTGATCTGTCCGACGATGACAAGGTCATCCATGATCCGCAAGAGGAAGGCTTCCTTTTGGACGGCGACCGGCAGATCGAAGATATCCTGCTTTATATCGTCATGCCGGAAGTTCCGATAAAAGTTGTCAAAACAGAAAAAATAGAGTATTCTAGAGGGGATGGTTGGTCTTTCGTATCTGAAGAGGACTATGAAGCGTCCCGAAAAGACGAGATAGATCCGCGCTTACAGAAGCTGAAAGAGTACAGATTCGAGGAGGATGATTAAAAATGGCTGTTCAACAGAGAAGAAATTCGAAGACACGTAAAGCAAAAAGAAGAACACATTATAAATTAATGCCACCGACGATGGTCAAATGCCCATCTTGCGGTGAATACAAGCTGGCTCATCGTGTTTGCCCTAACTGCGGCGCGAAGTAGTTAAACAAAGAAGAAGCATATTCTTCTTTTTTTATTGTTTTGAAGCCGGAAGAGCGCATCGTTCCGGCTCTATTTTAATTGGTTTCAAGCTGATCGAAGCGCAGGAGATCCCTGCGCTTTTTTCTTATTTTTTTCATTCATAAATCCTTTACTTTTGACCCGTGAAATGAAATAATAGTGGTAGAAAGTGGCTTAATGTGGGTAAAAGTGGGAGATGTTCATAGGTGAGTACCAGCATAATCTGGATGCAAAAGGAAGGATCGTCATTCCCGGCAAGTTCAGAGATGAACTTCATACATCTTTTATCCTGGCCAGAGGTCTCGACGGATGTCTGACCATCTACTCTTTACAGCAGTGGGAAAAGCTGTTCGAAGAAGTCAATAAGCTTCCGACGACCAAGAAGGCAGCCCGTCAGTATATCCGTATGCTGACCAGCACCGCCAGCGAATGTACGCTCGACAATCAGGGAAGGATACAGATCCCTTCGTTCCTGGCAAGACCTGTCAATATCGCCAAGGAATGTGTCGTGATCGGTGCCAATGATCATATCGAGATCTGGGACAAGGCGACATGGGATGCGTATTATCAGGATGCTTCCGAGAATTTTGAGGAAGTGGCTGAAAACCTGAGCGATCTGCTGAACAATGAGTAGCCATGTTTCCGTCATGCCGGAAGAGACGTTAAAGCTTCTGGATGTCAAAGAAGACGGGATCTATGTCGACGGAACGCTGGGCAGAGGCGGCCATACCAGAAGGATCCTGGAAAAACTGAAAAGCGGTCATCTTTACTGCTTCGATCTTGATGAAGAAGCGATCGAAGAATCCAGGAAGCTGCTTAAGGAATTTGACAATGTGACCTTCATCCATGACAACTTCAAAAACATGGGGAACTATGTCAAAGAAGTTGACGGGATATTGCTCGATCTGGGCGTGTCTTCGCCGCAGTTCGATGAAGCGGAAAGGGGATTCTCCTACCGCTATGACGGACCGCTGGATATGCGCATGAACAAGGACGATAAGTTAAGCGCATACGATGTCGTCAATCATTATTCAAAGGAAGATCTGCAGAGAGTCCTTTGGAACTACGGTGAAGAAAGAAACGCTTCCAGGATCGCTTCCAAGATCGTGGAAAGCCGACCGATCGAAACGACTTTGCAGCTGGTGGAAGTCATCAAGAGTGCACTTCCGGCAAAGGTCCTTTCCAAAAAAGGGCATCCGGCAAAACAGAGTTTTCAGGCGATCCGCATCGAAGTCAATCACGAACTGGATTCCTTGAAGGAATTTCTGGACAGCTTCGATCCGATCCTGAAGACAGGGGGCAGACTCGTCATCATCACGTTCCATTCGCTGGAAGACAGGCTGGTCAAGCACAAGTTCAAAGCGCTGACGACGGCAGAGGATGACAAGCGGATCGCTTTGCGGCCGGAAGAGGTCAAAAAAGCGGATTATGTGTTGCTGAACCGCGGTGTGAAGGCGACTGAAGAAGAAGTCGAGAACAACCGGCGTTCAAAGAGTGCGATTTTAAGAGGGATAAAGAAAGCATATGGCAAAGATAGTTAGAAAGAAAAGAAGAAGACTCAGTTTCAACGGTATCGCGATCGTTCTTTTCACGTTCTCTTTGTTTGCATGGCTGGCAAGCAGTCTGCTCGTAAATACGATGAACACCAGGCTCACGATGAAGATCCAGACGATGAATGAAGAGCTTTCCGCCCTGAAGAGCCAGAATCAGTCTCTGACATATGAGATCTCGAATCTGGAAAACAAGGAACGGGTCTTTGCCGCAGCGACTGCGGCAAATCTCGACCAGGTCTCTGATAACATCATTTCCGTATCGGGAGAAGAATAAACAATGAAACGAAGTAATAATAAACTTCGTTTTCTATATTTTTTAATGTTGGGGGTCGCACTTCTGGTGACCGTCAACGTTTTTTTGGTTACGATCGCCAAGCTGCATATCCGTTCCAACACTTCCCTTGTGGATTACGTTCAGTCGGTATCCAATGTGGAAGAGAAGATCTTTGCCTCAAGAGGCAATATCTATGAATGCAGCGGCAGTATCGTTGCACAGGATGTCAAGACTTTCGATATCATCTGTTATCTGGATCCGGACAGACTGTCAAGTTCGGACGAGGTCGCCTATGTCGACAATCCTTCCTTCACGGCACAGGCTCTCGCACCGATCCTCGGCATGGATGCTTCCGAGATCTACGACATCTTAGTCTCCAATACCGGTCTGTATCAGATCGAGCTGGGAGCTATGGGCCGCAATCTTTCCGAAGATCAGAAGAATCAGATCGAAGCGATCGAAGGTCTGCATGGGATCGATTTCCGCAATTCCTATAAGCGCTATTACCCTTACGGCGAGATGTTTTCCCCGCAGTTAGTCGGTTTTGCCCAATCCGACAATACGGGAAAACTGATAGGAAAACTGGGGATCGAGTCATATCTGAATGATGAGCTTTCCGGTACGGATGGCTATCATTCCTATCAGAGAGACAAGCACGGTTTCATCCTGCCGGGGATGTTCGAAGAAACTTTGAACGCTGTGAACGGCTACGATGTGTATCTGACGCTCGATCTTTCGATCCAGGAAGCTCTCAATTCAGCACTCAACACGACGATGGAAGCGAAGAATGCCTCCAGAGCCTGGGCGGCCGTAGTCGAAATCAAGACCGGCAAGATCCTGGCGTGGGGGCAGACGCCGTCGTTTGATCCGAATTCCTTATCTGCCGATGATGTCCAGGTCAATTACGGTTCGCAATTGGCTTATGAACCGGGTTCCGTCATGAAGTCGGTCATCTATTCGGCGGCAATGGATTTGGGAGTCTATGACGGTGACACGGGTTTTGATTCCTCTCCTTACTGTTATACGGCAAGCAGCGGCAGGACCTATGCGGGCGATCAGCTCGGATGCATCTACAACGTATCCAGGCTCGACTGGGGCATCATCCCTTTGGATTACGGTCTCATCTATTCGAGCAACGTTGCAACGGCAACTCTTCTCTCCCAATACGTCGGCGTCGATAGATATAAGGAGTATCTTGATAGATACCATCTTTATCAGAAAGTGAATACCGACGGCATCGATGAGGTGCCGGGCTATACCAACTACGGTCTTTCTCCGGTCGACGATATCACGGCGACTTACGGTCAGGGCTCGTCGACGACGATGCTGCAGCTGTTACAGACATATACAGCGATCTTCGGCAACGGGGAAATGATCAAACCTTATCTGATCGAAAAGATCGTGGATCCCAACACCAATACGGTCGTCTACCAGGGAAGCAGGAAAGTCGTTTCCAATCCGATCTCCAAATCGACGGCCAAACAGATGCAGGATCTTTTACGGCGCGTCGTAGCGGAGCCTGACGGTACCTGCCGTCACTATGCCGCAAAGACGGTGGAAGTGATGGGCAAGACCGGAACTTCCGAGATCCCGTTGGACGGCGGTTATGCGGAAGATCAGAACATCATCTCCTGCATGCTGGGATTCCCGTATGAAGATCCGCAGTACATGGTCTATTTTGCCTATGTCTCACCGGAGACCGTTTATTACAACTACGAGATCAAACCGATCCCGGATCTGATCGACCGTATCGCGCTTTTGGAGAACCTGATCATCAGCGAAGATGAGAATGATCCGGATGTCAAATACATCGAACGTTATGATATGCCGAACCTTCTGAGTAAGAACGTTTCCGATGCGAAGCAGGTTTTAAGTGAACTTGGTCTTGAGACGGTCGAGATCTTCGACGGTCCCCATGTCATCGGCCAGCTGCCGAAAGAAGGGGAAGATGTCTACACATATCAGAAAGTCTTCTTGCTGACTGACGGCAGCAGCATGACGGTACCGGATTTCACCGGCTGGACCAGAAAAGACGTCATCGATTTCTGGAACCTTTCGCATATTCCGATGAAGATGGAAGGCTTCGGCGTCGCTTACGAACAGTCGGTCTCGCCCGGCAGCATCGCCGATCCAAGCAAAGAGATCATCGTCCGTTTCCGGGAGATCAATTATCCGGAAGAAACAAAAGAATCGTCCGACGGGGAAAATCCTGAACTTTCTGAGCCAAATGAGGGGAATGGTGTATAATAGTCAGGTATGAATACACTGTTATTATCTTTATGCGGTATGTTATGTTCCGTATTGCTGATGCTTCTGGCGATGCCGAGATTCATCGCTTTCCTGAAGTACCGGAACATCAATCAGGTCACATCCGAATATGCATTGAAAGAATTCAAAGAGAAGGGCAAGACGCCGATCATGGGCGGTCTGCTGTTCGTTGTGATACCGATCATTGTCTTTGCGATCCTTTGTTTCAAAGGACTGCTTGATTCCAGGACACAGTTCGTCATCCTGTCCTATATCCTTTTCTGTTCCGTCGGTTTCATCGATGATGCACTGGTCATCCGTTCCCAATCCAACGAAGGCCTTTCACCGAAGACCAGACTGATCATGGAATTCGTCTATACGTCATTTTTATTCTTTGCCTACCGCGATATCATTCCGATGCAGGTCACGATCCCGTTCATCAATGCCGGGATACAGATCCATTGGATCTTATTTGCGGCATTCATGGTCCTTTTATATATGGCAGAAGCCAATGCGGTGAACTTCACTGACGGTATGGACGGCCTCTGCGCAGGCGTTTCGTTCTTTGCCTTATTGCCGTTCGTTTATCTGAGCTTCAAAGCTGGATACACGTATATCGGTATCTTTCTGATCTGCGTTTTAGGCGGTCTGATCGGCTATCTGCGCTTCAATTTCCATCCGGCGAAGATCTTCATGGGCGACAGCGGTTCGCTTGCCTTAGGAGCTTTATTCGCCTGTCTGGGCATCGTTCTGGACAAGACCGTCGCCTTGTTTTTTATCGGCGGTGTCTTTGTCATTGAAATGTTCTGCGTCGTCCTTCAGCAGCTGTCCGTGAGACTTTTCCATAAGCGGGTCTTCTCTTATACGCCGATCCATTATGCTTTCGTCATCAAGGGACATAAAGAAAACAAGATCGTCCTTTCTTTCTACGCTTTGCAGATCCTTCTTTCGCTGATCGGCCTGTTCATTGCCTTGCATACGCTATGAACTACCGTTTTCATAAGGATGTTTCCTCTTTGATCGAAACGGTCTGCCGGATCAATCAGGTTTCGATTGACGATCTGGATGTTTCCGGTTTTCCGGCCGATGAAGACATACCCGTATTGAATGAATTCAAAAAGACTCTTTTATCTTATAAGGATAAGAGATTTTTTATTGTCGGCGATTATGACTGCGACGGGATCTGCGCGACGGCCATCATTTCGAAGCTGTTCAAAGATCTGCAGATCGCTTCCAATTACTATATTCCTTCCCGCAGCAGGGAAGGTTACGGTCTCAATAAGAGGATCGTCGATACGGCCTTCGAGCATCGCTTCGATGTCCTGCTTTGCGTCGACAACGGCATCGTCGCCAATGAGGCGCTCTCCTATGCCAGGTCGCTCGGCCTGATCACACTGGTCATCGATCACCACGAATTCAGCGAGGAACCGGAGTGCGATGCCTACCTGCATCCCGTCCTTTTTGATGAACGGCATGCGGATATGTGCGCTTCGGGACTGTGCTGTCTTCTGAGCCAGTCGTTTCGAGCAGACGAAGTTTCTATGGTCTACGGCGGTCTGGCAACACTGGCGGACATGGTGAGCGTTCTGGGATATAACCGGTATCTGCTGAAAAAGTGCATCGCCTTGCTGAATGAAAAACCATTTCCCGCGATCGCTTATCTGACCGGAAACAAGAAGATCGACTACGAGACTTTGTCTTACGACGTGATCCCGAAGATCAATGCCGTTTCCCGGATGGATGATGCGCTGAACGTCAATTATGTCGTGAGATATCTGCTTTCCGACCGTAAGGAAGCCGCAGCCTATCTTCCGAAGATCGAACAGATCAATACGACCCGCAAACAGCTGACCAAGGAGATGGCATCACTTGCGGAACGTCTGTGCGATCCTTCAAAACAGATCATCATCGTTTCTTCCGATGCTTTCAAGGAAGGGCTTTGCGGACTGATCGCCAACCGGCTGATGAACGATCTCGGAAAACCGGTGATAATCCTGTGCGAGAGCGATGGCTTGCTGAAGGGGTCGGGAAGGGCACCGAAAGGTTTTGACCTTTACAGTCTGTTAAAAGATGAGAGCCATCTGTTTTCCGCATTCGGCGGCCATGCGCAAGCCGTCGGCCTGTCGATCGGAATAGACAGATATGAGACTTTTCTTAAGGATATGAAAGAAAAGAAAGTCGTTTCGCAGGAGGTCTTCAAGGATGTCATCTGCCGGCCTGCGGAAAGTTATGATACTGCACTGATCGAAGAACTGGATGATCTGAAACCGTTCGGTCAGGGCTTTGAGGAACCGCTTTTCTGCATCGAAGATTTTTCTTATACGAAAAAATATATGATCCGGGGCATGTATCCCAAATATACGGTCAACGAAAAGCTCGAAGCGATCTGTTTTCATACGGCCATGAAGGACAAACCGTTTTCCATGGCGATCGGCAGCGTCAAAAAGGATACATATCGAAATGACAGAGTGTCCTTCGTAATTGAAGATTTGATCTAGTTTTACTATAATTTATTTGTGTTTAAGGAGACTAAATTATGAATTTGAAAGATTATGTTGCGTCGATCCCCGATTTTCCGCAGGAAGGTGTCTTGTTCCGCGATATCACTCCTTTGATGGCTGACGGCGAAGCTTTTCATGAAGCATGCGAAAAGCTGATCGATTACGCAAAGAAGATCGGTGCGCAAGTCATTGCCGGACCGGAATCCAGAGGTTTCATTTTCGGATGTCCTGTAGCACATGAACTGAAGATCGGTTTTGTTCCGGTCAGGAAACCGGGCAAGCTTCCCAGGAAGACGATCTCCTATAAATATGATCTGGAATACGGTTCCAACGAACTGCACATCCACGCGGATGCGATCAAGCCGGGTCAGAAAGTTTTGATCATCGATGACCTGCTGGCGACCGGTGGAACGGTGGAGGCTACGGCCAAGATGGTCGAACAGCTGGGCGGTGAAGTCGTCGGCTGCGCTTTCCTTATTGAATTGGAAGGACTGGGCGGCAGAGAAAAGCTTACCGGTTACGATGTCTTCACTCTGATGAAATATTAAAAAGATCGAAGCTTTGCTTCGGTTTTTAGATGAGGGACGCTGAATGAAAGACCTGATCAGTACAAAAAAAGAGCTCTATGACCAGATCGATTCGTACATCAAGAATCCTGAGTTACTGGCTCTGATCGACAAGGCCTACGATTATGCCTTTGAGAAACATAAGGATCAGAAACGCTCTTCCGGAGAGCCGTATTTTGTTCATTGTCTCAATGTCGCTTATGAGCTGGCCAAGCTCAAGAGCGATCCTTATACGATCTGTGCGGGCTTATTGCACGATGTGATCGAAGACTGCGGCGTGACGAAAGAAGAGTTCGTCGCAGAGTTCGGTGAAGAGATCTATGAGATGGTCGAAGCCGTCACCAAGATCTCCAATCTGAAATTCACCGATGAAAAAGAATATCAGGCGGTCAATCACCGCAAGATCCTGATCGCCATGGCAAAAGACGTGCGCGTCATCCTGGTAAAACTGGTCGACCGTCTTCATAACATGCGCACATTGCAATATCTGGCTCCCGAGAAGCAGAAGCGGATCGCCAGAGAAACACTGGATGTCTATGCGCCGATCGCTCACCGTTTGGGTATCGCGGAGATCAAGAACGAACTGGAAGACCTGTCGTTCTATTATCTCGACAATGAGAAGTACCACGAGATCGCGAAGCTCGTGGAATCCAAGAAGTCGGAACGTGACCAGCAGATCGAATTGATGATCGAAGACATTTCGATCGTTTTGGAGATGCACAATATCCCGTTCCGCATCTTCGGACGCTCCAAGCATCTGTATTCGATCAACAAGAAGATGGTCACCAAGAACAAGCGTTTCGATGAGATCCTCGATCTGCTTGCGATCCGCATCGTCACCAAGACCGAGACCAACTGCTACGAGATCCTGGGCTATATCCATGCCGTCTACCGTCCGATCCCCGGACGTCTGAAAGACTACATCGCCATGCCGAAGATGAACCTGTACCAGTCTCTGCATACGACGATCGTCGGTCCGGACGGCCGTATCTATGAGGTGCAGATCCGTACCGAAGAGATGGATGAGATCGCCGAGAGAGGTATCGCTGCCCACTGGTCCTATAAGGAAGGCAAGACCCGTTCGCAGAAGAAGCTGATCGAAGAACTCAACTGGCTCAAGGCATTTGAAGAGAATACGGATGCCGATGCCAAGGATTATATGAACGACATCACTCACGATGTCTTCAATGCCAATATCTACTGTATGACTCCGAGAGGCCGTATCATCGACCTGGCCGCCGGTGCGACGCCGATCGATTTTGCCTACCGTATCCACACGGAAGTCGGCAATCAGACCGTCGGTGCCTTGGTCAACGGTGTTCTGGTCCCTTTGAACACGCCGTTAAAGACCGGCGATGTCGTGGAACTTCGTACAAATAAGAATTCTTCTCCTTCGGAAGACTGGCTCAAGATCGTCAAGACCAATCACGCCAGAAACAAGATCAAAGCGTTTTTCCTGAAGAAGGAGATGGAAGATAAGGAAGAGTTCATCCGTCTGGGCGAGACGATGCTGAAGGATGAGCTCAAGAAACACGATCTTGATGTCGAGGAATTTTTTGATACCAAGAAGCTCGACAAGGTCGCCGGGACCTTCCAGCAGTCGAACGCCAACGATCTTCTGTATGCCATCGGATGCAAGTCGATGAGCCCGATCGCGGTCATCGAGAAGCTGACCAAGCTGGGCAAGAAGGAGCTCGATCTTTCTTATCTGGAAAAGATCACCAAGAAAAATTCCGAAAAGAATCATTTCGTTTCCAAGACCGGTATCATGGTCAAAGGCGTGTCATCGATGAAGATCAACATCTCTCCGTGCTGCTCACCTGTTTACGGAGACAAGATCGTCGGTTTCGTTTCCAAAGGGCAGGGCATCAAGGTCCATCGGGCCGACTGCCCGAATATCGCCAATGAGCGGCGCCTGATCGATGTGGAGTGGGATCCGCAGAAGCCGGATATCAAATATGAAGCATCCATCAAGATCTTTTCCAAAGACCGTTCTTATCTTCTGACCGACCTGGTCACGGTCGTTGCTCAGTATAAGGCCAACCTGACCGCAGTCAATTCGCAAGCCAATGCCGAGGATCTGTCGGCGACGACATCAATGTCGTTCATGGTCAATGACCTGGAGCATCTTGAGAACATCATGGCGAATCTGCGCAAGGTGGAAAGCGTTATTTCGGTTGAAAGAGCCATCAAATAATGCTAGAATTTCTTTGTCAATAAGGAAAATTATTTACGGTTCCGTTTCTCAGCGAGTGGCGTTTGGTGCAAGGCTTCATCCGGGACTGTGAGGGACACTTCCTTGATGCCTGCAAAACAGGCCGCTGAAGCAGCGTTAAAGCACAAAGGGCATATCTTTGATATGAACTAAGGTGGCACCGCGTTAATACGTCCTTAGACAGGACGTTTTTATTTTAAAAGGAGGGATTATGCCGTATCAGACAGTCAAAGGGACTTATGATCTGCTGCCGGATCAGATGGTCCGTTTCAACATGCTGGCGGACTTGTTCCGTCAGTTCCTCAATCTCTATGGCTATTCGGAGATCAAGACGCCGGTCTTTGAATATACCGGTGTGTTTCAGAAGGAAAACGATACATCCGATATGGTCACCAAAGAGATGTACACTTTTTCGCCGAACGGCAAGGATTCTCTGACGCTGCGTCCGGAAGGGACGGCCGGTGTCATCCGCAGTTTCGTCGAAAACAAGATGTATGCGTCAAGCGAATTTCCGGTCAAGCTCGGTTATATCGAGGAGATGTTCCGCCACGAGCGTCCGCAGAAGGGCAGACAGAGACAGTTCACTCAGATGGGTGTGGAGTGTCTGGGCGAAAAAGATCCTCTGATCGACGCCGAAGTCATCGCCTTGGGATTTTTTTTCATCAAGACTTTAGGCCTGGAATCGGTGAAGGTGCTCATCAACACCTTGGGCGACAGCGAGTCGCGATTGGGCTATAAGAAAGACCTGATCGATTACTTCGCACCGCATAAGGAAGAACTCTGTTACGACTGTCAGAACCGTCTGGAAAAGAACCCTCTGCGTATCCTTGACTGTAAGATCGACAGAGAAGCGGATATCGTCAAAAACGCACCGAAGATGCGCCTTACCGATGCTTCCGCAAAGTACTTTGAAGACGTCAGGCATTATCTGGATGTCCTCGGCGTGCCGTATGAGATCGACGACCGTCTGGTCAGAGGTCTGGATTATTATACGGATACCGTTTTTGAAGTCGTTTCCACCAATGAAGCATCCGGTTCGCAAGCCACGATCTTCGGCGGCGGCAGATACGATGATCTGGTCAAGGAGATGGGCGGTCCGCAGATGAGCGGCATCGGTTTTGCGATCGGTGTCGAACGTTTGATGATCTTGTGCGAAGCGGAAGAGGTCTTCGATATCAAGAAGTCGCTGGACTGCTACGTCATCAACCTCAACAGGGATCCCGACTATGCCTTTGCGGTAGCGGAAGAGCTACGGTCCAATTCCTTCTCGACCGAGATGGATTATTACCGCCGTTCTTTGAAGGCGCAGTTCCGTGCTTCCGAAAGAAAAAATGCGAGGTTCGTGCTGATCATCGGCGAAGATGAAGTCAAAGATGATGTGATCACTTTGAAAGATACTTTGACCAAAGCTCAGGAGACTGTTAAAAGAGAAGAACTGGTCGATCGTCTCGATCAGCTGATGGAGGATTATTATGAATAGAGATCATACTTGCGGAGAATTAAGAAAAAGCGACGAAGGAAAACATGTAAAGCTTGCCGGCTGGGTCGCCAAGAGAAGGAACCTCGGTTCCATCGTTTTCATCGATCTGAGAGACCGTTACGGGATCACACAGATCACCTTTGACGAGAATCATTCCGATCTGGTCAAAGATGTCCGTAATGAATACGTCATCGAAGTGGAAGGAAACGTCGCAGTGAAAGAAACGGCGAATCCGAAACTTGCGACCGGCGAGATCGAAGTGATCGCCGATTCCTGCAAGGTCTTATCGGCTGCCAAGACGACACCGATGATCATTGCCGATGAAACGGATGCCTTGGAAGATCTCCGGCTGAAATACCGTTATCTGGATATCCGCAGGAATCCGATCAAGGAAAAGCTCTTATTGAGAGACAAAGTCACGACGATCGTCCGTCAGGTCTTGCATGAAGATGATTTCGTGGAAGTTGAAACGCCGATCCTGTCCAAGTCCACACCGGAAGGCGCCAGAGACTATCTGGTCCCTTCAAGACTTTACAAGGGACGTTTCTATGCGCTTCCGCAGTCTCCTCAGCAGTACAAACAGCTGCTGATGATCGGCGGCATGGACCGTTATTTCCAGATCGCCAGATGTTTCCGTGACGAAGACCTGCGTGCCGACCGTCAGCCGGAATTCACGCAGATCGATATGGAAATGTCGTTTGCGGACGAGGAAGATATCTTTGCGGAAGTCGAAAAGGTCATGAAGGCCATTTTCAAGGAAGTCAAGGGGATCGAAGATCTCGAATTCCCGCGCATCAAATATGTGGATGCGATGGACAAATACGGCTCCGACAAGCCGGATCTTCGATTCGGAAATCCGATGGTCAATGTGACGGAACTGTTCAGGGATTCTTCTTTCGCCGTATTCAAGACGGCTGTCGAAGAAGGAAAGATCATCAAAGCTTTGGTCTTCCACAACGCCTGCGACAAACTGTCCCGTAAGAAATTCGATGAACTCACGGAGTTCGTCAAAGTCTATAAGGCAAAAGCGCTCGCCTATCTGAAATATGACAAGGATGCTTTTACCGGTTCATTGAACAATGCACTGCCTGATGAAGAAAAGGCAGCGCTCAGGGACTTCCTGAACTTGCAGAATGGCGATGTCGTTTTGATGGTCGCGGACAAGAAGGCGGTCGCCGAAGTCGCACTCGGCGCAGTCAGAAAGAAACTGGGCGAAGAGCTCGGTCTGATCGATCACAGCAAGTTCTGTTTTGAATGGATCACCGAGTTCCCGATGTATGAGTATTCGGAAGAAGAGGGCAGATGGGTCTCTGCCCACCATCCGTTCACGGCTCCGCGGGATGAAGATGTCGATAAGCTGATGTCCGATCAGGAGAACTGCTATTCGAGAGCTTATGACCTGGTGCTCAACGGCTATGAACTGCTTTCCGGGTCGGTCAGGATCCACGATTCGCAGATGCAGGCCAAAGTATTCGATGCGCTGGGTCTGAGCGAAGAACAGATCAAAAACAAATTCGGTTTCTTCATCGAAGCTTTCCAGTACGGTGCTCCGCCTCATTGCGGCGTCGGCATCGGTCTGGAACGCCTGGTCATGATCCTGAGCGGAACGGACAACATCAAGGACGTCGTTGCCTTCCCGAAGACGGCAAGTGCCTACTGTCTGATGTCGGACGCACCGAACTTTGTCGACCAGGATCAGCTCGATTTCCTGTCTCTGGAGATCAGAAAAGATTAGTTACGGTTAGCCTTTACTAACCCAAGATACCGCATGGTATAATTATTTTGTTCAAAGGAGGGTTTGTATATGCCAGTAAAAGTTGATCGTGATTTATGTATTGGCTGTGGCGCATGTACAGGCGTATGCCCGACCGAGTCACTTCAGCTGGACGAGGAAGGCAAGTCTGCTTGCAACGAGGAAACTTGCATTGATTGCGGTGCTTGCGTTGCTACGTGCCCGGTAAGTGCTTTATCATTATAAACCAAGTTCCAAACTTGGTTTTTTATTAGGTTTTCATTACAATAGAAGGTATGAAAAAAGACTATCTACTGCCTTCATTGAATGATGCCCGTAAACGAAACAAGGAAACTTCGGAGAAGTTTTCTTTTTCTTTGGATGAAAGATACAAGGGCATCGGCGAACATAAAAAATACCACATCATCACGCATGGCTGCCAGGCCAATCAGCGGGATTCCGAAACGATGGCCGGTCTTCTCGACGCCATGGGCTATGAGATGTGCGATCAGCAGAAAGACGCGGATGTCATCATCATCAATACCTGTGCGGTGAGACAGAACGCGGAAGAAAAAGTCTTGGGCGAGATCGGCGCTTTGAAGAGGCTCAAACGGGAAAATCCCGATCTGATCATTGCGATCGGCGGATGCATGGCGCAGGAAGAAAAGACGGTGTCCCTGATCATGGAGAAATACCGTCAGGTCGATATCATTTTCGGTACGCACAACATCACTTCTCTGCCGAAACTGATCTACGACGTGATCAGCGATAAAAAACGCAAGGTCGAGGTCTATTCCAAGATGGGCGAGATCATCGAGTCCGTACCGGTGACCCGTTTCATGTCGCATAAAGCCTGGGTCAACATCATGTACGGCTGTGATAAGTTCTGTTCCTATTGTATCGTTCCTTATACCAGAGGAAAGGAGCGTTCCCGCGATAAGAAAGACATCGTCGCCGAAGTGGAAGAACTGGTCTCACAGGGCTATAAGGAAGTCTGCCTGCTCGGGCAGAACGTGAATGCCTACGGCAAGGACCTCAAGATCGATTATACGTTCGGCGATCTTCTGAACGATGTGGCAAAGACCGGGATCCCGCGGATCCGTTTCATGACCTCCCATCCCTGGGATTTCGATGATACGATGATCGCTTCCATCAAGAACAACAAGAACATCATGCCTTATATCCATCTGCCGATCCAGTCGGGCAACGATGAGATCCTGAGAAAGATGAACCGCCGATATACCAGAGAAGAATACCTGGCACTGTTCGATAAGCTCAAAGCGGAACTTCCGGGTTTTGCGTTCACGACCGATATCATCGTCGGTTTTCCGAACGAGTCGAAGGAAGCCTTTGAAGATACGCTTTCCGCTGTCCGGCATTGCGAATATGACAACGCCTTTACTTTCATTTATTCCAGGAGAGAAGGAACACCGGCTGCCGCTATGGAAGATCATGTCGATATGGAAGTCAAGGAACAGCGTCTGCAGCAGCTCAACGAGCTGGTCGCTTACTACGCCAACAAAAACAACCAGCGTTTCAAGGATCAGGTCGTCGAAGTCCTCGTCGACGGTCTCAGCAAGCGCAATTCCAACGTTTACAGCGGCTATACGCCGGAGAATAAGCTCGTCAATTTTACCGGAGAGAACGTGAAGACGGGAGATCTGGTCAAAGTGAAGATCACAAAAGTCATGTCGTTCTCTTTGAACGGCGAGCTCATCAAAGAATAGAAGGTGAGAGCATGAAGAAATGATCTCTTGAAAACTTATGATCCGCTTCCATAGGTTTTCGTTTCCCTTGAAAGCGAGAAAGGAGATCATTTTGACATGCTTAAAACAGATGATTTAACGATCATTACACATAAGGGAAGGAAACTGCTCGAACATTTTTCTTTTGTATTGAATGAAGGCGATAAGATCGCCCTGATCGGTGAGGAGGGCAATGGCAAGTCCACGATCCTGAAGATCCTGGCGGGGATCGATGTTTCCGATTATGTCAGTATCGAAGGCAGGGTGGAAAAGGACGGGAAAGTTGGCTATCTGCCTCAGAGGATCGATCCGAACGATCTTGAAAAAGATGTTTTGTCTTATATCGACGAACAGATGGATTATAACCGTCTGTATTCTCTGTTGGGAAAGATCGACATCGATGGACAACTGCTGGATGCCCGGCCTTTGAAGAGCCTTTCCGGCGGAGAAAAAGTGAGGATCGCCTTATTGAAGATCCTGTATGAAGACCCGGATATCCTTCTGCTGGATGAACCGAGCAACGACTTAGACCTCAAGACCCTGCTCTGGCTTGAAGATTTCATAATGAACACCCGTTTACCATTGATCTTCGTCTCTCATGATGAGACGCTTTTGGATCACTGTGCCAACGGGATCCTACATCTGGAACAGCTCAAGCGCAAAAGCGAAGCGCATATCACATTCGCCGCCTTGCCTTATGAAGAGTATCTGGAAAGCCGGGAGATGTTCATCTCCCGCAACAACAAGATCGCCGTCAAGGAGAAGGCACAGTTTCAAAAACAGCTGGAAAAATGGCGGAAGATCTACCAGAAGGTGGAACACCGCCAAAACACCATCTCCCGAGGCGATCCGCACGGCGGTCAGCTCTTAAAGAAGAAGATGCACGCCGTAAAAGCGCAGGGAAGAAATCTTGAGGCAAAGAAAGAAAAGCTCACCAGGCTTTACGAACCGGAAGAAGCGATCGATGTCTTTTTCGATGAGATACGGATGAATCCCAATAAAGTCATCCTGGACCTGAAGATCCCGGAACTGAAAGCCGGCGGGAAGAAACTGGCGGAAGAGATCTCGCTTAAAGTCTTCGGCAAAGACAAAGTCTGCATCATCGGCGATAACGGTACGGGGAAATCAACACTGATCAAGGCGATCTATGAGGCTTTGAAAGAGAGGAAAGATATCTCCTTAGGCTATATGCCGCAGGATTACGCGGAAAAGATGGATCCGGATTCTTCCTGCATCGGTTTTCTGTGGGACGGAAAAAGCCTGGAAGGCCGAAGCAGGGTACAGACGTTCCTGGGAACGCTCAAATTCACGGCCGAAGAGATGGAACATCCTTTGTCCGGTCTTTCCGAAGGACAGAAATGCAAGCTGTTTTTTGCCAAGTTGATCCTGGACAGGAACGATGTGCTGTTGCTGGATGAACCGACCCGCAATCTTTCGCCGCTGTCCGGTCCGGCGATCCGGAAGATCCTTGATGATTTCGGCGGCTGCATCATTGCTGTCTCCCATGACCGCAAGTTCATTCAAGAGGTCGCCGACAGGCTCTGCCAGCTGCAGGACGGCAGGCTCAAAGCTCTGGACTAGGAGCTCTGCAAGGGCAGGAAAGTATGCTATAATTTTAGATGAATTTTGGAGGAATATAATCAGTGCAGAAAATACGTTTAATGGCACTTGGCGGTCTTGACGAAGACGGCAAGAACATGTACCTCGTTGAAATAGACGGAGATATTTTCGTGCTGGATGCCGGATTAAAGTATCCGAGTGAGAGCGAACAGCTCGGCATCGAGTACATCATCCCCGATTTTACATATCTTCTCGAACATAAGGACAGGGTCAAAGGGATCTTCATTTCCCACGGTCATGACGATGTCATGTCGGCACTCGGTCATCTGCTCTCACAGATGGATGCCGAGGTCTATGCGACGGCTTTGACCGCCAAGATCCTGGAGGATGATTTCAAGATCCACAAGCTGAAAAACAAACACATCCACATCATCAAGCGCAGCGATAAATTCAAGGTCGCAGGGCATGTGGTCCATACTTTCCCGGTCATGCAGTCGATCGCCGACGGCGTCGGTTTCGCTTTTGAAACGGACTCCGGCATGATCGTCTACACATCGGAATTCATATTCGATTATGACTTCCTGAATAAGGCGTTCTCGATGGATATCAATGCGCTGTCCAATCTCGGACAGAAGAACGTCCTGGTCCTGATGTCGGAATCGACCGGTTCCAAGCGGACCGGTTATACGGCGCCGAAACATAAGATCACCGATCATATCGAACATTATTTCGAAGAGCCTGACCGCCGTCTGCTGATCACTTTATACAGGCAGAACCTGTTCCGCATCATGGAAGTCCTGGAACTGGCTGCCAAATACAAGAAAAAAGTCTTCTTCTATTCGGAAGAACATGTCAAGCTGCTCAAGATGGTCGATGACCTGGGTTACTACAAGATCCCGCGTAATGTCATCATCACCAAAGAGGAATTCAACAATGATATGAAAGATGTCGTCGGTGTCATTTCCGGCTCCGGCAATCAGGTCTTCAAACTGATGAACAACATCGCCATCGGCGAAGACAGGCTCATCGAACTTCGTCAGTCGGATATCGTCATCATCGCTTCTCCGGTCGTTCCGGGCACCGAAAAAGATGCGACGGCGATGGAGAACGACTTGTTCAAGGCCGGTGTTTCGATCGTCAAGCTCAATGCCAGGGAGATCCTGTCGATGCACGCTTCGATCGAAGACCTGAAGATGATGCTTTATCTCATCAATCCGAAATACTATCTGCCGATCAAGGGCGATTATTCCAATCTGGTCTCCAATGCCGACATCGCCGTCGACATGGGCTATACTCCGGACAAGATCATCATCCTGGACAACGGACAGTTCGCGACATTCGAAGGCAGCCGTCTGGCATCGACTTCCGATCAGATCGAACTGGAAGACAAGGCGATCGACTCTTCGGATATGCGCAACGTTTCCGGCATGGTCTTACGTGACCGGGAAAAGCTTTCGACCGACGGTGCGATCATCTGCGGCATCGTGCTGGATTTCAAGACCAAGAAGATCATCGGCGGTCCGGATATCCAGTCAAGAGGCGTCATCTATCTCAAGGATGCCGACCATATCCTGGCCGAGATCGGCAACATCCTGATCTCGACGATCGAGAAAAACGTTGAGAACGGTACCTATGAGAACATGCAGGTCAGGATGGAAGCCAGGGAGCTCATCTCCCGTTATGTCTTGAAGACCACGGGCAAGGCGCCGATGATCCTGCCTGCGATCGTTGAAATCAATCTGGGTGAAGAATAGTGGCAAGAAAAACAAAAAAAGAACTCGCGAAAAAGGAAGAAACAGCCAGGATATTCTGGCTGGTCTTTTCGTTGTTTATGGCGGTACTGATCTTCTTTACCGTCGCCAACATGGGGCCTCTGGGAACGTTTTTCAATAACTTCCTCTCTTTCCTTTTCGGCTCCTTTTACATCGTTCCGATCCTGAGCCTGTTCGCGTACGGCATCTATGTGCTGTTTTTCAAGAAGAAACATCCGAGATCGGCAAAGACGGTCAGCGGCTTATATGCCGCGAATTTCTTTGCGATCTTGCTGAACGCCTATCTGTGCAATGAATTCAGTGATTTGAAAGAACTCGGACCGTATCTGAAAAAGACGTTCTCGCTCATCCTGTCCGATCAGGCCTTGAAAGAGACCGGCGGATTGCTGGGAAATCTGTTCTATGCGTTGTTCACGTCTTTGCTGACAAGGACGGGAACGCTGATCCTGCTGATCCTGACGTTCATCGTTGCCGCCATTCTGATCGTTCCGGCGGATGTCTACAGGTCCATCTTCACCGATGTCAAAGACTTCTCCAGTGAGCGGCACGAAGATCTTAAGCGGATCCGCGAGGAAAGAAGGATCGCGGCAGCCAAAGCGGAAGAAGAAAGAAGGGCACGTCAGGCGGAAGAGATCGCCAGACTTGCACAGGAAGAAGAGGCCGAGAAACAAAGGAAAGCCGCTGCGATGGCCAGACTTGCCGAAGTCAAGATCGATGAGCCGGAAACGCAGCCTAAGCCGGTCGTGAAAAAGCACGATAACGTCTTATCCAATTCTCCGACGTTCATCAATCTGAATGAAAGAGAGATCTACGGTGATCCTTCGAAAAAGAAAGAGCCGGTCAAAGATGTCAAGACCGACATCCTGACGGAGAGGAAGAAAGAGAAGGAACAAACGCCGGTCAGTGCAGCACCGGAAAACGAAGCACCGAAAGTTCTGAGGCGGAAGAAGACGAATACGGCGTATCATCTTCCGAAACCTTATGACGAATTCCTGGATGCGCCTTCGAGCGCTTCCAGCAGTGTCAACCGGACTTCCGCATCGGTCAAGGGCGAAAGGGTCATCGAGATCCTGAAGAACTTCAATATCGATGCGCAGCTGCTGAACACCTATATCGGACCTTCCGTGACCAAGTTCGAGATCAAGCCGGATTCTTCCGTCAAGATCAACAAGATCATGAACATCTCGGACAACATCAAGATGGAACTTGCGGCAAAAGACATCCGTATCGAAGCTCCGATCCCCGGCCGAAGTGCTGTCGGTATCGAGATCCCGAATGTCGAGCCGATCCCCGTGCGCATGCTGGATCTGATCAAGAACGTTCCGTCCGACAAACGGAATGTCGAACTTCTTTTCTGTCTGGGCAAGGATCTGATGGGCAAGCCGGTCTTCTGTGACCTGGCAAAGATGCCGCACCTGCTGATCGCCGGTGCGACCGGATCGGGAAAGTCGGTATGTATCAATTCGATCATCACTTCCTTCCTGCTGAGGACCGATCCGCACAACGTCAAACTGGTCTTGGTCGACCCGAAGAAAGTCGAATTCACACCGTATAAAGATATCCCGCATCTGCTGTGGCCGATCATCGATGATTCGCAGATGGCTGCCAACATGCTGAAGAAAGTGGTCGTCATCATGGAAGACCGCTACGATGCGTTTGCGACTGCCGGTGTCCGTAACATCGAAGCTTTCAACAATTTCGTTGATGAATACAACGCCAACCTCAAGGAAGGGGAAGAGCCGATGAACAAGCTTCCGTTCATGGTCGTCATCATCGATGAGCTCGCCGATCTGATGGCGATCGCCGGCAAGGATGTCGAGCTTTCCATACAGCGTATCACGCAGCTGGCCAGAGCTTCCGGTATCCATCTGATCGTCGCGACACAGCGTCCTTCGACCGATGTCATCACCGGTCTGATCAAGTCCAATATCCCGTCAAGGATCTCCTTTGCAGTCGCATCTTCGATCGACTCAAGAACGATCCTGGATCAGACGGGTGCGGAAAGGCTTTTGGGCAACGGCGACATGCTGTATTATCCGCAGGGTGAAACAGCACCGATCCGTCTGCAGGGCGTCTATGTGACCGACAGGGAGATCGGAAGGATCACCTCTTATGTCAAACAGCAGGCGAAACCGGAATACGAAGATTCTTACTACGAGTTTTTGACCAATATGTCCGGAACGACCGTCATGGGTGCTTCCGGTGTCAATGCCGATACGCAGGATTCTCTGTATGATGATGTCGTTGAATTCGTCAAAGCGCAGCAGAAAGCTTCGACTTCTCTGCTGCAGAGAAGGTTCGGCATCGGTTACAACCGGGCCGCCCGGCTCATCGATACGCTCGAAGACCGCGGTGTGATCGGTCCGGCCAACGGTTCCAAACCGAGAGAAGTCTATCTCAAAGACGAAGAAGATGAAGAATTCTGAGGTCCTTTCCAAGGACCTTTTTCTTTTCCACGTTTTGTTGAAAACTGCGGGTGGGAAATGAGAAAAAGATGAAAAAAACACGGGAATCGTCCTTCTTTCCATGATGTTAGATTATAGATGTAACATTCGAAAGGAGGAGCATGAACGGATTCTATTTGGTCGGACGCGTAGCCGGCACCCCGGAGAGAGTAGAGACCTCCAGCGGTCTGCCGCTGTGCCGTCTCAGGCTTTCCGTAAGAAAGACGTTCAAAGATCAGGAAGATGGAAATGAGATCTTTGAGGTCGTCTTGTTCCGGGGCTTGGCGGAAGAACGATATGAGGAAGGGACCTGTCTTGCCGTTTCCGGCCGTTTGTCGGCAAACAATTTCGACAAGGACGAAACGACATACTATCATACCAACCTGATCGGTAATTCCGTGACCGTCATTTCCTGAACTTATCCCTGCGATGCAGGGATATTTTTTGTTTTTCATAGTCCGAAGAAGAACGTTCCTTCTGATAGTTGGCCATGATCGTGGGATGGAATGTACTATAATATTAGTATGTTTGATTCATTACAGGAAAAATTAACCAAGACATTACGAAACGTTCAGGGCAAAGGAAAACTGTCCGAGCGCAACATGGAAGACACTTTGAAAGAGATCCGTATCGCTTTGCTGGAATCGGATGTCAATTACAAAGTCGTCAAAGATTTTTTGGAAAAAGTTAGACAGGAGTCGATCGGTCAGGATGTATTGAACGCGGTCGAGCCGGGTCAGCTTTTGGTCAAGATCGTTCATGATCAGATCATCGAGTTATTGGGGGACGAAGACAATTCTCTTCATTTTGCCGAGCAGGGTCTGACCAAGATCATGATCGTCGGTCTGCAAGGTACAGGTAAGACGACCCAGGCCGCCAAGCTGGCGATGCATCTGAAGAAACAAGGCAGAAGGCCTATCCTGGTCGCTGCCGATATCATCCGACCGGCGGCAATCGAACAGCTCAAAGTCCTCGGGCAGCAGATCGATGTGGAAGTTTACTCGGAAGGGACCGATGTCAAAGTCCTCGATCAGGTGGAAAGAGCCGTCGCTTATGCGGGAAAGAAGGGATATGATACCGTATTGATCGATACGGCCGGACGTCTGCAGATCGACGAAGAGCTCATGAAGGAACTCAAGGACATCAAAGATCTCATCGGACCTGAGGAGATCCTTCTGACGGTCGATGCGATGACCGGTCAGGATATCGTCAATGTGGCGAATGCGTTCAACGATCTTCTTGCCGTGACCGGCTTGATCCTGACGAAATTCGACGGTGATTCCAAAGGCGGTGCCGCACTTTCCGTCAAAGCAGTGACCGGTGTTCCGATCAAGTTTACCGGCGTCGGTGAAAAGATCTCCGATCTCGAGACCTTCCATCCGGACCGCCTGGCGCAAAGGATCCTGGGCATGGGCGATGTCGTCTCCTTCGTCGAAAAGGCGCAGGAAGAGATGGACATGAAAAAGGCCGAAGAGACCGCAAACCGGCTGATGGAGGGCAAATTCACGATGGATGATCTGCTGAATTCCATCGAACAGTCCAGAAAGATGGGCCCGCTGTCTTCGATCATGCGCATGATGCCGGGCATGTCGGATATGGCCAACGCCATCAACGATGCGGATGCCGATGATCAGCTCAAACGCATCAAGGCGATCATCCAGTCGATGACACCGGCGGAGCGGGAAGATCCTTCGATCATGCGTTCCTCGCATAAACGCAGGATCGCCAAAGGTTCCGGCACCAGAGTCGAAGATGTCAACAAACTGTGCAATCAGTACGATAAGATGAAGAAGCTTTTCAAAGGCCTTTCTTCGATGAAATCGATGTTCAAGATGTAATGTGCGGACGTTATTCACTCACTTTATCGGATTCCAAAAAAGGAAAACAGATCCGTCAGAGGGCGGAAAAGCTGTCCCTGATCTATAAGGAAGGAGATATCTTTCCCGGCGATCAGGTCTTATGTATGATCCCGGCAGGTTCCAAGATCGATCTGGCGGTGATGAAATGGGGCGTCGCTTCCAGATCCTTTCTGATCAACGCCCGCTATGAGACCCTTCAGGACCGGCCGACGTTTCGGGATATGAAAGAGAAACGCTGCGCCGTCGTATCCAACGGTTTCTACGAGTGGGATAAAGACAAGAAGAAATACTATGTTCATACGGATGAGGAATTTCTCTATCTGGCATGTATCTTCAATGAGCGGAATGAACTTCTCATCCTGACGGAAGCTGCCGATGAGGACTTCGCGAAAGTCCACGACCGTTCGCCGATCGTGATGGATCAAAGCGAGATGCTCAGATTCATACACAATGAACCGGGAACGATCGCAAAAAAGGACCTGGTCTTCGAGACGGAAGAGGATGAATTGAAATTGTTTTAAGGAGTCAAGTAAAAATACTTGACTCTTATGTTTTTTTATGTAATCATAGTAAGGCAGATTAAATACAGGAGGTTATTATGGTAAAACTGAGATTAAAGAGAATGGGCGCTAAGAAGGTTCCTTTCTACCGTATCGTCGCTGCCGATGCGAAATCCCGCAGAGACGGCAGAGATATCGATACGATCGGTACTTATGATCCGACGAAGCAGCCTGCGATCGTAAACATTGACGAAGAAAAAGCAATTGAATGGTTAAATAAAGGCGCTGTACCTACGGACACCGTTCGCAACCTTCTTTCCAAGAACGGTACGATGGCTAAGTATAACGATTCCAAGAAAAACAAATAATGATCGATCTGGAAAAAGTTCTGTTGAACATCGTCAGACC
This sequence comes from Erysipelotrichaceae bacterium, assembly GCA_017419165.1. Classification (GTDB taxonomy): domain Bacteria; phylum Bacillota_I; class Bacilli_A; order Erysipelotrichales; family Erysipelotrichaceae; genus Colivicinus. The sequence goes on from JAFOLW010000030.1 coordinate 87,637, forward strand.
TTTGTGTTCCGAGCCTGAATCGGTCATGGTCAAGCAGATGGAATCTCTCAATGAGAACGAACTTCTGCTGTATGTTTATGCACCGAGCGAGGATATTGCCAGGCTGATCGGTAAAAAAGGTTCTATGGCAAATTCAATTCGTCAAATGCTGCAGGTAGCATCAAAGATCGAAAATAAGAGGATCTCGATCAAATTTGAAGCCCTTTAAAGAGATGAAGATTCATCTCTTTTTTCATATATAATACTAGATATGGAATACGTACTTATTGGAAAGATATTGAATACCTTCGGCATCAGAGGTGAATTGAAAGTCGATGCATATACGGATTTTATCGAAGAGCGTTTCAAAAAGGATTCGACGGTCTATATCGGGGAGGAACATCTTCCTTTCGTGATGAAAAACTATCGGGAACATAAGGGCTTCCTGCTTGTGAGCTTCAAGGACATCGATGACATCAACCTTGTCGAGAAGTACAAGGGCATGATGTTATACAAGGCGAAGAACGACATCCATAAGCTGAAACAGGGAGAATACTATTTCTCGGAACTGAAGGATCTTGATGTCTATGTGGAAGGCGAAAAGATCGGCAAAGTCCTGCGGGTCGAAGAGGGCATCGCCAGCAATCATCTGCGCATCTTGAAACAAGAGGACGGCAAAGAATATCTGGTGCCATTTCTGCCTGTGTTCATCAAAAAGGTCGATCTGGATGAAAAAAGGATCGATGTGATCGCAATGGAAGGCCTTTTATGAAGATCACCGTTCTGACGCTGTTTCCGGAGATGTATGAAGGGTTTTTGAATTCTTCGATCATCAGGCGGATCATTGAAAAAGGACTGGCGGAAGTCAAAGTCGTCAATATCCGCGACTACTCCACGGATAAGCATCATCATGTCGATGACACTCCTTACGGAGGAGGTGCGGGGATGCTGATGAAGGTCGATGTCGTGCACCGGGCACTGCTGGACAACATCTCCAACGACTATACTTACACCTTGCTGACATCGCCGAAAGCTCGTCCCATGAAGCAGGAGGATCTTGAACGGCTGTCCGGTCTCGATGAATTCGTCATCATCTGCGGCCATTACGAAGGGATCGACTATCGCATCGAACGCTATGTCGATGAGAAGATCTCGATCGGCGATTATGTCCTGACGGGCGGGGAGCTTCCTTCGATGGTGGTGATCGACGGGGTCCTGCGTCTGCTGGAAGAGGGGATCTCTTCGGACTCCCTGAAAGAAGAATCATTCAATGACGGTCTTCTGGAATATCCACAGTATACCCGGCCGGTGGAATATAACGGCGACCGGGTGCCGGAGGTCCTGCAGAACGGCAATCATAAAGAGATCCGCCGCTACAATCTCAAGATGGCACTGAAGGAGACGATGCTGCTTCGTCCCGATCTTTTGCAAAGCCGGGAGCTTTCCAAAGAGGAAAGAGAACTTCTCGCTGAGATCGTCAGTGAGATGGAATAAAGAAAATATCAAGTCTGATCAAAAAACATTTGATTTAGAGCTTTATTTGTGGTAAAGTAATTAAGCGCTGTTCCGCTTTTCGCTATGATTATGAACAGATGTCTAAATATTTGTATAAAGGAGAAGAAAGATGAATTTAGGTTTAGTCAATGAAATCACTAAAGACCAGATGAAGTCCGATCTTCCTGAACTTGCTCCGGGACAGACTGTTCGAGTCGACGTCAAGATCAAGGAAGGCGACAAGTCTCGTATCCAGGCTTATGAAGGTGTCGTCGTTAAGGTACAGGGCTCAGGGATCAGCCAGTCATTCACTGTCAGAAAGATCTCTTCCGGTATCGGCGTTGAAAGAACGTTCCCGGTACATTCACCTGTCATCGACAAGATCACGGTCTTACGTATCGGTAAAGTCAGAAGAGCCAGACTGTTCTATCTGAGAAATCGTTCCGGTAAGTCTGCCAAGATCAAGGAAGTCAGATAATTTCAAGAAAGCCGATGAGTTCGGCTTTTCTTTTTGGGTATAATGGTATTGATGAAAAAATCTGTATTCAAAGAACTGTTCTGGTTTTTTATAAAAGCGCTGGTCCTTGTCGTTATTTTGATCAACTTCATTTTCTTTCCCTGCGTCGTCAACGGCAGTTCCATGCAACCGAACTATCAGGAAGGAGAGTATGGTTACTCCTTCATCATCACCAAGATGTTCGGCATCCGCCGCTTCGATACGGCAGTGATCCGGATCGACTCCGCATCCAAGGAGAAACTGTTGGTCAAGCGTGTCATCGGCTTGCCGAACGACGAAGTGGAATACAAGGACAATAAGCTCTACATCAACGGAGAGTATCTGGAAGAGCCGTTCCTTTCCGATGTGACGACACCGGATTTCAAAGTGACGCTTTCCGATAACGAGTATTACTGTCTCGGTGACAACCGCAACGTTTCCAGGGATTCCCGTTTCTACGGGCCGTTCAACGGTTCACAGATCGTTTCGACGCATCTGTTCGTCCTGTTTCCGCTGGATTCGTTCGGTTTCAACAAATAAAGCGATGAAACTGAAAGTACTTGTCGATAACAATACGTTCATCGATATGTATTATCTGGCGGAGCCTGCCGTCAGTTATTTTATACAGGACAAAGATACGGCTCTGCTTTTTGACACGGGTTATTCCGATGTCTTTTTGTTGAATGCAAAGAAGATGGGCATCGATCTGAACAAAGCCGACCGGATCGTTCTTTCCCACGGCCACAACGATCACAGCGGCGGCCTGGGATATCTGAAGTCTTGCGGCAAAAAGTTCAAACTGATCGCCCATCCCGGGGCTTTTGTCGAAAGAGAAGATGATGCGGGTACGAAGATCGGTTCGCCGTTGAGCGAAGAAGCGATCAGGGAGCGCTTTGATGTTTCTTGCCATACGGAACCGTATTTTATCAATGACCGGCTCGTCTTTCTGGGACAGATCGAAACGTCGCTTCCTTTTGAAACGCGTTATGCCATCGGCCGCAAATATGAAAACGGGACTTCCGCAGAGGACCTCATCCTTGATGATTCCGCTCTGGTCTATAAAGGCAGGGACGGCTTGTTCATCATCACCGGCTGTTCGCATGCGGGCATCTGCAATATCATCGAATATGCCAAGAAGGTCTGCGGATGCGATAAGATCCATGGAGTCATCGGCGGCTTTCATCTGTTTGAAAACGATGAGAGACTGTCCAGGACTATCGATTATCTTAGTGAGAACAAGATCGAACTGTTGTATCCCTGTCATTGCGTCTCACTGGCAGCAAAGATCGAGATAGGCAGGAAACTGAAGATCCGCGAAGTCGGAGTCGGATTGGAGTTGGATATAGAATGAGTGAATCAATGAATCAGATCAACTGGTATCCCGGTCATATGGCGAAAGCCAGAAGACAGATGGAAGAACAGCTGAAACTGGTCGATATCGTCATCGAGCTCAGAGATGCCAGGATCCCGGAGGCTTCGGCCAATCCGATCCTCAAGGAACTCTCGAGAAACAAACCGGTATTGATCATATTGAATAAAAGCGATCTGGCAGACGAAAGAAAGAACCTTCTCTGGAAGGAGGCTTTTGAACACTGCCTGATCACCGATTCGGTGGATGAACGGCTGACCAAGACCGTTACGGATGAAGTGAAATCCATCCTGAAAGACAAGCTGGAACGGGCGAAAGCCAGAGGCATCCGCAAGAAAGTATTGAGAGCGATGGTCGTCGGTATCCCGAATGTCGGCAAATCGACGTTCATCAACAATATCGTGAAGAAGAAGGCGGCGAAAGCAGAGAACCGTCCCGGCGTGACGAAAGCGCTGCAGTGGATCAGGATCAACGAAGATGTCGAACTGCTGGATACGCCTGGCGTTTTGTGGCCGAAATTCGATGATCAGAATGACGCCATGCTCCTGGCGCTTTTGGGTTCGATCAACGATGATGTTCTGGACAAGGAAGGACTGGTGCGTTTCGGTCTTTCTTATCTATCGAAGATCTATCCGGGCCTGATCGAAAAGCGTTACGGTGTCAATGAAACGGAAGATCATCTTCTCGAGAGGATCGCTCAGCAGAAGCTCTGGCTCACCGCCAACGGTCAGGTCGATCTGACCAAGGCCGTCGATCTGATACTCAAGGATATCCGGAGCAACAAGATAGGAAGGATCACCTGGCAGGATGTTGGAGAATAAATACGAGAAGCTCTGTTGGGAGAAAGATGAATACGTCATGGGCATCGATGAAGTCGGAAGAGGTCCGCTCTGCGGTCCTTTGGTCGTGGCTTGCTGCGTCTTCCCGATCAACTATGAGAATCCTCAGATCGATGATTCCAAGAAACTGACCGAGAAGAAAAGGGAAGCTTTGTTCAAACAGATCATCCATGATGCTCATCATTATGAGTTCCGCATCGTTTCGCCAAAAGAGATCGACCGTTATGACATCTATCATGCGACACAGCGGGCGATGGACGAACTTTCGCGTTCCACTTCCATCCATTCTCTCACTGTCACCGATGCCATGCCTTTGCATCGCTACGATGTGATCGATATGGTGAAAGGGGATGCCAAGTCGGTCTCGGTGGCCGGAGCCAGCATCCTGGCCAAGGTCTTACGGGACCATATCATGATGGGCTATGATGTCTTGTATCCTCAATACGAATACCGCAATCACAAGGGCTACGGGACCAAACGGCATCTGCAGCTGATGGATGAATACGGGATCAACGAACTATACCGTCTGTCTTTCCGGCCGTGCCGTGAGCGGCAGATGAAACTTTTCTGATCCGGAGTAGGAATCGGCGTTTTTCTTGCAAATAATGTAGTAGATGAACAGAGAACAGCTGATCGCCTACTCTTTTTATTATGGCGGAGAGTACGATAAGATCTATCAGGCCGTAAAAAAGGACATGCCCATCAAAGGAAGGAAAGCGGAGAACGTTCTGACCATCCTTGATCGGGACTATCCAAAGTGTTTTTATGATCTGAAGTATCCGCCTTTCGTCCTGTACTACGAAGGAGACCTGTCCCTTCTGAAAGGAGGACACCTGGGGATCGTCGGTTCCAGAAAAGCCAGTCCTTACGCATTGAAAGCGACGGCAGGGCTTTGTGCTCACTATAAAGACAAGATCATCGTCTCCGGTCTTGCCGCAGGCATCGATGCCTGCGCGCATGCCCATGCATCGAAGACGGTCGGTATCTTGGGCTGCGGGATCGAAAGGATCTATCCGTACTCCAATAAGGACCTGATCGAAAAGGTAAAAAAGGAAGGCCTCGTGCTTTCCGAGTATCCGGGTCATGCTCCGCCTTTGGGACATCACTTCCCGTTCCGCAACCGTCTCATCGCCGCACTCAGCGAAAAAGTCTATATCATGCAAAGCAAAGCCGCGTCCGGGACGATGACGACACTCAATGAAGCGCTCGAACTGGGAAGGGAAGTCCATGTGCTTCCTTATGACATTTTCGATCAGGACGGACACAACAACAACCAGCTGATCTATGAAGGTGCGATACCGGTGCTTCATCAGGAAATTGCATTTTAAAATCATTTATGTAAATATTAATAATTGTTAAAGAGGTTCCTATGAAAAATCTGGTAATTGTTGAATCACCGTCTAAATCGAAGACGATCGAAAAATATCTTGGGAAGGATTTCAAAGTCACTTCATCCAAGGGACATATATGCGATCTTGCCACGAAGGGCAAGGAAGGCCTCGGTGTCGATATCGAAGACGATTTCAAGCCGACGTATGTCATTTCGCCCGACAAGAAGTCTGTCGTCAGCGAACTGAAAAAGCTCGTAAAGAATTCGGATTTCGTCTATCTGGCGACCGACCCGGACCGTGAAGGAGAAGCGATCTCCTGGCATCTGGCCAGAGAGCTCGGTCTGGATACCGAACAGAACAACCGCATCGTTTTCAATGAGATCACCAAGAATGCGGTCCTCAACGCTTTGAAAGAACCTCGAAACATCGATATGGCTTTGGTCCGCTCGCAGGAGACCCGCAGGATCTTAGACAGGATCATCGGTTTCAAACTGTCCAAGCTGCTGCAGAAGAAGATCGGTTCCAAGTCTGCCGGCCGTGTACAGTCCATCGCTCTGCGCATGATCTGCGACAAGGAGAAAGAGATCGCGGCATTCATTCCTGAAGAATACTGGAACATCATCGCCCATCTGGGCAAGAAACTCGATGCCGAACTTGCCAGATATCAAGGCAGGAAGATCGAGATCCATAACGAAGAAGAAGCCGATGCGGTCTTAAAAGCTTTAGGTGAAGAATTCACTTTGACTTCGATCGCCGAAAAGGCGAAAAAACGTGCAGCTTATCTGCCGTTCATCACTTCGACCATGCAGCAGGAAGCGTCGACGAAATTGGGTTTCACTTCCCGCAAGACGATGATGGTCGCACAGAGCTTATACGAAGGTGTCGAACTGCCCAGCGGTGCGCAGGGTCTGATCACCTATATGCGTACCGATTCGACGAGACTTTCCAAAGAGTTCGTCGCTGCCGCTTATGATAGGATCGAAAATGACTACGGCAAGGAATATAAAGGTTTTTACCGTGTCAAGAACGACGAGAGCTCGCAAGACGCCCACGAGGCGATCCGTCCGACCAATCTCGACAATGAGCCGGACAAGATCAAACAGTATCTGAGCAACGATCAGTACAAACTATATAAATTCATCTATTACCGCGCACTGGCTTCTCTGATGAAGGAAGCGGTCTTCAATTCCGTGACCTATGTCTTCGACAATAACGGTTATGAATTCACCGTGACCGGTTCCAAGATGGAATTCGACGGTTTCTTAAAAGCCTACGGCGATTATGATTCGTCCAAGGATGTGATCCTGCCGAAGCTCGAAAAAGGAGAGGTCCTTTCTTGCGGGAACATCGAAAAGATCCAGCATTTCACGGAAGCTCCGGCCCGCTATACGGAAGCCAGACTGATCAAGGCGCTGGAAGAAGAAGGCGTCGGGCGTCCTTCCACTTATGCGACGATCATCGATACGATACAGAAACGCGGATATGTCGAATATAAGAAAGCTTCCGATTCGGGCAAAACGAAGTATTTCTTCCCGACCGAACAGGGGACTTTGACGGATGAGAAACTGAGAGAATACTTCCAGTCGGTCATCAATATCAAATACACGGCACAGATGGAATCCGAGCTCGATGAGATCGCGGAAGACAAGATCGATTCGATCGAAGCTTTGAAAAAATTCTACGAACGTTTCCAGCCTTTGGTCGATTCCGCATATGATCAGATGGAGAAGAAGCAGCCGGAGAAGACCGGAGAGGTCTGCCCGGAATGCGGCGGCGATGTCGTCATCCGCAACGGCAAATTCGGCAAGTTCAAATCCTGCATCAACTATCCGACCTGCAAGTGGCATGAATCGCTGCAGAAGAAGGAAGAACCGGAAGAAGTCGGACGCAACTGTCCAAACTGCGGAAAACCTCTGTTAAAGAGGAAGTCGAGATACGGAACGTATTTCATCGGCTGTTCCGGTTATCCGAAATGCAATTACCTTGAGGCGATCGAAGGTCAGACGCAGCGCAGGTTCTATAAAGGAAGAAAGAAACAATGAGAGTAAGAGTGATCGGCGCCGGTCTGGCGGGCAGCGAAGCGGCATATCAGCTGGCGAAACGCGGATTTCAAGTCGATCTGTATGAACAAAAAGGGATCAAACGGCATCCGGCATTCAAGACGGATGATTTTGGTGAACTGATCTGTTCCAACTCGCTGCGCAGCGATGATCTTTACAACGCTGTCGGACTGCTCAAACAGGAGATGCGTTTACTGGACTCGCTGGTCATGGAAGCGGCGGATAAGAACCGTGTTCCGGCCGGCAAGTCGCTGGCCGTCGACCGTGTCGGCTTTTCCGCTTATATCACGCGCAAGATCAAAGAAAACAAGAACATCAACATCATCAACGAGGAATTCGTTTCCGTCGATGAAGATATCCCGACGGTCATTGCCGCCGGTCCTTTATGCGAGGGCAGGCTGGCAGAAGAGATTGGACGTCTGTGCGGCAAGGATTTTCTTCATTTCTATGATGCCGTTTCGCCGATCGTCGAAAAGGATTCGATCGATTTCGATCATGCCTACTACAAATCCAGATATGACGATGACCATCCGGGCGACTATATCAACTGTCCTTTGACCAAAGAAGAATTTCAGACTTTCTATGAAACGGTATTGAATGCCCGCAAGATCGCGGTACACGATATCGATGACGAAAAATACTTTGAAGGCTGCATGCCTTTTGAAGAGATGGCCAGAAGGGGATATAAGACCTTGCTGTTCGGCCCGATGAAACCGGTCGGTCTTGAACACGACGGTGTGCGCCCTTATGCGGTCGTACAGCTGCGCAAGGACAACGCGATCGATACCTTATATAATGTGGTGGGTTTTCAGACCCATCTGACCTTCGGCTCGCAGGAAGAAGTACTGAAATGTGTCCCGGCGCTTGCCAATGTGCATATCGTTCGTTACGGTGTGATGCACCGCAATACTTATCTGAATTCACCGGGCATCATCAACAAGTATTATCAGTTCATCGCTCATCCCAATGTATTCATTGCAGGCCAGATCTCCGGTGTCGAAGGTTATGTGGAATCGGCAGCCAGCGGGCTGTATGCGGCGATCAACCTCTCCCAGTATCTCAACAGCGGGAAGATCGAAAAAGAACTCGGTCCGGATACGATGATCGGTGCGATGGCCAATTACATTTCCGATGTCAATATCAAAAAACTTGAACCGATGAACGCCAATTTCGGTATCTTCCGTCTCGACTATCAGGGCCCGAAAGCGGAGAAAAAGAAGGCTTATACCGATCATGCGCTGAGCAGGGTGAAGGATTATGCAGGAAATGTATAGGATCCTCGATGAATTCATCGCTTATATGTATGAAAAAAGGAGCGGTTCGGACAAGACGTCCGATTCCTATTACCGGGATATCGACCGCTTCATCCGTTTTCTGCAGGATAACGGGGTGGATTCTTTTGATCAGGTCGATAAGAACGTCGTTTTCGATTACATCGGTGAACTGCGTTCAGGCAGGATCTCCAGAGGAAAGATCTCCAATGCCACATATGCGAGGAATCTGAGCGCTTTGCGCTCTTTTTATCGTTTTCTCTGCGAACGCCACATTGTCGATGACAATCCTTTCCTGCAGTTCCGCAAAGTCCATGTGGAGAAGCATCTGCCGGATGTCCTGAGTTTCGAACAGGTCGAGAGGCTGCTGAATGTCTTCGATCTGGAAGATCCGATGCAGGTCCGCAACCGCTGCATCTTGGAATGCATCTATGCCTGCGGTTTGCGTATCTCGGAGTGCTGCGATCTTAGACTTTCACAGATCGACAGGCGTTCTCTGATCGTCCGGGTCATCGGAAAGGGCAATAAGGAAAGGATCGTTCCGTACTATCCGCGCCTGAACGAACTGATCGATCTGTATATCGAAAAATACCGCAACGAGTACGCTCCTGAAGGTTCCGATCTTCTTTTCGTCAGCACGAGACGAGGGAAAATATCGCCCCGAAGTGTTCAACTTCTGCTGGAAAATGCTAGAATAAAAGCTGGGCTTTCGGTCGATGTGCATCCGCATATGCTCAGGCATTCTTTTGCCACGCACCTTTTGGACAACGGCGCCGACTTAAGAACGGTGCAGGAACTGCTGGGTCATGAGAACCTGTCAACGACGCAGCTGTACACACATCTGACATATGACCGGCTGAAAAATGCCGTTGAATCCGCCCATCCGCACGCAAAATGAAAAAACTGAAATTCGATCTTAGATTCTTATATCTTTTCATACCGATGTTCCTGCTTGAACTGCTTTTTCATCTGGTCCAGTTTCATGGCCTGGAATTCTTTTCGGTACTGAGAGTCTTCTTATTCACGCTCTTCCTTTCGCTTCTGATCTCGCTGATCGGACGTCTGTTCAAGAACCCGAAAGTCTATTTCATCCTGGGCCTGATCGTAATGATCTGGTTCTGTGCCTACAGTTTCGTTGAACTGATCTTCAAGAACTTCATGGGAGATTTCTACTCCTTCGGAACGGTCGGTGACGGAGCGCTGAGGATCGCTCAGTACGCAGTCATCTTCCTGTCTTCGGCGAAACTGCCGTATTATCTTTGTTTCGTTCCTTTGATCGTCTATATCCTGCTTCACCGTTTCGTGAAGTTCAATGCCAAAGGTCCATTCCAGCTGCCGGCGATCTTCTGCATCCTGGCATTCTTGCTGCTGATCCCGGCCATGGATCTGTCTTCCGGATCGTCGTCGATCCTGAACATCTACGGGACTTTCTCCAACAAGACGATCATCATCGACAAATACGGCATCGAGCATTTCTTCTTCCGTGATCTGTCAGCTCTGGTCTATAAGGTCCCGGAAAGCATCGAGATCGAAGAAGAAGTCATCGAAGAAGCTCCGCCGGCGCAGGAGACGGAAGTTTCCAAAAAGCGTCAGATCAATGATGCCGAATGGAAGAACATCGCGCAGAGCGAAGTCAATACCAATATGCAGACGATCGACAAGTATCTCATGAACCGTCAGATCACCCAGACCAACGAGAAGACGGGCATTTTCGAAGACTACAACTTCATCTATTTCATGGTCGAAGCCGGCGATTATCTGATGATCGACGAACAGCTGACGCCGACTTTGTACAAGATGTATTCGCAAGGCATCCATTTTGCCAACCACTATACGCCGATCTACTCCTGTGCGACCGGGGAATCGGAACTGGTATCGTATCTTTCGATCTTCCCGTACGTCAACGTCTGTACGCCGAATTACATCGCAGGTATCGACTACTACGAAGCACTTCCTTACATGTTCAAAAACAAAGGCTATGCGACGTTTGCCTTGCATAACTGGCGCGATGAATTCTACGAGAGGAATTCCATCCTGCCGGCGATCGGATTTGATGCGTATTATGATATCGATGACATTTGGCAGGACAAGAGCATCGAACATACCAACGGCTGGCAGTCCGATAAGATGCTGATCGAGCAGGCGATCAAGCATATGGAAGAGACGGACGGGAAATTCTTCTGTGATATCATCACATCCTGCATGCATTTCCCGTATGATGAACCTTCCTACTGGGGCGATTATTATGTCGATCGGATCAACGAGGTCCATCCGGACTGGACGATCGAATTCAAAAGATACATGTCCAAGTGTATGAATTTTGACGACGGTCTCAAGACTCTGCTGGATTATCTGGAGAGTTCCGGCAAGGCGGACAATACCGTCATCTGCATCTATCCCGACCACCGTCCTTACTGGATGGACTATGATCTGGTCATGGAAACGACGCGTTATATCGATCCGCTCAGATCGGGCGAAAACGGTATCTACCGTTCACCGTTCATCATCTACAACAAGAACATCGAACCGGAGATCAATGAGAACTACTGTTCGACGCTCGACCACGCCCCGACCATCGCCAATCTGTTCAATCTGAATTATGATCCGCGTTTGTTTATGGGAACGGATGCGTTCAACGGCGACAATATCGTCATCCTGGCCAACGGCAACTGGATCTGCTCGAGCGGTTACTATGACGCGACCGGTGAGAAGTTCATCCCGAACGATCCCAATGTTCCGGTGGATGAGGCCTTTGTCAACCGGACGACCAGTTCGGTACAGAATACGATCAAGATCTCCTATCTGATCATGGATGAGGATTATTTTGCGAAGCGCCGTTCGATCTGTTCGCCGCGATAAATAAAAGAGTTATGAAAATCAGCCAAGTATTTCCAACAGACAGCGATCTGAACATCTCATCGATCATGTTCGACTCCCGCAAACAATGCAGGGATTCGATCTTTTTTGCCATGAAAGGCAAGATCAATGACGGTCACCGGTTCATAGAAAAAGCCATTGAAAACGGTGCCGTCTGTATCGTACACAGCGATCCGATCGATAAGAAACATGACGGTATCCTCTACATTCAGACGGACGATCCGACAAGAGCCTATGTCAGTTTCTGCAATGCTTATTACGATCATCCGATGGACAAGATGAACGTGATCGGCATCACCGGCACCAACGGAAAGACGACGATCGCCTGGATCATCCGTTCCATCATCGCTCATTTCCACAAGTGCGGGTACATCGGTACGATGGGTTATTGTTATGATGAGACGATCAGAGATTCCAATATGTTTTTGACGACGCCGAAGTCCGATGAACTGTTCCGTATCGGCAAGGAAATGGTCGATGCCGGATGTAAGGCACTGGTCCTGGAAGCTTCTTCGGAAGGTCTGGCAACGCATCGTCTTGATCAGGTGAGCTTTTCGACTGCCGTATTCAACAATCTTTCCGGCGAGCACTTCGATGTCCACGGAACGATGGAAGACTATTTCAAAGCAAAATGTCTGCTTTTCGATATGCTGAAACAAGACGGCAAGGCGATCATCAACAGGGATGATGCGTATGGCAGAAGGCTGTATGACCTTGTCGACCGCAGGAAGATCACTTTTGCGATCGATGCCGACGCCGACTACAAAGCGGAAGATCTGAAGCTTTACAGCGATCATTCGGAATTCATACTGAGACACGGAAACAAGACTTGGCAGATCAGCACGAACATGCTGGCAAGGTTCAACATCTATAACCTGCTTGCCGTGATCGCCGTACTCAACGAGAACGGTTATGGCATCGATGAGATCCTGCCATATCTTGAGACGGTCGAACTGACACCGGGAAGATGCCAGATGGTGCAAGCCGGTCAGGACTTCAATGTGGTCGTCGATTTTGCATTCACGCCCAACTCTTTTGACAAAGTCTTTTCCTTTGCCGAATCGATCACGGCGGAAGACGGCAAGATCATTGCGGTCTTCGGCGCTGCCGGTGACCGCGATCACAAGAGGAGGCCCGGCACATCCGTGATCGCCGATGAGCGGGCGGATCATGTCATCCTTTCTTATGACGACCCGTCCAGCGAAGATATGCTGGGGATCTTGGAGGAGATGGCGACATATTTCAAGCGTCTGCAGCCGCAGATCATCCTCGATCGGATCGAGGCGATCGATACGGCGGTGCGGATGGCGAAGAAAGGGGATACCATCCTCTTGCTCGGAAAGGGGAGCGATCATTTCTTCCTCTGCAAAGGAGGGCGTGTACCGTATATTTCCGATGAGACGGCAGCAAGAAATGCGATCGCCGCAAAACTCTCAGAAATGCATAAAAAGGCTTAAAAAAGCCTTTCTTTTTATATATCGATATGTTAGAATAATTAGGCATTTATGCATACACACACTATGGATTCATCGCTCCGTGCTTGAAAAAGTTAGCGGTGTCCGAAATAGTGGAGGCGTAACGGAAAGAGAGGAAATTATTAAATGCAATTAGTTTCAATGAGAAAACTTCTGGAAAACGGTGCTCATTTCGGACACCAGACCAGAAGATGGGACCCGAAGTGCAAACCGTTCATCTACACAGCAAAGAACGGCATCTACATCATCGACCTCAACAAGACACAGGAAGCTTTACAGGTCGCCTATGACAAGATGAAATCCATCGCGGAAGAAGGCGGCAAAGTCTTATTCGTCGGTACGAAGAAACAGGCTCAGCAGATCATCCTTGATGAAGCGACCAGATCCGGCAGCTTCTACATCAACCAGAGATGGTTAGGCGGAACCTTGACGAACTTCCGTACGATCCAGAAGAGGATCAAGCGTCTGATCGAGATCGAACAGATGGAAACTGACGGTACGATCTCTGTTTATCCGAAGAAGGAACAGGTCCTCATTCATAAGGAAGCTGTCCGTCTCGAAAACTTCTTAGGCGGTATCAAGGAAATGAAGAAGCTCCCGGATGCAGTCGTCGTCGTCGATCCGAAGGAAGACCACAACGCCGTTTCCGAAGCTAAGAAGCTTGGTATCCCTGTATTCGGTCTTGCCGATACGAACTGCGATCCGGCTACTGTCGATTACGCGATCCCGGCAAACGATGATGCGATCAAATCCATCAAGCTGCTGATGTCCTTACTGGCTGACGCGATCGTCGAGTCCAAGGGCGGCATCTTACAGGATGCTTACCAGGAAGGCGATATCGAAAACGATATCACGATGGAAGATGTCATCATCAACGTTGAAAAACACGCTGAAGAACAGGAAAAGAGAAGAAAAGCCAGAAACGAAGAAAGAAACAATCGTTTCAATAACAGAGGTCCGAGAAGATATAACTCCGAGAAGAGATATATCAACAAGAAGGAAGAAACTGCTGCAGAAGCTCCGGCTGCTGAAGTAAAGGCCGAAGTCAAGGAAGAAGTCAAAGAAGCTGTTACAGAAACAAAGGAGGCTGCTGAATAATGGCGATCAGTGCTGCTCAAGTCAAAGAATTAAGAGAAAAGACCGGTGCCGGTATGCTCGACTGCAAGAATGCTCTTGTAGCTTCTGACGGCGATATGGAAAAAGCGATCGACTGGCTCAGAGAAAAGGGCATTGCCAAATCCGTCAAAAAGGCTTCCCGTATCGCTGCTGAAGGTCTTGCTAAGATCGTCATCAGCGGAAACAAAGCCTGCATGATCGAAGTCAACTCCGAAACCGACTTCGTTGCCAAGAACGAACAGTTCCTCAAACTTCTTGAAACAGCTGCCAACACGATCCTGGCCAATGAACCGGCGGACAACGACGCTGCCCTCGCACTTGCCTGCGGCAACGGTACGTTGAACGACGAATTCATCAACGCTACGGCAACGATCGGCGAAAAGATCGTCCTGAGAAGATTCGCTATCGTCAGAAAGGAAGACGATGAGATCTTCGGCGATTACACCCATATGGGCGGTTCCAAGACTGCATTGGTCGTCTTAAAGGGCGGCAATGAAGAACTGGCGCACTATATGGCGATGCAGATCGCTTCCATGTCTCCGACTTATGTCAGCTCCGCAGATATGCCGGCTGATGTCGTCGATCATGAAAGAAAAGTCCAGACTGAGATCGTCAGAAATGATGAGAAGTTTGCCGGCAAACCGGAGAACGTAATCAACGGCGCGATCGAAGGCAAGGTCTCCAAGGCTTTGAAGGAAATGTGCCTGGTCGATCAGGAATACTTCCTCGACACCAACAAAAAGGTCTCTGCAGTTCTCAAGGAGAACCATGCGGAAGTCAAGTGTTTCGTCAGATACACTGTCGGTGAAGGCATTGAGAAGCGTGAAGAAAACTTTGCGGATGAAGTCGCAAAGCAGATGAACGCTTAAAAAAGATTTCCCATAAAACGGCCGGATGATTCCGACCGTTTTTATATTGTCCGTTTTTTGCTAGAATAAGAAACAGAGGTAAATCCAAATGTATAAAAGAGTCTTATTGAAATTATCGGGAGAAGCTTTATCTGCACCTGATTTTCCTTTCTCGACGGAAGTTCTCGAATCGATCGGCAAACAAGTCAAAAAGATCGCCGATATGGGGATCGGTGTCGGTATCGTGGTCGGCGGCGGAAACATCTGCAGAGGCCGTATCTTTGAAGAACTCGGTTTCGACCGCGTCAAAGCGGATTATGCCGGCATGTTGGCAACGGTCATCAATGCCGTCATGTTTTCCGCAGAACTCAGCCGTTTGGGCGTGAAGTCCGTACCGATGTCGGCCGTGACCGCACAAAATGTCATGGATTTTGATGTTGATGAGGCCAACCGTCTGATCGAAGAGGGCAATGTCGTCGTTTTCGGCGGCGGGTATGGCAAGCCTTACTATTCCACCGATACCGGTTCGGCGCAGCGGGCGAAGGATATCCATGCGGATGTCATCCTGATGGCGAAGTCCGGTGTGGACGGCGTCTATGACAAGGACCCCAACAAGTATGACGATGCAAAGAAATTTGATGCACTTACGTTTAATGATATACTTGAGTTAGGTCTGAAAGTGATCGATCCGCAGGCTGCCGAGATCTGTGCAGAATCGGGTATCGAAGCTTTCGTTTTCAATATGTCTGAAGAAGACAACATCGTCAAGGCGGTGACCGGCGAAGCTGTCGGTACTGTGATCAGACGATAAGGGAGGGTATTATGGATAATCTTTTTTTAGAGATCGCCGATGAAAAAATGACCGGTGCGATCAAGGCGTTCGAATCTTCGCTGACCAAAGTCAGGACGGGCAGAGCCAATCCGACGATGCTGGACGGCATCAATGTGGATTACTACGGTTCGCCGACGCCTTTGAATCAGATCGCTTCGATCTCCATTCAGGAAGGCAAGACCCTGGTCATCAAGCCTTTTGACCGCAATTCGGTAAAAGATGTCGAACGTGCGATCAACGCTTCCGATCTGGGCCTTCCGGTACAGAACAACGGTGACGTGCTCCGTGTCACGGTCCCGGCTCTTACCGAAGATACCCGTAAAGGTTATTGCAAAGATGTCGACAAGATGGCGGAAGAAGCCAAGGTCCATATCCGCAATGCCAGAAGAGAAGTCAATGAGGAGATCAAGAAAGATAAGACTATCCCGGAAGATCTTTCCAAGTCATACCTGGAAGACATTCAGAAGGCAACGGACAAGGCGATCACTAAGATCGAAGAGATCGCTAAAGCAAAACAAAAAGAGATCATGACGATCTGATGAATACGCTGAATCACCTGGCGATCATTATGGACGGCAATGGCCGCTGGGCTAAACTGAATAAACTTCCCCGTACTGCCGGTCATTATAAGGGAGTCGAGGTCCTGAGAAATATCACGATCTACGCAAACAGGTTAGGCATCAAATGCCTGACCGTTTATGCGTTTTCGACAGAGAACTGGAAACGGTCTGTGGAAGAGGTGAATTATATCATGTCGCTTCCGAAGATCTTTTTCGCTTCTTATATCAAAGAACTGATGGACAACAACGTCCGCATCATGATCATCGGCGATCGGGAAAAGATCCCGGCAGAGACGATGAAAGTGATCGATGAAGCGATCGAAACGACGAAAAACAATACGGGTCTGATCCTGAACTTCGCTTTCAATTACGGGGCAAGAGATGAGATCGTCAGAGCTGCCAGACAATATGCGATCGATTATAAGGACGGAAAAGTCTCTGATCTCGATGAAGAAAGTTTCGCATCTTATCTGTATACGAAGGATCTTCCGGAAGTCGATCTGCTGATCCGCACGGGTTCGGAGATGCGTCTTTCCAATTTCCTTTTATATCAGCTGGCATATTCGGAGTTTGTCGTCATTGATACGCTTTGGCCGGATTTCAACAACGATGTATTGGATCAATGCATCGCCGAATATCAAAGCCGCAAGCGTAATTTCGGAGGTCGTGATGAAACAAAGAGTCATTAGTGGTATATTCATTGCCCTGATCACCGTAGTCGCCGCTTATTTCGGCGGTCTGATCTTGGATGCCGTACTGGCATTCATCGGCATCTGGGGCTCTTATGAATTCACAAAGATCCGCAAAGAAAACTTCAATTATATCCTCTTTGCCATCATGGTCATCTCCATCGCAGGGATCGTGCTGGTCAATGAGAAGGGCATCCTCATCCTTTTGCTGGAGATGCTGGTACTGCTGGGGATCGCAGTATTTGACGAGCATGAGAATTTTGACGATGTCTGTGCGACGTTCCTGATGTCGGCGCTTCTGGGCTATGCGTTGTATTTCATGCGCCATCTGCAGCATATCGATAAGTTTTTGTTCGGCTATGTGCTGATCATCTCTTACCTGACGGATGTATTTGCCTTTCAGGTCGGCGTCAAGTTCGGCAAGCATAAGCTCAATCCCCGCGTTTCACCCAAGAAGACCATCGAAGGTTCGATCGGCGGCTGGTTCTTCGGCTGTGCCATCTCTCTTGCGTGGGCGTTCCTGTTCGGATTCTTCGGCATGCGTCCGGTCTTGTTCGTCGTCGCATCGCTGTTTCTGCCTTTGATCTCCGAGATCGGTGACCTGGTCTTCTCTTTGATCAAGCGTCATTACGGTGTCAAGGATTTCTCCAACCTGATCCCGGGCCACGGCGGCATCCTGGACAGGATGGATTCCCATATCTTCTGTATGGTCTTATTCGGAGTATTGATGAATTTATTCTTATGAAAAAGCTGATTTTATTGGGTGCTTCCGGTTCGATCGGAAGCCAAAGCATCGAAGTCATCCGCCAGCATCCCGATGAGCTCTCACTTGTCGGCGTGTCGGTCGGAAAAAATATTGATTGTCTTGTCAAGATCTTGAACGAATTCAAGGTCTCTTATGCTTATGCGATCGAGTATAACGAACAGCTGGTCGAATCCTTCCCGAATACACGTTTCTTCTTCGGTGAAGAAGGTCTGTGTCAGATGGCGGATCTTCAGGATTATGACATGCTGGTGAATGCGCTGGTGGGTTTCGCCGGTTTCCGGCCGACGGTCCACGCGATACGGAATCATAAAGATGTGGCTTTGGCCAACAAAGAGACCCTGGTCGCCGGCGGCAAGATCATCAATGAACTGCTGAATGAATACAAAGTCCATCTGTATCCGATCGATTCGGAACATGTCGCCATCTGGCAGTGCATGCAAGGCCACGATTACAACGACATCCACCGTCTGATCATCACGGCTTCCGGCGGTTCTTTCCGCGATCTGAGCCGGGATCAGCTGGCCAATGTCACACTGGCGCAGGCGCTCCACCATCCCAACTGGAACATGGGTGCCAAGATCACGATCGATTCTTCCACGATGATGAACAAAGGCTTTGAGGTCATCGAAGCTCATTATCTGTTCCATATCCCTTATGAAAAGATCGACGTCGTCCTGCATAAGGAATCGATGGTCCATTCCATGGTCGAGTATAACGACGGTTCGATCATCGCACAGCTCGGTGCGCCGGATATGCGCCTGATGATCAAATATGCCTTGTTGTATCCGAAACATGCCGGAGATGACTGCAGTTCCTATCTGGATTTCGACAAGATCACACAGCTCAATTTCCGCAATATGGATTATGCGCGTTATCCTCTGGTCCGGGTGGCAAAACAGGTCGGTTCTTTTGAAGGGAATTTCGGAGCTGTTTTGATCGGTGCCAACGATGAGGCGGTCTCGCTGTTTTTGAAGGAACGGATCCGTTTCATCGATATCGAAACTTACATCTTCAAGACTTTGAAGGCGGCGCATTTCATCAAGGAACCGAGCGTCGAGCAGATCATCGATTCTCATCGCTGGGCGAAAGAATATGTCGACCAGCTTTGGGCAAACTCCTGAAATAGGAGTTTTTTTCTTGTAGTGATATAATTTTATAGATGACTATTTTAAGAAATTTACTGCTTTATATCGTAATGCTCGGCGTGATCGTCACATTACATGAATTCGGACACTTGCTGGCAGCCAAGATCTTCGGCGTTTACTGCAAGGAGTTTTCATTCGGCTTCGGACCGAAACTGCTTTCTCATAAGGGAAAGGAAACGGAGTATTGTCTCAGAGCGATCCCTTTGGGCGGTTTCGTGGCCATGGCCGGAGATACCGACAACGATCTGGAGACGAAGGTGGAAGCAGAAGATCTTCCGCCGGAAAGGACGCTGACGGGCATCGCCAATTGGAAACGGATCATCATCATGATGGCCGGCATCATGATGAACATCCTTCTGGCGATCGTGATCTATTCGATGATGATCTTATCGTCAGGGACCTATGCGACGAGCACCAAACCGGTGATCACCAATGTGCTTGAAGATTCTCCGGCTCTGAAAGCCGGACTGAAAGAAGGCGATATCGTCACCAAGGTCGAATTCGATAACGGACTTTCCTATAGACCGGAGACCTATCTGGAACTGATCAATTTCCTGGATACTTACGACGGCAACGGACCCTGGATCATGACGGTCGAACGCGACGGTTCTTCGGTCAGGTTCGATGTCTTCCCGGAATTCAAGGAGGACCAGCAAAGATATATGGTCGGCATCGGCTTCTCCAACAAGGCTGTGGAAGCGGTGAAGGTGAATATCTTCAACTGCTGGAAATACGGTTTCGAATTCGCGATGTTCATACTCAAACTGACGTTCTCCTCTCTTTTGACGCTGTTTCAGGGAAAAAACCTGGATTCTTTGTCCGGTCCGATCGGCATCTATTCGACCGTTTCGCAGACGGCGTCTCTGGGCATGGAGTATTATCTGCAGCTGATCGCGATGGTCTCGATCAATGTCGGTATCGTCAATGCCTTGCCGCTGCCGATCTTTGACGGCGGACGGGTGCTGCTGCTGCTGATCGAAGCGATCATCCGCCGGCCTCTGTCGGAAAAAGCACAGAATGCGGTCATGTCCGCTTCTATGGCATTGCTTCTGCTGCTGTTCATATTCGTGATGTATAACGATATCTCAAAGATCATTGGAGGTTAATGAATGAAGATTCTTGTTACGGGCGGGACCGGTTATATCGGTTCGCATACCTGTGTCGAACTGATACAGAAAGGGCATGAAGTGATCATCTTGGACAATCTGTACAATTCGTCCATCGATGTCCTGGATAAGATCGAAACGATCACCGGTGTCAGACCCAAATTCTACAAGACGGATATCCTGGACAAGGAAGGCCTGGATAAGGTCTTTGCCGAGAATGATTTTGAGGCTGTGATCCATTTTGCCGGATACAAAGCAGTCGGCGAATCGGTCGCGATCCCTCTGACTTACTATGAGAACAATATCGCCGGCTCGATCAATCTGTATCAGATGATGAAGAAATATAAGGTCAGAAACCTGGTCTTCTCTTCTTCGGCGACCGTTTACGGCGATGATTTCGAGGTCCCTTTCAAGGAAGAGTACGGTCTGGGAACGACGACAAATCCTTACGGAACGACCAAAAAGATGAACGAGATGATCATCACCGACATGAACAAGGCCGAACCGGAGAATTCCGGAGTACTTCTTCGTTATTTCAATCCGATCGGTGCACACGAAAGCGGATTGATCGGCGAGATCCCCAACGGCATCCCGAACAATCTGGTCCCATATATCGCTCAAGTCGCTGCCGGGCAGAGAGACTTCCTGCGCGTCTGGGGCAATGACTATGATACGGTCGATGGGACCGGCGTCAGAGATTACATCCATGTCGTCGATCTGGCAAAAGCTCATGTCAAAGCGATCGAATATGCGGCAACGCACAAAGGTACGGAAGTGATCAATATCGGAACAGGGAAGGGCTATTCCGTCCTTCAGGTCCTCCATGCCTATGAGAAAGCCTGCGGTTATCCGATCCCTTATAAGATCATGGAACGCCGTCCCGGTGATATCGCCACATGTTATGCCGATACGGCCAAGGCGGAAAAGCTTCTCGGTTTCAAAGCGCAGTACGATATCGACAAGATGTGCGAAGATTCTTACCGCTTTACCAGAAAACTTAAAATGTAGATAAATTTATTGATAAATATAAATATAAATATGCTGTAAATATGTTGATAAATATATTGACAAATTTGCAGCATTTTTTTATAATGGAGACATGATGAATAAGTCTGTTTTTGGTGCAATGCTGAATTCACTGGTCCCGATCTCACATCTGAACCAGGGGAAGGCAGCCAAGATCATTTCTTCATTGGGTCCTGACGATGTCAAGATCATCGTTAAAAACAATGAGCCGATGGCGGCGATCGTTTCGATCAGCCGTTTTTCCGAGCTCATCGAAGCCGAAGAGACTCTCAAGGAGAAGCGGCATGGCTAAAAAAAGAAGAGTCAGGATCGACAGGATCATTATTATCGTGCTTTCTTCCATTCTGATCCTCGGGCTTCTCGGCTTCGGCGCCTATAAAGGGATCTCCTATCTTTCAAAGAAGATGGCGGAAAAAGAGGAAGAAAACCAGAACAACACCGATCCTAAACCGGTCGATACGGTGAAGGGGACCAAGGTCACGCTTCAGGACTATGATGTTTATCTCTCCGAATCGGAAAATCTGGGTTTCAATTTCATCATTGCGACTTTGCAGTTCGACTCACAGGAACCCGTCTCTTTCGATCTGGGCAACCTGCAGACCTCAGAGAAGATCTATCTGAACAATGTATCGAAATATATCAACACGCTGCAGGAGAAGTCGTACAAGATCGATAAATTCCATATCGTGAATACGGTCGTTTCCGATCAGAATTCATACGTTTGTAACATTTTTATCCCTTATACGACCGACAGCTATTCTCTGCGCCTGTTGAATTCATCGGATGCTTCGATGATCGAATTCGATCTCAGCAAGAACAACAACGATATCTCGACTTTGAAATTCGAGACGGATCAGCAGATCGAGATCGGCAATACCAATGTCACGGTCTCTTCCTGTTCGGTCTCGACGATGATGCTGCACAACGGGATGGAATATCAGGTCCCGGCGACGATGAACGTCTATACGTTCAATATCAACGTGAACACGATCGAAGGCAACGTCATGATCACGGATGCGAAATTCGTCCGTGCTTCTACCGACGAGGTCATCACCTGCATGGATGAGACCTACGAATCCGTCAAGGTCGGCAACTGTCTGGGCAAAAAACTGGAAGTCGGAGAAAACGGCGCTCTGTTTTTTGAGACGAGTGCTTCCGACGGCGGACCGGACTATTCCGGTTCCCTGATGCTGATGTTCTCGAATAATAACGACTGGGTGAAAGTCCCGACTGTGCTTGAATAAGAAACATATGAAAAAACTGCTCTGTGTATTACTGACATCACTGATCCTGATCGATATCATGCCGTTGTTCGGTGCTTTTCATGTTGCAGCGGATGATCATTATTCCTACGGCTGTGAAGTAGGGCAGTTTGAAGTCTCCTATATCGAAGATGACGGTTCCTTCTCCAAGATCTCCTGTCATGATGATCTTTCGTCCGCGAAAAAGGCGATGAAAGCCAATCCCGACTATGTGGTGCGCTATTCCAAGTCTTATTCACCGTCCAAGATCGTTGCCATGAATTCCGGTCTGGCCTATACCTATCCGGGCAGGCGGAACTCTTCGACGATGAATCTTTATCAGGATCCGAATCAGAAGGATTCGTCCAAATATAAGACGACTTATGTGGCCAATCACTATGAGATGACTTATATCGATACCTGCGGTGAAGATGTCTATGATATCGCTATCTCCGGTAAGGGCTATATCCGCGTCGTTTTGAATGGCTTTGAAGGCTTTACCGATCTTGAGTATACCGATCTTGTCCCGACCAAATTCATCGAGAAGGGTCTGTGTATCTGGCTGGGCGGACGGAACACCTACGAAGGTGAGGAAGCGTTCGAAGTACGCGTCAAACAGAATTACTTCTCCTTGGAGAAAAACGGCAATTATACCGATCTGGTCTTTCATTACTACCGCGCATATCCGCGTTCTTCCAGTGACCGCGACTGTCTTTCTTATTCGATCAGTGTCGATAATGCGCAGGAATATCTCAATGCCGGAATGAACGTCGGAACGAAATATTATTCCAATGACGGCATCAACTTCTATACCGATGCCGGGTTACAGAACAAAGCGGCAACAGTATATAACTACTATCAGTTCCTGCCGTTAAGATCGAAGACCGATATCTCGGCTGCTTCGTTCAACAGCTTTTTGAATTCGATGTATACGAGCGGTACGGTCATGAAGAATGAAGGCTCATCCTTCATCGATGCCCAGAACAGTTTCGGCTGCAATGCCCTGATCGTCTATGCGATGGCCTGCCTAGAATCGGCGTATGGCACTTCCTGGTATGCGGTCAACCGTAACAACCTCTTCGGCTGGTCCGCATATGATGACAATCCCGGTTCTGCTTCATCTTTCTCCTCAGTGGCGGCTTGTGTCAACGAACAGATGGGAAGGAACCTGTATTGGTTCATGGAGTACACCAATTCCCGTTATTTCGGTGCCTGCGTGGGAAATAAGGGGGCAGGAATCAACGTTAAGTACGCTTCCGATCCCTACTGGGGCATGAAGATCGCCGCGATCGCATATTCGATCGATAAATACAACAACAATAAGAACGGCAATCTGACCGATCACAATAAATATGCTTTAGGTTTCGTAAAGAATAACTACAACGATGTCTTGTATGATGCATCGGTCTCCTGGGATCCGAAATTCTATAAAGCTGCGACGGGGAACGATGTCCTTTATACCGGCCGATACGGTTCTCATTATCAGAAGGATCTGACCGCCGTTCTTCTTGAAGAAGAAAACGGAAGGTACAAAGTCCAGTCGACCAACCCGGTCTCCGGCGGAAACATCGTCACAGATGACGGTGTCATCAAATATGACTGGAACAAATCGGTCGCTTTCATCAATACATCAGACGTTGTCCTTCTGAACGATACGCCGATCCATAAGATCGAACCGGATCTTCCGCATGAGTCCATTTCGATGGTCGACTCCATGAGTCTTGAAGGCACGAAGCTGACCTTAAGCGGCATCTCCGTGATCACCAACTGCAATATGACCGATCAAAGCAAGGTCGTCCACAAGCTGCATATCTACGATCTCAAAGATGATTCCGAGAAGTATGTCCTGGACTGCCAGAGCATCGATTCGCAGGGATATTCCATCAACGACGGTTTTGATTACAAGTGGGCGGGATTCACCGTTACGGCTGAACTTTCCGAAATGGATCTTTCTTCTTACATCTTCCGTATCGAGACCGTCTATGACGGAAAGCTGTCGCAGACTTCTCTGCTGAAATCATATAACGATGATGTGACGAAGCTTCAATACCGGGGCGATACCCGTGATTACAAAGTCTCAGTCAATGATTTCTACGGTTATCGTTTGGAATGTGATATCGAAAAGTCACTTTTGGATGATATCGCTGTCAACAAGCCGAGCAGCCGTTCTTCTCTGATCACTTTGGATGAAGTGACATATGAAAAGTCCGAAGATGCGACTTATGCCGTTTTTGAAGGACTCGGTATGATCTACTATCTGAATTATGATCTTGAAGAAAATATGCATGAACTGTACCTGATCAATGATGACGGTTATGTCAAAGCAGACACCGTTTCAAAGGCCTGTGCTTTTGATTATAAGAGTTTTTACGAGTCTTCTTACAATATGGACAGGATCTGTTACAGCGCCAGGATCGATCTCTCTGAGCTGAGCGGTCCGTACCGGCTCGTATTGAAGATCCGTAACGGTGAATTTACCGATATCGGTGAGATCACCAATGCCTACGGATACGGACATAATACGTATGAATCGGAGAATATCAAGACCACATTCATCACGGATGCGATCCGATACAGACTTTTGATGGATGTTGAACATTTTGACTGATCGAAGGAGGTCAATAATGAAAACGTTTTTCGCAAACAAAATAAACTATCTGATCTTGCTTGCGCTTCTGACGAGCGTCGGTGTGGTCGGCTTCTTGGGATATGAATTCTTGCTGAGTGAGAAAGATGTCATCGTTCCGGATTTTCTCGGAAAAAACAAAGAGGAAGTCTTTGAATGGTGCGGACAGCTCGATGAAAAGTATGCGTGTGATATCGTTTACGAAGGATCGAGATCGGTCGAGAAAGATATCGTCTTTCAGCAGTCACTTAATGCCGGCTCCAAACTGAACGATAAGATCACGATCACCATCTCTTCGCAGCTCATTAAACCGGCCGCCTTGCCGCAGCTTTATGAAGCCAAGAAAGACACGATCGAGACCTGGGCAGCCGACAACGGCATTGCCAATGTCACTTACGTTGAAGAATTCTCCGATACCGTAAGCAGAGGAGTCGTTATCCGCATGGAACCGACAGACAACATCTATCAGGATACGCCTGTCACCATTTATATATCGAAAGGAAAGGAAAACGCAGCCGATGATCCGATCCAGGTGAAATACGGCGAGTATTCCAATCTGACGGTCGCCGCTTTTGAAAGCCAGGTCAAAGGTCTTGGCCTTGTACCGAATCACAATGCATCAAAGGACTCTTATTCATCCTCGGTCAATAAAGGAAACATCGTCTGGCACGGTTCGGGGACTTATACATACGGCGAGACCATCAATTACGGTGTCTGCGTCGAAGAGAGCCAGACTTCCGGAGATATCGTCGTTTCCAAAGGCGCGTATGTCGGTTATACCGAAGACAACTTTAAGACCAAAGCGACAGAACTTGGTCTCAAGGCAAACCACAATACGGCAAAAGATGACTATTCCGATACGATCGCCAAAGGTTCGATCGTCTGGCACGGTTCCGGTACTTATGTAAAGAACGAGACATTTAACTATGGACTGTCATTGGGCAAAAAAGACGGAAGTTCTTCCGATATCGTCGTCACAGCCGGAGCTTATGTCGGTTATACAGAGGATAATTTCAAGAAAAAAGCAGAAGAACTCGGCTTAAAGCCAACGCACCTTTCTGCCAGAGATGACTATTCCGATACGATCGCAAAAGGAAGCATTGTGACACATGGAAGCGGAACATACGAAAAAGGTGAGGCGTTCAATTACGGTCTATCACTGGGCAAGAAAGACGTTCCTAAGACCGTTGATGTTTCCGCAGGAACTTATATCGGAAAGAGTGAAGAAGAGCTGCAGAAAGCGGCAGTCGCTTTAGGACTGGTCCCGGTACACAAGACGGTACATGACGATTATTCGGATACCGTAGCCAAAGGAAAAGTCGTCTGGCACGGTTCCGGAACTTATAACACCAATGATTCATCCGATCCGTTCAACTATGGCTTGTCCTTAGGAAAGAAGGACGGTTCGATCCCGGCAACTGTCAGCGTTTCTGCCGGTACGTATGTCGGCAAGAGCGAAGAAGAGCTGCAGAAGGCGGCAGTCGCTTTGGGTCTGATCCCGACGCATAAAACATCCAAAGATGCATATTCGGATACCGTAGCCAAAGGAAAAGTCGTCTGGCACGGTTTCGGAACTTATAACACCAACGATTCATCCGATCCGTTCAATTATAGTCTGTCCTTGGGCAAGAGCGACGGTTCTTCTTCACAGGCCGGCGATGATCAGATCGTCGTGACCAACGGTGCCTACGTAGGCTATACGGAAGAAAATTTCAAGAAAAAAGCTGAAGAGCTCGGTCTGAAACCGACGCATCTGACCTCCAGGGATGCATATTCCGAAACGGTGGCAAAAGGAAGCATCGTGACCCACGGTTACGGCGTCTATGAAAAAGGCGAGGCGTTCAACTACGGTCTGTCTTTAGGCAAGAAAGCCGATTCTTCGATCTATGTATCTTCAGGTGCATACATCGGCAAAAGCGAAAGCGAATTCAAAACGATCGCAAATAATCTCGGCCTGAATCCGAATCATTCTTCCGCAAGGGATGCATATTCCGATACAGTCGCAAAAGGATATGTTGTTTGGCACGGTTCGGGGACCTACGTGAATGGCGAAACGTTCAACTATGGTCTGTCATTGGGAAAGTCGGAAACTAAGGTCACGGTCTTAGATAAATCCGGCAGCAGCGAATCGAGCTTCAAGTCCTATATCGAAGGATTGGGCCTGGTCCTTGGCAGCAAGTCGACGGAATATTCCGACTCGATCCAGGAAGGCTATCTCATCTCCAACGATACAGGCTCCTTCTCCTTGGGATCCAAAGTAAACTACAAAGTCTCTTTAGGAAAACAGGCAGAAGCGACCGGTACGATCATGCGTCCGGAAAAATATGCAGTAGGGGATACCTACGAGTCAACGAAGGCTAAAATGGAATCTTATCTGTCGGTCTTTTATAAAGTCGATTATTACGGCGTCACTTCCGAAAAAGGTGTCGGACGTCTTGAAAAGATCGAAGTCGGTGAGGCGGGAAGCTCTTACACGGCAGGTTCTTACCCGGTCTCGACACCGATCAAAGTCTACATCGTAAACAAGCAGTCCAACTGATCTTACCGAAGTAAAACGATATACAAAAGTCTCCTCCTTTGAGATATAATTTATTTGCATAGGAGGAGATTTTTAATTATGGGAAAGACTTTCCAATCAATGGATGGCAACACTGCTGCCGCTCATTGCGCGTATGCTTTTACTGATGTAGCCGCGATTTATCCTATCACTCCGTCTTCAACGATGGCTGAAGTCGTAGATTCCTGGGCTACAGCGAAAAGAAAGAACATTTTCGGAAATATCGTAAAAGTTGCGGAAATGCAATCTGAAGCAGGTGCTGCGGGTGCTGTCCATGGTACTTTGCAGGGTGGTGCATTAGCTACTACATTCACTGCATCTCAGGGCTTACTGCTCATGATCCCGAATATGTACAAATGGGCCGGTGAATTATTACCGGGCGTCGTACATGTCGCAGCCAGAGCATTAGCTACCAGTGCACTTTCTATCTTCGGTGACCACGAAGACGTTTATGCTGCCAGACAGACCGGTATCTGCATGCTTTGTTCCAACTCCGTTCAGGAAGCAATGGACTTAGCAGGTGTCGCACACTTATCTGCGATCAAGGGCTCCGTTCCGTTCATGCATTTCTTCGATGGTTTCAGAACTTCTCATGAGATCCAGAAAGTCGAAGTCATGGATTATGATTATCTGAAATCTCTGCTCGACATGGATGCTGTCAAGAGATTCAAGAACAACGCTTTGAATCCGCACGGCAACGCTGTCACCAGAGGCGGTGCGGAAAATGATGACGTCGTCTTCCAGACGAGAGAAGCTCAGAACGAGCATTTCGCCAAGGTTCCTGATATCGTAGCCGATTATATGGCTAAGATCTCCGAGCATACCGGAAGAGACTACAAGCCGTTCACTTACTACGGTGCTCCGGATGCCGAAAGAGTCATCATCGCTATGGGTTCCGTCGTTGAGACGATCAAGGAAGTCATCGATGCTTTAACTGCCAAAGGCGAAAAGATCGGTGTCATCTCCGTTCATCTTTACAGACCGTTCTCCGCTAAGTACCTCTTCAATGTCTTACCGAAGAGCGTCAAGAAGATCGCTGTCTTAGACAGGACCAAAGAGATCGGTACGAGAGAACCGTTATAC
Organism: Erysipelotrichaceae bacterium; assembly: GCA_017419165.1. Classification (GTDB taxonomy): domain Bacteria; phylum Bacillota_I; class Bacilli_A; order Erysipelotrichales; family Erysipelotrichaceae; genus Colivicinus. The sequence continues at coordinate 116,423 of JAFOLW010000030.1, forward strand.
CTCGATGTCTTGAGCGTCTTGAAAGACTGCGACATCAAGCTCATCGGCGGCAGATACGGTATCGCTTCCAAGGATACTGCTCCGAACCAGATCAAAGCCGTTTACGACGAACTTGCTAAAGATGATCCGAAAGAAGAATTCACGATCGGTATCAATGATGATGTCACGCATCTCTCACTTGATGTCGACCCGAACTTCAAGATCGACGGTTCCTACACTTCATGCCTGTTCTGGGGCTTAGGCTCAGACGGTACGGTCGGTGCCAACAAGAACTCCGTCAAGATCATCGGCGACAACACGGATCTGTATGCGCAGGCTTACTTCCAGTATGACTCCAGGAAGGCCGGCGGTGTCACGAGATCTCACCTGAGATTCGGCCCGGATCCGATCACTTCCACTTATTATGTCAACAACGCCGACTTCGTTTCCTGCTCACTCGATTCTTACGTATTGAAGTATGATCTGCTGGCAGGTCTGAAGGATGGCGGTACGTTCCTTCTCAACACGACGATCGATCCTGAAAAGATCGAAGATTATCTGCCGAACCGCATGAAAGTCCAGCTGGCTAAGAAACATGCGAAGTTCTACACGATCAACGCGACCAAGATCTGTAACGAGATCGGTATGGGCAGAAGAACGAATACGACTTTACAGTCTGCATTCTTCGCTCTGAACGAGCAGATCATGCCTTATGACAAAGCGCTCGACCTGATGAAGGCAGCTGCCAAGAAGTCTTACGGCAAGAAGGGTGACGATATCGTCGCTATGAACTGGAAAGCGATCGATGCAGGTAAGGCAGGTCTCGTTGAGATCCCTGTCAAGGCTGAATGGCTCGATCTTCCTTCCAAATTCGAAGTTGAAAAGACCGGTGATGCTTACTTTGATGAATTCGTTCAGGGCTTCGATACCCTCTGCGGTTACGATATGCCTGTTTCCGCGTTCACGAAGTACGGTGTCTTAGACGGTTCTTTCAGAAACAATGTTTCTTATGCTGAACACAGAAACATCGCTTCTTATGTTCCGAAATGGAATCCTGATAACTGTATCCAGTGTGGCTTCTGTTCATTCGTATGTCCGCACGCAACGATCAGACAGTTCGCTTTGACTCCGGAAGAGATCGCAAATGCTCCGATGGAATTCGAAACGATCCAGGCTATGGGCAAGGGTGCTGAAAACTACAAGTTCAGGATCCAGGTCTCCCCGGATAACTGTGTCGGTTGCGGTCTGTGTGCTGCCGAATGTCCGGGTAAGGGCGGAAACAAGGCCTTAACGATGGTCGACGTCCATACTCTGATGAACGAAGCTCCTCTGGCTGACTACCTGTTCAACGAAACAGAATACAAGTCAGAACTCGTCAATGACACACCGAAGGGAACGCAGTTCCTGAAGCCTTACTTCGAAGTTCCTGGCTCATGCCCGGGCTGTGGTGAAGCTCCTTATTACAGACTGGTCTCTCAGCTGTTCGGTCCGGATATGTTAGTCGCCAATGCGACCGGCTGTTCTTCGATCTACTGCGGTTCCACTCCTTCCACTCCGTTCGTTACGGATAAGAACGGCAACGGTGTCGCTTGGGCGAACTCCTTATTCGAAGATAACGCCGAATACGGTTATGGTATGGCTTTGGCAAAGAACTACCAGAAGGCAGTCTTGCTGAAGGTCATGGAAGACAACCTTGACAACGTTGAACCGGAACTCAAGGAAGTCCTCGAACAGTATCTCAAGATCAACGGCAACAGGATCGAAGAAAAGAAACTCGCCGGCAAGATCGGTGAACTGGCAGGCAAGTCTGCTTGCGAAGCAGTCCATGTACTCGCTGAACAGTGCAGAGACTTAGTCTCCAGCTCCGTATGGATCGTCGGCGGTGACGGCTGGGCATATGATATCGGTTACGGCGGATTGGATCATGTCATCGCCAATAACCTGAATGTCAATATCCTGGTCCTCGATACCGAAGTCTACTCCAACACAGGCGGTCAGTCCTCCAAGTCTTCACAGGCTGCTTCCATCGCGCAGTTCGCTGCCGGCGGTAAAGCGGTCGCTAAGAAGGACTTAGGTCAGATCGCGATGAGCTACGGCCATGTCTATGTTGCATCTGTCTGTATGGGTGCCAACAGGATGCAGGCGATCAAGGCTTTGAAAGAAGCTGAAAGCTACAACGGTCCGTCTCTGATCATCGCGTACTGCCCATGTGAACTGCACGGAATCAAGGGCGGTCTGTCTAAACAGCAGGTCGTTCAGAAACAGGCTGTCGAGTGCGGCTATGTCACACTTTACAGATATGATCCTCGTAACGAATCTCCTCTTACAATCGATTACAAG
>JAFOLW010000031.1 GCA_017419165.1 Erysipelotrichaceae bacterium
GATCTCGATGACAAGCCTGATGAAATGATTCGGCAGGCTTTCGATAAGATAAACAAAAGACCCCGCAAATGTCTTGGATACAGGACACCATATGAGGTCTACTATTCAACAGAGTTGCGATTGACTTGACAATTCAAGTCACAAAAAAAACAATACCTCCGTCAGGAGGTATTGTCTCAGATCGTTTATTTCATCATCTCTTCGATGTCTACGGCGTTGCCGGTATGCGGTTTCTCGGGATCGACCTTGAAGGCTTTGCGCTTGGCAGCCATTTCTTTCGCTTCCTTGGAACCGCTGTTGAAGATGATCTTGACGGCACGCGGTATCGCATAAGAGATCAGACCGCCGATCTTGTCTTCAGCACGGCGATAATCCGTCATCTCCGGATGATCCCTCTTCAGATGGATCGCATCGAATTCACAGCGGGTCGTGCACAGACCGCAGCCGATGCATCTGTTTTCATCGACGATGTTGACGCCGCAGGACAGACATCTTGAACACTCGGTCCTGACCTGTTCTTCCGTGAAGATCTTGCGCGGATCGGCAAAGGAATGACCCGGATCTGCGATATGCTCGACTTCCGGTTCCTGACGGCCCGCATGGTCGTAGGACGGGACTGTGATGTTGTCCGTATCGAGTGCCTTGAAGAAACGGCGGTCACGTCCGACCGTCAGCGGAACGTTGTATTCAGAGACATAACGGATCAGCGATTCGGCAGCCTCGTGGCCCTGGCCGATCGCATCGATGACGAACTTCGGCCCGGTGAAGACATCACCGCCGACGAAGATCGCTTCATCCGCCGTCTGATAAGTGAACTTATCGGCAGCAGGATAATTGCCTCTTGAGAAAGTCACACCGGTATCTTTCAACAGATCGCCCCAGACGATGCTCTGACCGATCGCAAAGATGATCTTATCCGCTTTGACGCTGATCGTATCATCCTCATCGTATTTCGGCGAGAAAGCACCCGTTTCAGGATCGATCGTGGACAGACAGCGTTTGAAGACGATGCCGTTGACATGTCCTTTCTCATCGACCAGAACTTCCTTAGGACCCCAGCCCGGATTGATCCTGACTTCTTCCTCTTCCGCTTCCGCGATCTCCTGCTTTGAAGCCGGCATCGTTTCTCTGGATTCCAGACAGAACATCGAAACTGAATCCGGATGGAAGCGGTGAGCCGTTCTTGCACAGTCGATCGCGACATTTCCGCCGCCGACGACAACGACGTCGCCGTCAAACTTCTGATCCGGATCGCTCAATGCGCTTTTCAGGAAATTGACTGCGATATCCGTTCCTTCGGCCGTTTCGTTCGCAACGCCCGGAAGCCTTCCGCCCTGGCAGCCGATCGCGATATAGAAAGCCTGATAGCCCTGGTCCTTCAGCTGCTGAATGGTGATGTCTTTTCCGACTTCAACGCCGCATCTGATCTCCACACCCAGCTGTCGGATGATGTCGATCTCCGCTTCAATGACATCCTTCTGCAGTTTATAGGAAGGGATGCCATAAGTCATCATGCCGCCCGGTTTTTCATTCTTTTCGAAAACGGTCGGTGAATAGCCTCTCTCAGCCAGATAGTATGCGCAGCTCAGACCGGCAGGACCGGCACCGATGATCGCGATCTTCTGTTTCCATTCGCCTGTCAGATTGTTGATCACTTTCTTCGGCACATAACGCGTTTCCGCATGCAGATCACGTTCCGCCAGGAACTTCTTGACTTCATCGATGGATACAGGCTGATCGACCTTGCCTCTGGTGCAGGCCTGTTCGCAAAGTTTGTTGCAGACTCTGCCGCAGATCGCCGGGAACGGATTCTCTCTCTTGATCAGAGCCAGTGCTTCGTCATAACGGCCTTCCTTGGCCATTTTGAGATAGCCCTGGACCGGCACGTGTGCCGGACAGGCTGCCTTGCATGGTGAAGTACCGGTCTTGTGCGTATTGACTCTGGCCGTATCGCGGTAATTCTCATCCCAGGCATACTTTCCCCACCTGATCTTGTCAGGCAACGGCTGCTTAGGATATTCGAACGGTTTCCCGTTTTTGTCACAGAGCTTCTGACCGAGCTTGATCGCTCCGGCCGGACAGATCTCCACGCAGCGGTTGCAGGCAACACACTTGTCGTTATCGACTTCGGCGGTATAGGCGCTCTTGGACATGTTGCGGGTATTGTAAAGCTGCGAAGTTCTCAAAGCATTGCAGATCTGTACGTTGCAGTTGCAGATATCAAAGATATGATCCTCGCCGTCGATATTCGTCGTCTGATGGACGTAGCCGTTTTCTTCAGCCCTTTTCAAGATATCCAGTGCTTCTTCCTTGGTGATGTAATGGGCTCTTCCCGTCTCGACCGTATAGTCGGCCATATCACCGACCTGGATGCACCAGTCATTCGGATCATCCGTGCAGCCGTCGCCCAGTTTGGCCCTGGAATAACGGCAGGAACAGATACCCGCCGACAGGTGTCCTTCATATTTCTGCAGCCAGTACGAGATCTTTTCGATATTGAGTGCTTCGTTATGCATCGACACTTCCTTCTCGACCGGAATGACGTGCATACCGATGCCGTCACCGCCCGGCCTGACCATGGACGTGATGTGTTCCAGCGGCAGGAAAGTCATCCTTTCAAAGAAAGAAGCAACAGCCGGATTCTTATCGATCCTGTCTACGGAAGAGTTGAAGAGTTCGGCACTGCCCGGTACAAAGTAAGAAAGGCGGTATCTTTTTTCATTGACGTCTTTCTCCTGGGTAGGACCGTTGTCATCGTAATGATCGCCGTAGTCATATTCCAGTATGCCGTGAACGGACATCAGGTCCAGCAGCTCGGCGATCTTTTCTTTGCTGAACTGTTTCTTGTTCAGTTCGCAGATCTGTTCATAGGTATACCACTTGCGAAGTTTCAGCGTCAGTAAAACATCGACTTCATCCTCACTGAGTATCTCTCTCAGACCCCAATACTCCGGATCCTCTGCCTTGACGCCGCCGATGATGTGTTCGGCATTATCGGTTATTTTTCTGGCCAGTCTGGCATACTTCTCTTTGAAATCCTTCTCACCTTCGTATTTGGAGATCGTTTCTTTATTCTTGCGGTAAATCTCAGGCATTTGTGTCCTCCTAAACCAATATGCGATTATCTATTATCAGAAGAATCTTTCAATAAGATCCTTGGAAGCGGCACAGGTGTCTTCCATATCACCGAAGCTGATGATCTCGCCGGCAAACCAGGTATTCTGTTTTCCCTGCATCGCATCGAGCTTGTCATACCAGCCGTCGGCATAATCCTGCGGAGAGACATGCGGACAGTAATAAGATTCCTGTTCATACAGTCTTTCTTCGACCGGGAAGCCGCAGATCTTCATATCTTCACACATCATCCTGATGGTGTCGTCATAAGCAACATCCGCCGAACCCATATGGTTTCTTAAGGCATAGACGGTGCTCGGACAGTCGGCCTTCAGATCCTCCCAGCGATGATAATAGACCATCGCATGGCCGAGCCTGTCATAAGTCATGTTGTCAAAGATATAACCGGAGATCGTCGGTCCCTGATTTTCAGGGAACCTCGCAATGAAGTCGACGTATTTTTCGTGGATGATCTTGCCGAAAAGCTCCTTTTCTTCCTCTCTGGCATCCGCATATCGGGCAAAAAGATCCAGCGGCGTCGTGACGATCAGCCGGTCGAACTCTTCCGTTCTTTCACCGCCTTCGCCTTTTACGGTGATCCTGATCTTGCCTTCTTCGCCTTCCGCCGGTCTTTCGACCTTTACGACTTCCGTATTCAGTACAGCCGGATGATCGAGCTTTTTATTGGCGGCTTCATAGATCGACTGCGTGCCTTCTTTCCAGGTCCACAGACGCATATTGATGAATTCGATCGCCGTCGTCGTATCAAGATATTTCATGACATAGGCAGCCGGGATCTCATCGAAATAGCCGTAGCCGAAAGAAGTATACGGGCCAAGCCAGATCCGCATGACTTCTTCCACACCGTTCAGTCTGCAGAACTCATCGAAAGGCAGAGCCAGATCTTTCAGATTCGGATTCTCGCCTTCGATCGGCTGCAAGGCATCATTGAGTCCCTTTGAAAGACCCGAATAACGTCCCTGTGCCACACCGCGGTGACCATAGCAGTCATAGCCCTTATATTTCGTTTCCATGATCTTGACAAGCTTCTTCATCTGCCTCTTAAGCTTCAGCAGACTGAACAGCTTGGAGAACGAGAAATCGATCTTAGGCTCAAACGGATGGATCTCCTTACCGGTCTTGTCGCGGTACATACGGCGCATATTCGGACCGTCATCATGCCCGACGCCGGCAAATTCTTCGACCTCGTGGACCGCATGATAAGTGATGGCGCCCATGATGGCACCGGTCTCATAACTGCGCTTTTCGCCGTTCACTTCGATCTTCGGTGAAAAACACTTTCCGCCGACCTTGTTCTGGCGCTCATAGATCACATAATTCTTATAACCCTTTTTTTGCAGATACATGGCAGCTGATATACCGGCAGGGCCTCCGCCGATAATACAGATACGATCATTTAAATCAGACACTGACGATTCTTCCTTTCCTGATAATTATGATTGTTGTTTTGTTGTATAAGAAAAACACACATTCAGTATATCATTTTGTGAAAACATTAACTATATCATTCCGATACCTCTTGCACGCCTAAAAACACTGCAGATATTCCTTAGATCGGTCGTCAGGAAAAGTGCTTAAAAAAACTTTTAGCACCTTCTTTACAACGATGATAGAAACTGACATCCGTATTCTTTTCAGTTGGAATCCGGATAATCTTCGAGATACTCGATGTTCAGATATGTATATCTGTCTTTGATAGGAGCCCCGCCGGATCCATCTTCCTGCGTTGGGATCGCAGCATGAGCGGCAGCTGTCTTGCCCAAAATTGCATTATATTGTTCTTCCGTAAGACTGATCCAGTTTTCTTTTCTGTACGGTGCGCACAAAATACTGATGAGCATAACAACAAAACAGAAACAATTATCATGAGTAAGCGTTTCATTATAGTTTTCTCCGTTCGATATTCACTTTTTCTAGTGTCTATTATCCTTTATATTCGTTTTATCAAATTAAATAAAGAATCATTCTTTGATACAGTAAATAAAAAGCTTCTTGTCTTTCAGTCAAACAAGAAGCAAGATCACTCAGCAATGATATTTTATTATCAGCCGCTTATTTTTTAGCCCGTACGGAAAGTGCCAGGAATGCGAGCGCAAGAACGAAATCGCCGTAAGCGAGCGTCCTGGAAACGGCCCCCGTCATAAGAAAGACGACGCCTAATACGAGAAATACGATACCAAGGATCAGATAAGTTTTTGAATTATTCATCATTTTGCCCTCCTGTTATTCTGCAATGACCCTATATTTTCATTATAAGATCTTCGCTCTTTTTTTTAACACACGTATACAAAAGATTCCGTACCGAAAGTAAAGACCGTCGTATCAGAGAGATATGAGGAGACTGCTGCCGATCATGTATCCGGCTGATCGACAGGTTTTCTGTATGGATCGTCGAAGTCTTTCTTATCCGGCAGACTCCGTTTTTTCGATCCCGATAAACTGTAACAAAAGAAAAGCCAGAACGAAGAGATGATAGATGCTGTCTTTGTTGAAATCGAAGACCAGGGTAAAACCGATCCCGTCGACCGCCTGGATCAGACTGCCGATGACAAAGAAGATGATCCCGGCAAGATACCACAGATAGGTCTTTTCACTGCGGATCTTCCTTAGCAGCAGAGAAATGATGTAGATCATATTCAAAAAGCCATAGAGAGAAAACAAAGGGAACGAATAATGATAATCGATGATGTTGATGACGGCGATGACCGCCGATACGGCGACGCCCGTCAGGATCAGCACCTTTGATATCCTTCCCGTCTGTCCCGTGACATCATAGCGTGCCGCGATCACATAGGATTCCAGCATGATCCCCAGCAGGAGATAAAGGATGCTCCAAAGGACGATGTTTGCCTTCTCGGACAGATAAAAACCGTGCAGGATGAAACCGATGAAACTGTTCAGCATCAGGAAAAGATAAGGAACGGACCAAAGCCGATACCTCTTCATCTCCGGGCATTTGGGAAGGAAGCGGCACAGACAAAAAAACGCCGCAAGCGCATTGATGAAGTTGGTCACAGCGACTGTCAGATCCCCACCCGTTCTCACGATCCTATTGTAGCATCAAAAAAAGCCGGCCTAATGTTCATACACGTCCGGCCATGATCTGCCCCGATCGCTGTCCGATATGACATAATAAGCATATAGAAAACGAACTGCCATGAAAAAACGAATGTTGTCACAAGATATCGTCAAAGGTCTGGCCATCCTGGTCGTGATCCAGCTTCATTCCTTGCAGCTGACCAGGGAGATCTTTTATCCGCTGGTCGCCCTTTTCGGGTTCATCATGCCGGTATTCATCTTTCTTTCCGGCTATAACTATCATCCGAAACAGATACCGGCTTCCCTCATGATCAAAAAGAGAGTCGGAGCGCTCCTGAAGACTTATTTCATCTGGTGCTTTGCCATGCTGGGGATCATGGGACCGTATTTTTACTTTCACAAAGACGGCACGCCCATGCAGATCCTGCAGTCTTTCGGCGCTCATCTGCTGTCGGAAAGCGGATGCAAGATGCTGGGGATCCAAATGCCCTCCGCCATGTTCCAGCACGTCCTGGCGCCTTGCTGGTTCCTTCAGCATCTCGTCACGGCGACTCTCATTTTCTATCTTTGTGTCGACCGGGCTCTCCGTTCTTTCAAGCACATCTTTTCGATGACGGCTTTGCTGATCTTGACGACCTTTTTGTTCCTGCAGTTCAAGATCATCCTCCCCTGGGGTCTTTCCTGTGCCCCGGCTCTGGCCGGCATCATGATCATCGCCGCCTTCCTCGGAAAAGACGGACAGTTCTTCGACGGCGCATCAGGACCGCATTGGACTTTCATCAATTCCCTGGTCTCTCTGCTTATCGTCGATGCGATACAGATCTCGCATCCTTCGGCCGGTATCCTTGGCGCCGGACTTCTGGGCGAATTCGCCGGCAGTATCGAAGTCTTCTTTTTGGTCTGCTTCGCCGTCTTCGGGACCTATTTCCTCATCAATCTGGGCAAACTCATCGAAAAGATCCCTTACATCTCTTCAGCCCTGATCTGGCTGGGCAGACGCTCTCTTGAGATCCTGCTGCTGCACCGTCCGATTGCTTACCTGATCCGCGATGCGCTGGGCTTGCCGCATTTCATTTCCGGCGACCCGTTATACATCGATAAGATCACGAGCAAAAACCTGACCGCATTTCTCCTGGTCTTCCTGATCATGATCCCGCTGCTCATCGCCTTTGACCGGTATCGGGAAAGAAAGATCCTTCAGCAATAAAGATCTTCTATAAAGCTTCTTTACCGTTTTGTTTGTCGGCGACTTCTTTTTTCAGATTCACCATATCGATCTTCCCGTTGCTCAGCAGCGGGAATTTTTCATAAAGCACATAATAGACCGGAGCTTTGTATCTCGCAAGATGTTCCAGGACAAAAACTTCCGTCTCTTTTCTGTTGAAGCTCTTCCCTTCCGCCATGACGACTGCCGCCGCAACGACCTCGCCGTATTTTTCATCCGGTACGCCGACGACCTTGACATCGCGGATGCCCGGGACTTTGCAGATCACTTCCTCGATCTCTTTGGGTGCGATGTTTTCTCCTCCGTAGATGATCAGATCTTTGCAGCGTCCGGTCAGATGGATATAACCTTCTTCATCGATGAAGCCTAAGTCCCCGGTCGGTATCCATCCTTCTTCATTGATCGCCTGATCCTCCAGATCCATCCGGTAGTAACAGATCAGCGAAGTCTCCGAGCGAATATAAAGCTCACCGTTTTCGTTGATGCCCTTGATCTCGCCGCTTTGCGGGTCGCGGACCGTCACCTTGACGCCTTTGACCGGCTTGCCGACCGTTTCGCAGATGTGCTTGAGCGTATCATCGTATTCCGTTTTGGAGATTGGTGCCATTTCCGACATTCCGTAAAGAGAGATGAAATGAACATCCGGCATCTTCTCTTTCAAAGACAGCAGCTGCACTGCGGCGATGGCGGAACCGGCGATCACGCTGACACGAAGCGAACTGACCTTTGCCGTATCGAAATCCGGATCCTCCGCCAGGGAAAGGATCTTGGTCGGAACGGAATTGAACAGGGTGATCTTTTCTTCTTCGATGATCCTCAGCAGATTCTTGTCCCCCGTATCCGAAGGCATATATAACGGGATATTGCAGATGATGGAAGTGTTCAGACCGCTGCCGAAGCCAAAGACATGGCAAAGCGGCAGAAACAAAAGGATCTTGTCATTTTCATTCAATCCGAAACCGTCGTTCATCAGCTGGGCATTCTTCCTGCGGTCCCTGGCCGAAGAAAGGACGCCTTTCGGCCTGCCGGTGCTTCCCGAAGTGAAGATCAGCAGACAAGGATCGTCCGGATCATACTCTTCGCTGAACAGTCCGTCCAGCCGGGCAAGTTCATCCTTCCGGGCAAGGAGATCGATTTCATTGCTGATATCGTAGACCTCTTCGATCTTGCTGCCGTCACCGGTCACCGCCGCCTTGAAACTGTCGGGATCCGTCTTTGCGGATGCCTTGTCGAAACACAGATGAGTGATGTCACCGTATTGCGAATACTGCCGGACCTCAGAGGCCTTCAGGCTGTAATTGAGAAGGACGGAGATGCCGCCGAGTTTCTGCACGGCATAAAAGGCAGCCGCCCAGTTGAACGAATTTCTGGCAAACATTCCGACATGGCTCCCTTTGCGCACTCCCAGATCGAACAGATCTTTGGCAACGATCTGTGAAGCCTCATCGATATCACGCCAGGTATAACTCTTATCATCGCAGAAAAGGATCTTCTTTTCGGGATCGGATGCGACGCGGAAAGAAAGCAGCTGCCGGAAGGAAGGATCTTCAGGCAGAAGATACGTGTTTTCCGCTTTCTTGATCGGAAAATAATCCGAAAAACCGCTCATTTCAAATACATCGAAAACGGCTTGATTCATGCCGATGATCCTGATCCGGTCTTCACTGATCTTTTTCCTGATCCTCAGCAGGGTCCGCAGACCGACCGAAGTGATATAAGAAAGCTTTGAAAAATCAAGCGTCAGATCGATATCGTCGAGATCCAGTTCATCTGCAATCTCGTTCAAAGGACCTACGGTCTCCGTATTGATCACACCGTTCAGCTCCAGCGTGATCTTGTTTCCGTTTCTTGTCTTTTTTATTTCAAGCTCCATCATTCCCTCCGTACATCATGACCCTGTGTATATCTTTATAACAATATTATTAAGAAATCACAGTCAAACGCAAATCAGCGAAACATCATCTGTTATTCTTCTTTTTAACTATATTTTGCATATACCGCCGGTCCGTCTCCCGGATCTTGATACAGATGACGGACATACCCCCGGCAAGAGCCGAAACACGGAAACTTTCCGTTCTATAAGCCTCCCGCAATCCTAGATGATCTTCGGCAGTTTGTTTCAATTGAATCGGAAATCGATACGAAAAGTTCACGGAAACGGAACATTGAAACGCATAAGAAAAGATCCTTTCTATTGGTATAAGAAAGCGATCGCTTCCAACGGAGAAAATCTTGGCTGATGATGTCTCACCCTCTTATACAAAAACAATGAAAAAAGGCATCTTTGCGATGCCTGAATGAAATGGTCTTCATAAAACCGCCGGATCCTCTTTCACTGCTGCAACAGCTTTCCCGGACTGCGAAACGGCCCGGAAGAAGAGATGTCAGTACCAGATCTGCGGATACTTGTGGAACGGCTTATAGACCAGCGGTGTCTCGAATTCGATCTTGTAGACCGGAACGATCTCCCCTTCTTTCCGCCGGATGTTCTTTAAAAGGATGCGGTGGTCGTCCTTGTATTCGAACGGGATCTCTTCGCCGGTAGAAAGCTTGGTCACTCTGACCGGCTTGGAGAAGACGCCGGAAAAATACATCTCTTCCTGTTTCGGTGAGATCCAGTTCCAGAGATAGACGCACATCAGATCCTTGCCGTAAGTGATGCCGGAGATGCCGTTGCCGCCCCGGAACCAGGAACCGGACAAGACGTTGGGGTGAAGCTCACCATAGAAGGCTTCCCCGTTGTCCCTTAACCATTCGCCGACCTTTTCCAAAGGCGCGATGGCATCCTTCGGGATATTGCCGTCCGGCCTTGGCCCGACGTTGAGCAGAAGGTTGCCGCCGTTGCAGGCGCAGGTGTTCAGCATCCTTAAGATCCTCTCCGCCGTATAGGCGTATGGAAGGACCTGTTCCTCGTCCAGATAGCCCCAGGAGATGTCGTTGAAGGTCATGCAGGCTTCCCAGTCGCGGTCCATGACGCGGATCTTGCCTTCCGGCGTGCCGAAGTCTTCCGGAAGCCGCGAACGGTCGTTAATGATGATGTGCGGCTGCAGAGCCCGCAAGCGCTGGTTCCTGGCCAGGGCATCCCAGGCTTCCCAGGATTCCATCGGCTGGGAGACGTCATACCACAGGATGTCGATCTTGCCGTAATTGGTCAGAAGCTCCGTATTGAGGGCTTCGATGTAGTCCAAGAACCTTCTGCGGGCATCGTTGTCGTATTCGCACTTTTCCCCGTCCGGGTGATGCCAGTCCATGACGGAAGAATAGAAGCCGATCTTGAGATCATATTTGCGGCAGGCTTCGACGAATTCCTTCACGATGTCGCGGTGACAGCCGTAATTGACACTGTTGTAAGGATTGACCTTGGAATCCCAGAGCGAGAAACCTTCGTGGTGTCTAGTCGTCAGGACCATATACTTCATGCCGGCATCCTTGGCCAGCTTTGCCCACTTCTCGCAGCATCCTTCTTCCGGCAGGAACCGATCGGCATACTTTTCATAGTCTTCCTTGTCGATGCCTTCCATCGACATGACCCATTCGTGCCGGCCGATGACCGAATACAGGCCGTAGTGGACGAACATCCCGAAACGGGCTTGCCGCCACCAGTTCATCCTTTCATCCCGGCTGTCGGCGATCATCTTCTCATAGTCTTTTCTTTTCATGTACTCCATCTTAAAGTACCTCCGCTTCCGTTTTTACGATCTGAGCGGACATCCGTTCACGATCGCTCCATATTTCCAGGGAAAATTTAAACCTCTTCCCCCGATCCTCTTCTTTAAACTCAAAGATATGATAGAACTCATAGACGGAGGTCCCGATCGATGATCCGTCGATCCTCTCCATCAGCAGTTCCTTCTTTCTTTCCCTGAGCGTTTCTCCGTCATCGATGAGATAACGGATATACTTCACCTCATGGCTGAGAGTGTAGGTGTTGTCTTTCTTCAGGACCACATCTTCGCTTCTCAGCTGCAAAGGCCGCACGACGCCGCAGAAAGCGGCCGTATCGCCTGCCCTGACTATGAAATGTTCCGTATCATAGAAGACATCTCTGATGTCTTTTTCACTCAGATCAAAGACATTCTCTTTTGTCTTTTCATTGACCAGGTCGATGCGGTAAAGATGCAGGTCCTCATGAAATTCTTCGATCTTTCCGATCCTTGCATAAGACTTGCCCTGACCTAAATACGCCTCGCCGATGTCGTAGCGGTACGCCTTGAACAGATCTTCGTTTCCGACCTGTCCTTTTTTCTGCAGGTATGCCAGTTCCGTGGCATACGAGGTCGAGGTAGGATCGCAAAGATAGACGAACATCGAGACTTTCGCGTCCTGATAGACGGCGATGTCGTTGGAACGGTAGTACGGCAATACGCCCATGTGATAGTACCAGGTCCCCAGGTAAGCTTCCAGGTAGCCGGGCAGGGTGTCGTTGATGACCGTCAGACCGTTGCGCTTACACCAGGCGATCATGCGTTCCTTGTGCTTGGCGGGATTGAAACGGACGATGACGACTTCCTTGCGCACATCGATGCGGATCGGCTTTTCACATTCCGCGCAGAGCTTCCCCTGTCCGTCATGCAGACTCACCCGTATGACATAATTCCCCTTTTCCAGGCAGGTATAGGGGTGTCCGTTTTCGTCCGTCAGATCCATGCCGGTATCGAAGATCCGTCCATGACTGCGGTCCGTTCCGGAGACGATGACCGCTTTGAAAGAATCATCGTCATAGAAACATTTGATCGTCGCATCGCTCAAGGATGCATAAGGATCGTTCAGGTCTTTGACCAGCAGTTCGGGAAAACCGAAGTCCTTCAGTTTCTCCTTATGCGGATCGAGGCTTTCTTCGTAGGAGGTGAGTCCCGCAAAGTCAGTGAACAGCGACTTGTCCTTCTTTCTGCAGGAAGAGACCTTTCGCCGCAGCTGTCCTTTTTCATCAAAAAGCCCGACGCTCAGCCGCATATCGTCATCGATCTGTCCCTTCAGCCGGCCCCATACGTTGAAATCCCGTCCCTGATCGATCAAAGGAAGACCACCGGATGGATTGTCTATGACGATCTCATACGCATTCATTGAAAACTGTCCATCGTCACCGCAAAATCGAAATAGGTCTGCGGATACGGTTCATCCTTCAAAGTGAAGTGCCACCATTCTTCTTTGAGCACTTCAAAACCCTGGGCTTCCATCGCCTCTTTCAGGATCCTCCGGTTGTTCAGCTGTTCTTCGCTGAGCTCCCCCTGATAATCGGAATGCGAGATCTCTGCAAACAGGTCGAAGGACGAGCCCATATCGACTTCTTTGCCGGTCTTCATATCGACCAGTGTCAGATCGACCGTGCTGCCTCTCGAATGGGAAGATTCGGGGGCAACATAGCCCAGATCGAAGAGATCCTTTTTGTCGACCTCCGGATAAAAGACCGCCTTCATCCGGGTATCGTTGATCTCCATCGCCCAGCGCTTGAAATGTTCGACCGCTCTCTGCGGACGGTAGGCATCGTAGACCTTGAGCAGATAGCCTTTCTGATAGAGATCCCGGGCCGCCTTCTTCAAAGCCGAAGCTGCCGGCCTGCTCAAAAGCGCCAGAGGCTGCTCATAACCGTCGATCGCTTCCCCGACGAAATTGTAGGAAGTCGCATAGCGGATCTCCAGCAGGACTTCCGGTACGGCATCGGAAAGCGAGACGAAACCCGAGGCATCGTCGCTGTAGATATTATCCGGGCTCAAAGTCCCTTCATGTTCCTTTTCCATTTCTTTACTGTCCTTATCCGTGATATAGTACGTCACATCGTTTTCCATATCCTGTTCATCCATGACCGAAAGGCGGCCGATGACTTTGAAACCCTCATTCAATAAGACACCGGAGTGATCGCCTTTGGCGATATTGTATTGGACCGTGGTCCGCTCTTTCCCTTCTTCATCGAGGATGAGCGTGCAGCTGCGATAATCCTTCAGCTGAGCGAAATGATCCTCCAAAAGCCCGGCTGCCGAGGCCTCGGTCATTCCCCGGTCATAGAAGACCTCGAATTCCTCCAGGACTTCCTTCTCTCCGTCGGCACGTGTCAGCGTCTCGTTCTGTACGCTGCTGAGGATCCCCTCTTTGTCGCAGAGAAGATTCATCGTTGCCGACACGACATCTTTTTCCGTTCCGTAAAGATCCGCCAGTTTCTTCGGATCGACACGGGCGGAAAGGATGTAGAAGGCATCGGTCCTTTCGACCGATTCGAATTCCAGTGCCTCCAGCAGATCTTCGGCCTTCGCCCAGACATCCTTCTTTTCCTTCAGGACGACGATCTGGGAGAATGAAGCATCCTCATTCATCACATACAGGAAGTCCTTCTCGTACTTCTCCGTTTTGCCGACATCGCCTTTGTCGTCGTATGTGAAGCGCAACGTCTTCTCTTTGTCATCGAAATAGGAACACTTCTTTCCTTCCTCTTCGCTCTTATAAGAGATGTCCTTAAAACGCTCCTTCAGTTTCGCCGAAGAATTGTTTTCCCTCACCATCGCATAGATCTCTTCATCGCTCATTTTTTTGGCGGAACAGCCCCACAACAAGAAAAGAGACAATAATATCAATAACGTACGTTTCATCGCTTTTTTCCGGTCCTTACTATTATTATAGAATGTACGAAGACCTTTTTCTTCTTTCAAGAAGAAAACTGATATGATAGAACCTGGGAAGTAAGAATATGAAAGAGACATTAAAAAAGATCAACGAGACCTTGAAAGAACGCTTCGCCTCCGACGAACTGTTCCACGATACGGAAGTGGCCGCCAACAAGCTGGGTGAGATCATCCTGTTCAATACCGGTGTGCTCTTACTCGCCATTTTGATCCTGACGATGTTCGGCGTCTTTCCTTTGACGATCGAGACCGTCAGCGTGCCGTCCGTCCAGGGGATCATCGAGATCGCCATCGTCTTAGTCATCTCCAGAGCCGTGAAAGGCGATGCCTGGTGGCTCAAGTATCTGATGCTGACGGGGATCATCGCCATCTACGCCAGGCTCGACATGATGCTGACCCACAAGGCCTGGATACTGATGGTCCTGCCGGTGGTCTTTTCCAGCCGCTATTTCTCAAGAAAACTGACAGTCTATACGGCAGTCTTGTCCATCATCGCTTTTCTGATCTCCGCCTATCTCGGAGCCACGGCCGGCATGATCGATCTCAACATCGTCACGATGGAAAAAGGCACGCAGATGATCGCGACCGGTGGTTTCCTCGGGGATACGGTGAAAAATGCCGGCGTCAGTCCGGAAATGCTCAGGAGGAATACGCTTCTGTATAACTTCTTACCGAAGTGGATGATCTTTATGATCGCTGCCGTGATCTCGGCCAATATCGCCCGGACCGGCCGGGAAATGGTCATCAAGCAGCACGAAAAAGACGTCTCCGCCCAAGCCATCAAAACGGAGCTCGATCTGGCTACCAGGATACAGGCCGGTACCTTGCCCAACATCTTCCCGCCGTTCCCGGATATCAAATCCATCGATCTGTATGCATCCATGAAACCGGCCAAGGCCGTCGGCGGCGACTTCTACGACTTTTACCGGATCGACGACGATCACCTGGCACTGGTCATTGCCGATGTCTCCGGAAAAGGCATCCCGGCCGCCTTGTTCATGATGGTCTCCAAACTGCTGATCCAGAACCTTGCCCTGAGCAACATCCGGCCCAGCGAAGTCCTGAAACGGGCCAATGAGACCATCTGCCGTCACAACGAGGAAGAGATGTTTATCACCCTGTGGCTCGGCATCCTGGATCTGAAGACCGGCAAGGTCATCGCTGCCAACGCCGGCCACGAGTATCCGATCCTGAAAGAACCGAACAAAAATTTCGAAGTCTTCAAAGACAAACACGGCTTCGTCATCGGCGGCATGAACGACATGACATATCAGGATTATGAATTCACGATGCAGAAAGGTTCCAAGCTCTTCTTATATACCGACGGCCTGCCCGAAGCTGCCAACGAAAATGATGAACTCTTCGGCATCGAGCGGACCCTGGAAGCTCTCAACGAGATCAAGGATGGATCTTGCGAAGCGACATTGCGGCACATCGACATGCGGGTCAAAGAATTTACCGGCAATGCGGAACAGTTCGATGACCTGACGATGCTGGCGATACAGTACAAAGGATAAATAACACAACAAATAATCACCACCCGTAAAACGGGTGGTTTTCTCTAAGCCTGTAAGGCTTGTTACACTTCACTGCGTCTCAAGGCGCTGCTTGAACCTAAAGCCGTTCAAGCTCTATTGTGTTTACCGCTGTGGGCCTTTACTCCTAAA
>JAFOLW010000032.1 GCA_017419165.1 Erysipelotrichaceae bacterium
TTTAGGAGTAAAGGCCCACAGCGGTAAACACAATAGAGCTTGAACGGCTTTAGGTTCAAGCAGCGCCTTGAGACGCAGTGAAGTGTAACAAGCCTTACAGGCTTAGAGAAAACCACCCGTTTTACGGGTGGTGATTATTTGACAGGCTCTCAGGTATCCTTTCACTTGCAAGAGAAAAAAGCAACGATGTAAAATAAAAATACGGAAGCGTTTTCATCGCTTCCCGAGAAGGAGAAAAAAATGAAAAAGTTACTTGCATTATTACTTGCAGTACTGATGTGCCTGTCTCTGGCTGCCTGCTCCAACGGCGGCGGTCAGGAAGAGCCGGCTCCTGCCGATGAACCGGCACCTGCCGAAACAGCTGCAGAAACGTTCGAAGATCTGCTGGCTGCAGGTATTGCCAACGGCAATAAGCTGACGATCTATACCACGCACTCCGTAACGGTTTCCGCTTTGGAAGCATTCATGAAGAAGTATGCTCCGGAGATCGAATACGAAGGTACACAGATCGGTGATACCAACCAGGTCACTCAGGTCGCTCAGGAAGTCAAGGAAGGCGTCTTAGGCGCTGATATCATCTTCATTCAGGATGGTGCCCGTGTTTTGACGGACCTTGTTGATGAAGGCTATGTCTACAACTGGTACAACCAGGAGATCAAGGACCTGGTCGGTGACGATTGCGAACCTCTGCTCGTATGGGATTACTGCAATAAGGTCATCATGTACAACAACGGTGCCGACAATACCTACAACGAAGGCGACATCACCAACCTCTGGTATGCGACGGATCCTGCCAACAAGGGTGCGTTCTGGATGAAAGACCCGACGACGGAAGGTGTCAACATGAACTTCTTGGTCAACTTGACCAGCGATGAGAATGCCGCAAAACTGGAAGCTGCATACAAAGATTACTATGGATCAGACATCGTTCTTGATGCAGACTGCCCGAATGCAGGCTATCAGTTCATCAAGATGTTATATGCCAACGAAATGATGCTCGGTTCTTCCGACTCAACGATCGCCAAGGATATCGCAGCTGCCGAGAAACCTCAGTCCGGTCTGCTGACTCTGAACAAATATCTGAAGTCCCGCGGTACAAGAGATGACGGCACGACGTTCAACCTCTTATATGCGAAAGACGATGTCAATCCGGTCGCCGGCTTCATTTATCCGATCTACGGCTTGCAGGTCGCCAATGCCGACAACCCTGAACTGGCAAAGGCATTCCTGATCTGGTTATACTCACCGGAAGGCTGGTACGGCGACGGTGAAATGACGATCGCCGACGGTTCTGTATACAAAGGCATGCAGGGCAGATACGGTGATTACTCAGGTAACACTTCCAACCCGGTCGCTGACGGCGATATGTCCGTTGTCGAATGGAAGAAGATCCTGGTCCAGGAAGATGCAGTCCAGGCAGCGGAACACAGAGCCGATGTCGAAGACTTCATCCAGCTGGTCAAATAATCGTTCTTAAAAATCATCTGTTTGAAAGGGGCTAGGGCGCTGAGCCCGGTCCCTTTTTTCTTTAGAAAGGAGGAAGAATATGAAAAAACGTTGGAACAGGTTCAAGACCTTTTTCAGCAAACCTTACAACATCCTTCTGATTGCGTTTTTGATCGTCCTTTCTTTTTTGGTCGTCATCCCTCTGATCTCGATCGTCAGAGATACGTTCATCGTCCATTCCGCTGAAAAATCCAGAGTCCATCAGGCGGTCGGGACGTTTACGACGTATCACTGGAACCGTCTGTTCTCTTCGCAGTTCTCAAAGTCACTGCTCTGGGATCCGCTGCGCAACTCAATCGTGACCTCGGCCTGGGCATGCGTCGTGTCGATCCTGATCGGCGGTTCTTTTGCCTGGCTGGTCTCGAGAAGTGATATGCGCTGGAAGAAACTGCTGACCAAGCTGTTCATCTTCCCGTACATCATGCCAAGCTGGACTTTAGGCCTTGCCTGGAAGAACTTCTTCAAGAACATCGATATCACCGGTTCCAACGGTATCTTCTATTCCCTGACCGGCATACAGGTACCGACATGGTTTGCCTATGGCGAATTCCCGATCATCATCGTGACGGGCATGCACTATGCGCCGTTCGCCTACATCCTGATCGGCGGTATCCTGCATAACATGGATGCCAACCTCGAAGAGGCGGCGATCATCCTGAAGACCAACCGTCTGAGGATGTTCTTGCGCATCACGATCCCGATCGTCATGCCGGCGGTCCTGTCGACGATCATCCTGGTCTTCTCCGGTGCGATGGCTTCCTTTGCGACGCCGCAGTTTTTGGGCCTGCCGGTAAGATATTACGTGCTGACGACCGAACTGTATGCATCGATCAACGGCACCAATCCGGGTGTCGGCTACATCCTGGCGATGATCATGATCCTGATCTCGGTCATCATCATGTTTGTCAACCAGCGCCTGATCGGCAACCGGAAATCTTATGCGACGGTCACCGGCAAGAGTGCCAACATCTCCATCTTCCATCTGGGAGCCTGGAGGACACCGGTATCCATTTTTGCCTTCGCGGTCGTCATGTGCATGTCGGTCATCCCGTTAGTCACTTTTGCCCTGGAGTCTTTGCTGGCCTATACCGGTGTGTATGACTTCTCCAACCTGACGCTGTCCTTCTGGATCGGTCAGGCACAGGGCCACGACACCTGGCAGTCCGAATCCGGTATCTTAAGGAATGCGGAAGTCTACCGGACTTTGTGGAACTCCCTGAAGCTGGCGTTCACCTGTTCGATCGGTGCGGGAACATTGGGTTTCCTGGCCGGTTACAGTATCGTCCGCCGCAGAGGCAGCATGCTTTCAAGGCTGGTCGAAGACCTGACGTTCATCCCGTATCTGATCCCTTCGATGGCGTTCTCGGCGATCTATCTGTCGATGTTCGCGACGAAGCACGGCATCATTCCTTCCTTGTACGGAAGCTTTGCGATCCTGGCTCTGATCGGTACCATCAAGTATCTGCCGATGGCTTCCCGAAGCGGTGTCAACTCGATGCTGCAGCTCTCGCCGGAGATCGAGGAAGCCGGTATCATCATGGGCGTTCCGTGGGTGAAGCGCATGACGCGCATCATCATTCCGATCGAGAAGACGACCATCGTTTCCGGTTATCTGCTGCCGTTCATCTCGGCAATGAGAGAACTCTCACTGTTCGTCATCCTGGTCACGGCAAACAACCGTGTCCTGACGACTTTGCTGCTGTTCTACGATGAAAAAGGCTATACCCAGTTCTCCAACGCGGTCAACCTGCTGATCATCATCGTCGTGCTGATCATCAACTTTACCGTCGAAAAACTGACCGGAGCTTCCATCGAAAAGGGTGTAGGAGGATAAAATCATGCCAACAATCAAATTAGTCAATATCACAAAGAAATTCGGCAAAGGATCTTTAGCCGTCGATAAACTCAACATGGAGATCAAAAACGGAGAATTCGTTTCATTGCTCGGCCCGTCGGGCTGCGGCAAGACGACGACCTTACGTATGATCGCCGGTCTTGAGACACCGACCGAAGGTGAGATCTACTTCGATGATCAATGCGTCTTCTCGGACGAAAAGGGCATCAACCTTTCGCCGGACAAGCGCAATGTCGGTTTCCTTTTCCAGAACTACGCCTTGTGGCCGCATATGACGGTCTATAAGAACATCTCGTTCGGTCTGGAGAATATGAAGTGGCCGAAAGACAAGATCGATGAGCGCGTCAAGGAGATCTGCAAGACGATGCGCATCGAAGAATACATGAACCGTTATCCGGCTGAGCTCTCCGGCGGTCAGCAGCAGCGTGTTGCCATCGCCAGGACGCTGGCACCGAATCCGAAAGTCTTACTGATGGATGAGCCGCTGTCCAACCTGGATGCCAAACTGCGTAACGACATGCGTGCCGAGCTCAAGAGACTGCACAAGACGACGGATTCCACGTTCGTCTATGTCACCCACGACCAGTCGGAAGCCATGACGCTTTCCACGAAAGTCGCTCTCATCAAGCTGGGCATCTTACAGCAGTACTGCCCGCCGCTTGAACTGTATGGCGATCCGGCAAACATCTTCTGTGCCGACTTCATGGGCAATCCGTCGATGAACTTCGTCAACGTCAAGGGCGTCAAAGACGGAAACTCGCTCTTATTGAGCAACGATCATTTCAACGTCCGATTCACACCGAACGATCCGATCGAGCTCAAGGACGGCGATTACGTCCTGGGCATCCGTCCGGAATTCGTCAAGATCGCGGATGAGGGCATCGAGTCCAAGGTCATCTCTTCTCTTCCTTCGGGAATGGAAACGACCCTGTCGCTCGGCGTCGGTGACGTGACCTTATCGGCCGTTGCTTTCGGTTCCGTGGACTTTGCGATGGATTCCATCGAACATTTCGATTTCGAAGGAAACAAGTATGTCCTGTTTGACAAGGAAAGTGAGAAGAACCTCTCGTTAGGCTCACTTGAGATCGTCAAATAATGGAGCCCGATACTTTCGAAAATAAACTGAACAGACTGGCAGGACGATTGAGCAATGTCGTCCTGCTTGGTTTTTTCTGTCTGCTTTGCTGCATCCCGGTCGTGACGATCGGCGCTTCGTTCAGCGCCTTGTATACGGCGATGGCCGACTATCTTGACAACGACAACGACAAAGTCCTGCGTCCGTTTTTTAAGGCATTCAGGCAGCAGTTTGCTTTGTCGACCAAGGTCTTCGCCTTACATCTGATCTTCATCCCGATCTTCGTGTGGGACTTGCTGTATTATCGGACCGGCACCTCGACTTTGGATTACATCGGCCAGGCGGCATCGTTTTCTCTGCTGATGCTGCTGGTCTTTGAACTCACTGTCGTATGGATCGTGATCAGCCACGGCATGGAAGAAAAGACTTTCAAAGTCATCTCGACGGCACTGGATCTGGCGTTCAGCTGCTTCCCGGAATCTTTGTCTCTTCTGGGACTGACGGCTGCCGCTTTTGTAGTGAGCGTCGTCATACTGCGGCCTTTCATCCTTGTTTTGCCCGGTGTGATCTGTTATCTGCATTATCAGATCATCCCGCGGATGTTGGAAAAATACAGGTTCAAAAAGAATCATGCAGACTACGTAAAAGGAAACAAATGATATGAAATACAAAAAGATCGACAGACTCGGTATCGAGATCTCTTCGATCGCCTTGGGCACCTGGGGCATCGGCGCCGCCGGCTGGGGCGATGTGAAAGATTCAGAATCGATCGATACCATCAGATATATGATCGAACGCGGTGTCAACGTCATCGATACGGCACCGGTCTATGGTCTGGGCCACGCCGAGGAGATCGTCGGTCAAGCCCTGAAGGGGATCCGTGACAAGGTCTTTCTGATCTCCAAATGCGGGATCACCAGAAAAAAGGCGACCGGTTTCGGCAAGGACGGCCCGGTGAGGGATTCTTCCCCCGAGATGATCCTTTCGCAAGTGGAAGAATCTTTGCAGAGACTGCAGACCGATCACCTCGATGCCCTCCTCATCCACTGGCCGGACGTCAATACGCCTTTTGCAGAAACGGCTCAGGCCTTGAAAAAACTCAAGGAAGAAGGCAAGATCCGTTTTTCCGGTATCTGCAATTTCGAGGACAGCCAGATCGATGAATTCGCATTGACCGGCGAGCTCGACATCGCCCAGTATCAGTACTCCCTGCTGGAAAAAAAGTGGAGCCGCAATCTGCACAAGTACGCTCAGCAAGGCGTTGCGACGATGGCCTACGGCGCCCTCGGCGGCGGGATACTGACCGGTGCTTTCCGCAAGATCCCGGACTTTGCGGCCGATGACATGCGTCTGAACTTCTATCCGTTCTTCAAGCCGGAGCGTTTTGAAAAGACGATGCCTTTGCTGGATGTGATGGAACAGATCGCCCAGGCTCACGGCGTTCCGATCGGCGAAGTCGCCCTCAACTATACGGCAAGCCATCCCGACATCTCCATGGCCTTAGTCGGCTGCAGCAAGCCTCATCACGCCAAAATGAACTGCGATGCTATGGATTGGCAGATGACGAAAGAAGAACGGGAAGTTCTCGAACAGGCTGCCGAAAAAGCCGGAGAATAGATTCCCATCCGGATCAAAAAACACGAAAGACAGAGCTGCTCTGTCTTTTTTTGCTGCTATGAAAAAAGGGACAGGATGTCCCTTTGATCTTAAAGGATCTCGATGGTCTTGATGCGCTGCGGCTTCAAAGGCTTATCGCGGAAATCCGTCGCCGTCTCAGCGATCGCATCGACCGTTTCGATGCCTTCGATGACCTTTCCGAATGCCGCATACTGGCCGTCCAGGTGCGGTGCGTCTTCGTGCATGATGAAGAACTGCGAAGATGCGGAGTTGGGATCCATCGTTCTGGCCATCGATAAGACACCGCGGGTGTGCTTGAGCTCATTGACGAATCCGTTGGAAAGGAACTCGCCCGGGATCGTCTTTTCGCTTCCGCCCATGCCGGTACCGGTCGGGTCACCGCCCTGGATCATGAAGCCTTTGATGACTCTGTGAAAGATGATGCCGTCGAAGAAATGGTCCTTTATAAGACCGACAAAATTCTCCACTGTTTTCGGCGCGACATCGGGATAAAGTTCCGCTTTGATCTGTCCGCCGTTTTCCATTGTGATCAGGATCTGAATTTTTTCCATGTTATAACCTCGTATCATCATTCTAACATTTTGCTGTATAATATTTTCAAATATATTGAGAACGGGGGTACACGATGAACAAATACGTTGAAGAAGTAATTGCGTACGTAGAAAACAAATATGCCCATCAGCCTGAGTTCGTTCAGACTGTTGTAGAAGTCTTCACCTCGATCGCACCTGTCGTCGACCGTCATCCGGAATATGAAAAAGCCGATCTGCTCAGAAGGATGGTCGAACCGGAAAGACTGTTCCGTTTCCGTGTCGTATGGACGGACGATGAAGGAAAGACAAAGACCAATGTCGGCTATCGCTGCCAGTTCAACGGCGCGATCGGTCCGTACAAGGGCGGCCTTCGTTTTAAAAACAATGTCAATGAGAGCCTGATCAAATTCCTGGGTTTTGAACAGACGTTCAAGAATTCGCTGACCGGTCAGCCGATCGGCGGTGCCAAGGGCGGCAGCGATTTCGATCCGTCGGGAAAATCCGATGCTGAGATCATGCGTTTCTGCCAAAGTTTCATGTCGGCTTTATACCGCTACATCGGACCGGACATCGATGTGCCGGCGGGTGATATCGGTGTCGGCGGCCGCGAGATCGGCTATCTCTACGGCCAGTACCGAAGACTCAAAGGCACCTTTGAAAACGGCGTGATCACCGGCAAAGGCCTGAGCTACGGCGGTTCTCTGATCCGTCCGGAAGCTACCGGCTACGGTGCGATCTATTACCTGCAGGAAGTCCTGAAACATGAAAACGATACGATCGAAGGAAAGAAGATCGCCGTTTCCGGTTACGGCAATGTCTCCTGGGGCATCATGAAAAAAGCGGCACAGCTCGGTGCCAAGGTCACATATATGTCCGGTTCGGCCGGCTACATCCACGATGAAGAAGGCATCTGCACGCCGGAAAAGCTGCAGTTCATCCTGGATCTGCGTTCTTCCAATTCCAAGGATCTGAAATCGTATGCCGATAAGTTCGGCTGCACGTTCTATCCGAAGCAGACTTTCTGGGGCGTCAAGGATGTGGATATCTACATGCCGGCTGCCACGCAGAATGAAGTCGGTATGGAAGAAGCGAAAAAGATCGTGGATTCCGGTGTGAAGTATTATCTGGAAGTTTCCAATATGCCGACGTCCAATGAGGCGATCGGATACATGAGAGATCACGGCATCATCATCGCTCCGTCCAAAGCGGTCAACGCCGGCGGTGTCGGTGTCTCCGCACTTGAGATGTCGCAGAACTCCGAGCGGCTCTCCTGGAGCGAAGAAGAAGTTGATGAGCGTCTCAAGAGGATGATGAAAGGCATCTACGACAAGTCCGTGGATGCGGCGCAAAGGTACGGCTTGGGCTATGATCTGATCGCCGGAGGCAACATCGCCGGATTCGAGAAAGTCGCACAGGCGATGATGGAACAGGGGATCTTCTGATGAACAGCCTGAGCGAGTGCATCGAATACTATTACACCAAAGAGAATTACAACTGTGCCGAAGCTGTGATCCGCGGGGCAAATGACTTCTACGGACTGGATATCGGCAAGGAAGATATGAAGATGTTCGGCGGCTACGGCGCGGGCATTTATGCAGGACTGGTCTGCGGAGCATTGATCGCCGGGGCGGCGGTCCTGTCCAAGATGGTCGTCGTGGAAAAGGCCAGGGAGGAACAGGCAACTGTGCGTCCGGTCATCAACGGATTCGTGAAAACGTTCAGGGAACTCTTACAGGGTACAAGCTGCGCGGAACTGCGTCCGAAGTATTATACGAAGGAGACGTCCTGCTTAAAAACGGTGCTTCTGGCTTCACAGGCACTGGAGATCAGTATCGGCAAACTGAAACAAGAGAGTATGTAACCCATACTCTTTTTGTATAATAGAAATTGAAGAAAACAAGGAGAATCATCCTATGAAACTGAACTATAAACGAACTTTTCTCGTCGGACTGGCTTTTTTGTCGATCTGTGCGTTCTGGCAGATGTATGACAATGTCATCCCGCTCATCCTGACCAACACCTTCCATCTCAATGAGACCTATTCCGGTGCGATCATGGCGGCGGATAACGTTTTGGCGCTGTTCCTGCTTCCGATCTTCGGCTCGCTTTCCGATAAGACGGAGACCAAGATCGGCAAGCGTATGCCGTATATCCTCTTCGGTACCGGCCTGGCCGTCATTTTCATGAACATCCTGCCGTTCCTCGACAACGGCTATTACGCAAGTCCGAACAATTTCAAACTGATCAGTTTCGTCGTCGTCCTGGGACTTCTGCTGATCGCGATGGGGACCTACCGTTCGCCGGCGGTCGCTCTGATGCCGGATGTCACGCCCAAACCCCTTCGTTCCAAAGCCAATGCCATCATCAATCTGATGGGTGCGGTCGGCGGCATCATCTATCTGGCGATCGCTGCGGTCTTATATCCCAATTCCAAGACGGTCGGTGTCGCTCACGTCGATTATCAGATCCTGTTCGTCGTCG
Organism: Erysipelotrichaceae bacterium; assembly: GCA_017419165.1. Taxonomy (GTDB): domain Bacteria; phylum Bacillota_I; class Bacilli_A; order Erysipelotrichales; family Erysipelotrichaceae; genus Colivicinus. The sequence goes on from JAFOLW010000032.1 coordinate 9,089, forward strand.
TGTCTTCGATCATGTTCGTGGCGGTGGCTCTGCTGTTTTTGTTCGTCAAGGAACCGCAGCTGGTCCTGGACAACAAGGTCCTGGAGTCCGAACATCCGGAGTGGAACCTGAGCGAGGATGACGGTTCCGGTCACGAGACGCTGCCGCAGGACGTCAAATGTTCCCTGTATTTCCTGCTGGCGTCGATCGCCTTGTGGTTCATCGGCTACAACGGCGTCACGACCTGGTTCACGACCTATGTTTCCGTCGTCATGGGACAAGGCCTCGGCGGTGCTTCGACCTGTCTTCTGGTCGCCACGGCCGGTGCGATCATCTCTTACATCCCGATCGGCAACATCGCTTCCAAGATCGGCCGCAAAAAGACCATCAAAGGCGGCATCGTCTTACTGTCGGTGATGTTTGCCCTGGGCTTCATCATGACCAACGTCTTCAAATCGATCAATATCCTGATGTACATCTCCTTTGCTCTGGTCGGTCTGGCCTGGGCGGCGATCAACGTCAATTCACTTCCGATGGTCGTCGAGATGTGCAAAGGCTCCGATATCGGCAAGTTTACCGGTTACTACTATACGGCTTCCATGGCTGCCCAGATCGTCACGCCGATCCTGGCGGGAACTCTGATGCGGCTGATCTCTTACAAGATCTTGTTCATCTATTCGGCATTCTTCGTCCTGCTGTCGTATGTGACGATGTCACAGGTCAGACACGGTGACCAGAAGGTCGAAGCCAAGAAGGGTCTGGAAGCTTTCGAGAATATGGACGACTGATGAAAAACGATCGGGATCCTGATACTATCCCCCTAAGGTAGACATGAGAAATATTTAAAATCTCACTTTATACCAAAGGGGGATTTTATTATGGGAAGAAAAGCGAAGTATACTCCAGAACAGAAAGTTCAGGCCTGTGAAGATTATCTGTCAGGAAAA
>JAFOLW010000033.1 GCA_017419165.1 Erysipelotrichaceae bacterium
AGTCACTCTATCACCCGGTAAAATGCGGATGTAATGCATACGGATTTTACCAGAAACGTGAGCCAGGATCTCGTGACCGTTCTCAAGTTTCACCTTGAATTGTGCATTCGGTAAAGTATCTGTGACCAGACCTTCGATCTCGATGACATCTTGTTTTGCCAAATACTAGTCCTCCTTTGTCAAGATCTTGCAGCCGTCATCAGTGACGACGACGGTGTGTTCATAATGAGCTGCCCAGGAATGGTCATAGGACTTGACGCCCCAGCCATCCGGCAACGTATAACATCTTGCCGAACCCATGAACACCATCGGTTCAACAGCGATGCACATGCCCTTTTTAAGGACCTCCATCGTTCCTGCCTTGCCGACATTCGGAACATAAGGATCTTCATGAACACTTCTTCCTATACCATGACCCGTGTAATCGGCCGGAATCCCATATCCGAAGGATTCGACATATGTCTGGATCGCATTGGAAATGTCTCCGATATGATTGCCGGGTCTGACCTGGGCCAGTCCTCTGTATAAGGATTCTTCCGTCACCTCAAGCAGTTTCAACACTTTCGGATCCGTCACATTGCCTACGGTGTATGTCCAGCCGGAATCACCGTGGTATCCCTTATAGCAGGCACCGACATCGACTGTGATGATGTCACCGTCTTTCAAGATCGTGTGATCAGGGATCCCGTGCACGAGCATGTCGTTGACCGACGTGCAAACGGCAGCCGGGAATCCCTGATAGTTCTTGAACGAGGGTGTTGCACCATTCTCCCGGATCACTTGTTCGGCGACCCGATTGATCTCAAGCGTCGATATGCCAGGCTTGATGATCTCGGCCATCTTTTTGTGGACTCTGGCAACGATGCTGCCGGCAATGTCCATCAATTCGATTTCCCGAGGAGATTTGATTGAAATCATCAGCACAACCCTTCTAATGCAGCTTTGATATCTTCAAAGACCTCATTGACGCCTTGTTTGGCGTTGATGTGGCTGACGATATCCGCTGCCTCATAATACTCAATTACCGGTTGAGTATTTTTATGATATTCCTCAAGTCTGACCGTCAGACTTTCCAGATTATCATCTTTTCTTTGGATGAGATCCGCACCGCACTTATCGCAAACGCCTTCCTTAGCCGGGGCTTTGTAATAAATGTTGAAGATCTCACCGCAGGTAGGGCATAATCTTCTTCCCGTGATCCTCTTGATCAGTTCCTCATCCTCGATATCGAGGTTGATGACACGGTCGATCTTCTTGCCGATCTGTTTCAGGATGGCGTCAAGATCTTCCGCCTGATTGAGCGTTCTCGGGTAACCGTCGAACAGGAAACCGTCATTGACGTCGTCCTGCGACAGTCTTTCAACGATGATGTCATGAATGACTTCATCCGGGACCAAAGCGCCTTTGTTCATGTATTCCTGGGCTTTGAGGCCGACAGGCGTACCTGCTTTGACGGCAGCTCTGAGCATATCTCCCGTGGAGACATGGACCAGATGGAAGTTATTGATCAGCAGATCAGACATAGTGCCTTTGCCGGCACCCGGAGCACCGATTATCAGAAGATTCATTTATACCTCTACTTTCCTACAAAACTCTTGTACTGCTTCGAAGTCAGTTGCGACTTCAGCTGCTTGATCGTATCCATGGCGACACCGACAACGATGATGATTCCCGTTCCGCCGACAGCTGCACGCTGAGACAGACCGGTCAGGTTGGATGTCACGTAAGGTAAGATCGCAATGAATGTCAGAAGTAATGCACCTAAGACCGTGATCCTGTTGAGAACTTTGGATACATAGTCTTTGGTCTCGCTTCCCGGCCGAACGCCCGGGATATACTGTCCGTTCTTCCCTAAGTCATCGGCCATCTTCTGCGGGTCGATCGTCAGGTTGGTATAGAAGAACGTGAACAGGATGATCAAGACGGCATAGAACAGTAAGAACCAAGGACTTGTGAAATCACAGATCTTGACTAACCAGTTGTAGGCATCCTGGTTGACCCAGGAAGCGATGATCTGCGGACCCTGGATCAGTGCGGAAGCAAAGATGACAGGGATGACAGATGCCGAGTTGATCTTTAACGGTAAGTGGTTGAGATCACCTTTGGTCTTGTTCAGAGCTCTTGAAGATGACTGCTGGATCGGGATCCTTCTTTCCGCCATCTGCATGAGGACGACTAAGATGATGATCGCCACATACATGACGCAGTATGCGATGAAACCGCCGATCCCCAATGTCGAAGTGGCATTCGGGCCCAGGAAAGTTTCATAGACGACACGGAAGGTCGTCGGCATATCTGCGACGATACCGGCAAAGATGATCATGGATGTACCGTTGCCGATACCTTTGGACGTGATCTGGTCAGCCAGCCACAGTAAGAAGAACGTGCCGGCCGTGAAGATCACGGAGATATACAGGTAAGACGTGAAGCCCGGGTTTTCAACGAAGTTATATCCCGTGTAAGCACGGTCGAGATATTGAACGATGAAGTAACCCTGGACCAGAGCCATAACGACCGCCAAGTATCTGGTGATGCGGTCCATCTGCTGTCTGCCCTTCTTGCCGGATTTTGCCATCTCGGTCAATGCCGGGATGATATCCATGGCAAGCAGTTCGATAATGATGCTGGCCGTGATGTACGGACCGACGCCCAGGGAGAAGATCGACATCTGTTCGATGGATCCGCCGCCTAAGATCGACATCATCGTCAGTAAGGAATTGGCAGAGAGCTTGATGACTGTCGTATTGACGCCCGGGGCCGGAATCGACGACCCCAGACGGTATATGAACAGAATACCGAGCGTGAAGAGTATCTTCTTGCGTATATCCTTATTTTTGAAGAAATCTATAAATGTTTTGAACATTAGATCACCTCAACAGTTCCGCCCGCCTTTTCAATAGCCGCCTGCGCTGCCTTAGAGATCTTGTTGCATGTAACATTTACTTTCTTCTCAAGAGTTCCGTTACCGAGAACCTTGATGCCGTCAAGCTGTTTCTTGACGATGCCGCACTGTTTCAATAATTCCGGTGTGACATTTGTACCTTCTTCGAATCTGTTAAGATCGCTGAGGTTGACAACTGCGTATTCGACGCGGTTGAAATTCGTGAAACCACGCTTCGGCATGGATTTGAAGAACGGAGTCTGTCCGCCTTCGAAACCGATCGCAACACCGCCGCCTGATCTCGCGTTCTGGCCTTTGTGACCCTTACCGGCTGTCTTGCCATGACCTGAGCCCTGGCCTCTGCCGATGATCTTTCTTGAGTGTCTTGCACCTTCGTTGTATTTCATTTCATTTAAGTTCATAAGACACCTCCTATCGTACTTCTTCGACCTTCAGGCCTCTTAACTTCGCAACGGAGTTGACCGTCTTGAGTTCATCGAGAGCCTTCATCGTCGCATGGA
>JAFOLW010000034.1 GCA_017419165.1 Erysipelotrichaceae bacterium
AGCTGAAGAAACGCTCTTCAGCACAAAACGTGACAGAATAAGAAAACCATCTGCATCACAGATCTTCTCTGTAAAACAGATGGTTGTCCTATACACTGAGATTTAATTATTTCCTTTGTCTACTTGACGGGGAAGGTATCACATCTTATGACGATACCGTTTCTTTCTTTCAATCCAGAACGGTGATCCTGCCTTCGACATGAGCATCGACATTGTTCATGGAAGACAAGAGTTCTTCGAAGATCGAGAAATCTTCGGTGATGACCATGCGCGGCTTCTTGTTGGCGCAGACTTCTTCGAACGGAACATTGAAGAATTCGCTGAAGTTCTTGAAATGATAATCCTGCAGGGCGATCCTGATGATCTGGTCATCTTCGATCGCTTTTTCATTGAGCGAGAATTCCAGCAGCTCGTGCCGGGAGCGGGAATAGACGATCTTCATGCCTTTGGAGACCTGATAGAACTCGGTGTGGGCATCCGGGGAGAAAGCCTCGTCCCGCAGCATGAACAAGATCATCCGCCTGAACTGGCTGCCCGTGACTTCCAGCATCCAGACCGGGGCGTTGAACGGCAGACATTCCTTGAGCTCCTGATACTGGACGATCGGTCCCATCTGTTTCAGGCGTATCGATCCCGATCCCATCAGCATGACTTCGAAGGAAGAGTCCACCTGTAAGAGGTCGGCGAACAGATTGCCCAGTTCGGTCTCCTGATAGCGGCTCGGATGGGTGAGGGTCCTGTTGAAGTTGGTGATGATGCGCATGTATTTCTCATCGGTCCTGGTCTTATAGGAGCGCAGGACGCTTTCCAATACCGGGTCAGTTTCGCAGTTTTTCGAAGTGATCGGTATGCATTTCCAGTCATAGGAAAGCATCTTATGTTCGTCGGTATCGATCATGATGTCGAAGCGGCCGATCTGGTCGGTCCCGACGCCGACCTGGACGATCGGGATGCCGTTGACGATACACGGCTCTTCTAATAGGGTATGGGTATGTCCGCCGATGATCAGGTCGACGCCCCAGTTGGGATCGAGAAGTTTCGCGAGTTCCTGATCCTGATCGAAACCGATGTGCGTCAGCAAGACCGTCAGATCGACGCGGGTCGTCTTGTAGTTGTCGATGATGACACCGACTTGTTTGGCGGCCTGCCAGACATCGATGAAGGAACCGATGATCTCTTCGCTCCTGGTGGAGTTGAGCACTTCTTCGGTGATGATGCCGATAAACATGACCTTCAGACCGTTGACATCGAGGATCTTATACGGTTCAAAGAGCCTTGCGTGATTGGATTTGATGTACATGTTGGCGTTGACGACCGGGAATTTGGCGCAGCGTTCAAGAAACAGCAGATGAGCCAGTCCGTAGTCGACTTCGTGATTTCCCAATGTGACGATGTCCGGAGACAGAAAATTCATGAGTTCGATCGTAGAAAAGCCTCTGTATTCCGAATCGATGATCGAACCGCGGAACATATCGCCGGCGATCGCAAACAAGACGTTGTCTTCTTCGCTGCGCACTTTGCGGATGAATCCCGAAAGCAGGGGGACACCGCCTTCGTGGAAACCTTCTTTGGGTTCCGCAAGAAAGTCGCCGTGCATGTCGTTGGAATGCAAAAGAACCAGTTTTTCCGTTGCCACAAAAACTCCTTTCGTTGTCAATGAATGTAATAAAAAGCCTTATATCTCAATTATATAAGATATAAGGCGATTTTTTACAGATTCAGGAGTTTGATCAGCTCATTCCAGAGCGACAGCGTCCACTTTTCGGCGCTTTGTGCGATCTTGAGGAAATCGTAGTCGGGATCATCGACCGTTTCGCCGAAACAGATCCTGACATATTCGACGGCCTGCTTGCCCAAAGCATAGACTTTCTCGGCATCCTCGCCTTCGAGGTCTTCCATATAATATCTGAGGGCAACACCGGCTTCATAGACCGCATCGGCATTGGCCATGTGTTCTTCCAGAACACCGTCCCTGATCAGCGGATAGTTGTTCAGGATGGTGTTTTTATATCCTTCCAGGTCCGTTTCTGAGAGCTGCGATGCCCGAGGCAGAGCGTCGATCGTATCGGACTCCAATGCTTCAAAATGGCTTTCCACGTCTGCCCAGTGCAGTGTCCGTTTCTTTTCGACCAGGCCCCAGTCTTCATCGCTCCAGCTTTCGATCTCTCCCTGACGGGCTGCGATCGAGGCCTTGAGATCGTCGAGTTTTCCTTTTTCGTAAGCCGCTTCGATCAGGGCAGTCACATCTTCGCAAAGCAGGTTGAGCGTATTGGACTGGATGGAATTGGAACAGGAAGCCAGCTGCTGAAGGAAGATTGCATCCTTATATAAGGATAAGAGACCCTCTTCATCTTCTTCCCTGACACCGGAAGAGACCTGCGATGCTTCGGCCAGGACTTTGTCCGTCAGCTGTTTGAACTCATCGATCGAATAGGAATCGTAGGCATTTGCCGTTTCGACAGTCTGTTTATATGCGTCATCGTATTTTGCCCGGGCGTCTTGCCAGGAGACCGTCTTGGCGCCGCAGCCGGATATGAATATCAGGATCAGTGATAAGGTCAGAATCTTTTTCATCGATGTCCTCCTTTGAATGTTTTTTGATATGGTTTCATTATACTATGAATGCTTTTTTACAAAAGCCGGAATTGTCGGATGGAAAAAGAAAAAGTCCCTTGCGGGACTTCATTTTTGAAGTGGTGCACCGAACAGGACTTGAACCTGCACGAGTCGCCCCATATGAACCTGAATCATACGCGTCTGCCAATTCCGCCATCGGTGCATATGAATATTCTAACACAAAATTCTTGAAACTCAAACGTTAAATGATAAAATAATCTAGTATGGAATTTAAAAAGATTATCAACGTGGCGGTGATCGCCCATGTAGATGCCGGTAAGTCGACTTTGGTCGATGCTTTTCTGGCGCAGTCACATGTTTTTTCCGAACATGAGGAAGTCGTCTCACAGGTCATGGATTCCAACGATCTGGAAAGAGAAAGAGGCATCACGATCTATTCCAAAAACTGTTCGATCGTTTACCAGGATTATAAGATCAATATCGTCGATACACCGGGACATGCCGATTTCTCAAGTGAAGTCGAGCGCATCATCAAGACGGTCGATACCGTCATCCTGCTGGTGGACTCTTCCGAAGGCCCGATGCCGCAGACCCGTTTCGTATTGAAGAAATCGCTGGAAGCCGGATTGCGTCCGATCCTTCTGATCAACAAGATCGATAAGAAGGACGCCAGGATCAACGAAGTCATCGATGAAGTCTACGACCTGTTCCTGGACCTCAACGCCAATGACGATCAGCTGGATTTCCCGATCTTATACGGCATTGCCAGGAACGGCATCGTCCGTTACAATCCGTCGGATTCCAACGACGATATCAATCCGCTGTTTGAGACGATCGTCTCCCATGTCAAGCCATATCCCGATAAGACGGATGAACCGCTGGTCATGCAGGTATCGGCGCTGGCTTATGACGACTACATCGGAAGGATCGGCGTGGGCCGCGTCTATTCCGGCATCATCAGACAGAACGCGATGATCTCCGTATGCAACAACGGCGGCAAAAAAGAAAACCGCAAGATCGCCAATCTTTACAACTACCAGGGTCTGAAACGTACTGCCATCGCCGAAGCACAGTGCGGTGACATCGTGATGATCTCGGGTATCGAAAACATCGAGATCGGTGATACGATCGGTCCGGAAGGCGTCTTTGAACCGCTCCCGCAGATCGACATCGAAGAACCGACTCTTTCCATGAACTTCATGGTCAACACTTCTCCGTTCCAGGGCAAGTCCGGCAAGTACGTGACCAGCCGCAACATCAAGGAAAGACTTGAAAGGGAACTGGAGACCAACGTCGGACTTCGCGTCGAGACGACAGCGACGACCGATACCTTCAAAGTTTCCGGCAGAGGCGAGCTTCATCTTTCGATCTTGCTGGAAAACATGAGAAGAGAAGGTTATGAGATCGCCGTCAGCCGTCCGGAAGTCATCTTCAAGAAGATCGACGGCAAGCTCAATGAACCGATCGAAGAAGTGATCTGCTCGGTCCCGAACGATTATTCCGGTACCGTCATCAATAAGCTCAATCTGCGCAAAGGACAGATGATCGACATTCAGGATGAGGGTTCCTACACCAGGATCATCTACCATGTCTCGACCAGAGGTCTCCTGGGTTATCGCAGTGAATTCATCAACGATACCAAGGGCGAAGGCGTCATGGTCAGAAAATTCATCCAGTATGAACCGTTCGTCGGTGAGATCCCGCAGAGGACCAACGGCGCTCTGATCTCCATGGCTTCCGGCAAGGCGATGACCTATGCCTTGTGGAACCTGCAGGAGAGAGGCCAGCTGTTCGTCACGCCGCAGACGGAAGTCTATGAGGGCATGATCATCGGCGTCTCTTCCAAGACGCAGGATATCGAAGTCAACCCGACCGTCAACAAGAAGATGACGGCGATCCGTTCGACCGGCAACGATGAGGCGATGAAACTGGTTCCGGCGAGAGTCTTCTCTTTGGAAGAAGCGCTGGAATTCATCAACGACGATGAGCTCGTTGAGATCACGCCGGATGCCATCCGTCTGAGAAAGAGATATCTGACCAACCTCGACCGCCGCAGACATATGCGTGCCGTCGCCAAAGAAGCCAGCAAACAGGACTGATATGACCGGTCCTGTTTTTTTATCCGATCTCCCGAAAATAAAAAACATGGTTTCTGTGATAGAGTAGAGATAGTTTCATAAGAAAAAAAGAAAGATGTTCGATCCGCTGTAAGTGAGGTTTTCTATGTTGAAAAAAGCATTTCTGTTATTTATCAATACCTTTTCCATCTCGATGACGGCCAATTCGGGCTATGCGATGTTAGGCGTCATCAAAAACCGCTTCGTCGACAAGTATCAGTGGTTCACGAAAGAGGAGATGGAAGACTATATCGCACTGGCACAGAGCTGTCCGGGACCGATCGCCTGTTCCTCGTCGATGATCATCGGTTATCAGTCCAGCGGGATCCTTGGAGCTTTGGCAGCCGTGCTCGGCGTCATCCTGCCGCCGTTTCTCATGATGGCTCTCGTGACTTATTTCTATACGTTCATTTCGACCAATGCCTATGTCAGGATCTTCATCACCGGCATGCAGGCGGGAGTCTGTGCGATGCTGCTGGATGTCGTGCTGGGCTTGTTCGGCGGCGTGGTCAAGATGAACAGACCGTTTTATTACATCATGGTCGTCTTATCGTTCCTCTATGTACGTCTGACACCGTATTCGATCTTCTTCCTGGCTCTGATCTGCATCGGCATCGCCGTTTTGAAAACACTGCTGTTCAAAAAAGAAACGGAGGAAAAGGCATGATCTCCATTCTTGATATTTTTCTCAATTTCTTAAAGATCGGCGTCTTTGCCTTCGGCGGAGCCTATGCGGTCATCCCGCTGATCGAGGAACAGATGGTCACCAATACAAAATGGATGAGTTTTGCGGAATTCTCGGATCTGCTGGCGATCGATGAGCTCACTCCCGGTCCGATCATCGTCAATGCTTCGACTTTTATCGGAATGAAGCTTGCCTCTCTGCCCGGTGCCATCGCTGCGACTTTGGGCTGTGTGATACCCGGCTGTATCATCGCTTTGATCCTGATCCACTTGTATCAGAGATATAAACAGATCCCTCTGATCTCAGAGTCGATCCGCGTCCTCAAGTGTATGTCAGTAGCCCTGATCTTTTCGGTGCTGATCAAGATGTTTCTCAAGGCAGTGTTCCCGCAGGGTTCCTATGCATTGAAAGAGATGAACATCCTTTCTCTTGTCATGGTCTGTGTCTCTTTCTATGCCTTGAAGAAGTTTCGTCTCAATCCGATGATCGTCATGATCTGCTGCGGCTGTATCAGCCTGTTGGCTTCGTTCATATGACCGGAAAAGATCAAAGATCATCATATGCAGGCATCCGTCTTGACGGGTGCTTTTTCTTAAGATGAATTTTATGCGTATTTTACAGTAAAATAGAAGTAGTATGGAACTATTGTTCACTTTGCGGAAACTCGAACCGCTGGAAAAACTGCTGCCGTTTGCCGACGGCGTGATCGCCGGAAAGCATTTCACGACCGGTTATCATCTTTCTTTGGAAGAGATGAGACAGGCTGCCCGTTTCTGCAAGACCTTTCATAAAAAGTTTTACATCGCGATGGATGATTTCATCTGTGAAGATGAGAAGATGCTGATGTACGACTATCTGGATTTCATCGATTCCATCGATGCCGACGGGATCTTTTTTCATGATCTCGGCGTATACAATGCCGCCAAATCCTACGGCATGCTGTCGAAGCTGATCTATGACGGCAAGACGGTCTTGTGCAATTCGTTCGATTCGGCATTCTTTCTGGAGAAGGGCATCGATTCCGTGGTGTTTTCCAGAGAACTGACCCTTGAAGAAGTCAAAGGGATCGTGCATAATCTTCCGGGAAGAGTCGACATGCAGATCTTCGGTCATCTGCGCATGTCGTATTCCAAGCGCAATTTTTTGACCAATTACTTCCGTCAGATCGGTAGAGACTATGATTTCAAGGGCAAAGAGACCCTGACTTTGGTCGAGGAACAAAGAGAATACAAGATGCCGATCGTGGAAGATGAAGACGGCACCTATATCTATACGGACTACATCTTCGAGATGTTCTCGGAGATCGCCGAACTGAAAGACGGACTCAAGCGGGGCATCGTGGATACCCTGTTCATCGAGGATGATGCTTTGATCGCACAGGTCCTGAGGGACTACAAGCGGGTCTCGTCTTCCAACGCCGGTTTCATCAGAGATTCTTTCCTGCACAATCATCCGGGGAACTATTCTTCCGGTTACTTATATCAGAAGACCAATATCGTCAAAGAATGAATAAGATCGAACTGTTAGCACCCGCGAAGGACCTGGAGAAGGCCAAGATCGCGATCATGTACGGAGCGGATGCCGTCTATGTGGGCGGCAAGTTTTACTCACTTCGTTCCCGCGCTTCCAATTTTTCGCTTGAGGATCTCAAGGAACTTTCGCAGTTCGCCAAGAGATACGGCGCCAAGGTCTTCGTGACCGTCAACATCGTTTTTCATGACGATGACTATCAGGGGATACGGGAGTATCTGCGTTATCTTGATAAGATCGGCATCGATGCGGTCATCATCTCCTCCCTCGCTCTCATACCGGAAGTGAAGAAGGAAGCGCCGCACATCGAATGTCACATCTCGACGCAGCTGTCTTCTTTGAATTCTTCCGCCGTACGGACTTTGAAAGAATTCGGTGCGGACCGCATCGTCTTGGGCAGAGAGGCGTCCATGGCACAGATCGAACAGATCGCCAAAAAGGTCTCCGTTCCTCTGGAAGTCTTCATTCACGGCGGCATGTGTTCCAATTATTCGGGCAGATGCGTGCTGTCCAACCGCATGACCCTGCGTGATGCCAACCGGGGCGGCTGTGCCCATTCCTGCCGCTGGAAATATCATCTTTATGACGGCGACAGGGAGATCTCGGAAAAAGACTGTCTTCTGTCGATGTCTTCCAAGGACCTGAGGGCTTCCGCTTATGTGGAGAGGATGATCCGCGCGGGCATCGCTTCATTGAAGATCGAAGGGCGCATGAAATCGGAATACTATATCGGTCAGGTCGTCAAGACGTACCGGAAGATGATCGATGAGATCTATGAAAAGGGAAGTCTTTCTTTCGACCGTCTGCAGTACTATGACCTCGAACTTTCCAAAGCCGAGAACCGTCCCGCCGATGACGGTTTCCTTTCGGGGGATTGCGACAATACGAAACATCTTTACGGTGTCAACGGCGCCGGTGTGACCCATGACTACGTAGGCTTCATCCACGATTTCGACCCGCGGCGCAATATTGCCTTCGTCGAAGTCAAAAACGTTTTTGCCAGAGGAGATGAGCTGGAAGTCTTCGGACCGAAGATCGACAACCGGAGGTTCATTGCCGAGGTCATGTTCGATGAGGATTATGAACCTGTGGAACTGGCCAACCGGCCGACCCAGCTGCTGATGGTGCGGATGCCTTTTGCGGCGGAAAAGGGCGACATGATACGAAAGGCGGCGAAACGATGATCATCGAAGGCGCGATCTCGGTCAAAGCCGCTTTGTTGAATAAGAAAAGGAAAGTCTTCCGAGTCTATATCGACAAAGAAAAGCGGACCAAAGACTTCAATTTCATCAGAAAGATCGTGAAAGCGGAAGATATCGAGCTGAACGAGATGGGAAGGGAAGAACTTGCCGCCGTACTTACCGGCAAGAGCCACGGCGGTGTCGGGGCGGAGGTCTCTTCAAGAGAGGAAGACGGATTCGAAGACGGAGATATCTTTTATCTCGACGGGATCGAAGATCCTTTCAATCTGGGCTATTCATTAAGAAGCCTTTATGCCCTGGGCGTGAAGAACGTCTTATTGTCGAAGCGGGACTATTCCTTGATGGAAGCGCAGCTGCTGAAATCTTCGGCCGGGGCTTATGACATGATCCGTCTGCGGATCGCAGAGGATCCGGTCGAGCTGATGAAAGGATTCAAAAAGGAAGGTTACCGTCTATACGGCTTATACAGAGGGGAAGATTCAACGGACATCTTTGATGTCCGGTTTGCCGAGAAGGCTTTGTTTATGCTGGGCGGGGAGAAACGCGGGATCTCAGGCGAACTGCTGGATCTGTGCGATGAGCACCTCTATATCTCGTACGGTTCGGATTTCCGCAATGCCTTGAATGCCTGTGCGGCACTGGATGTCGTGGTGACATTATTGAGAAAACAGAGAAGATGATCACATCACTGGAAAATAAAACGGTCAAACAGTTATGCAAGCTTCACATGAAGAAGTACCGTGAAGATTCTTTTCTTCTGACTGAGGAAGAGATGATCCGCAAGGCAAAAGAAAAGGGCTTTTTGAAAAAGCTCGTCTATACCGGGGATCTGCCTTTTGATTTCGGCGATGTCCTGGAGGTGAGTCCGGAAGTCCTGGACAAGATCGCGGAAAAGGAAGGTCTTTCTTATATCGGTGTCTCCAAGATGATCGATGAAGTCCGTGCTCCGCAAAGACGCGTCCTTCTTTTGGACCGTCTGCAGGATCCTTTGAACATCGGCCGCATCATGGAAGCGGCACAGCTGTTCGGTTTCGACTCCCTGATCCTTTCCGGGGAATGCGCCGATATCTACAACGAAAAATGCCTCGATGCCTGCGCATGCGGGATCTATGAACTGAATATCAGCCACGGAGACCTTCTGGAAGAGGTGCGGAAGCTGAAAGATGAAGGCTTCTATGTCTGTGCGACGGGACTTCGTGACAACACATATGAGATGCACGAGGTGGAAACAAGAGACAGGATGGCGTTCATTCTGGGGAACGAGGGCAGCGGCGTCCTGAAAGAGCTCATGGATGCTTCCGACTGCATCATGAAGATCGATATGCGCAATATCGATTCGCTCAATGTCGGGATGGCGGCGTCCATCATCATGTACCGCTTCAGAATCTGACGGAAAAGTTTTTCTCGTTTTCTTTGAGCGGGATCTCTTTTACGGAATAATCGAATACATTGATGAAACGGTCGCCGGCGATCGTTTCTTTTACGAAGAGATCGACTTCTTCTCCCTGGACTTCACATTCCACATCGCCGTTGGCAGCGTTCCGGACGTGACCGGTGAGACGGTGTTTTCTGGCACACTGGATGGCTTTGCCGCGGAATCCGACGCCCTGGACGATCCCTCTGTAGATGATGAAATATCTCTTCATAACTTTATTGTATAAGAAAAGAGGCTTTCTGAGCCTCTTTTGAAGTTTATTTGATCTCTTCGAAATCGCTGACGCCGTGCTTGCAAAGCGGACAGATGAAGTCATCCGGCAGCGTATCGCCTTCGTAGACATAGCCGCAGACTTTGCAGACGAAGCCTTTCTTGCCTTCGGTCTTCGGTCTCGGTTTGACGTTCTTCTGGTAATAGGTGTAGGTCATCGTTTCGGCATTGTTGATGACACGCGCTTCCGTGACGGAACAGATGAACATGCCGTGCGTTCCGAGATCTTTGTAGTCTTCGACTTTCAGAGAGAAGAAGGCATTGATGTAGCGGGACAGGAAGGCGAGCCCGTTGTCGGAACGGAGGATCGTCTCACCTTTGAACTTGTCGGTGTTCCTGCCGGACTGGAAGCCGAACTGCTCGAAGACTTTGAACGGTGCTTCGACGCTCAGACAGTTGACGTTCATGATCCCGGTCTGTTTGATGATGTGGTGCGAATAGTTGTTCTTGTTGATGGAGACCATGACACGGAACGGATTGTCGGTGAGCTGAACGACGGTGTTGACGATCAGACCGTTGTCTTTCTTTCCGTCGTTGGAGGTGACGACATACAAGCCGTAGCCGATGGAGAACAGCGCCTTCATATCGGACTTGTTGGCTTTCTTTTCATCTCTGGCGACATAGTCGATGCAGATGGCTTTGGCGAGCTCTTCGATCTGTTTCTTATTGTCATCGTTCATTGCCGACCGGATCGTAACGACCGGATCGATGAAAGTGAGGTTGGCAGACTTGCTCAGCATGTCTTTCATCGTCTTGGCGGCCAAAGGCGCCCAGGATCCGTTTTCGATGAAGCCGACCTTGCGGTTGCAGAAATTGCGCTCCGTCAGATGATGGATGAATTCTTTCATGAACGGGTAGATGTCGGCGTTATAGGTCGTCGTCGCCAGGACGAGCTTGCCGTAAGCGAAAGCGGCAGCGACGGCTTCCGACATATCGCATCTTGCCAGATCGAAGACTTTGACTTCCGGTGCGTTGGAAGCTTTGAGTTCTTCTGCCAGTTTATCAACGGCCGCTTTGGTATGGCCGTAAACGGAGGTGTAGCAGATCACGACGCCGTCTTTTTCCACGTCATAGGAGGACCAGGTGTTATACAGATCCAGGTAGTAAGGAAGGTTCTTGTAAAGGAACGGTCCGTGCAGCGGCAGGATCATCTGGATCGGCAGATCGGCTGCTTTCTTTAAGACGGCCTGAACTTGTCTTCCGTATTTGCCGACGATGCCGATGTAGTAGCGTCTGGCTTCATCGACCCAGTCTTCTTGCACATCGAGAGCGCCGAATTTGCCGAAACCGTCGGCAGAGAACAGAGCTCTTTCGTATGAATCGTAGGTCATCATGACTTCCGGCCAGTGGACCATCGGTGCGGCAACGAAATGCAGGACATGTTTGCCGAGCGTGAGTTCATCGCCTTCTTTGATGACCAGACGGCGCTCTTCATAAGCCGTACCGAAATAGTTGGCCATCATGGCGAACGCCTTGTCGGAGGCAACGACGGTCGCTTTATCGTAGATCTTCAGGAAGTTGGCGATGTTGGCGGAGTGGTCGGGTTCCATATGCTGAACGATCAGATAGTCCGGCTGCCTGCCGTTCAGGGCATTCTGAATGTTGTCGAGCCATTCGTGAGTGAAATTCTGATCGACGGTATCCATGACGGCGGTCTTTTCATCGAGAATGACATAGGAATTGTAGGACATGCCGTTAGGAACTTTGTACTGACCTTCAAAAAGGTCGATCCTGTGGTCGTTGACGCCTACGTATTTGATCGTATTGGTGATTTCCATAATAAAAGATTCTCCTTATCTTCATTATAAAAGAAGGAAGGAGAAAATCCGATGAAAACTAAAAGAAGAGTTCCAAGATCAGCACACTGAAACAGCAGATCAGCGTGACTTTGAAAAGACCCATCTGCCGATAAGCGGCGATGATCCCGGCAAACAAGGCGAAGAGTCCGGCATAGGGGTTCTTTGTCGCGTCGATGATGGCCGGAAAGGTCATGACGGAGAGCGTCACATAGGGGACGTAATAAAGAAAATCGCGGATGAAACGGTTCTTGATCGGCTTGCGGATCAGCGTCAGCGGCAGGACTCTTATGGCGAAGACACTGATGCCCATGACCAGAAGGTAGATGTAAAAGTTATGTTTCATCGTTTCCTCCTTTCACCGGGAACAGGATCGCACCGAGACCGGAGATGAGTATCGTTAAGACGATCGTGACGGTCGACTGCGACAAAGAGGTGAATCTCGACAAAAGAAAGCTTGAAACAAAACTTAAGACGATCAGGATGAGGATCGGCCGGGAAGTGCGGACCGGCGGGATGATGATCGCCAGGAACATGCCGAACAATGCGACGGATAAAGCGGAGACGATCCTTGCCGGCAGGATGTTGCCCATCAGGATGCCGAGCGCCGTCCCCAGTGCCCAGCAAGGCGCTGCGAAACTGATCGCTCCGTAGGAGAAGAACGGATCGCAATAGGGTTCCTGCGAAACGGCGAGCGCGAAGTACTCATCGGTCAGAAAGAAACCCAGCAGGAAGCGGTGGATCATCTTTGCTTGCGGATCGATCTTCTGTGACAGGGCGAAGGACATCAGGACATAGCGGATATTGGAAACGACGGTGATGAGCGCCATCTGCAGATAGGGGACGGCTTCTTTCATGGCAATGAAAGCGGCGTTCTCTCCGGCAGACGCATTCATGACCGCCGAGGTCAGGAAACCCTGAAAGGGATCCAGCCCGGCAGAAGCGGCGGCGATGCCCAAAGAAAAAGCGACTGCGAAATATCCCAGTCCGATCGGTATACCGGTCTTAAATCCTTCTCTGAATCCTCTCATGTAATTTGAAAAAGGATCGGTTCACCGATCCTTTAAAGTTTTCTGAAATCCTCAACGTTCAGTACGAAGACCGTGGCACCTCCGACCTCCACTTCGATCGGGTAGGATACCAGAGAAGACATATCAGTCGAGATGGTCGTCGGAACGGCTTCTTTTCTTCTCTGTGATTCGCTGCCGATGATCTCGATGGCTTTTTCGACTTCCTTGTCTTCACAGCCGATGATCAGTGTCGTGTTTCCCGATGAGAGGAAACCGCCGGTGGTCGCCAAACGCGTGACATGGAAAGAAGCTCTGTTGAGAGCGGAAATGCATGCCTTGGTATCATCAGTCGAGATTATAGCCAGAATAAGTTTCATATATCTGCCTCCTCTTACTATCAATATTTTATCATCAATCTTCCGATTTGGGGAAAATTCAGTATCCCTTTGTTTGTGGGCATAATTCAATAGTGGTACAATGATAAAAGTATGATAGAATTCAAAAACGTTTCCAAGAAATACAAGAACGGAACACACGCACTGGAAAACATCAATCTCAAAGTCAATGACGGCGAGTTCGTCTACATCATGGGACCGACCGGTTCGGGCAAATCGACCTTGATCAAACTGCTGGACGGCGAAGAGGTGCCGACTGCCGGAAGCGTCACGGTCAACGGCATCAATGTAGGCAGACTGCGCAAATCCAAAGTCTATCTCTACAGACGCAAGATCGGCGTCGTTTTTCAGGATTACCGGCTGCTTCCGGAAAAGACGGTCTTTGAAAACGTCGCTTATGCCTTAGAGGTCCTCGATCTGCCGACCGACAAGATCCGCAAGCGTACCAGAGAAGTGCTCAAGCTCGTCGATCTTGCCGATAAGGCCAACGTGAAGCCGAGAGAGCTTTCCGGCGGACAGCAGCAGCGTGTCGCGATCGCCAGAGCCATCGCCAAGCGGCCGACCATTCTGATCGCCGATGAGCCGACGGGAAATCTCGACCCTTCAATGACCGACGAAATGATCACGCTTCTTGAAAAGATCAATACCGAAGAAAAGACGACGCTTTTAGTCGTCACCCATAACGACGTCATGGTCGAGTACCATCCGAAACGGACGATCCGTATCGATTCGGGTCATATCGTCAATGACGGAAGCCGGACTTTGAGTTTCTATAAGCAGAATCTCGGTGAAGTCAAAGGCGAGGCCAAAAAGCAAGAGCCGGCAGATGCGGCTGCTTTGAAACAGGAAACGGAGGCTCAGGTGCCTTCGGCAGAAGAGAAGCAGGCGCAGGCGGCTTTGGAAAACGCAAAACACGTCAAGGATGACGGAGCGGTCAAATACGATGAGCGTCCGATCAAAGAGCGTCATCTTTCCAAAGAAGAAGCACAGGATGAGATGATCAACGAGATCACGATGCAGCTTGATGCGATCAAAGAGATCAGCGAAGGAGGAAGAGAATAATGGTCATCTTCCGTCGTTTTTTCCGGCATCTGCGGGAAGGTTTCATCGGTGTCAAACGCCATTTCGGTATGGCGTTTTCGGCATCTTCCGCCGTGACGATCACACTGCTGCTGGTCGGTGTTTTCGGTGTCTTTGCCGTCAACATGGCATATCTTACTCAGGAGATCGAATCATCGATCTCTCTGGTCGCTATGATCGATTATGATGTGACCGATCCTTCCGCGATCACGAATATGAAGAAAAAGGTCGAAGACATGGAAGAAGTCGACCGTGTCATCTACCGCACAAAAGACGAAGAATTCGACTTCTACAATCAGGAATATCCGGACATGGTGGAATTCTCCGAGAACTACCGTGCCGAGAATCCGTTCCACGATACGTTTTTGATCTATGTCAAAGACGGCATGGACATGGAGAATGTCAAGAATGCGGTCGCTTCGATGAACGGCATCGATTCCGTTCAGGACGGCGGCAATAACACCTACACGCTGATCAACATCCTGCATACCATGCGTAATGCCGGAGGCATCCTGATCCTTTCTCTGGTCGCTCTGGCGGTCTATCTGATCTACAATACGATCAAGATCACGATCGCGACAAGAAAAGACGAGATCTGGATCATGCGCAATGTCGGTGCCAAGAATTCCTATATCCGCGCTCCTTTCCTGGTGGAAGGGATCATCATCGCGATCATCGGTTCGATCCTTCCGATCGGCCTGATCGTCTACGGTTACTATAAGCTTTATACTATGACCGGCGGCGTCCTGGCCGGCGTCATCACTCTGATCCCGGTCCTTCCGTTCATCATCTATGTGGCGGCCGGACTTCTGGCGATCGGCATCTTCGTCGGATTCATGGGTTCCTATATCTCCGTATGCAAGTACCTGAGGCTCACTCGATGAAACGAAAAAAGCTTTTGAACATCTTTCTCGTGCTTCTTTTAGTCTTACCGCTTTGCAGTAAGACAAGTTTTATTTATGCCGACGAAGATGAAGAGTACGAGGAATACGAAGGATACGAAGAAGAGACCGAAGAAAAGACGGATTATGAAAAATGCGTCTACGACAATGACAAAGCGGCCTGCCGGGCGATCGCCAAGAATGCCCAGTCTTCTTTGAAAGAGATCGAGGAACAGATCGCCGCAGCCCAGGATAACAGAGAAGCGGCTGCCGCACTGGCAAATGAATATGCGGTCAAGGCGCAGGCTTACCAGGGCGAGATCGATACTCTGAAGATACAGATCGACGAACTGAAAGACCGGATCGAAGAACTCACGGTCCAGATCGCCGAGAACGAATCCAAGGTCGAAGCGCTGAATACCCGTGTCAAGAACCGGATGGTCGAGACACAGAAATCCATGCATTTCAACGGTTATCTCGAATTCATCCTGGGTTCCAAATCGTTTACCGACATGTTGTCGAGAGTCTACGGCGTGGAAGCCATCGTCTCCAAAGACAAGTCCGACCGTGAGATGCTGCTGAGCGTCATCGAACAGCTGAGCAAAGACAAAGCGGAACTCGACGCATCCAAGAAAGAACTGGATGAGAAATATGACGAGATCGTCGCCAAACAGGCGGAACTGATCGCCATGCAGGAGTTCTATGAGGAAGAAGCTCTCAGGATCTCCGAAGAACTCGATGCGATGACCGAAGCCAGAGACAATATCTACAATACGTTCGATGACCTGCGCGAAGCCTTGAAGGCGACCGGCGTGACGGTCTCGGACGGTTTCGTTCCGGCGGTCCACAATTCCTGGATCTCGGCAAGTGTCTGGAACTATGACAATGACTTTTTAGGCGGCGCATGGCACTTAGGTGTCGACTATGCCGCATCAAGAGGCAGAGAGATCCACGCACCGGCGGGCGGTGTCGTCATCCGTGCGGATGACGGCTGTTCCGATCCGGGTTATCTGGGATCTTCCTGCGGCGCCTGGATCTCCGGCGGCGGAAGCCAGGTCTATATGATGTGTGAAGTGGATGGCAGCATCTACGGCTTCATCTTCTTCCATCTCAATACGGTCTACGTCTCCTATGGCGATTATCTCCTGCAGGATGATGTGATCGGCCTTGTCGGTTCTTCCGGTTCTTCGACCGGTCCGCACTGCCATATCGAGATGTATTATCTGGGAGACGGCGAACTTCTGGACTATCTGTCGATGGGCTGGAATGCGACCTTCTCCGTCGGAAGAGGCCGCACGGCTTACAACAACCGCTGTGAAAACGGCACTCCGGCACCTTGTATCCTGAATCCGGAGTATTATCTGCCGGCGAACTGATAAAACACGATGAGAGACGATAACGAAGAAAAAGTACTGATCGATCTTAAAAGGATGCCTTTGGCTTCGGAGAGAAGAGAGATCGCCGAACGAAGAAAGAAGAGATTCCTTCTGGTTTTGGCTTGCCTCTTTTTCTTTCTTCTGGGCTGTCTGATCACCAGGATCTTCTTCCCGGCTTCCAATGTCATTTACAACAGCGGCACGGCACAAAGCTCCGGCGTCGGCGAGATCGAGCAGATCATGGAACGCTACTGGCTGTACGGCGACCGTTATGAAGATCTGCATCAGGAACTGGAAGATAAAGCGCAGTACGGCATGACGTCTTTCGACTTTGATCCGTACACATCTTATATGTCGCTTGAAGAGATGAATTCATTCTCCGATTCGATCAACCGTTCCTATGTCGGTATCGGCGTCGAATATTCTTATGTCAACGATGCGGCTTTGATCATGCGTGTCTTCAAGTCTTCTCCCGCCGAAGCGGCAGGACTCAAGGCAGGCGACATCATCGTTTCCGTTGAGGGGACTTCCGTTGCCGGGCTCAGCAGCGATCAGATCAAAGAGCTGGTCCTCGGGGAAGAGGGCACCGTCGTCACTTTAGGCGTCGAGACCGACGGCGTGACAAGAGAAGTGAAGGTCACCCGCGGTGTCGTCAGTTTCACGGTCTTCGCTTACACGCAAGATGACTTCATCATCATGGAACTTGACAGTTTCGGTGAAACGACGGCACAGGAAGTCGAAAGATATCTCGATGAGTTCTCCGATTATGAGAAGATCATCATCGACCTGCGTTCCGATTCCGGCGGTTATCAGACGGCGGTCAGAGACATCTCCGGTCTTTTCATCGGTCCGAATGAAGTCTACCTGCGCCAAAAGGGCATCGACGGTGTCGAAATGGTTGATGCCACGCCGTCCGGCAGCAGGAAATATGACAATCTGAAAAAGATCGTCGTCCTCACTTCCAAAGACACGGCTTCCGCAGCGGAAGTATTGGCGATCACCTTAAGGGAAAAATGCGATGCGATCCTGGTCGGAGATACGACCTATGGCAAGGGCGTCATTCAGACCAATCGCATTTTACGAAACGGCGGCGTACTGAAACTGACGACCTACTACTGGTACTCACCTGAAGGAGTGTCGATCGATCAGGTCGGCATCGTTCCGGATGAAGAAGTACGGATGCCCGAGATCTACTATGAATACTATTCCGATCTGGAAGACGATGAGACGTATGCCTATGATTCCGTATCGGATGCCGCGGCAACGGTGCAGAAAGCCCTCGATTATCTGGGCTACGATGTTTCCCGCTTCGACGGCTATTTCGATGAACGGACGCTGAATGCGATCGATGCCTACAAGTCCGATCACGGGCTCGGCAATCAGGGGATCCTCGATCAGGAGACCTACACCAGCATCATTTCGGAAGCTCAGCGGCAGCTCGCCGATCCCGAAAAAGATCCGCAGCTTTTAAGAGCGATCGAGATCATGAAAGAAGAGTGACGGTACGTTCGTACCGTTTTCTTATGATCTCTGCAAAAGACTCTTATCCGCATACGTGTTATGATATTGAATATGATGAAAAGACAGCGGGGAAAAGATCTGCTTAAGATAATGTGCATCGTACTGATCGTTTTCGTATCGCTTCTTTCTTATGCCTATGCCGCCGGGCATGCCGATCACGAGTGTGAGGAAGGACATTGTATGATCTGTTCTTCGATCGGTTTTGCGCTGTCCGGGATCGAAAAACGGGCCGTCTTGTCGTTCGTTGTTCATGCGGCTGTCTGTTCTTTGTTTCTGATGCGGGTCTTTTCTTCATCGGGAACGCCTGTGAAGATCGAAAGACGGACTCTTTTATATATAAGGATGAATGAATGAGCACTTTCTGTATCTTTTTTGACAGATCATAAAAAAGAAACAGGAGGTATGAATGAATAGGATAAAAAAGATCATGATGGTCTTGTTGATCCTGGTGATGACTGCAGGCTGTGCTGCCGGGGGAAAACAAGAGGAAGAGAATATTGCGGAAGAGCTGAAGATCGCGGTGACGGTCTTCCCGCTCTACGACTGGTGCAGAGAGCTTTCTGCCGGAGCTGAGAACGTCAGACTGACGCAGATCGTATCGCGAAGCAGTGACCTGCACAGCTACCAGCCGACGGCAAAGGACATCAGGGAGATCGCGGAAAGCGACATCTTCATCTATGTCGGCGGAGAATCGGATGAATGGGTGGAAGACATCCTGCAACAGACCGAAAAGGAAGACCGGCAGGTGATCTGCCTGATGGATGAACTCGGAACCAGGATCCTGCAGGAAGAAGAAAAAGAAGGCATGGAAAAAGAGGATCACGAGGAAGAGACAGAGAACGACGAACATGTCTGGCTGTCGCTGAAAAATGCACAGCTGTCCTGCGAAAAGATCGCCGAAGTGCTTGAAGGCAAGGACGATACGCATGCATCCTTGTATGCGGAAAATCTTTCTTCTTATCTGAAGAAGCTTGAGGATCTCGATGAGGCGTATCGGGAGGCTGCTGCATCTTCGGACAAAAAGGTCCTGTTGTTTGCGGACCGCTTCCCGTTCCTGTATCTGTGCAGGGATTACGGTCTGGATTATTATGCGGCTTTCAAGGGCTGTTCGGCGGAAACGGAAGCTTCGTTCGAGACGATCCGTTTTCTGGCGGAAAAAGCGGATGAATGCGGACTGGCGGTCATCTTCTGTCTGGAAGAGGGCAATGTGAAGATCGCTGAGACCGTCAAAGAAAATATGAAAAACAAGGATGCCGTCATCATGAAGATGGATTCCATGCAGTCGGGCATGTCGGAACAAGACACGTATCTTTCGCTGATGGAAGCGAATCTGGAGACTTTGAAACAAGCTCTGAAATAGGAGAGAAAATGATATCCATAGAAGTAAAAGACCTGAGTCTGGGCTATGAAAAACAGGTCGTCGTCAAAGATCTGAACTTCACCGTCCATGAAGGAGATTATCTGTGCATCGTCGGTGAGAACGGTTCGGGCAAGACGACTTTATTGAAGACCTTGCTGTCTCTGAACGAACCGTTGCAGGGTTCGATCGTTTTTTCCGGCGGTCTGAAACGTAACGAGATCGGCTATCTTCCCCAGCAAAGCAACGTGCAGAGAGACTTCCCGGCGACCGTGGAAGAGATCGTCATGTCGGGTTTTGCGGGAAAGAACAGCAGAAGATTTTTTCACGATGAAAGCCAGAAAAAGACGGCAAAAGAGAACATGGAGAAGATGAGGGTCGCTGACCTTTCCTCTTCTTCCTTCTCTCATTTGTCCGGCGGTCAGCAGCAAAGAGTCTTGCTGGCAAGAGCTCTGTGTGCGACGGAAAAGGTCCTGCTGCTGGATGAACCGGTGGCCGGACTCGATCAGCAGTCGAGCACGTCGATGTATGGGCTGATCCGGGATCTTAACAGGGAAGGCATGACGATCATCATGATCACTCACGATATCGAAGATGTGCTGCAGGATGCCACCCACGTCCTGCAGATCGGTCACACGAACCGTTTCACGGACATCAAAACGTTCCGGTCGGGCAGAAAGGAGGAAGATCATGTTGGCTGAGCTTTCTCTGTACCTGAGTTTTCCGTTCGTCCGCTATGCGTTGATCGTTTCCGTTTTGATCGCGCTTTGTTCCTCTCTGCTGGGAGTGATCCTGGTATTGAGGAGGTTCTCCCATCTCGGTGACGGCCTTTCCCATGTCGCCTTCGGTGCCATGGCTGCCGCTTCGGTCGCCGGACTGAAGAACGACATGGCGATCGTGCTTCCTGTCACTGTCGCAACGGCCGTTTTCCTTCTGAAGAACGGGAAACGGGGCATGATCAAGGGGGATGCGGCGATCGCGATGCTTTCGACTGCCGCCCTGGCCTTCGGTTATCTGATGATGAATCTATTCCCGACATCGGGCAACATCTCGGGGGATGTCTGCACGACGCTGTTTGGCTCCACTTCGATCCTGACATTGAAGAGAAGCGATGTGGTCTTGTGCAGTGCACTGTCGTTTGCCGTATTGCTGATCTACATCCTGTTTTATGAGAAGATCTTTGCGATCACTTTCGATGAGGACTTTGCCAAAGCGACCGGTGTGGATACGGCACGCTATAATCTGCTGATCGCCGTCGTGATCGCTGTCGTCGTCGTACTGGCGATGAATCTGGTCGGAAGCCTTCTGATCTCGGCCTTGCTGGTATTCCCGGTCTTGTCGGCGATGCGCTTGTTTGCCAGTTTCCGCAATGTCTCCGTCTTTGCGGCACTGATCTCGGTGTTCTGCGCCGTGGCAGGCATCCTGATCTCGATCCTGGCCTCGACACCGGTCGGTTCGACGATCGTCGCCTGTGACTTCGTCATCTTCCTTCTGTGCACGGTCTTCGGGAGGAACGGATGAAAAAACCGTTTTTGATCTTTCTGCTGGTTTTCATGTGCGGCTGTTCCGCCAAGAAGGAAGAAGTTCCGCCTGCGGAAAAGGAAGAAGAAGTCGAAGAGACTGAGACCACAGACGTCGATCTGAGCTTCGGTTCGCAGACGATCACCTATGCCACGATCTCCAATATCCTGGAAGATCCGCAAGAGTATATGGGGCGGACGGTCAAGATGCTGGGGACCTACCGGCAGTTTTATTCCGAAACGTATGATACGTATTATTATGTCTGCATGGTGACCGACGCGACGGCCTGCTGCTCACAGGGGATGGAATTCAAGCTGAAAGAGGGATCTTCCTACCCGCTCGACGGGCAGCAGATCATCCTGCAGGGGACTGTCGATGTGTATCAGGAAGGCGACTACTGGTATGCGTTTTTAAAGGATGCGGATTATAAGGTATATTAAATAGGATGAAGAAACGGTTCATGGTCATCGCATTGCTGCTGCTATGCGGCTGCGCATCGAAAAGCCCGGACAAGGAAGTCCTTGATCTGAGCCTTTTGAATGACACCATGGCCTATTCGCAGCTGATCAATATCATCAAGGATCCCGAAGGATATCTCGGTACACCGGTCATCGTCAAGGGCATCTATACGGCACCGTTCAACGGCTTCACGCATGAATACAACCGCACGGTGACCATACAGGACAACACCCAATGCTGTGCACAGGGGATCGAATTTCTTTTGAAGAAAGAAAGCGATCTTGAAAAGCTGCCGGAAGAAGGAGAGACTCTCAAGATCGAAGGCGTCCTGGAACTTTTTGAAGAAGGGAAGCATTCTTACTGCATCATCTCCGATGCACAGATCATCGAGTGATCAGGATATTGAAAATGAGCGTTTAAAATATTAAGATTAAGGAGTAATCTTCAGAAACAGTAGTTCTGATCCGACGCACAGAGAGCCGGTGGGCGGTGGAAACCGGCGGGAGGGTGAGGATGAACTCGTCTGATAAAGTGATTAATCGCAGTTCGGCGTTAACGACGAAGAGTTAGAAATTAAGGTGGTACCGCGCATTGCGCCCTTTGTTATCACCTTTTTATTTTTTGGAGGACAAGATGAGCGTATTTGATTTTAAGACGATCGAAAAGAAATGGCAGAAGTTCTGGGAAGACAATCAGACATTCAAGACCGATGTGAATGATTTTTCCAAGCCGAAATTCTATGCACTGGATATGTTCCCGTATCCGTCCGGTGTCGGTCTTCATGCCGGACATCCGGAAGGTTATACGGCGACCGATGTCGTCAGCCGTTACAAGAGGATGAAAGGCTTCAATGTCCTGCACCCGATGGGTTTTGACTCTTTCGGTCTGCCGGCAGAACAGTATGCGATACAGACCGGCAATCATCCGGCCGGATTCACAAAAAAGAACATCGATCACTTTACCGAACAGCTCAAGGGGCTTGGTTTCTCCTATGACTGGTCAAAGGTCGTTTCAACGTCCGATCCGGACTACTACAAGTGGACGCAATGGATCTTCAAGCAGCTGTTCTTGGACGGTTACGCGAGATGCGTCGAGATGCCGGTCAACTGGTGTGAAGAGCTCGGCTGTGTCCTGGCCAACGATGAGGTCATCGACGGCAAGTCGGAACGCGGCGGCTATCCGGTCATCCGCAAGAACATGAAGCAATGGATCATCGATATCCCGGCTTATGCCGAGAGACTTCTGGATAATCTGGAGACGATCGACTGGCCGGAATCGACCAAAGAGATACAGCGCAACTGGATCGGCAAATCGATCGGTGCGGAAGTCGATTTCAGGATCGACGGAACGAAAGAGAGCTTCACCGTTTTCACGACGCGCTGCGATACGCTGTTTGGTGCGACGTACTGTGTCTTATCGCCGGAGCATCCTCTGGTCGACAAGATCGTCAGTGAAGACAAGAAAGCGGAAGTGGAAGCTTACAAGAAAGAATGTGCTTCCAAGTCCGAAATGGAAAGGACCGAGCTCAACAAGGATAAGACCGGTGTGTTCATCGGTGCTTATGCGATCAATCCGGTCAATGACAAGAAGATCCCGATCTGGATCTCCGACTACGTCCTGATGACTTACGGTACCGGTGCCATCATGGCGGTCCCGGCTCACGATGAGCGTGACTATGAATTTGCCAGAAAGTTTGACATCGACATCATCCCGGTCCTGGAAGGCGGAGACATTTCCAAGGAAGCCTGGACGAAAGACGGCATCCACATCAACTCCGGTTTCATGAACGGCATGAACAAGGAAGATGCGATCAACGCGATGCTTGCGTGGCTCGAAGAAAAAGGCATCGGCAAGAAGAAAGTCAACTACAAGCTCAGAGAATGGATCTTTGCCAGACAGCGTTACTGGGGCGAGCCGATCCCGGTCATCCACTATGAAGACGGCACGGTCGGTGTCCTTGATGACGAAGACCTGCCTTTGATCCTGCCGGAGCTCGACGACTACGGTCCGAGCAAGACCGGTGCGCCGCTCGACAAGGCGACGGAATGGGTCAATGTGGAATATCACGGCAAGAAGGGCAAGAGAGAAACATCGACGATGCCCGGTTCCGCCGGTTCTTCCTGGTATTTCCTGCGCTATATCGATCCGCATAACGACAAGGAATTCGCGGATAAGAAACTGCTTGAACACTGGATGCCGGTCGATCTTTATATCGGCGGTCCGGAACACGCGGTCGGCCATCTGCTGTATTCCAGGATGTGGAACAATTATCTCTATGACAAAGGTCTGGTCCCTTGTGCGGAACCGTTCCAGAAACTGGTCCATCAGGGTTACATCCTTGGTTCCAACGGCATCAAGATGGGCAAACGTTTCCCGGAATATGTCGTCAATCCGAGCGATATCGTCGAACGGTACGGTGCCGACACACTGCGTCTCTATGAGATGTTCATGGGACCGCTCGAAGCAGACAAGCCTTGGTCGACGCAGGGCATCGAAGGTGCCCACAGATGGCTGGAGAGAGTCTACCGTCTGATGGCCGACAAGGAAAAGGTCACGGCAGAGAACGACGGCAAGCTCGACTATTCCTACAACTTCACCGTGAAGAAAGTTTCCGAAGACATCGAGAACCTGCGTCTGAATACCGCGATCTCCCAGATGATGATCTTCATCAATGACTGTTACAAGGAAGGCAAGGTCTTCAAGGACTATGCCGTCGACTTCATCCAGATGCTGTCGGTCTTTGCGCCGCACTTGGGATCCGAGATGTACCAGATGCTGACGGGAAAGGATGATCTGGCTTACCGTCCTTGGCCGGCATATGACGAAAGCAAGCTGGTGGTCGAAGAGAAAGAGATCGCCGTGCAGGTCAACGGCAAACTCAGGGCAAAGTTCTCGATCTCCGCCGATGCGGACGACGAGGAAGTTTATCAGACGGCGCTCAAGCAGGAAAATGTCATAAAATACGTGGAAGGCAATCAGATCAAAAAGCACTTCGTCATCCGCGGCAGAGTCGTCAATATCGTCATTTAAAAGAATGGTTCAAACCATTCTTTTTCAAGGAAAGGAACTGTCTATGACTGCATTGCTGAACTGGATCGATAACAATATCATGTGGGGACCTTTGATGATCCTGTTTCTGCTGGGGACCCATATCTATCTGACATTCAAAACCGGCTTCATACAGAAAGAAGTCTTCAAAGGCGTCGGGGAATCTTTGAAAAAAGACGCTTCCGAAAAGGGGGATCTTTCGATCTTCGGATCGCTGATGACGGCTCTGTCTTCGACGATCGGCACGGGAAACATCATCGGTGTCGGTACTGCTATCACGATCGGCGGTGCCGGTGCCGTGTTCTGGACCTGGATCGGCGGGATCTTCGGGATCGCTACGAAGTATTGCGAATCTTATATCGCCGTCAAATACCGCCGGAGAAGAAAAGACGGTTCCTATATGGGCGGGGCGATGACGGCTTTCGAGCATCTTAAGATGCCTTTGATGGCCAAAGTCTTTGCCTGGTGCTGTGCTCTGGGCGCTTTCGGCATCGGCTGTTCTTCGCAGTCCAAAGCGATCGTCGATGTCGTCTCCGGCAATTTCGGGATCGATGCGGTCTTCGTCGGCATCTTCATCTGTGTGCTGACGGCTCTGGTCATCTTCGGGGGACTGCATGCGATCGCCGGTGTTTGCGAACGTCTGGTCCCGTTCATGTCGATCGTCTATGTGATCGGCTGTCTGATCATCCTTTTGATCAATATCGCTTATCTGCCGGAAACGCTCGCACTGATCCTTTCTTCCGCCTTTACGGCAAGGGCGGCAGCGGGCGGTTTCATCGGGACCGGAATCATGGCAGCAGCCAGAGCCGGTATTGCCAGAGGCTTGTTCTCCAACGAAGCCGGAATGGGCTCGGCACCGCAGGCGACCGCTGCATCGGTCGCAAAGAACGCCGTCAAGCCGGCTTTGATCGCTTCGACCGGCGTCTTCTGGGATACGGTCGTCGTGTGTCTGATGACCGGGCTGGTCCTGGTCTCAAGCATCATCGGCAGCGAACAGGTCTCCTGCATCCTGGCGGACGGAAGCATCATCTCCGGTTCGGGACTGGTCTCCGCCTGCTTTTCACAGATCCCTGTCCTGGGAAAGGTCCTTCTGACGTTCGGCATCCTGACTTTTGCCTATTCGACGATCCTGGGCTGGAGCTACTATGGAGAGAATTGCATCCGTTATCTGTTCTCGGATAAGGCCATTGTTTATTACCGGATCGCCTGGATCGCCGTGATCTTCATCGGGGCGGTCGTATCGGAAGCTGCCGTCTGGACTCTGGCCGATATCCTCAATGCGGCGATGTGCATCCCGAACGTCATTGCCGTCCTCCTTTTGAGAAATGAAATGACGAAGGATACGGTCCACTATCTTTACGGAGGTCATCTGGAAGAAGAAGACAGAGATCTGCAATGATCAAATATCACCATTTTTTCATACTGTCGCTTTAAAATGAAATCATGGAAAGAAGAAACGTATTGTTCCTGCTGACGCCCAAGACACAAGTTGCGTGTCTGAAAGAAAACATGAATGTGCGTCAGGCTCTTGAAAAGATGCGCGCCCACGGCTATTCGGCGATCCCGTTGATCGCAGAAGACGGAAGATATCTCGGAACGGTCTCGGAAGGCGACCTGCTGTGGTACATCGTACAGAACGATAAGATCACCATGGAAGGGCTCGAAGACGTGGGGATCACGCAGCTGCTGCAGAAAAACAGAGTCCCGGCCGTCAAAGTCGATGCGGATGCCGCCGAACTTGCCGGCATGATCACCAATCAGAACTTCGTTCCGGTCGTCGATGACCGAAACGTGCTGATGGGCATCGTGACCAGAAAACGGGTCATGCAGGAACTTTTCTCCAAAGGTTCTTAAGGAAGAGAAAAACATCAGAAAATAAGGCGATTATTGTTGAAACTTGGGCCGAAATCCCATATAATAATTATTGCCTTATTTTTTAACATTTAAGCCCCGGAAACTTAAAAGGAGAAAAAATATGCGTCAAACGACTATGCTGAAACCAGCAGAAGTTAAAAAAGACTGGTATGTAGTTGATGCTAGTGGAAAGACTCTCGGTAGATTGGCAACACAGTGTGCTGCGATCTTAAGAGGCAAACACAAGCCGACTTTCACACCGAATGTCGATTGCGGCGACTACGTGATCATCACGAACGCTGCAAAGGTCGTCTACACAGGCGATCAGGAAAACAAGAAGATCTACTATCACCATTCCATGTATCCGGGAGGATTGAAAGCAAGATCGATCGGTAAGATGAAGAGAGAATATCCTGTTGAGTTAGTGGAAAAAGCAGTCCAAGGTATGCTTCCACACAACAAACTGGGTGATCGCATGAGAACCCATCTGTATGTCTATGAAGGTGCTGAGCATCCTCATACCGCTCAAAAACCAATTGAGCTTAAATAAGGAGAAAATCAATGCCTAAAAAGAAATCAAATGTCAGTTACCTTGGAACAGGAAGACGTAAATCTTCCGTTGCCCGCGTCTATATGACTCCGGGTACCGGCAAGATCATGGTCGGTGAAAAGACTCTCGAAGAATATCTGCCGCAGGAGATCTTAAGAATGGTCGTCAAATCGCCGTTAGTCGAAACAGGAACAGAAGGCCAGTATGATGTCTTCATCAATGTTTACGGCGGCGGTATGACAGGTCAGGCCGGTGCAATGAGACACGGTATCGCCCGTGCGTTGCTCGAAGTCGGTGAAGACTTCAGACCGGTCCTCAAGAAAGCAGGCTTCTTGACTCGTGATTCCAGAGTGAAGGAACGTAAGAAGTACGGCTTAAGAGGAGCTCGTAGAAGACCTCAGTACTCAAAACGTTAATTTACAGGATTGCGTTTCAAAAAACACTCCCTTATCGGAGTGTTTTTTCTTTTTACTGATAACGGTAATTGGCGGGATACCTGTTTTTCAGGATCCCGTTTTTTGCTTCGCCGAAACCCAGAGGGAAGTGATCGACACAGACTAACAGCGTCCCTTCAAGGGAAGTGTCATCGATCTTCAATGTTTCGCATTTCAGATACTTCAGTACCCGTTCATCCTTCAGAGGCAGATCGAGGATCCTGTCGTATTTATGAAGTGACAGGCTCATCGCCAGTGCCTGGCTCGGCCGGAAGCGGCCGTGTTTCATCTCGCCCGCCAGCAGGCCCGAACGCAGGATGCGCGCATTTCCCAAGGGGAGGTCATAGGGCGGAAGCAGGTAAAGTCTGTCCTTGCGAAGGACGAGGTCGCCGTTTTGAAGCGATCTATGAAAACCGTCCGGGATCAGATCGAGGAGTTTTTTGTCGACAGACGGGATGTGCGGAAAAGCTTTTCTTTTTTCGCCCTGTTTTTCCAGGAGAGCGACGAAGTGGCCTTCGCCCTTGATGCGGTGCGGATAGAGGCGCACGCAGTCTTTCGTTGCCGGCGTGATGCCTTCGCAGAAACCTTCGCATCTTTCGATGGGCAGGACTCTGAGCTCTTTGCACAGGCCCAAAGCGTATTCGATGATCTCTTCATCTTCCTTTGGATCGAAGGTGCAGGTCGAGTAGACCATCTTGCCGCCCGGTTTCAGCATGCCGATCGCTGCCTCGATGATCTTTTTCTGTAACGGAACATAGGCATCGCTGCCTCTTTCTTCATAGGAGCGGATCAGATCGCTGTCCTTGCGGAACATCCCCTGTCCGGAACACGGGGCATCGATCAGGATCTTGTCGAAGCATTCATGGAGCTGCTGCAGCCCGCAGATGTCTTCCGCCATGACATAGGCGTTCTCAACGCCCTGATTCTCCAACGTCTTCAGCAGGACCTGAGCGCGGCTGACCGAGATGTCGTTGGCGACCAGGACGCCTGTTTTGTTGAGCTTGTTCGCCAGTTTCGAAGACTTGCCGCCCGGTGCGGCGCAGGCATCCAGGACAAGATCGCCTTCTTCGACCGGCAGGACTTGTGCCGGAAGCATGGCGGAAGCTTCCTGCAGATAATAGAGGCCCGCAAAATAATAGGGGTGTTTGGCCGGCCTGTCTTCTTCCTTATAATAAAAGCCGTCCTGTGTCCAGGGGATCTTTTCGATCTTGAACGGACAGATCTTCACAAAGTCTTCCACGGAGATCTTGGAAGTATTGACGCGAAGTCCGAAGTTCCTTTCTTCTTCAAAAGAGGCAAGATAGTCTTCGTATTCTTCTTTCAGCAGCCGCTTCATCATGGAAAGATAGTCTTCGGGCAGTTTGTTCATACCTTTAGTGTAACAAAATTGTATATTTCTTATGGAAAAAATAGGAATCGGTCCTTTTTCTTACAAATAATGTATAGGAGGGCAAGATGAAGTGCTTGAGATGCAACAACGAAGATCCGACTTATTTTTATAAAGGATCGAAGGGCTACTATTGCCGCAGATGCATCCGTTTTTCCAGAGTTCTGCTGGAAGAAGAGCTGAAGAGCTTCGATTATCAGATCGCTCCGGATGCCGGAGAATACAGCTTTTCCTATGAGCTGACCGATACACAGAAACAGATCTCGGAAAAATGCCTTGAAGCATTGAAAAAGAGCGATGTCCTTTTGCATTGCGTATGCGGGGCGGGCAAGACGGAGATCACCGTGCAAAGCATCGCTCACTATCTCGAACAGGGATACAAGGTGGCGTATGCGATCTCCCGCAAGGAAGTCGTCATCGAACTTGCGAAAAGGTTTCAGGACATCTTCCGCAAGGCAAAAGTCACGGCGGTCTACGGCGGCCATCACGAATGTCTGAAAGGTGATCTGATCGTCTGTACCTGCCATCAGCTTTTCCGCTACTACAGGAGTTTCGATCTGCTGGTCATCGACGAAGCGGATGCTTTTCCTTTGAAAGGGGATGAGACGTTGATGAACATCGCCTTGAACTCCTGCAGAGGAAGGCTGATCTTCTCCACGGCGACGGTCGATGAACAGCTTGCCAAGATCCTGAAAAAGAGGGAAGTCTGTACCTTGAAGCTCTACGTCAGGCCTTCCCGGAAGCCTCTGTCGGTCCCGCAGGTGATCTGCCTTCCGGAAGCTGCCGCTGTCTTTTATCTGTTTCGGCTGATGACACTGACGGCCAACCGGTGCATCATCTTCGTTTCCGCTAAAAGAAAATGCGAGCAGCTCTATAAGATCGCCTCCCGTTTCTTTTCCTGTACCTATGTGTATTCCGACCTGAAACAAAGAAAGGAGAACATCGCCGCTTTCCGGGAGAAGAAG
Source organism: Erysipelotrichaceae bacterium (assembly GCA_017419165.1). GTDB lineage: Bacteria > Bacillota_I > Bacilli_A > Erysipelotrichales > Erysipelotrichaceae > Colivicinus. Next base: position 29,451 of record JAFOLW010000034.1, read on the forward strand.
TATCGCTTTCTGATCTCGACGACCGTGATGGAAAGAGGGATCACGATCCCCGAAGTCTCGGTGATCATCCTTCATTATGACGGGGTCTTCGATGAAGGGAATCTCGTGCAGATGCTCGGCCGGGTCGGCCGCGGCGTGGGATACGAAGAGGGAAGATCCTATCTGTTCTGCGCCTATAAAGACCGGCAGGTGAGAAAGACGGTCGCCTATCTGAAGGAGGCGAATTCTCATTTGTGAGATGTCTGTTTTGCGACCGTCCGATCGAATCCTACAGCCTTGCTTCGCTGTTTCTTAAAACGGATGAACTATGCCCGAAATGCCGGCGCCGGCTGTCTTTAAAAAGAAAGAAGATCCCGCTCGGCGGATTTGAAGTCAAGACGTTTTTCAGCTATGACGGCTTTTTCCGCGACCTGTTATTGCAGTATAAGGAATGCCATGACGAGGCACTGAAGGACGTCTTTCTCTATGGGCTGAAGGAGTATCTTGAACTGCGCTATCACGGTTATCATCTGCTGTGCATACCGAGTACCGGGAAAAAGCTCGAAGAAAGAGGCTTTGACCATCTGAAAGAGATGTTCCGATTGGTACAATTGAAGAAGATCTGCTGCCTGAAGATGAAGGAGGAGATCACGCAGGAAGGAAAAGATCTGAGAGAAAGACGGAAAATGGAGACCAATTATGCCTATATTGGGCCAGATGTGGACAAAATACTGATCGCCGACGACGTTATGACGACCGGTTCGACCTTAAAAGGGGCATTTTCGGCTGTCAAATGTCATGCCAAAATGGTAAAAGTTATATCACTGGCTTACAAAAACATTACTTTACATCTTTAAAATAAAGTATGATAGAATAGAATTCATAAAAGGAGAATAAGGAAATGTTAGGCAAGGTTAAGAGATTCAACAAGGTTAAGGGATTTGGCTTCATTACAGCAGATGATGGTCGTGATGTCTTTTTCCATTATTCTCAATTGATCATGGATGGTTACAAAACCATCAATGAGGGTGCACCGGTTGAATTTGATTTAATTGAAGGTGATCGAGGTCTTCAAGCTCACAATATAAAAGAGATTCAAGAATAATCGAGAAACACAAAAGAAGTTGGCCGCCGGTCAGCTTTTTTTGTTACGTTGTATTATAATAGTATGGTATTGGAGAAAAATAATGGGTTTATTTGACAGATTATTCAATAGTGATAAAAGGATCCTTGATGAGGTCGAAAAGGGCACCGTCCCCGTCGAAAAACTGAAAGACGAGATGGCGGCTTTGAGCGACGAACAGCTCAAACACAAGACCGTAGAATTCAAGGAACGTCTTGCCAAAGGCGAGACCCTGGACGATATCCGGGTGGAAGCTTTTGCGGTAGCCAGGGAAGCGGCGAAGCGCGTGATCGGTGAGTACCCGTTCTTCTGCCAGCTGGAAGGCGCTTATGTGCTTCACAGAGGCGACATCGCCGAGATGAAGACCGGTGAAGGCAAGACCCTGACCTCCGTCATGGCGGTCTATCTGAATGCACTGGAAGGAAAAGGTGTTCACGTCGTCACCGTCAACGAATATCTGGCGGAACGTGACAGTGAATGGATGGGACAGATCCACCGTTTTCTTGGCCTGAGTGTCGGCCTGAACCTGCGTGCTTTGACGCCGGCGCAGAAACGGGCGGCTTACGAATGTGACATCACCTATACGACCAACTCGGAGGTCGGTTTCGACTATCTGCGCGACAACATGGTCACCCGTGTGGAAGACCGCGTCCTGCGTGAACTCAACTATGCGCTGGTCGACGAAGTCGACTCGATCCTGATCGATGAGTCCAGGACGCCTTTGATCATCTCCGGCGGTGAGCGCAAGACAGCCAATCTGTATATCAATGCCGACCGCTTCGTCAAGCGTCTGAAGAAAGAAGAGGATTACGTCATCGACGTCAAGGACAGGAATGTCCAGCTGACCGAAGAGGGCGTTCATAAAGGTGAGAAGGCGTTCGGTGTCGAGAACCTTTACGATATCGACAATACGTCTCTGGTCCACTATATCGCACAGGCTTTGAAAGCCAACTACATCATGACCAGAGATGTGGAATATGTCGTGGAAGAAAACGAAGTCATCATCGTCGATCAGAACACCGGCCGAAAGATGCCGGGCAGAGAATACTCGGACGGTCTGCATCAGGCGATCCAGGCCAAGGAAGGCGTACCGATCAAACAGGAAACGACGACCTGGGCGACGATCACCTATCAGAACTTCTTCCGTCTTTACAACAAGCTCGCCGGCATGACCGGTACGGCCAAGACCGAGGAAGAAGAATTCCTCTCGATCTACAACATGCGTGTCGTCGAGATCCCGACCAACCGTCCGGTCGCCAGGATCGATTATCCGGATCTGGTCTTCGGCACCAAGAAAGCCAAATACAACGCACTTCTGGAAGAAGTGAAAGAATTATATGCCAAGGGACAGCCGGTCCTGGTCGGCACGATCTCGGTCGAGACTTCGGAACTGATCTCCCGCATGTTCAAGCAAGCCAGGATCCGTCATGAAGTCCTCAACGCCAAGAACCATGCCAGAGAAGCGGAGATCATCGCCAAAGCCGGCAGAGAAGGCTCCGTCACGATCGCGACCAACATGGCCGGCCGTGGTACCGATATCAAGCTGACCGACCGTTCCAGGGAACTGGGAGGTCTCGTGGTCCTGGGATCGGAGCGTCATGAATCGAGACGTATCGACAATCAGCTGCGCGGCCGTTCCGGCCGACAGGGCGATCCGGGTTATTCCCGTTTCTATGTCTCTCTGGAAGATGACCTGATGGTCCGTTTCGGATCCGAGCGCATCTCTTCGCTGTTTGAACAGATGGGCGATATCCCGATCGAAAACAAGACCGTCTCCAAAGCGATCTCTTCGGCGCAGAAGCGTGTCGAAGGTCTCAACTTCGATGTCCGTAAAGCTCTGCTGGATTATGACGACGTCATGCGCCAGCAGCGTGAGACGATGTATGCCCAGCGCAACTACATCCTGGAGAACGAGGATATCCACTCGGTGATCGAAAACATGTTCGAACGTGTCTGCGAGAATATCGTCAGTTCCAACGTCTCGGTCGACGGCAAGAAGGAGGTCATCGACTATGCTTCGATCGCCAAGCGTCTCGAGACGATGGGCGTTCCTTCTTTCGGACCGGAAGGGATCGAGGGTCTCGGCAAAGAGGAGACGATCGCCCGATGCAAGGATGCATCATTCTCCGCTTACGAAGACAAGATCAAGCCGGTCAAAAATCAGATCATGCCGGTGGAGAGAACGATGGTCCTTCGTCTGATGGACCGCGCATGGCAGAATCAGATCGATGTCATGTCCAAGCTCAGAGAGGGCATCCATCTGCGTTCATATGCACAGAACAATCCTTTGCAGGCATATGTCGAAGAAGGCTACGAATTGTTTGAAAACATGATGAATACGATCTCTTCGGATGTCGTTACGTTCTGTAACAATCTGAAGATCGTCATAAAGGAAAAGTAGATTTGGAACTGTATGAAATGAGACAAAGCCTGAATGCTTCCTTGAAAAAGCTGAAGGATTTGGGCGAATCACTGGATCTGGAAGAGATCGGCAGGCAGATCGAAGAACTTGAACGGCAGCAGAACGAAGAGAACTTCTGGTCCGACCAGAAGAAAGCGCAGAGCGTCATCAAGGAAGTCAACAAGCTGAAAGATCTCAAGTCCAGATACGAACAAAACAAGGCAGGCATCGAAGGGATCCTGAAAGAGCTCGATGAGCTCAACAAGAATTACGATGCGGAGCTTTTCGAATTGCTGGAAGAGGAATACGAACAGATCAACGCGGATTTCGAGGAATTCGAGATCAAGGTCCTCTTGTCCAACGACTACGATCATTCCAATGCGCTGCTGGAGATCCATCCGGGAGCCGGCGGTACGGAATCCCAGGACTGGGCGGAGATGCTTTTCAGGATGTATCAGCGCTATGCCCAGAACAACGGCTATGGTTTTGAAGTGATCTCTTATGAAGAAGCGGACGAGGCAGGCATCAAGTCCTGTCTGGTCGCCATCAAAGGCGATATGGCTTATGGCTATCTGAAGGGGGAGAGCGGTGTCCACCGTCTGGTGCGCATCTCGCCGTTCGATGCATCGAGCCGCCGTCATACCTCGTTTGCCTCCGTCGAAGTGCTTCCGGAATTCAACAACGAGATCGAGATCGAGATCCGCGATGAGGATCTGGAAGTCGATACGATGCGTTCTTCCGGCGCCGGCGGCCAGCATATCAACAAGACCGATTCGGCCGTACGCATGAAACACATCCCGACCGGGCTGATGGCCTTCTCGCAGTCGGAACGTTCACAGATCCTCAACCGGGAAAAGTGTCTGGCGATCTTGAAGGCAAAGCTCTATCAGAAAGCGATCGAAGACCGTGAAAACGAGAAGCGGGCGCTTAAGGGCGAACAGCGAAAGATCGAATGGGGTTCGCAGATCCGCTCCTATGTCTTCTGTCCTTATACACTGGTCAAAGACCACCGCACCAATTACGAAGAAGGAAATGTCGATAAGGTCATGAATGGGGAGATCAACAACTTCCTGTTCGCTTATCTGAAATCACAGATCTAGTATGAAAAGAAATATCAGTTTATCAACACTGGTCTTCCTTGCCCTGGGGATCCTCTCAGGGCTTTTTGTAAAGCCGCTCGTTTTATCGACGGCGTTCATCGGTTCGATCTACATCAATCTGCTGAAGTTTTTGATCGCTCCGATCGTCTTTTGTTCGATCGTTCCGACGATCTATCATTCTTCAAAGAAGAAAGATGATACGCTGAGGAAAGCCGTCTTCACCTACATGGCGATGTTTGTTGCAACATTCCTGCTGACATCTTTGGCGATCTCTCTGTTGGATCCGGCAAAAGGCTTCAGTTTCCCTTCCCAGGACTGGAACGGCAACGTGCAGTCTCTGTCGGTGCAGGAGATCATCGTCAATCTCTTTCCGAACAATCTGGTCACGATCTTTGCGGAGACGAAACTGTTTGCGATCATCCTGTTCGCCTACATGCTTGGCTATTGCGCCGGCAAGGTGAACAAGGGAGGTCAGGTCATCGAAGCCATCGAGATCCTGCGGGACATCTTCTTCAGGATCCTGGAATATGTCATGTATCTGACGCCGCTTGCCGTCTTCTCTCTGATCGGCAATACGGTCGCTTCCTACGGAGCGGTGATCATCGGCGTCGGTCTGCGTTATATCGCAACGGCTTATCTGTGCGGTTTGCTGACGGTGATCTTCGTCATGATCCTGCCGGTCCGGCTGATCTTGAAGATCGCACCGTCCGACTATCTGAAGAAAGTCTATAAAGTCTGGCTGGTCTCGCTGACGACCTGTTCCTCGGCGGCGACGCTTCCGACGACCATGAAAGTCTGCGAAGAGGAATTCGGCGTATCGAAGAAGATCGTCGACATCGTTTCGCCTCTGGGCTGTACCATCCACATGTGCGGCGGCGCGGTATCCTTTGCCTTGCTGGGACTGTTCTGTTCGAAGATGTACGGCGTGCAGGTCGGCGCTGTCGATTATCTTGTGATGATCCTCTCCGCCTTGCTGATCAACATGTCGGCACCGGGCATCCCCAACGGCGGCGTGGTGATCGGAGCGACGTACCTTTCGCTTCTGGGCATCCCGCTGGATTTCATCGGTTTCTACAGCGGCATCTACAAGATCCTGGATATGTTGTACACGACGCTCAATGTCACCGGGAACATCACGGCCAACGTCATATTGGATCATCTTAAGAAAGAGTTATGATTTCTTACGCTGTTATGTTAGAATAAAGGTGTTTTGATGGATAGATCGTCTTTGAATGCTTTCAGAGAGCCGGCGGCTGGTGAAAGGCGGCAGCGGACATGGACGAAGATGGATCCTGAACATCCCCGTCGATAGGTAGGCCGGGACGTAGTTCTGCGTTAAAGAAAATGAAGAGATAAATCAAGGTGGTACCGCGCTCATGCGCCCTTCATATCACCTTTTTTATTTTAGGAGGCATTTATGGAAAACAAGGGAAAATACTACATCACTACAGCGATCGCCTATGCCAGCGGTAAACCGCATATCGGCAACACCTATGAGATCATCATGGCCGATGCGATCGCCCGTTACAAGAGGATGCTCGGATACGATGTCTATTTCCAGACCGGTACTGACGAACACGGCCAGAAGATCGAAGAAAAGGCAAAGGCCGAAGGCATCTCGCCCAAGGAGTTCGTCGACCGTCAGGCAGCCGAGATCAAGCGCATCTGGGATCTGATGAACACTTCCTATGACCGCTTCATCCGTACGACCGATGAGGATCATGAACGCCAGGTCAAGAAGATATTCAAGAAGCTTTACGATCAGGGAGATATCTATAAGAGCGAATACGAAGGCTGGTATTGCACGCCTTGCGAATCGTTCTGGACGGATTCCCAGCTGGTCGACGGCAAGTGCCCGGACTGCGGCAGGGAAGTCCATAAGGAAAAAGAAGAATCTTACTTTTTCAAGCTTTCCAAGTATCAGAAAGCATTGGAAAAATACATCGAAGAGAACGATTTCATCGAACCGGAATCCAGGAAGAACGAGATGATCAACAACTTCCTCAAACCGGGTCTTCAGGATCTCTGCGTTTCCCGTACTTCCTTTAAATGGGGCATTCCGGTCGATTTCGACCCCAAGCACGTCGTCTATGTCTGGATCGATGCGCTGTCGAATTATATCACGGGCCTCGGTTACGATGTCGACGGTGATCACGGCGATCTGTACAAGAAATACTGGCCGGCCGATCTGCATCTGATCGGCAAGGACATCATCCGTTTTCACACGCTGTACTGGCCGATCATGCTGCTGGCTTTGGATGTTCCGCTTCCGAAGCAGGTCTTTGGTCATCCGTGGATGCTGGTGGGTGAAGACAAGATCTCCAAGTCGAGAGGCAACGCGATCTATGCCGATGATCTGGTGAAGTTCTTCGGTGTCGATGCCGTGCGTTATTATGTCCTGCACGAGATGCCGTTCGCTCAGGACGGTACCATCACCTGGGAGCTGGTCATCGAGAGGATCAATTCCGATCTGGCCAACGTCTACGGCAACCTGGTGAACCGTACCGTTGCGATGACCAACAAATACTTCGGCGGACAGCTGAACAAGGATTTCGTCAGCGAAGCGCTGGATGAAGAATTCAAGGGATTCATTCTGGACAGCGTGAAGACGGTGGAAGCCAAGATGGAACAACTGCGGGTCGGTGATTCGATCGAGGCCATCATGGAGATCTTCAGACGATGCAACAAATACATCGATGAGACGGCTCCCTGGGTATTGGCGAAAGACGAAGAAAAGAAGGCAAGACTCAACACGGTCTTATATAACCTTCTCGAAGGCATCCGTATCGGTGCCGTGCTGATGGAACCGTTCATGCCTGAGACCAGCAGAAAAGTCTTTGAGCAGATCAATACGAAGCAGACTTCTTATGATTCTCTGCTGAGCTTCGGTGCTTACGAGTGCAACAAAGTCACGGAAAAACCGGAAGCGCTCTTCGGCAGGCTCGATCCGGAAAAGACAATGGAAGAGGTCCACGCTTATCTGGGCAAGCGGGAAGAAAAAGTGGAACACAAGGAAGCCATCGAATTCGCCGATTTTGAAAAAGTCGAGATGGTCGTCGGTCAGGTCCTTTCCTGCGAGAAACATCCGAATGCCGACAAGATCTTAGTCTTCAACGTCGATTTCGGCTATGAGAAGAGGCAGATCCTTTCCGGTGTCGCCGCTTACTACAAACCGGAAGAACTGATCGGAAAGAAAGTCATCGCCGTCATGAACCTGAAACCGCGCAAGATCCGCGGTCTGGATTCCAACGGCATGCTGCTGTCGGCGGTAAAACAGAAAGACGGCAAGGAAGTCCTCGAACTGCTGTCTTCCGACATGGAAGTCGGTTCGATCGTCTGCTAGTCTTTGCTGCAGACCTTATAAAAAAACAATGCCATCGGTTCGATGAACGGATGGCATTTTTCTGTTTGTGCCAAAAGGCAGGCGAAGCCGGGGCTTTCATCTTTTGCGGCTCATGGAATAAAATGGAAAAGAAGAGACGGCGGACCGTTTTTATCCGTACAGACGGGAAAAGGAGAAATCATGAAATATCGCATCCATCGCAAGACGGGAGACAGGATCTCGCAGATCGGTATCGGCTCATCCTACATGTATGAAGCCGGCGAAGAAGAAGCGATCAGGGCTTTACGAAGGGCTTATGAAGGCGGGATCAATTATTTCGATCTGGCAGCCGGTCACGGTGACAGCTTTGCGATCTATGGGAAAGCGCTTCACGATGTCCGGGACAGGATCTTTTATCAGATCCATTTCGGCGCCGATTATACTTCGGGGGATTACGGCTGGACTCTGGATCTCGAACAGATCAAAAAGTCGGTCCGCTGGATGCTGGAGAGACTGCAGACAGACTACATCGACTACGGGTTCATCCATTGTCAGGATGAATTGAGCGACTGGGAGACTTACAAGAACAACGGTGTCTATGACTACATCTGCGAATTGAAAAAGCAGGGGACCGTGAAACACATCGGTCTTTCTTCCCATACGCCAAGCGTCATCAACAGGATCCTGGATGAGGTGGATATCGACATGCTGATGTTTTCGGTCAACGCCGGATATGACTACGGCGAAGGTGAATATGCTTACGGTGAAGTCGACGAACGGATGAAGATCTACCAGAGATGCGAAAAGGAAGGCATCGGCATCTCCGTCATGAAGCCTTTTTCCGGCGGTCAGCTCCTCGATGAGAAGACTTCGCCGTTCGGCAAGGCACTGAGCGTCCATCAGTGTCTTCGCTATGTCCTCGACAAGCCGGGCGTACTGGTCGCCCTGCCCGGAGCGCAGAGCGTCGCTCAGGTGGAAGAACTGCTCGACTATGAAAACAAGAGCGAAGAAGAGACGGATTATTCTGTGATCTCCGGTCTTGAGAAAGTGAAGACTGCCGGAAAATGTGTCTATTGCAACCACTGCAAGCCTTGCCCGATGGGCATCGATATCGGTCTGGTCAACAAGTATTTCGATCTGTGCGAGGCCGGTGACGAGATGGCACGGCAGCACTACCTGTCGCTGGAAAAGAAGGCCGGTGACTGCATTTCGTGCGGACACTGCGATTCAAGATGTCCGTTCGGCGTGAACCAGTCCGAAAAGATGCAAAAGATCCTGTCATATTTCGGCGAATAGGACAGAGACCTGCATAAAGTCGGAAACAGATATGTCAGAAAAAGAGTGATGCACTCTTTTTCTTTAGCTATAATAAGGTTATGAGAAAATTTCTAGCGATCATTATATGTAAAATCACCAAAAAGATCTGCAAGTATTTCGGAAGGGGATCTTCATTCCCCGGCCAGCTTGCTTTGAAGATCTGCCCGGACATCCTTTCAAGAGTCAGGCTTCCGGAAAACATCATCGCCGTTTCCGGTTCCAACGGCAAGACTTCGACGGTCGAAATGATCCACGGGATCGTTGAGAATGCCGGCCTGAGCCTGGCTTACAACTATGAGGGCTCCAATCAGATCGAAGGCGTGACGACCCTTGTTTTGTCCAATTGCGACAATGCGGGAAGATTTCAGAAAGACGTCCTGCTGATCGAAGCCGATGAGAGATATGCGAAGTATATCTTTTCCTACATCACGCCGAAGTATTATGTCATCAACAATCTCTATCGTGACCAGATGACCAGGAACGGTCATCCCGAATATGTGCTCTCCGATATCGCCAAGTCGATCCGTGAGGGCAGTACACTGGTCTTGAATGCCGATGATCCTCTGATCTCTTCCCTGTCGGTACGTTTCGATAACGATGCCGTCTTTTTCGGCATCGAAGAAAACCCTTATGTCTCGGAAGTCTGCAAGAGCGTTTATGATGACGGTTATTACTGCCCGGTCTGCAAGAAGAAGATGGTCTATGAATACCGGCAGTTTTCTCATGTGGGAAATTACGAATGCGCAAGCTGCGGCTTCAAGAGGCCGGATCCGAATTATAAGATCACCGATCTCGATCTGGAAAAAGGAAGGATCACGATCAACGATCGCACGTCGATCGACCTGGCTTTGCATACGATCTTCAATGCCTATAACGTGCTGGCTGCGTATTCGATCGGCTCTTTGCTGGGGATCGAAGAGAAGATCATCATCGATACTCTGAATGATTATCTGATCGCTAACGGGAGGATCAAGCGCTTCAAGATCGAAGACAAAGAAGGAACCCTGCTCATATCCAAACACGAGAACACCATCTCTTATGACCGCAACATTGAATATGTGACTTCCAAGGAAAAGATCACGCTGCTGCTGATCATCGATGATATTTCCCGGAAATATTTTACTTCCGATACTTCCTGGCTCTGGGACATCCGTTTTGAGATGCTCGGCAAAGAAAACGTGGCAAAGATCGTCGTTGCCGGAAAATACATCTCCGATGTGGCGATCCGTCTGCAATATGCCGGTGTCGACATGGAAAAGGTCGTCTTGTTCCGGCATACGGCGGATGCGGTGAACTATCTCAAGGATCAAAGCGAGGGCGAACTGTATGCTTTGACCTGCTTCTCCGATGAAGGAAAGCTTCTCAAGGAGGTCGTGACGTTATGAGGATCTTGCATCTTTACCCGAATCTGATGAATCTGTACGGAGACTACGGGAACCTGAGCGTTCTCAAGAAACACCTGGAAGACCAGGGAGCGGATGTTCAGATCGACAGGAAAGAGGTCGAAGAGAGTATCGATCTTTCTCTGTATGACATGATCTATATGGGGTCGGGGACCGAATCCGCGCAGCTGATCGCCTTGAACGATCTGATGAAATACCGTCATCATCTGAAAAAGGCCGTTGATGAAGGCAAGGTCGTCTTGTTTACCGGCAACGCCATGGAGCTTGCCGGAAAGAAGATCGATGAACATCCGGCACTGGATCTGGCGGATTTTGAAACGGAAACGGGCGAGAAACGTTATACCGGTGATGTCATCGTCCGGAACGAACAGATCGGCGAAGTCGTCGGCTTCATCAACAAATCGACATCGATCAAGGGCGGGGAGACCAATAAGCTTTTTGATTATGTCTTCCGCCATGTCACACTGAAGGACAACGAATATGAGGGCTTCCGGATCAAAAACTTCTTCGGGACGCATATCATCGGTCCGGTCTTAGTCAAGAATCCGTGTTTCATGGACTGCATCGTCGGGCTCCTTGTGAAGGATGAATACAAACAGTTCAGCTATCCTTATGAGGAAGATGCCTATGCGACGACTCTGGAAGAGCTGAAAAAGAGAAAATAGATGAGTATGGCCTTTCGGTTCGAATGGGAGAGCGTTCTCATTCTCTGCCTGCAGGAACTCATTGCCAAGTGGCCTTTCATGAAAGGCCTTTTCATATTCTTCACTTATTTCGGCGAACCTGTTTTTGCGATCGCCGTCGTCGGTTTTCTTTACTGGGGTTATAAAAAAGAATGGGGAAGGTATCTGATCTTGTGCGTCATGGGGACGCAGCTATTCACGAATATGCTGAAAAACACGTTTCTGAGGATCCGGCCTTATATGGCCGATGAGAGGATCACTTGTCTCAAGGCACCGGAATCACAGACCGATCTGTACGATCCTTATGTTCAGGGCTTTTCTTTCCCGAGCGGGCACAGTGCCTGCATCTCTTCATTTGCCGCTGCGCTGCACCTGCATCTGAAAAACAAGAGAGTGGATCTTGTGATGTTCATCCTGACGTTCTTGGTCGGGATCTCCCGCATCGCCTTGGGAGTGCATTATCCAACCGACGTGCTCGCAGGTATCCTTCTGGGGATCGTATGCGTGTCTTTGATCGGCCGTCTCTATAAGAAGGTGAAGATCGAAACGCTTTATCTTCTCATCCTTTCAGTCGGCATTGCCGGAACGCTTTTTTGCCGCAGCGAAGACTTTTTTTCGGTCTTCGGCCTTTCTTTGGGATTCATGGCCGGCGAACGTTTTGAAGAACGCTTCATCGGTTTCAGGAATACGGCCGATCCGATCAGGATGCTTCTGCGTACAGCCATCGGTGCAGCGATCTTTCTGGCTGTGGATCTGTCATGCAAGAGCTTGTTTGCACGGATCGCTGCCGATCAGGAGATGATCGTCCTCCTTCTGCGGAGCCTTCGCTATGCGCTCTCCTGTTTCGCTGTGATGGGACTCTATCCGTATCTGTTTTCTTATGGATTCCTGAAATAAAAAAGATAGTGACGTCGGTCACTATCGGTTGCAGGTGATGGGGTGAGGAAGGTAAAGCTCCTCGAGATAGGAGACATCTTCATCGCTCAGCCGAACATCAAAGGCTTGCAAGGCATCATCGATGTATTTCTCTTTGGTGATGCCGATGATCGGGGCGGCAACGCCTTTTTTATATTGCCAGGCCAGGTTGATGTCTGCCATGGAGACGCCGTATTTTTGTGAAAGATCATAGACTCTTGCGGCGATCTTCCGGTCGTAGTCTTCGTTCTTGTCGTAACGTGTTCCTTCTTTCGCATCCAGAAGGAAACGTTTGGAATCGCCGTCCCAGTCTTTTCTGGTCAGACGGCCGGCGGCATAAGGAGCGAAGGATGTGCGGGAGACACCGAACTGTTCGGCGACCGGGATCAGGTCGCGTTCGTCTTCCCGATAGATCAGATTGTAATGGTTCTGCAGGGTGGTAAAGGGCTGAAAGCCTTTTTCTTTTGCAGTGTAGCAGTACTCGGCAAACTGGTAGCCGTACATCGAGCTGGCACCGTAATAGCGGATATGGCCGGCTTTGACTTCTTCGTTGAGCGCAGTGAGCGTTTCTTCCACCGGTGTGTCGTAATCGTAGCGGTGCAGTACCAGCAGATCGATGTGATCGGTGCCGAGCCGTTTCAGGGAAGCTTCCACTTCCCGATGTATCGCCTCCGCGGACAGTTTCCCGGGGTTGAAGTAACATTTCGTGGCGATCACGACGTTGTCTCTGCCGAGCTGTCTGACGGCTTTCCCCAGGAAGATCTCGGAAGTCCCGTTGGAATAATTGTTGGAGGTATCGAAAAAGTTGATGCCGGCTTCATAAGCCTTAAGGATGATCTTTTCGGAATCCTGATAGTCAAGTGTCCATTGATACTGACCTTCCTTCGCTTCACCGAAGGACATACAGCCAAGAGCGAGCCTGGAAACCTTCAGATCCGAATTGCCTAATGTGATATATTCCATAAAATCATTGTACTATCGTCTATGATAAAATAGTCTTATGAAGCTTATATTTCAATATAATGATCTGGTCACAAGACAAAAAACAGAGCTTTTGAATGAAGAGGGAGTCCTTCTTTATTACGGGATCTATGACTTTTCTTACAAGTACCGTACGAGGATCTTCGATCAGGAGGGTATCGAAGTCTCTTATGTGGAGAAACAGATCACCGCGGAAAGAGACACCGTATGTTTCTATGCGGCAGACGGGACCAAGAGCGGTGCTTTGATCAGGAAAGAAGGAAAGCTTGTTTCGGAAGACGGGGATCTGGTGTATGAAGGCGATCTGCGGAAGGGGAAGATCGAGGGGCTGATGGAAGTATCCGACGGCTGTCTGAAGATCGAAAAGGAAGAAGAAGTCCTGAAATGTCTGCAGATCCTGTTTTCTCTTGTGGAGATCGACAGGTAGGAGGCGCTATGAAAAAGAATGAATTCCGTTTCTCTTCCAGCAGCGGAGACGTCGATATCCGGGCAATGGAGTATGTTCCGGAAGGAAAGATCAGCGGGATCCTGCAGATCGCACACGGGATGGTCGAATTCATCGACCGTTATGAAGACTTTGCGGGATATCTGAATTCCAAGGGAATCCTGGTCGTCGGCAATGACCACCTCGGTCACGGAGGCTCGGTAAAGAGTGAAGAGGACTGGGGCTATTTTGGCGAAGACGGCAACCGCCACGTGTTGGAGGATATGCACGAGCTCACGCTCCTGACCAAGAAAAAATATCCGGGTCTTCCTTATTTCCTCCTGGGACATTCGATGGGTTCTTTCTATGCAAGACAGTATCTTTTCGATTACGGGAAAGAGCTGGACGGCGTGATCATCATGGGGACCGGTTTCGAACCTTTGTATAAGGTGAAAGCCGGCATGTTCCTCTGCAGGACCATCGCTTTATTCAAGGGCTGGAGATACCGTTCCGATCTGGTCAACGATATCGCTTTCGGTTCTTACGGCAAGAAGTTCGAGCCGCTGCGTACCAGGGCAGACTGGCTCAGCAAGGATGAGAAGCTGGTCGACTGGTATGTCAATGAGCCTCGCTGCAGCTTCAAATTCACACTCAACGGTTATTATTCGATGTTTGAAGGCATTGCCCGTCTGCATGATAAGGCGCTGCTGGCGAAGATGCCGAAGGATCTTCCGGTCTTCTTCGTTTCCGGAAAAGACGATCCGGTCGGCTCGTTCGGCAAAGAGGTCGAAGCATCCGTGCAATCATTCAAAGAAGCCGGCATGAATGACGTCCGCATGAAACTGTACGAAAACGACCGTCACGAGATCCTGAATGAAACGGACAAGCAGACGGTCTACGAGGATCTTTACGTTTTCATCAAAGAACATATCAAGGGGGAATGAGTTCCTCCTTTTTTATGAAAAAAGCAGCAGTTCATTCTGCTGCTATTCCTGTACGTGTTCGATGCCCTGGGAGATGATGTTGTAGACGTGATCATCGTCCAGCGAATAATAGATCGTCTTGCCATCGCGGCGGTTTTTGACGAGTTTGGAGTTTTTCAGGAAACGGAGCTGATGCGAGATGGCCGACTGATTCATTTTCAGCAGTTCGGCGATCTCCGTCACGCTGCGTTCTTTTTCAAAGAGACAGTACAAGATGCGGATCCTTGTCGAATCGGAAAAGTTCTTGAAGAGTTCCGCCGTGTCGTATAAAGTGTTCTCGTCGATCTTTTTCATCACAGATCTTTCACCCCCAATGCACGGATCGCGTTGAGCACGGCGATCACCATGACTCCAACATCGGCGAAGATCGCCATCCACATCTCCGCCATGCCCAAGGCCGAGAAGACCAGTGCGATCAGTTTGACGCCGATGGCAAAGATGATGTTTTCATAGACGATGTTCATGCATTTGCGGGCGATCCGGATCGCTTTGGGAACTTTGATCGGATCGTCGTCCATCAGGACGATATCGGCAGCTTCGATCGCCGCATCGGAACCCAGGGTCCCCATGGCGATGCCGACATCGGCCAGGGAGATGACCGGAGCATCATTGATGCCGTCACCGACGAAGGCGACCGTTTCGTTCTCGTTTTTGCGCTGCAGGATCTGTTCCAGACAGCCGACTTTATCCTGCGGGAGCAGTCCGGCGAAGACTTCATCGATGCCGATGCTTTCGGCGACTTTTCTTGCCGATGTTTCTTCGTCCCCCGTCAGCATGATGGTCTTTTTCACGCCGCTTTCCTTCAGCTCAGCGATCGAACTTGCGGCATTCTCTTTGATGCGGTCACCGACATGGATGTGACCTTTGTATGTGTTATCGATCGCAACGTGGACGATCGTTCCGTCTTCCTGACATTCCTGTATCGGGATGTTGTGGTCATTCATCAGTTTTTCGTTGCCGATGAAGATGCTCTTATCATCGATGAGAGCTTCGATGCCTTTTCCGGCGATCTCTTTGACGGAAACGATGCGGTCTTTGTCGATCGTCTTCCCGTATTCCTTCAGGATCGAACGGGCGATCGGATGATTGGACAGCGCTTCGCAATATGCGGCATATTCCAGCAGTTCTTCCCGGTTCAGGCCGCTGTTGTGGATGGTCGTCACTTCAAAGACGCCTTTGGTCATCGTACCGGTCTTGTCGAAAGCGACATAACGGGCTTTGGACAGAGCTTCCAGATAATTGGAACCTTTGATCAGAACACCTGCTTTTGAAGCACCGCCGATCCCCGCAAAGAACGTCAGCGGGATCGAAATGACCAGCGCGCACGGGCAGGAGATGACCAGGAAGGTCAAAGCACGGAAGATCCAGGTGCCGAAACTTGATTCACCGTGTAAGATGAAGCGGATGAACAAGGGCGGAAGGATCGCCAGAGCCAGGGCGCTGTAGCAGACGGCCGGCGTATAATAGCGGGCAAACTTGGTGATGAAGTCTTCCGACTTCGATTTGTTGGATGTGGCGTTCTCGATCATATCGAGGACTTTGGCCACTGTGGAATCATCGTAAAGTTTTTCCGCTTTGATCTTGATCGGTGAGGTCATGTTGATGCAGCCGCTGATGACCGCATCGCCGACCGTGACGTCTTTCGGCTTGGATTCGCCGGTCAGAGCGGAAGTATTCAAAGAAGTGCTTCCCTGGGTGATCGTACCGTCAAGCGGGATCTTTTCGCCGACTTTGACGACGAGGATATCGCCGATCCGCGCTTCACCCGGATCGATCTCCTCGATTCCGTCTTCCGTTTCCCGGTTGGCGTATTGAGGAGTGATGTCCATGAGCTCAGTGATGTTTCTTCTCGATTTTCCGACAGCGTAGGATTGAAACCATTCACCGATCTGGTAGAACAGCATGACTTCCACGCCTTCCTGGTATTCTCCCAGAAGGATCGCGCCGATCGTGGCGACAGCCATCAGGAAATTTTCATCGAAGGGTTCCCTGTTTTTGACGCTGAAGAATGCTTTATACAGGATATCGTAGCCTACGATGAGGTAGGGGACCATGTATAAGGCAAAACGGATCGCCTCGTTTCCGACGGGAACGAAGCGAAGAACGATCATCAGAGCAAGCGAAACAAGGATCCTGGTCAGGTTCCGTTTCTGCTTCTTGTTCATAGGAAGATCTCGCAGTCGGATTCTGCTTTCTTGCAGTTTTTGAGGACTTCGTTCATGACGTCGGAGACATTTGCGCCTTCTTCGAATTCGACAGTCATCTTTAAGGTCATGAAATTGACGACGGCATTTTTGACGCCGGCTGTCTTCTTGGCAGCTTCTTCCATCTTATTGGCGCAGTTTGCGCAGTCGACATCGATCTTATAAGTTTTTTTCATATCTTCTTCCTCCATAATGAACATATGAACATTTGTTCATATGTATTATACCTCCGGATCTGCACGATATACAATATGAAATTGAAATAATCTTTCCAAAGATGAGGACTTGCAGTCTGATGAATGGGGAAAAATAGTCTCAAATTGGTATAATAAAACCGTAAGAAAGAAGATTTTTATGAATGCGTTGGATTATATAAAAGAAAGAGGAGACTTGAGCTTCAAAGCGGATCCGTTCAACGAGGTCGACAACCTCGTCTTTTCACAGCTGATCTATGCGAATTTCGACCGCATCTTGAAGAAGGACGACCGTCTCAGCATTCAGCAGCTGGGTGAACTCTATCTTAAGGAAACGGAAAAGAATCTGAAACTCTCCCAGATCTTCGGCATGGATGGCTTGAGAGTCTTGAAGACGATGATGAATACCGTCCGTTATAAGGACTGTATGCTGTACAACTACGAATCGCTCCTTCATGCCGATACGGCGGAACAGTTCGCTGCCTGCATGATCGATCTGCCCGACCGCACGACGGTCATCTGTTTCAAGGGAACGGATGAGTCTTTGATCGGCTGGAAGGAAGACTGCTATCTTTCTTATAAGAAGATCGCTTCGCAGGACGATGCCGTCCTATATCTCAATCAGCATTGCAGCATCTTCCGCAAATACCGGATCATCGGTCATTCCAAGGGCGGGAATCTTGCCATCTATGCGGCACTTCATTGCAAGCCTCTGCTCAGGAACCGGATCATCCAGGTCATTTCCAATGACGGACCGGGCCTGCGTCCGGGATCTTATGATGAGAAGGAATATGAAAAGATCAAGGACCGCTATGAACTGATCGTTCCGGAAAAAGACGGTGTCGGCACGATCTTTGAAATGGCACCGAAACGGACGATCGCCAAAGTCCTGACAAGAAACATCGTTGAAGCTCACAGCATCCTCAGCTGGCAGGTCCGGGCCAACCGGATCGAGCGGGCAAATGCCGATTCGTTCCAGACCGACAAGACCAGGATCGCTTTATTGAGATTCCTCAATGATTCCACGGACGAACAGAAAGAGATCTTCACCGAGGAGCTTTTCAAAGCTATGAAGGAAGCCGGCATCGAATCGGTGACCCAGCTGGCGTCCGGCGGTCTTCCGGTCTTTCTGAAGGTGATCAAGGAGCTTGCGGAAATGGATTCGGTCGCCCGCGGTATCGCGATCGATCTGGCCAAGACCTTCTCGATCTCCGTATCCAGCGGTCTCAGGCTGACAAAAAAAGTCCATGAGAGCGCAGGCAACATCAAGGCAAAGGCGAAACACGTCGAAATGTCTCTGGCTTCAAAGCTGATCGAAGACTATCTGAACGAGATGAAAGAAAACGAAAAAAAGAAAGAAAAGTAAAAAGAAGACGGTGTCTTCTTTTTTCTAACAGCTTTTGGAATCAATGGAACAAGCCGGACCGGTCTCCTCGTAGAAGGGTTCAAACCCCTGACTGCGAAGATAGTCTGCCCAATCCAAGGTCAGGCTCCCGTCTTCCCTGACAAGTGCCGGGATGCCGATCTGGCCTCCTTTTTTGGCGGGAGCGAATACCGGATCTTCGTCCCGAAGCCTGAGGAATTCCTTGAGGGCTTTCAGGCTTTCGTTGATGTCGATGAGTTCGTATCCGATCCGGCAGCGATCGAGATTCTTTTTGAGATCCCGGCAATCGGGACACATGCGGCTGCTGTAGACTTTGATCATATTTTTTTACCTCGATTACAGTATATCAGTTACGGATAACGGGCAAGTGTTTCATGCAATGTTGAAAAAAAGAGAGTTTGAACGTAGAATGGAATAGTTATTAAAAGGGGTATTTTATGGACAGATTTGATGCCAAATATTTGAAAGACTGTGATTCCATGCATTTCATCATGCCTTTCATGTTTCCGGACCGCTGCGACAATCAGACGTATTTCACCTTTCAGATCGACCTCACGAATCTGAATGAATTTCTGAAGAAAAAGAACGCAGAGAATCCGGACTACAAGTACAATATGTTCCAGTGCATCGTGACCGGTGTCTTGAAGATCGTCACGCTCCGTTCCAAGCTTTCGCTGTTCATTCACGACAGGAAGATGTACAGAAGGAACGAAGTCTCTGCCGCTTTCACGGTCAAACAGGAGTTTGCGGATAACGGCGGCGAAGTCCTCGCCTTCATCCATTCCAAGCCGGAATGGAACATCGACGATGTGCACAATGAATTGAGAAGACAGCTGCTGAAGCTGAAAAACAAATCCTATGTCGATGAGTCGACCGGATTCATGGATAAATTCAACAAGCTTCCGAAGTTCATCTCCCGTCCGGTGCTCCGTTTCGTCTGCTGGCTGGAGAAACACAGCTGGATCCCGAAGGCGCTGGTCGAGACCGACCCGTATCATTCTTCCGTCGTTCTGGCGAATCTGGGTTCCATCGGTCTTCCGGACGGTTACCACCATCTGACCAACTGGGGCACGACATCGATGTTCGTCGTCATCGGTCAGTCCGGCAAGATGCCGTTCTTCGAGAACGAACAGGTCGTCTTCAAAGATGCCGTCAAGCTCGGCTTTACCGTCGATGAAAGGATCGCCGACGGTTATTACTTCTCCAAGTCGATCAAGATGCTCAAACTGTTTTTGGAGAATCCGGAACTTCTCGAACGTCCGTTAAACGAAAAGCTTTCGGATGAACTTTGGGCAAAGATCAATATGAAATAAGAGTATCGCCGTAGATACTCTTTTCTGTAATGATCAGATCCAGAGGAACATCATGTTCCTGTTTCAGATCGAGATCTGTTTTCTGCAGTTCATAAGCGACACCGATCTTCAAAGCATCGGTGTTTTTTAAATAGCGGTCGTAATAGCCGCCGCCGTAACCCAGACGCTGCCGGTCTTGATCAAATGCCAGCAGCGGCACGATGATGACCTGAAGCTCGTTTTGTCGGATGAGGGTGCTGCAGGAAGGATCCGGTTCTCTGATCTGATACTTGTTGATCAGGAAGCAGTCGTTCTTCGGAAGCAGGGCATCCATCTTCTTATCTTCTCTGATGTGCGGATAGGCGACATCAAAGATCTCATTGATACGGGAAACATCGACTTCGCTTCTGATCGGGGCATAGGAAAGGATCTTCTTTCCTTCAAGATAAGGAAGAAGCTTTTCACAGATGATCTTTGAGTATTTCTGCCGTTCTTCTTCACAAAGGGCATCCCGCAGGGAAGAATAGTGCCGGCGCAGCTTGTTTTTATCTTCTTTGTTCATGATGTGACAGAAAGCAGGCGATCAGCTTGGAAAGAACGGCATCGATGATCTGTTTTGTTTTCCGAAGGATCTTCTTCATGATTTCATTCTAGCATCAAAAAGAAAAGATCTTCGTTTCGAAGATCTAGCGCATCGAATAGATACAGCCGCAGTAGTCCTGATGATAGAGCTGCAGTTCTTTGTTGAGCCGATCGTTTTCCGTGATGCCGTCGCCTTTTTTGAAATCGGCATACAGATACGTCGTTCCCGGGTATTTTTTCTGCAGCTTTTCACCGATCTCGTTGATCCAGTTGGCATTCTTGCGGTTGGAGATCGACATGACCGTCGTGCAGTAATCGTAGTTGTGTTTTTCCGCGTAGGCAAAGACTTTTTCCATACGCTTCTCATAGCAGAGCTTGCAGCGCTTTCCGCCTTCCGGTTCCTCCTTGAAAACGGAAAGATCTTTCATATAGGAAACATTGTCGTAACGATCCTCGATCAGCCGGATCGAATCGTCGTTCAAGTATGTCAGATACTGTTTCAAGGCACCGAGCCTTTTTTCATATTCCTCATAAGGATAGATGTTGGAATTGGAAAAGAAGACCGTGACATCGAAATAGCGTCTCAGATACTGCAGGGGATAGACCGAACAGACGCCGCAGCAGATGTGGATCAGCAGCTGAGGTCTTCCCTTCAAAGAGGCGATCTGCTGCAGATGTTTCTGATAATTATTCATTGTCGATGAACATCGAATCGCCGAAAGAGAAGAAGCGGTATCGTTCTTCGACGGCGATCTTGTAGGCATTTAGGATCATCTGCCTGGAACACTGAGCGGCGATCATCATGATCAGCGTCGATTTCGGCAGATGGAAATTGGTGATCTGGGCATCGATGCTTTTGAAAGTGTAAGGCGGATAGATGAAGATCGAGGTGTTGCCGCAGCATTTCCTGAATTCCCCGTACTGGTTGATGATGGTCTCCAATGTCCTGGTCGAGGTCGTTCCGACCGCAATGATCCTTCTGCCTTCTTTCTTGGCCAGGTTGAGCCTCTCGGCGGTATATTCATCCATCTCGTAGTATTCCGAATGCATGACGTGGTCTTCGATCTCTTCTTCCTTGACCGGTTTGAAGGTACCGAGTCCCACATGGAGGGTGACATCGAGGATCTCGACGCCTTTGTCTCTGATCTTAGTCAGCAGTTCTTCCGTGAAGTGAAGTCCCGCGGTCGGACAGGCGGCAGAGCCGTTGATCTTCGCGTAGATGTTGTTGTAACGGGAATTGTCTTTCAGCTTCTCGTGGATGTACGGCGGTGTCGGCATGCTTCCGACTTCGTTGAGCACTTCCAGGAAGATGCCTTCATAGTGCATGCGGAAGATGCGGATGCCTTCTTCTTTTCGTTCGATGCATTCTCCGTACAGCTTGTCGGAGAAGTCGATGATGGTCCCGGTCTTGATGGCTTTGGCGTTTCCGCAAAGACATTCGCAGACATCTTCATCCCGTTTCAGGATGAGCACTTCGACCTTCGCACCGGTGTTTCGTTTCGTTCCGTACAGCCTGGCCGGAATGACCTTGGAGTTGTTGCGGACCAGAACATCGCCGGGATGCAGATAGTCGATGATGTCGTAAAAATGGCGGTGTTCGATCTCACCGGTGTTTTTATGTAAGACCATGAGTCTGGACTCATCCCGTCTCTCGCAGGGGTGCTGGGCGATCAGTTCCTCAGGCAGTTCAAAATCAAAATCACTTAACTTCATCAGAATCCTCTTTCATCAAAACCGTATCTGTTCAGGATGTATTCCTTGTATTCCGTGAAACGGTCTTCGGCAATGGCTTGCCGTATGCCTTCCATAAGGCGGATCAGGAAGCGCAGGTTGTGTATGGACATCAGCCGGTTTCCCAGACCTTCGTTGTTGCGGAACAGATGGTTGAGATAAGCTTTCGTATATTTGGTGCAGCATTCGCAGTCGCACTCCGGATCCAAAGGCGTGAAATCTTCTTTGTAAATGTTCTTCTTGATGTTGATGCGTCCCTGCGAAGTCATCAGCGTGCCGTGTCTGGCGATCCTGGTCGGCAGGACACAGTCGAACATGTCGACCCCTCTTTCCACGGCTTCCAGGATATCGTTGATGGCGCCGATGCCCATCTCATAGCGCGGCTTGTCTTCCGGCAGATAGGGAAGCGTGTAGTCCAGCATCTTGTAGTGAGTCGCCTTGTCTTCGCCGACGGAAGTGCCGCCGATCGAATAGCCGTCGAAGTCCATTTCGACAAGCTTTTCCGCACAATATTTCCTCAGGTCAGGATACTCGGAACCCTGCACGACGCCGAACAGCGCCTGGTCTTTCCGGGTGTGGACATCCTGTCCGCGTTTTGCCCAGCGAAGGGTGCGGTCGACCGATTCTTTGGCATAGTCGTAGCTCGCCGGATAGGGGATGCATTCATCGAATGAGATGGCGATGTCCGAACCGATGGATTCCTGGATGTGGATGGAATCTTCCGGAGACATGAAGAGTTTCGAACCGTCAAGATGGGATTTGAAGGATACGCCTTCCTCCTTGATCTTGCGGGAGTCTGCCAGAGAGAAGACCTGAAAACCGCCGGAGTCGGTGAGTACAGGTCCGTCATAGTTCATGAATCTGTGGATGCCGCCGGCCTTTTCCAGGGTCTCAGGTCCCGGACGGAGCCAGAGGTGGTAGGTATTGCCCAGGATGATCGATGCGTTCAGGTTCCTGATATCATCGGAAGACAGGAATTTGACGGTCGCCTGGGTACCGACCGGCATGAACACAGGTGTATCGACGATCTTTCCGAAGACGTTCAGCTTGCCTAAACGGGCGTTGGAGTGAGCGTCTTTGTGGATCAGTTCGTATTTGAAGCCTTCGTTTTTCATACACAATATCATATCATATGCATGTTATACTGAATTCATGAAATCCAAGGAGCTCAAGACTTATAATCTTCCGGAAGATTCCGTGCTGGTGGCACAGATCGATGCCAAGCCGTCATCGCTTTTCGGTGTGATGGTGACCCTCGGTTTTTTCCTGCTGCTCCCTTCGATCCCGAAGATCTACGGCATCGTGCTGATCCTTTTCTCCCTGTGTCTTCTGATCTACACGCCGCGGGTCGTCCTGATGGAATTCTATAATGACTATCTCGTCGTCTATAACCGTGCGGATAAGACCAAGTGTGTCCTGATCTATTACGAAGACGTGCTGTCCTGGTACTACAGCAGAGGAACGAGCCGTGATTATCTGTACATCGAGCTCGAAGAAGGGAAACAGGAGCGGATCGAAGCCTTCTCCAAGCCTGTCTTCGAGAGCAATATGAACCGTTTTCTGAAAGGGAAAAACCGGAAGAACATCCAATGAAGATCGTCGCTCTTGATTTCGAAACGGCAAACTCTTCTTTTGCGTCCGCCTGCAGCCTTGGTGTTGCGGTCTATGAGGAAGGGGAGATCCTGGATAATTTCGAATGGTATTTCCGGCCGCCGCACCGTTACAACTATTTCACCAACTCCCATATCCACGGCATCCGCAAGGAAGACGTGGAGAACGAAGAGGAGTTCGTTTATTATTATGAGGAACTTGCGGCGCTGCTGGACGGTTCTTTGATCGCTGCCCATAATGCGATGTTCGATCTTTCGGTGCTCAATGCGATGTGCGACGCCTACGGGCTCGATCATCTGAAGAATCCGTATATCGATACGGTCACTCTCTCGCGGAAAGTCTATCCGGAACTCTACAATCATAAGCTGGATACGGTCTGCAATTATCTGGATATCGATCTGCATCATCACAACGGCAAATCGGATGCGTTCGGCTGCTTGATGATCCTGCTCAAGGCGATGGAAGCCTATGAGCTTTACGATATCGATGCTTTCCTTTCCAGGGCGGGGATACGGATCCGATATAATATGTAAATATTTACATTTTTAGAAAAAGTTTACAATGAAGCGTTATTAGCTTATAATTTAAATAATCTTATTTTTCGGAGTGTATTAAGAAATGAAAGAATTTGAAAACAACGCTTACTTTTGGCAGAAAGTCGACACTTTGTATTCTTCGGGAGATTTTAAGGTCGTCTGTAAAAAAGGAAGTACACACAAGATGTATCCTTCTTTGACCTACCCCTGCGATTTCGGCTATGTCGAGACTCTGTCTTCCGATACGGATACTCCGATGGAAGTCTTCCGTTCGGACAAGAAAGGGAGCGTCGATGCGATCGCGATCTGTGCCGATATCATCGATAAACGTTTCGAAGTCAAAGCCCTGGTGGGACTGAGCGAAGACGAATGTCTTGAAGTGCTTCATTTCCTCAATTGTACGGACTATCAGAAGTCGGTGCTCTTGAGAAGAGGGAAGCAGATCCCTTCGTGGAGTGAAACAGAGTAGCATCCGCTACTTTTTCATTTGCCCGATTTGGTAAAATAAAGATATGGATAAAAGAAAAGAGTTTATCATCAACGCCTTATATATCGCCGTCATCTTTGCGATCATCTATATCAGCGTCAATTATCTGCTTGCGGCGATCTTTCCGTTTCTGCTCGGTTTTCTTTTCGCTTATTTTGCGTTAAAACTGCGGAAACGCTTTTTTGCGGAAGATGCCAAATGGAAACGCTGCGTCGTACTGTTCGGTCTGTATATCGCAACGATCCTGATCCTGGTCCTTCTGATCTCCTTGGGTGTGACCAAGCTGGGAGATTTCATCAAGACGCTGCCGGGATTCTATAAGAACACCCTGGAACCGTACATCGGCCAGATCGAAAGTTCCTTGCTGGCGATCGGCGAATCTCTGCCTGACAGCATCTCCATCGTCTTTGCCAACATCACGGACGGCATCTTCGAGGGCTTGAAGACCTTGCTGACGAGGGTGACGACGCTTTTGGTCAATGCGACGACTTCGATCATCACTTCCGCTCCGGAAACACTGATCTCTTTCGTCGTCATGATCGTTTCCTCTTTCTATATGGTCTCCGACTACGAGAACATCTCAAGATGGTTCACCGGCGTCATGCCCGACAAGGTCCTGGCTGTCTTGCTGGATGTGAGAGATTTCTGTGAGAACACCCTGTTCAAGATCATCGGCTCCTATGCAGCGATCATGGGTCTGACGTTCATCGAACTGCTGATCGGCCTGACGGTGATCGGCATCTCGAATTCCGGCATGTGGGCAGCCATCATCTCGGTCCTGGATATCTTACCGGTCTTGGGTGTCGGTACGGTCCTGATCCCCTGGGGCATTTCCGGACTGATCACCGGCAAGATCCTTCTGGGTCTGGAGATCTTAGGCATCTATGTGATCATCACCCTGATCCGCAACATCGTGGAACCGCGTCTGGTCGGTACCAACCTGGGCTTACATCCGCTGGCGACGCTGATTGCGATGATCTGCGGTGTCCGTCTCTTCGGGGCGATCGGAATGTTCGGCTTGCCGCTGTCTCTGTCGTTCCTGGTCTCTCACAACAAGGACAACCCGATCCTGCTGCGGCCACAGCAGCCGGTCAAAGAGAAGAAGACCAAGACAAAGAAAAAGAAAAAACAGACGTGATCATCTGTTCATTCCTTCGATGAGCTTTACCGCCTGTGACAGATCGTCCAGGACGGCGAAGCTTTTTTCTTTGACTTCATCGGCCACATCTGCCAGATCGGGGATGTGGACGACTTTAAGTCCGGCTGAAACGGCTGACAGGATGCCGTTGCCGGAATCTTCAAACGCCAGGATCTCTTCCTTCTTATAAGGGAAGGCGGCTGCCGCTTTCAGATAGATCTCCGGACGCGGTTTGGACTCCTTGAGATCGTCACCGTAGACGATATGATCGAAACGTCCGTCAAGTCCCACGCTTTTCAGATACTGATCGGCATAGTAACGCTGTGTCGAAGTGGCGACAGCTTTGGCGATCTTCTCTTTTTCAAGATAAGACAGAAGTTCATCGACGCCTTTTTTCTTTTCCATCGGATGATGCAGAAGATAGTCCTGATGGATCACCCATTCTTTTTCCAGAAATTCATCGAAAGGAAAATCGCCGCCCATCGTCTGCAGGAAACGGTTCTTGGTCTCAGCCTCGTTGTTGCCCATCGTCCTGTAGATCAGTTCTTCCGGGATCCGATAGCCGTATTTTTCGCTGCAGGCCAAAGCACTGAACAGATAGATCTTTTCCGAGTCGATCAAAAGACCGTCCATATCGAAAATACAGAGTTTGATCTTGTCCATGTCTGCATTGTAGAAGAAGCAACGGTGCTTTTCAAGGGCTTCCGATACAGATCGGATCTGCCCGGTCTGAGAATGACAAAAAAGAAGAAAGAACTTGAAAAAAACAGAGCCGATTCGTTGCATGTCGCACACAGATTATCTAAAATTGAATTAAGGAGAATCTCAGGAACATCATTCGGATATGCGTTTCCTGAGGAACAATTCAGATTTCAAAGAAAGGAAGAAGAAAATGAAAAAAGGGATTACATTACTGTTCGTTTTTATCCTGATCGCATCGCTGTTCACAGGCTGTGCCAAGAAGGAAGAACCGGCACCTGAACCGGAAGCGGAAGCCGAGATCAATGACCAGCTCGCCGACATTCAGAAGGCCGGAAAGCTCGTCGTCGGTATCGAAGGAACTTATCCTCCGTTCAATTTCGTCGATGATAACGGAAATTATGCCGGTTATGATATTGATGTCGCCACAGCCGTAGCGGAATACATCGGTGTCGATGTCGAATTCGTCATGGCGGAATGGGATGCCTTGCTGGTAGGTATCGACTCCAAGCGCTGGGATACCGTCATCGCCGATGTCACGGCAACGGATGAGAGAAGAGAGAAATATGATTTCTCCGATCCGTATCTCTACACAGGCAGACAGGTCGTCGTCAAGAAGGGCAATGCAGTCAATATGCACACTCTCGATGACATCAACGGCAAGAAGGTCGCGACCAATACGACCAACAGCTGGGCAAGCAAACTGGAAGAATTAGGCGCAACGATCGTTCCGATCGACAACACCGACCAGTGCGCACAGGCCGTCATCAACGGCTCTGCCGATTTCTGCATGTTCAACAACATCGTCATGGGCGAATATCTCGCCAACCATCCGGAAGCAGAACTGGAAGTCGCATTCGTCATCGATACGGATGTCAATGAAGTTTCCATTCCTTGCCGCAAGGGCGAAGAAAGATTATTGAATGCTTACAATGAAGCTCTTGCACAGCTCAGAGAAAGCGGCAAGCTTGCCGAACTCTCTGTGAAATGGTTCTATGATGATCTGACCAACAATCCTTTGGCAAAGAATTAGTCTGATCATACCATCACTATCACCGATCAGCGATAGAAACTTCTTTTATCGCTGATTTTTTTCAGGAGGATATATCTATGTTAGTTTTGAGCGATCGTTTCTTCCGTATCGTCCGGATCCTGATCGAATCATTTCCGAAACTGCTGGTCCCTTGTCTGAAGATCACGATCACACTGACGCTGCTGTCGTTTTTCTTCGGTCTGATCCTGGCGCTGATCATCGCACTGGTGCAGGTCGCCGATATCAAAGGGCTCAAGCAGCTGGCACGTTTCTACGTCTGGATCTTCCGCGGTACGCCGCTGATGCTTCAGCTGTTCATCATCTTCTACGGCCTGCCGTCGTTCGGTATCTTTTTCAACGGTTATGTCGCAGCGGTCCTCGCTTTCTCTTTGAACCTGGCGGCCTACAATTCCGAGATCATCCGTTCGGCGATACAGGCAGTCCCTGCCGGACAGACGGAAGCCGGTTATATGATCGGCCTCAATTATTTCCAGGTCATGAGCAGGATCGTCCTGCCTCAGGCGGCAAGGATCGCTTTCCCGCCGCTGTTCTCTTCCCTGATCGGTCTGACCAAGGATACTTCCCTGGCTTCTTCGATCACGGTCATCGAGATGATGTCGGTGGCCAAAAGGGTCGCAGCGGTCTACTACGAGCCGTTCTGGATGTATATGGAAGCCGGCTTCATCTATCTGATGATCTGTACGATCCTGACCAGGCTGCAGACGATGTTCGAGCGGAAGATGGAATGGAAACAGCCGGATGAGGTCAAAGCGGAGATGGATATCGCAAAAAGTGAGAATATGAAAGAAAAGGGCAGATTTCCCGGAGGGAACGAAGCATGTTAGGCGTAAAGAATCTGCATAAGTCCTTCGGATCCAATCAGGTCCTGAAGGGCATCGATTTTGAGATCAACAAAGGTGAAGTCATTGCCATCATCGGTTCTTCCGGTTCGGGCAAGACGACCTTATTGAGATGTATGGCTTTCCTGGAACAGGCGAATGACGGCATCTTTATCTTCGACGATCTTTCCAAGGACATCCGGTCCATCTCCAAGAAGGAGATCAAAGAGATCCGCATGAAGATGGGTTTCGTCTTTCAGAACTTCAATCTGTTCCGCAACATGACTGCTCTTCAAAATGTGATGGAAGGCCTGACGGTCGCCAGGAAGATGCCTGCCGAGAAGGCAAGACAGAAATCCCTGGAGATGCTGAAGAAGGTCGGCATGCTGGACCGGGCGAATTATTATCCCGATCAGCTTTCCGGCGGACAGCAGCAGCGTGTGGCGATCGCCCGTGCGCTTGCGACCGATCCGGAAGTCATCCTCTTTGATGAACCGACCTCGGCTCTGGACCCGGAACTGACCGGTGAAGTCCTTGAGGTCATGGTCAAACTGGCAAGAGAGGGAACGACGATGGTCGTCGTCACTCATGAGATGGAATTTGCCAGGAACGTCGCCGATAAAGTCATCTTCATGGAAAACGGCGTCGTCGTCGAAGAAGGATCGGCCGAAGAGGTCTTATCCGATCCGAAGCAGGAGGCGACCAGACGTTTCTTGAAGAGGATACTTCGCAAAGAAGAAGAAGAGTAAAAACAACGATTTGATTTTGGCCGGTCCTGCTGCAGTGAGACCGGAGCCGATAAAGGAGGAAGGATTATTATGAGAATCAGCAATGTCGGACTTATGGTGAAAGATCTGGAAGCTGCCAGAGCTTTCTTTGAGAACTATTTCGGGGCCAGTGTCCATGCGGAGTATTCCGAAGACAACGGATACAAGTCGTATATCATGAAATTCGATGAGAACCCCAAGATCGAGCTCATGACCAAGCCGGAAGTCATCGATGCAAAAAAAGACAAGAACAATGCGGGTTTCATCCACATCTGCATCAAAGTCGACAGCAAGGAAAAGTTCGAAGAGATCTTAGGCAAAGTCAAGGCGGACGGCTATGAGATCCTTTATGAACCGGCAACGGTCGGCGGGACTGAGTTCCGCGCCGTCACGTTCGAAGACAATATCATCGAAGTCTGTTACTAAGGGTAGTTGAAGATGAACCTGTTCAGAAAAGTATTCGGTGACAAAAAGCCGGTCATCGGCATGGTCCATCTGCTTCCTTTGCCGGGATCTCCCGGTTATCGGGGAAGCATGGAAGAGATCTATGAAGCCGCACATCAGGATCTGCAGAATCTGATCGCCGGCGGAGCGGATGCGGTGATCGTCGAGAACTTCGGAGACATCCCTTACGCGAAAGTTAATGAGCTGATCACGAATACCGCTTTTGCGGCGATCGCTTCAAGACTGAGAAAGGAATGCGAGCTGCCGATGGGGATCAACGTCCAGTTCGACAATGTGGAAGCCGAATGGGCGATCGCTTATTCCTGCGGCTATGATTTCATACGCAGCGAAGTATTTGCGGAAAACCGCATGGGTCCCAACGGTGTTTTCATTGCCTCCGGTCCTGAGATCATGAGGCTCAAAGCGAGATACCCGAAGGACATCGCTCTGCTGGCGGACGTCAACGTCAAACATACGTTCCCGATCGCGGAACAGCCTCTGGACTTTACGATCGAGTCGATCATTGAAGGAGGGGCGGACTGTCTGATCTGCACAGGCGTGATGACGGGAAAATCTCCGGGGATCGAAGATGTGAAACTGATGAAGAAGATCGCGGGAGATTTCCCGGTGATCGTCGGCAGCGGCGTGAATGACAGAACGGTAAAAGACTATTTCGAAGCAGCGGACGGTGCGATCATCGGCTCCTATTTCAAGGTAAACGGAGATGTCATGCAGCCGATCGATCCGGACCGGGTCAGGAAGCTGACAGAGAAGATCGGATGATCGATGGATAAGAAGATATGTATCGTTACCGGTGCTTCCGGAGGGATCGGCATCAAGATCGTCCGGAAGTTCATTGAAGAAGACTATTTCGTCATCATGGCGGATCTGGATGCCGCTAAGATGTCTTTCGCAGCGGCAGCAAACGGATTGAATGAAGATTCGTACCGGATCTGCCCCCTGGATATCACGAAAGAAGAGACGGTACGGGACACACTGGCCGGTCTGCATAGCGAATACGGACGTTTTGACGTCTTGATCAACGCCGCAGGGGTCTGCGGACAGTACAGCAAGACGATCGAATATTCCTTCGACAATTTCCGGAAGATCTATGAAGTCAACGTATTCGGGACCTTCCTGATGATGAAATATGTCCTTCCTTATATGACGGAACAAAAGGAAGGTGCGATCGTCAATTTCGGCTCGGTCTCCGGTATGAGGGGCTACCCGTATGAGATCGGTTACGGTTCCAGCAAATGGGCGGTGATCGGCATGAGCGAGAACGTGGCCAGTGAATACGGCGGCGAAGGCATCCGCTGCAACTCGGTCTCGCCGGGATGGGTGGATACGCCGATGATGAAAAAGACGATCGATAACTATCAGAAGATCGACGATCCGCAGAAATGTGTCAGCTACGGATCGATCCGGCGTGCCGCACGGCCGGAAGAGATCGCCGATGCGGTATACTACCTCTGTTCGCAGCAGGCATCCTTCATCAACGGGACCAACCTGACTGTTGACGGCGGGATGATCATTCAATAAGGAGAAAAAGATGAAAGATTTTTTTGACGGAAAGAAAAAAGTGATCGGTATGGTCCATCTGCTCGCCTTGCCGGCGAATGCCGCCTACAAAGGCGACAAGGATCGGATCGTTCGATTCGCATTGGAAGACGCAAAGACATTGATCGACTGCGGTGTCGATGCGATCATGCTGGAAAACTTCAACGACTGGCCCCAATACGCCGATGAGATCCCGATGGAATCTTATACGCTGATGACGGCTGTCGCTTCCAAGATCCGGGACATCTGTCCGATCCCGTTCGGCGTCAATGTCGAAATGAACGCCTGGCAGCAGGAATGGATCATGGCCTGGGCAGTGAATGCGGATTTCATCCGCCTGGAAGCGTTCGTCGACAACCGGGCAGGATCTTTCGGTTATATCCCGGCATGTTCCACACCGCTGTCGAAAGTCATGAAAGACTACCCGGCAGATGTCAAACTGTTTACGGACGTTCATACGGCCGAGACTTACGGAAATCCGGATGTTCCGATCAATGAACTGGCGCACAACGCCATAGGCCACGATGCCGATGCGATCATCGTCACCGAGAACGATCAATGCAAGAGGATCACGGTGGAAGATGTGAGATCGATGAGAGAAGACATCGGTGACTTCCCGATCATCGTCGGTTCCGGCGTCAAAGCCAATAATGTCCTGGATTACTTTGAATATGCCGATGCGGTCATCGTCGGCCGCGGCTTCAAGACAGGCGACCGTATCGATCCGGCAAAGGTCAGAGAATTCATGGATGTCGTCCGAAGCAAATACTGATCTTCAGAAATATTACACAGACTGATAAAGAGCTGCAAAAACAGCTCTTTTCTATTGAAAAAATGAAAATATGAAATGTATAATTTTCTTAAAAAATGAGAAAAGAAAAATGGTTCGTACCGGACTATTATCCCGGATTCCGCTGCAAAACCGACCGCTGCCGCCATACCTGCTGCAGCAGCTGGCGCATCCCCATCAGTAAGAAAGAGTACCAGAAACTGATCACGATGGACTGTTCGAAAGAACTGGACCGTGCCGTACAGAATGCTTTTGTAGTCCCTGAGACGGTCAGCGATGATGTGTACCGTTATGTCTCGTTCAACTGGCTGGGACAGTGCCCGATACAGAAGGACGGTCTGTGTTCCTTACATATGGAAAAAGGAGAAAGCTATCTTCCGAAGGTCTGCAAGCTCTATCCGCGAAGCTTAAAGAAGGTCGGTCCTCATCTCGTCGCTTCCTGCTCGAGTTCCTGTGAACGGGTCGTGGAGATGCTTTACGAGATGAAGGAATTCAGGATCGTCGAGACGGAAATGGAGGAGGAAGCTCAGCTGTTTTATGAGATCGGTGAACGGGAAACGGAACAGATCCTGCTTTTTCAGACTCTGCTCAAAGATCGAAATACGTCTCTGGCGGAAAGCATCTGTGACATCTGCAGACGGATCAACGAAAAAGAATTCCTTCGCGATCTGAATTCAAAAGAAGATCCTTTGAGTGATGCTATCAGGCTTTTGAGCCGCTTCAAGGACCAGAACAACTTTTTCGGTGAGATCGCCGGGGCGGTCGTTCACAGATATCGGGACGATCTTTCTCTGTTTGAGACCGACCGGAAAAAGTTTGAAGAAGACTTTCCGGACTGGATGGGTCTGTTTGAACGGGTGATCAACAATTCGATGGTCTATGAGTGTTTCCCGTTCGTAGACAAGAGAGCGGATCAGACCTCCGTCTACAAGGGGCTTTGTCTGTGCTACGGGCTCCTGCGGCTGGTCGGTATCGGCTATCATGCGCTTCATGATAAAAAAGAAGACCTGATCGATGCGATCGCGGCTTTGTTTCACCTGATCGATCATACGGCCTTCTACTATAATGCGCCGTTCATCGTCGATAATGCGGCGGTCTTCTTAAAACTGTGACAGGTCAGACGGCCTGTTTTTCTTTGATGAATTTTTTCAGACTTCTGACGGCTTTTCTGATGTTAGCCATCGATGTGGCCAGGTTGATCCTGGCCCAGGTCTCATAACCCGGCGCAAAGCTTTCGCCCGCATTGGCCAGGATCTGGCACTCCTTGATCAAAGTCTCAAAGGCAGTCGATCCTTCCGCATACGGACCAAGGTCGACGAAAAGCAGATATGTGCCTTCCAAGGAAGTCATCTTCAGATAGGGAGACAGTTCCTTGCGGAAATAGGCATAGTTTTCATCGATCACATTGTTTAAGGCATCCAGCCACTCATCTCCGTATTTGAAACAATAGTAAGTCGATAAGGCGTTGGCGACATTGACGGAACCCGTATGGGTGTGTCTTTGATAGGCGATGAACTTCCTGCGCAGAGAAGCGTTCGGGATGATCACGTGGCAATGGGAGAAGACCGCCAGCGAGAAGGTCTTGGCGACGGCGGAGATGCTGACGATGTTTCTGCGGTATTTTTCGAAGGAAAGGGCAGGCAGGAACTCCTGATCGGGCAGGACGATGTCGGCGTGGACTTCATCGGCGCAGACCAGAACATCGTATTTCCGGCATAATTCGAAGAGCTCTTCCAGTTCGCCTTTTTTGAATACCCGGCCCAAAGGGTTGTGCGGCGAACATAACATGAACATCCTGGTCTTTCCTTTCGAGAACTTCTTTTCGATGTCTTTGTAGTCGAAAGTGAAATAGCCGTCATTGTCGATCATATCGGTGACGAAGAGTTTCCTGCCGCTCTCTTTGACCGTGGAATAAAACGGCGGATATGCCGGTGCGGCGATCAGTATGCCGTCGTTTTCTTCGGTCAGAGAATAGATGATCTGATACATCGCGTCGATGGCGCCTTTCGTGAAACGGATCCATTCCTGTTCGTAGCGGATCTTGTGTCTTCTCTCATGAAAATCGGTGAAGACCTGATAATAGTCTTTGGGAAGATTGACATATCCGTAATCGCCTTTTTCGATGAATGTCTTCAATGCATCGATGACTCTTTCTTCGGGCTTGAAGTCCATGTCGGCGATCCACATCGGCAGGCAGTTCATTTTGATCCCTCTTTGCCATTTGACGGAATCGTTCTTTCTCCGGTCGATGTAATATCTTTTCGTAAACTGTTCGCTGTTCATGGTAGTCAATACTGCACTTTCGCAAGGACTTCTTTGGCTTTTTCTTCGTTCACCAGTGCCTTGATGATCTCATAGGAGAATTCGAAAGCGGCGCCGAGGCCTTTGCCGGTGATGAATTTCCCGTCTCTGACGGCTTTTGCGTTTTCCGGCGTCTTTCCGGATTCGAATCCCGGGAAGCAGACGAACTTTCTGTGATCGAGCAGTCCCTTATGCAGCAGGATGGACGGAGCGGCGCAGATCGCGGCGATGTAACGGTCTTTTTCGACGAAGAGATCGATGAGCTTCTGCACGCGTTCATCGTTTTCCAGGTTCAGCGTGCCGGGCATGCCTCCGGGCAGGATGAGACAGTCATAATCCAAAGGATCGATCTCATCGAGGAGCTTGTGTGCCTTGAATGTGACTTCGTGTGATGAACATATCTCTTTTTCAAAACCGACCAGGTCGGTCTTGATGCCGGCGCGGTAGAGAAGGTCGTAGGTGAGAAGTGCTTCACATTCTTCCAATCCGTTGTTGACGATGATCATTGATTTCATAGTGGTTTCCTCTTCTTAATTATATGATGGATTTGTAGTAAAATGGTTTTATGAAAAAGATGATGAACCTGTACGAAAGCTGTAAGACCCCGATCAGAGTGGCTTATTTCGGCTTTATCTGTGTTGCGATCGGCTTTCTGATCCAGAACGAGAGCGTCAATGTCTTTTACACTTTCCGTTCTTCCATCATTTTGTTTATCGCAGAACTGTTCTTGAAGATCGGTGAGCTCACGATCATGAACCTGCCGCTGATCTTCATGTTGAATATCGTATGCAAGAAGGCCAACAATGCTTCTCCGGTCGTTCTGGCGCTGGTGTGATATTTCACGTTCCTGGTGACGACGATGCTGTTCTCCAGCCAGAACCTCAATGCGCAGGCTTACGCTTCGGGCTATGGCATCAATTCCATCTTCAACATGTCTTCCGGCAGCCGTCTTCCTTTGGAGACCGGAATGATCGGTTCTTTCCTTGTCGCATATGCGACAAGAACGGCGTTCATCTTCTCCAGACACAGAGGCCCGTATTCCCTGTCGAACATCTTTGCCAGAGATACGGCAGGCATCTTTTATAATTTCATCTTCTGTTTCGTTCTGGGACTTGCCGTCTCTTATATCTTCCCGTATTTCTATATGTACCTGCAAAGAGCGATCACGTTCATCGGTTCCGACCTGCTCGATCCGATGAAGATCGGACTGTATTCGGTCCTTGACCGGGTGCTTTCCATCCTGGGACTGGGCAACATCATCCGCTATCCGTTCTGGTATACTTCCGCCGGCGGTTCTTTCTCCAACACGGTGACGGGGCAGAGCGTTTTGGGCGATGTCAATATCTGGACTTATATCAAGGATTCCAGCGCAAGCTATATCGGCGCCGGCAGATTCATCACACCGTTCTATGTGATCAATATGTTCATCATTCCGGCATTTTATCTCGGGACGCTGCTTTCGATGTCCGACAGGACGGACCGCAACATCCTCATGCTGGAATTCATCTTCATCATCCTGCTGTCGATCGCAGCCGGCAATCCGCTGCCTACGGAACTGCTGATGTTCACGACTTCTCCGATGCTGCTGCTGATCTATCTGGCGATCGTCGGGCTGTGTTCCGGTATCCTGGTCAGCTTTGAAGCCTTTCTGGGTTTTTCCAGCCGGATCTCCAATACGGTCATCGCCATGCCGGGCAGCTTTGCCGATTTCATCATCAATGTCCGCAATGCTTCTCTGATCCCGTCCATCCGGACCATCCTTTTCGTCGGTGCGGGAGCTTTTGCCGTCATGT
This sequence comes from Erysipelotrichaceae bacterium, assembly GCA_017419165.1. Classification (GTDB taxonomy): domain Bacteria; phylum Bacillota_I; class Bacilli_A; order Erysipelotrichales; family Erysipelotrichaceae; genus Colivicinus. The sequence continues at coordinate 65,467 of JAFOLW010000034.1, forward strand.
TCCTGATGACGATGTTCTATTACCGCTATCTGGCTTTTGATTTCGTCAGGACGGGAAACAGCGAAGAGACGATCGATGACATCATCGAAGTTGCCGGCGGCAAGGACAACATCATCAATGCCGGTTCCGGTCTGTTCAAGCTCAATGTCTATATCCGCGATCCGGAAAAGATCTCTTACGAAAGGATACAGGACATCGGTATCCGCAAAGTCGTGGAGACCAGGGACGGTCTGACGTTCGAACTCGGTACCTCCTGCAATGCCATCGCCAGAAGGATCAATAAAAAAATCCTCAAATAGTCTTCAGCTTGTCTGACTCTTATTGACATTTCTTCTCCCTTTGGACTAAAATTGAATAGTATTTTGAGAAAGGTGGCTTATTATGTCAACAAAGAGAACGTATCAACCAAGCAAAAGAAGACGTCAGAACGTTCATGGTTTCAGAGCCAGAATGAAGACCGTTGGCGGACGCAAGGTGCTGTCAAGACGTCGTGCTAAAGGAAGAAAGGTATTGTCCGTTTAAAGTCACTTAGGTGGCTTTTAATTTTTATGAAGAAGCTGTATCGGGTCAGAAAGAACGAAGAATTCGCTGCGATCATATCGAAGAAGAAGAGCGTTGCCAACGCTTCTTTTGTCGTGTATGCCTGCGACCGGGCGAAAGAGAATGCCAGGGTAGGCATCTCGGTCTCCAAGAAGCTGGGAAATGCCGTCGAACGCAACAGGATCAAACGCCAGGTCCGGGAGATGGCGAGATCTCTGATCGACTTCGGGAACTATCCGAAAGACGTCATCATCATCGTCAGAAAACCGTATGTGAACAGGGCTTTTTCGCAGAATAAAAATGATTTGGAAATAGCGCTTAAAAAAGCTATAATATAACAGTATGAAAAAAATGAGGAGTTCACTATGAATAAACGCTTAAAAAGGATCATATCGCTTATAGCTTTGGCGTTGCTGCTGACAGGCTGTTCAACATCGACCGAGCTCATAACGTTAGATACAACATTCTCGGAAGCGATGAATGACGGTTTCCTGTCCGCATTCATCACATATCCGCTTTCCCAGGCCATCAACTGGCTGACACCGAAGACCGGCATCTTCATAGCGATCGCGATCGTAACGGTCGTCCTTAACGCTCTTGTTCTGGCGTTCACGTTCAAGTCCAACGTCGCCATGCAGAGGATGCAGGAGATCCAGCCGGAACTTCAGAAGATCCAGGCCAAATACGAAGGCAGGAGCGATGAGATGTCCCAGCAGCGTATGGCAATGGAGATGCAGCAGCTTTACAACAAGTACGGCATCAATCCGTTAGGTTCGCTGGCTGTCACATTCATTCAGTTCCCGCTTCTGATCGGTATGTACAACGCCGTCAGAAGATCGGACGCCGTTGCCAACGCGACATTCATGGGCGCCAGCCTGTCACTGTCTCCTTCCCAGGCGATCCCGGCAGGCAAGTGGATCTGCCTGATCATCTTCGTCCTGATGGTCGCTTGTCAGTTCATCTCCATCAAGATCCCGCAGTGGATCGCCGAGAAGCATGGCAAGGAAGAAGCGGACAGACACCACAAGACTTACAAGAAACCTGAAAATCAGAACCAAGCAATGACTTACGGCATGCTGGCGATGGTCGCTGTTGCAATGTTCTCCATTCCGACAGCCGTATCGCTTTACTATTGCATCTCTTCGATCGTCAATATTGCCAAGACTCTTGTAATCGATAAGATGACGCATAAGGAGGCGTAAGAATGAAACAGTATACCGGAAGAACACTCGACGAAGTATTGAACTCCATCGCAGCCGATCAGGGCTGCCAGGTCCAGGATATTACTTATAACGTACTGGAAGAAGAAAAGGGCGGTATCTTCGGCTTGCATAAGTCGATCACCATCGAAGCCTTCACTTCCAAAGATGTCAAGGAATTCATATTCGATTATCTCGGCGCATATTTCACCGAACTCAACCAGGGTGTCGCCATCGAGATCATCGTTGAAAAAGACAAGGACAAGGAAGAAGAACTTCTTTACCGCGTCATCCTCGATGCAGAGAACAACGCGATCATCATCGGCAAGAACGGTCAGACCTTAAGAGCGATCTCAACGGTCCTCAAGGCTGCCGTCAATGCGACATTCAAGAAACGCATCAATCTGATCGTCGATGTCAACCACTATAAGGAAGACAGATATAAAAAGGTCAAGGCCATCGCCAGAAGAGAAGCGATCAATGTAGCCAAGACCCATATCGACTGCGAACTCGATCCGATGCCTAACGATGAACGCAAGGTCATCCATCAGTATCTGCAGGATTTCAAGAATGTCACGACCGTTTCCATCGGTGAAGGAAACAAGAGACATCTGTGTATCAAATATTCTCCGGAAAAGAAAGAAGAAGCTGAAGATTAGCTTCTTCTTTTTTATATCTTGAGGACTTTTTGATCTTCGTTCAAAAGATTCAGCAGAGCCGATTCGTACATTTCATACTTTTCCTGATAGACAGGAATGAAACGCTTTCTGGGGACGAAGGTCTTTCCCGGCCGCACCATCTGTGCGATCCCGTCGTGAAGATCCTTGAAGATGCCGCAGGCGACACCGGCGCCGATCGCAGCGCCTTTCGATCCGATGTAGCTTCCTTTGATGGTGCGGATCGGCAGACACAAGGTATCGGCGAGGATCTGCGGCCAGATCGAAGAAGCGGCGATGCTTCCGGAAAGTCTTGCCGCCGTGTAGGTATAGAGCGGACGTTTCAGATTGCGGATATGATAGATGGTGGAAAAGACGACGCCTTCATAGACCGCTCTGAACAGCGAGACATAATCATCATCTTCGGAAACATTGAGAAAGATGCCGCAGCTTTCCTGATCTTTGTTTCCGAAGAAAGAGGAAGGAACGAAGATCACGGAAGATCTTTGCGGATCTCTGCGGCTGACCAGAGTATCGCACTGTCTGCTCAGATCTTCTTTGTTCAGTTCCGGGGCATAGAGATCGGCGATCTTTCGTATGCAGCGCTCAAGCAGATTGGCGTTCTTCATTGCCGAATCTTCCATCAGATAAAGACCTTTGACATAGCTCAAGGTCGCCGGATTGGTCATACTGTCATAGCTTTCGGAAACGGAACCGACCAGAAACTCGTTGATCGACCAGGTATCGGCGATCATGCACAGCTCCTCGTCCGAAAGCATGCCGCTGGCAAGAGCTTCCGCGTTCAGATCATAGTAGCCGGCGCAGACCGGCGTCCCTTCTTTCAGACCGGTCAGTGCGGCGCTTTGTTTTGTGACCGTCCCGGCGATCGCGATGCTGTCAAGAAGTTCCGGCATTTTTTCATAACAGCCGGAGATCTTCAGGATCTCAAAGATATGAGGATCATAGTGCCCGTTGCTTAGATTCACCAGACCGCCGGAAGAAGCTTCCGTCACTTCGGCATAGATCCGATCGGTCAGCTTGTAGCGGATGAAGTCTTTGTTCGAAAGGATCCATCTTGTTTTTTGTAAGACCTCGGGCTCATGAAGAGAGAACCACTTCAGGATGACGGAAGACTGGTTCGGCCTCAAGACCGACCTGGTCAACGGGTAGAGCTGACGTTCGGTGTGGTCTTCTTTCAGCTGCCGACAGAGTTTTTGCGCTCTGCGGTCATCGGAAAGGACCATCGGATGAACTTCCTTCATTTGTTCATCGAGAAAGACGATGCTGTTGCAAGAAGCGGTGATGCCGATGCAAAGGATCTTTTCGGGATCGGCTGAAGAGCTTTGAAGCACGTTCCTTATGACCTCGATGTCGGCTTGCCAGACTTCTTCGCTGTTTCTTTGAACGTCACAGGTGCCCTCGATCTTGGAAAGAGACCGCTGAGCGGAAGCGATCAGCCGTCCTTCCGTATTGAAAAGAGCGCATCGCACTTCGTTTCTGCCGTTATCGATACTTAAAAGATAATTTTCCATGCTGCCTCTTTTCAGAAAATGACCGGTATGATGAGTTTGTCGGAGCTGATAAAAAAGTAACTACAGTTAATTCATTATAAACATAAGAACAGCGGATTTAGAATAAAATGTTCAGAAATGTAAACATGATTAAAAAATACGGAACAAAAGTCCGTATCATTTGCGTAAGATGTCGACAATGTGGGAACTGGCACCGAGCAGTTCCCTGCGTTCGCAGGTCTTGAGGTGGAAGGCAAGGTAGGCGGCGAACGTCTCTTCATCCATCGCATTGACCGTGCTGCGCATATAATCGGTCGGTCCGTCGGAGGCAAAGCGTTTCAGCAGCTTGAGACCGCAGATCTCATTGAGTTCATCGATCTCTTCGATCCTTGAATGGACGAACAGCGCATCGGGATCTTTGATGCGGAAGTCGTCGTCGAGTTTGTCTTTGACCGAAGAATAATTGTTGTCTTTGAAGGCGTATTCGATCACCGCATATTCGTTCATGATATAGGTGACGAACAGCGTCCTCCTGCAGATGCGCTTTGCTTCACTCAGCGCCTTGATGCGCTGTTCCTTATCGTAGATGTGATACATCGGACCGAATAAAACGGCGACATCGAAAGCATCATCTTCAAACATCGAAAGATCGACGGCATTGGCTTCGACGATCTTGATCTGCTTGTCTTTTGCCCTGAGTTTGCCGATGTTCGGCCTGGTCAGCTCGACGGCCGTGACATCGTAGCCCAGATCTTTTAACGCCAGTGAGTACTTTCCCGGTCCGGCACCGATATCGACGATCTTGTCGCCGGGCATCAAATATTGTCTGATGTAGTGCATCGACGTTAAGAATTCGACCTGTCCGTGTCTGGTATCGAGGCGTTTGTCTTCGTTGAACTTGTTGTAGAAAGCGGTGAGCTTGTTTTTCAGCGGATCCATGTATCCATTATAAAGTCTTTGGACTATAATAGGGATAATGTTTGAACTGCTTTGCAAGATCTTCATCAAAGATCACGAGAACACCGAAGATGAAAAAGTCAGGGAGAAGTACGGAACTTTCTTCTCCGTTTTTTCCATTTTCTGCAATATCCTGATGGTCATCTTCAAACTGATCGTCTCCTTCGTAAGCAATTCCGTCTCCATCCGCGCCGATGCATTGAACAATCTGTCGGATGTCGGCTCCAACCTGGCTTCGTATTTCGGCTTTGCGCTCTCCGGCAAACATCCGGACGCCGATCACCCTTACGGTCACGGCCGCATGGAATATGTTTCCGGCATGGTCGTTTCTTTCCTGATCCTTCTGGTGGGATTCAGTTCCATCCGGGATTCTCTGGAAAAGATCCTGCATCCGGAAACGATCTCGTTTTCATATCTGAGCCTTTTCGTTCTGTTCTTTTCGATCGCTTTGAAGCTGTTCATGTCCTATATCAATTCCAAAGCGGGAGACAAGATCTCATCGGAAACACTGAAAGCCGCCGCTGCCGACTCTCTGAACGATTCGATCATGACTTCGGCGACGCTTCTTTCTCTGATCATATTCCGTGTCAGCGGGATCAACATCGATGCCTATATCGGCCTTGCCGTCTCTTTCTTCGTCGTTTATGCCGGTATCGGCATCTTCCGCAATGTCCTGGATACCATCTTGGGCAAAGCGCCTGACAGGGAAGAGATCAGTAAGATCGAAGAGGACATCCGCTCCCACGAAGGGATCCTGGGCATCCATGATCTTCTGCTGCATGACTACGGACCGAGCCATCGCTTCATGTCTTTGCATGCGGAGGTCGACAGCTCCGTGCCGATCATGGAGACGCATGATCTGATCGACAATATCGAGCTGGAGATATTAAACAAATATAAGATCCTGACGACCATCCACATGGATCCGATCGATACCAAAGATGAAGAGATGGTCAAGCTCAAAGAGAAAGTGAAGCAGATCGTCACTTCGATCGACAAGGATTACAACATCCATGATTTCCGCATCGTCAGAGGTCCGACCCACAGCAATCTCGTCTTCGATGTCCTGATCCCGGCGCAGGACAGGATCAGCCACGAGACATTAAAAAAAGAGATCTCCGACAAAGTATCGGAGATCGACAAGTCTTATCGATGTGTCATTCAGATCGATCATTCTTTCGTATGAACATGACGTTGAGGTCCGTCGGTTCATTGATGCCGTTGATCGTTCCCTGATTGGAATATTGCCAGATACTGATCGGCCAGTCGAGTTTCGGGACTTCGGTATCGTATTGTGCGAACCAGATCGGATATTTCGAGATCTGTTCCATATCATAATAGGTATCCGCCCAGTATAAGTAGGTATAGACCATGACGTCATACCCGCTTTTTTTCATATCTTCCAGAAAGGCGATCGTGTTTTTGGTGTGCTGTTCTTTTTCGATGCCGTCCAGTCTGCTCGGCTCATCCTCCAGGATCACCTCTTCACAGTCATAGACGATCGGAAGATCGATCTGTTTTCCTTTGAGATGTTCCTTGACCCATGCTGCCTCTTCCAGAGCTTCCGCTTCGTCTTTGGCTTGCGAGAAGAAATAGACGCCGAGCTTGAGCCCGTTCTGTTTTACGCCTTCATAATTCTGAAGGAACTTTCCGTCTTCGTAGATCAGACCGGTGGTCGCACCGCGGCGGCCGATGCGCAGGTAGACGAATTCTACGCCGTCTTCCTTGACTTTCTTCCAGTCGATATCGTCCTGAAACTCGGAGACATCGATGCCGAAGCTGCTGGAGAAGTTGTCGTCTTCATAATAGTATTTGCCTGAGATCACCTCGATCTTCGAATAATCGATGACCGGCTCGTTTTCTTCGATGATCTCCTGAGGCGGTTCCTCTTCTTTGTTCAGGAAACGGCGGCCGATCATGATCAGCAGGGCAAAGAAAACAAACAGCAGTACAACAGCGATCTCAAGTTTGCGGATCTTATCGTTCTTCATATGAACATATTATAGTATAGGAATCAAAGAGTTTCCGCCAAAAAGAGTATAAAAAAACCGCTGATGCAGCGGGGATCTATGTTTGCGATGGAGCAGGTGATGGGAATCGAACCCACGTAGTCAGCTTGGAAGGCTGAAGTTCTACCATTGAACTACACCTGCATTCAGTGGTGACTCGACCGGGAATCGAACCCGGGACCCTCTGATTAAAAGTCAGATGCTCTACCGCCTGAGCTACCGAGTCATGATTTTGGCTGGGATGGCTGGGATCGAACCAGCGAAATGACAGAGTCAAAGTCTGTTGCCTTACCACTTGGCTACATCCCAAAGTGGTGGAGAGGGGCAGATTCGAACTGTCGAACTCGTAGAGAGCTGATTTACAGTCAGCCGC
>JAFOLW010000035.1 GCA_017419165.1 Erysipelotrichaceae bacterium
TCAAAAGGCGAGATCAATGATCACATGTCGGAAATGGACAGACTCGTCATCCCGTATAATCATCTCAAACGTACGACCGATAATTACTATAAGCTCATAGAATGCAAAGGGATACGTTTCATATTGGTCAACATCTTAGGCAATGTGCTGATCGGAGAATCGAATATGGACGCTCCATCGGCTTTCATTGAAGTACTGAAGGAGACCCAACGGTACGATCCCGATTTCTATTTCGTCGATCTGCATGCGGAAACGACAGCGGAGAAGCGGCTTTTCGCGGAATACTTCTGTGACTATGCCAAAGTCGTGATCGGCACGCACACGCACGTACAGACGGCTGACGAAGACATATTGAACGGCTGTGCCTTCATCACCGATGCCGGCATGTGCGGGGCATACGATTCGATCATCGGCCGAGATGTGGAAGAGACGATCCGTTCAAGCATCAAAAAAGAAGCGACCCGTTATACGATCGCCGAAGGCCCTTCGATCTTCTGCGGTGTCCTGATCGATATCGATGAAGAGAAGAAAAAACCTGTCAATATTCAAAGGATACAGATAAGACCATAAGAAAACCAGGACTCAGTCCTGGTTTATTTTTTTCAATACTTCGTCAAGATCCGATTGATTTTCGGTGAACGAGATCCTGATCGTATCGTTTTCATCGTAACGGGGGATGATATGGACATGCGTGTGCATGACGCTTTGTCCCGCAACTTCGTTGGTATTGATCAGGATGTTGCATCCTTTGGCATCAAGATTCTTGATGACTTTAGCCGCGATCTCTTTTGTTTTCTCCATCAGTCTGCCGAACTCATCGGTCGGCATCGCAAGGAAATTATCGTAATGTTTCTTCGGCATCACCAGGGTATGACCTTCGGTCGTCTGGGAGATGTCTAAGATCGCAAGTGTATCTTCATCTTCATAGACTTTCTTGGAAGGGATGTCTCCCTTGATGATCGAACAGAAGATGCACATTATTTCAATACCTCAAATGCTTCCGTCATGATCTTATAAAGATCCTGATCGAAGAACTCGATCTCATGGCTGGAGAGGAAGTAGTTCCTGACATCGTCGGATGAGACCGTCGTGGCCAGCAGGTCGACGAATTCATCTTTGAAATCCGCGACATTTCTTGATTCGACATTCAATACGTAATAAGTATTGTTTTCATTGATGTTGCCGTCGGCATCCTGGGTAGATGATGTACTGACGATGATCGTCGAGACACCGGTCGTATCCGTGGAATTGAGATAATCCTTGACTTCATAGACTAAGGAAGTGTCGTCATCGGTATAGACAGAGCTTTGCGGAGCATTGGCCGCATTGTTGTTGACGGCAGCCATATCGAAAGTCGATCCGTTGTTGACATCTTCGATGCACTTTTTGGCATCATCTTCGTTTGCAAAGCTTGCCAGCTGCATCTTGACCGGCTTCTTCTCGGCACTGAGTTCATCGAACTTTTCGTTGACGTAAGCTTTGGAAAGTTCCGATAAGAGCAGGGTGGATACATAGGATTTCCTGTAGGCATCCAAAGAACCGTAGGATGAGATGATATAGGATTCGTATCCGAGAGACTGATAGGTTTCAATCAGCTCATCTGCCTGCTTGTTGATGGATTCCATATCGATCCCGTCAAGTTTCAATGCGATCTTATCGATGATGTCGCTCGCGATGGCATCTTCGGAAGAGACCTTGAGCGATTTGTACAGATCGTTTTTCGTGTAGGTCATATTCGGTCCGGAGAAGATGACTTCATCGCCGTCCGAGAGACTGGAATAATGATTCGCGTTGGAACAGCCCGCCAGTAAGAGGAGAGCAAACAGAATAACGATGATCTTTTTCATATTAGTTTTCCTCCAGCTGTGCTTCGATCTGAGCTTTCAGATCTTCATCTTTGATCTCGAATCCGAGTTCTGTTCCTTTTTCCATGATCGCCTTGATCGCCATGGTCGGATAAGTGCTTTCCAGACTTGCGAGATAGTAGTAATCGTTCAATAACGCTTCATTCGTCATTGCGACGTTTTTGATAATGTGATAACCGAACTGAGAAACGATCGGTTCGGAAACTTCGCCTTCGTTCAGCTTCAGCGATGTCTCAGCGAAGAACTGATCATACATATCTTTGTTTTCTTCGTTGATCATGCCGATGTAGCCGCCGTTGGAAGAAGAGGAATCTTCCGAATACGTATAAGCGACATACTCGAAGCTGTTGTTCTCATCCGCCAGAGCATCCTGGATCTGCGTCAGCTTTTCTTTCTGCTCATCGGTCGGATTGGCTTCGTAGCCGATGATGTTGTCGTTTTCGTCCGTGACCGGAGTCGTATCGCATTTGACCAGGATGTGATAGATCAGACGTCCATTGGTGCCGATCGAATCCTTGAGATAGGTGTCCGCATTGGCTGCGACATAGTCCTTGATCAGCAGTTCCTGTTTCTGTGCATCGATGTAATACTGTTTCAGGTCGTCGATGCCGCCGGTATAGCCCATGGCATTCAGCGATTCCAGAACATAGTCTTCCGAATAACGGGAGAGGATGCTGGCAGCGGAATTGGTCGCATTGGTGTTCATCTCATCCGTAGTCTCATAACCTTGATTGAAGATGGCACGTTCGAATGCGACGACGGCTTGCGAAACGCCGTTCGTTTCATAAAGAGAAGCATACAGGTCATCCGCATAGACAGGTTCACCGTCCAGCGAATAGGCGACATATTTACCGTCGACTTGTTTGTTGTTGACTATGACCTCTCTATTTTTATACGCATCTGCGGCATAGATCCCGACAAAAGCGAGCAGGACGACCGCAACGACGCCTATGAACCAATACTTCTTGATAAGTTCTTTTTTGTCCATATAAAAACCTCCAAACGTTATATATTATAAACGTTTGAATTATTGAATACAATTTGAAGTGTCAAAGTTCAGGTAAAATTCACAATGAATCAGGTGAATAATAAAAGAGCTTTATATTTTTGGAGGTGTTATAATTCTTTTTGGTGGTAAATATGAAAACATTAGAGATCAAAGATCTGCA
>JAFOLW010000036.1 GCA_017419165.1 Erysipelotrichaceae bacterium
ATCTCTCTGACGACTTCTTCGGAAAGTCCCTTGCCGGTCGAATAGATCGTTACATCCTTGTCCTTGAAGTCGTATTTATAATCGTCTTGCGAATTCAGGATGTCTTTATTTGTCGTATTCATTGATCAGATCCTCGATCGCCCTGATGCCGATCGTCCCGCACTTGATGCGGTTTGCCTGCTGGTAAAGCGTATCAAAGGCATTGGCTTCTTCCAGTGTATCTTCATCGAACGGTTTTTCGTCGACCATTTTGTAATATTCATTGATGATCTGCTTTGCTTCATCGAGATCCTTGCCGGTGACCAGGTCACACATGATGTCGGTGGATGCGGTACAGATAGTACAGCCGATGCCGTCGAATTTGACATCTTTGATCGTGCCGTTCTCCGCAAGCATATATACCGTGATATCGTCGATGCAGGAATCCGATGCATTGTGAACAGATCTGTAGCGTTCATCGTTTACAGACTGTTTGTTGTTGGGGTGATTGTAGTGATCCAACATGATCTCTCTTTTGATCTCTTTGTCCATCATAATATACTGTCCACACATTTCTCTAAAGTCGTATCTTTGATCACATCGACGAAACGGTCGATCTCTTCCTCCGTGTTATAGATATACATCGAGGCACGGATCGTCTCGTTGACGCCGATGATCTGATCGAGCATCTTGGCACAATGGTTTCCCGTCCGTACGGCGATGCCCTGTTTGTTGAAATAACCGGCAGCATCCTGCGCGAAGATGCCGTTGACATTGAAGGTCACGATACCGGCTTGCGCACCGTGATTGTATACGGTGACGTTATCGAGCTTTTCCAGTTTTGCGATGAAATGGTCTGCCAGTTTCTTTCCGTATGCTTCCACTTCATCCATGCCGATATCCTGCAGATATTCGATCGCTTTGCCCAGCCCCAGGACTCCTTCGATGTCCGGCGTACCGGCTTCGAATTTTTCCGGCGTGTTCTTCAGGATGATGGAACAGTCCGGATAGAATCTGGCATTGGATCCCCCGCCGTAGAAGACAGGATCGAGCTGATCGAGCAGTTCGTATTTCCCGTATAAGATGCCGATACCGCCCGGTCCGAGCATCTTGTGGGAAGAAAAGGAAAGGAAATCGATATCGAGATCCTGTACATCCACTTTGATATGCGGAACGGCCTGTGCTCCGTCCACGGCGATGTACGTGCCATGTTCATGAGCGATCCTGGCGATCTGCTTCATCGGATAGATATAACCCAAAACATTGGATACATGCGGCAGAGCGACGATCTTCACGTTTTTGTCTTCAAAGCATTTTTCATATGCTTCAAGATCGAATTTTCCGCTTTTCGGAAACGGAACATAGGAGATCGAAGATCCGCTGGCTTCCGCCGCCTTGAACCAAGGCAGGATATCGGAAGCATGTTCGACTTCACTGGTCAGGATCACATCGCCTTTTTTCAGGAATTTCTTCCCGAAATTGATGGCGACCGTATTGAGCGAAGAAGTGGCGCCGTAGGTGTAGACGATCTCTTCGGGACGCCTGGCGTTGATGAAGCGGGCAACCGTCTTTCTTACGTCATCATAACGTTTCGAGACCGCAAAAGAGATGTCGTAGTCTCCTCTGTGGATATTGACGTTGTTGAACTGATAATAGTCCATGACTTCATCGATGACGCATTTCGGTTTGAAAGAAGTCGCTGCCGAGTCAAAATAGATGAGCTCGGGATGATTGACGATCATCGGAAAGTCTTTTCTGATCTTTTCTACATCGAACATATCTGATCCACCTTTTTTATCGCACTTTCCTGGATCTGCTTGCCTTCTTCGAAAGCTTCATAATAATCATCACTTGGCATCAAGTAAGATTTCAATATCAGGTTGAGGGCCTCTTTCTTGTCAAGGCCGCGGGAATTCATATAGAACAGGATCTCCTCGTCGATCGTACCGCTGGCCAGGGAATGGGATGCTTCGACATCGTTCTCATCGATATTCAGGACCGGAAGCACTCTTGCTTTCTTGGGTGAATCGATGGTCAGACAGTGCGTCGACTGATGACATTTGGAGCGTTTGGCGCCTTTGACGATCGTACCGATACAGTCCATCGAAAAATCGGCAGCATCCAGACAGACGATGTTGTTGTAGATATCGATCGAAGAATCCGCTTGATCATTGTAAAGATCGTAGACCACTTCCTTCTTCCCCGTACCGAGATATGTCGTATTGACCGAAAGCTGAGAATCTTTTCCGACATGGACTTCCGATCTCTGCTTGAGATCATAAGGATCGAGCTGCAGGTAATTGATCTTCACTTCGGCATTTGCGATCGATCCTTCATCATGCAGGACCAGATCGCCTTTGTGATCGTTATATATAAGTATGGAATACGCACCGTCTTTAAGATCGTATACGAGATTGACAACATCCGTTCTTAAAATGACGGTCGCAGAAGAATCGATCCGTACCGGTCTGTCGTTTTCGATGATCCTGCTAGGCATTTTTACCTCGCGGATTTCTGGCACATGTGCCTAAAGAATAGACCAGAGGACGGGTCTCCTTGACCGGCTGTATCTTAAGCTCTTCATATAACCAGTCGTAACCGTCGGTATCGATCTTGTAGACCAGTTCATCGTCACCTTCCACAACGATCCTTCCGTCGACGATGACATGGGAATGGGTCGGTTTGACCATCGTGAAGAAACGCTCGTAGTGCGATACGATCAGCAAGCCCAGATCGGTCTTATCCTTGAGATCATGGATCGCATCGGAGACCAGTTTGATCGCATCCACATCGAGACCCGAGTCGATCTCATCGAGCATCGCGATATCCGGCGACAGCATCATCATCTGCAGGATCTCGTTTCTTTTCTTTTCACCGCCGGAGAATCCGTCATTGACGAACCTGTGGGCAAGATCTTCTTTCATCTTGAGTTTGGAGATATTGGATTCCATCGCTTTGATGAATTTGAACAGTGAGATGTTCTTTTCCAAACGGGCATTGATGGCTGCTCTGAGGAAATCGGAATTCGTCACACCGGCGATCTCTTTGGGATACTGCATCGCCAGGAAAAGCCCCTTTTTGGAACGCTCGTCGACGCTCATCTTAAGGACGTCTTCCCCGTCGAATGTGATGGAACCTTGCGTTACGGTATAGGCCGGATGACCCATGATCGTCGATAACAGCGTCGATTTGCCGTTGCCGTTAGGACCCATGATCGCATGGATCTCACCCGTATTGACGGTCAGGTCGATGCCTTTGAGTATTTCTTTTTCTCCTACATTCACATGGAGATCTTTGATTTCTAATGTTTTCATATTTATCACCAATTCGAATTATAGCACTATCCATTAAATAAGGCGTTTTTATTATTTTTTCTGATTTTTACGTGAACTTTTCCTTCTTAAAATTGTATTCAAT
>JAFOLW010000037.1 GCA_017419165.1 Erysipelotrichaceae bacterium
ATCGGCAATGTTATAATGTTAGCGTATGTTTGAAAATATCAAAGTCATCGTCTCGGACATTGACGGCACTCTCTGCGCCGCCGGGGAAAAACCTTCCAGGCAGACGATCGAAACCATCGAAGAATTACGAAAACGAGGCTACCTCTTTGGCCTGGCTTCCGGCCGTCCGGCCGATGACCTGGTCAAGAAGTGTAAGGACTGGGGCGTGTCCTCCCAATACGATTTCATCATCGGCTGGAATGGTTGCGAACTCCTCGACTTTTCCGATGACAGTTTCTACCAGTTCAACAAGCTGAAAAAGGAATGGCTCAAGGAAATCGTCGACCTGATCTCCCAGTATCCGGTCAACATCCACATGTATCTGCCGGGACGCTACATCGCCTCCAGCGATACCGACAAGGCCTGGTACTCTGCCTATAAAAACAGCAGGGAATACATTGTCGCCGATGACTACTCGATCTTTTATCAGGACGACAACTGCGGCATTATGTTTCGCTACGATGTCAAAGACGATCGGATGATCCGCGATGCCCTCAAGGTCTTTGAAGGAAGAGACTTCATCTACTTCAATACCCAGAAGGACCTTATGGAATTCTCCCACAAGGACTCCAATAAGGGCTATGCCTTGAAGAAGTATTGTGAGAAACACCAGATCAGTCTCGATGATGTTTTAGCCTTTGGCGATACCGACAACGACAACGAGATGTTACGAATCTGCCATGGCGTCTGTTTAAAAGACGGCAATGAGAACACCAAGAAACTGTGCGAATATGTCACGGATAAGATCTGTGTGGAAGACGGCTTTGCCGACTTCATCAAGAGGAATCTATTATGATTAAAGCAGTCTTTCTCGATTTTGACGGTACCGTCTTTTCCCACCGTTCCGTTTCGATTCCCGCCTCAACCTATGAAGCGGTGCGTTTACTAAGAAACAGCGGCATCAAGGTCTTTCTGTGCACCGGCCGCGCACCGGCGGAGTTCAAGGACTTTGATTTAAGCGAGTTTATCCTCGACGGACGCATTTTGTCCAATGGCCAGATCATCTTCGATGAAAATGATGCGATCATCTTCGAAAAGCCAATTGAAGGACAGCTGAAAGACACGATCATCGATCTGTTTCAGGAAAAGCGTTTCCCGATGTATATGGTCACCAAAGATGACATCTATCTCAATGACATCAACCCGATAGTTCTGGAAGTCCAGGACGCCGTTTCTTCCGGCATTCCGCCGATCAAGGAATATGCCGGTGAAGAAGTCTACATGGCTTCCGCCTTCTTCAACAAACAGGAAGACATCGACTGCATCTATGAACTTCAGGATCTCGCCGAGATCACCTGGTGGCATGCCGGTGCGGTCGACATCGTTCCCAAAGGCATCTCCAAAGCCCAGGGAATCGATGAAGTCATTTCCCGCTTTGGCATCGATTTGTCCGAAACCTTAGCCATCGGCGACGGTGAAAACGACGTGGAGATGTTAAAGCACTGCGGCATCGGTGTTGCCATGGGCAATGCCTGGCCTTCCACCAAGAAGGCAGCCGACTACGTCACCGACGACATCGATGAAGACGGCTTATACAATGCCTTAAAACATTTTGAACTGATCTAGGAGCCCATATGGAATACTCATTTTTAAAAATCAACATTGAATCCCCTTTCCCGACC
>JAFOLW010000038.1 GCA_017419165.1 Erysipelotrichaceae bacterium
GCGGAAGACAGCACTCATTTTCTTCCAGAACGCGATCTTCCTCTCGTCCGTATGGATATCGACCAGTGTCCCGTAGAGGTCGAAGATGTAATTCTCATATTCTTTCATTTTTCTATCATTTTACATTTTCATAAAAGGAATGAAACACTCTTTTGACAAATAATGTTCAGGAGGCACTGTGATCATTTTTAAATGTATTACATTTTGTTATACTAATGATGAATAAAACAAGATCATCCTATATCGAATGGGACGCAAACAAGGAAAGGCTGAATATTCAAAAACACGGTATCAGCTTCTCTCTTGCATCAAAAGTCTTCTCCGTATTTACTTATCGGAATGACAACATCCGTATCATTTCCGCTCGTCTTGCTTCGGCAAGAGAAAGGTCGATCTATTATGAAAGATAAGGAAGAAATCGTAAGAATCCGCTTAAGCAAGGACAAAAAGCTCACAAAGAAACAACGGAAAGAACTCCAAGAAGCCGCCGGACGTCCGATCGTTTTTTCGCCGGATGCACCGGAACTGAGCGATGAACAATACGCACAGATGGCCGAGATCGCCAGAAAGCGGAATGCCGAAAAGGCCAGACAGCTCATCGCCTTGAGAGTCTCTGCCGACACATTGCGCAAAGCGAAAGCGACCGGGAAAGGCTATACCGGTTTTCTCAGCAGACTTCTTGACTATGCGATCAATGATCCGGAACTCGTCATGAAAAGTCTCAGAAAATGATCATGAGATCGCTGCGGTCCCTAAGCGTTCCGGCAGCAATGCTTGTATTTGCGTCCGCTGCCGCAGGGACAGGGGGCATTGCCTTTGACGTCCTTCCATAGGAAGTCCCGCTCTTTCTTCAGTTCAGCTGCCGCCTGTGGAAGACTCATTCCCGTCTTCATCAGCGCGGCGGCTTTTTGTATCGGCTCATCGACCGCTTCAAAAACCTCGAGATAAGCCTCACATAAATAGTTGTTTCCTTCGGCGTCTCTGTCTTTGATGCAGCCGCCGCGGCACAGTTTCAGATAAGGACAGCTTTGGCACTTTTGATTCAGATCGCTCTTGCGTTTGCCGAAGGCCTCCTGTTTCTCCATGATCTTCGATAACGGCTCTTCGTGAAGATCGCCGATATAATGCTTCGTATTGACGAAATGATCGCAGGAATAGATCTTGCCGTCGCTTTCCACGGCCGGTACGTTGCCGCATTCTTCCTGCAAATAACAAAGCGTCGGACTTCTTCCCGTCTTGTTCAGCAGGATCTCCATGAACAGCTGTATGCCCAGATGTCCGGTATCCTTATAGAACCACTGATGAAAGATGCTGATCAGAAAGTTCCCGTATCGGCGGACATCGACCGAATCCTCATCCAGAGTCCCGTCTTCCTTTTTATTGACGATCGGGATGAACTGTATCCAGCCCGTGCCGAGATCTCTCAGACTGTGGTAGACGCCATAGGGATCCTCGCAAGTCAGGGCATTGACCGTACAGAGAAGATCCGGGAAGATGCCGTAACGTTTCAGCAGGGCGATGTTGTTCCTGATCCTTTCATAAGTCGGCTGACCGGAGGCGTCCTTGCGGTAAGTGTCATGGATGAGTCCGGTGCCGTCGATCGAAAGACCGACATCAAAAGACTCCTTCTTCAGGAAGGCGCACCATTCTTCATTCAGTGCCAGGCCGTTGGTCTGCAAGTTGTTCCAGCACTTCTTTCCCTGCGGCAGGTACTTCTTCTGCAGTTCCACCGCCTTCTTATAGAAATCCAGGCCGCGCAGCGTCGGTTCCCCGCCGTGCCAGATGAACGAATACGTATCTCCGGGCGAGGTTTCGAAATGCTCTTTGATCAGCAGTTCCAGCGTCTCATAGGACATCGGCTGACGTTTGCTCAGATCATTGCCCAGATAGTAACAGTACTTGCATGCCATGTTGCAAGCCGAACCGATCGGCTTGACCATGAGAGTGAAAGGATCTTTGTACATCTACTTCAGATATTTATCGAAAAACTCCAGGGCTTTGTTGAACGAATCCATCGCCGCGGCTTGCCGGTACATCGGCTTGTCGTAGTACCAGATGCCGTGCCCCGCTCCGTCATAGCGGTAAAAATCGATGTCCTTGCCTTTCTCTTTCAGGATCCTTTCCGTCTCATCGACCTCTTCGGGTCCCGGATGGCGGTCATCGTTGCCGAAGATCCCCAGTAACGGGCAATTCAAGCCGTCCGCCAATGTGATCGGCGAGACCGGGCGCTTGTCACTCAGCTCTTCTTCCTTCATGATGACGCCGCCGCCCCAGCAATCGACCGCCGCATCGATGCCGTCGAGCTGGCAGGCCGCCATGAAAGCGTGCCGTCCGCCGGAACACATGCCGATGACGCCGACTTTGCCGTTGGACGCTTCTTCGTTTTTCAGAAAATCGATCGAAGCCGCCGTGTCCTCCATGACGCTCGCATCGACGACACCGCCTTCTTCCATCATCCGCCTGGAGACCTCGGTCGGCTTGCCCGTACCGAAGTCCTGATAGATGTCCGGACAAACGACGGCATAGCCATGTTCCGTGAACCTTCTGCAAGCCTCACGGCAGAATTCGTCCCAGCCGGGCATATGCGGGATGAGAACGATCGAAGGCACGTCCTTTTTCTGCAAAGGACGGGAATAATAGACACGCAAAGGCTTTTCATCTTTTCCTTTGATGTCGATGGTCTCAGCGATCATGCCGTTATACTCGGCCGTATTGAAATCATTCCACATTATCTTGTCCTCTTTCTTTGTCTTTATTCTATCATCCCGCCGCAGCAAGACCCGAAGACTTGATCATGAAGACCTCTCAGCACCCGGCGTATCTTCATCATATATGCGTGATATAATTGCCTTATCGGAGAATTTGAACTATGCAAGTAAATGATATGATCCACGGCTTCCAAGTGAAGCAGATCCGCCCTTTGGATGAGATCCAGGCGGAAATGTATGAAATGGTCCATGAACAGACCGGTGCCAGAACGATCTGGCTGAAGCGGAACGATGAAAACAAGACCTTCTCGATCGCCTTCAAGACCACACCGGTCGACGATACCGGCGTCTTCCACATCCTGGAACACTCCGTCCTCAACGGCTCGCGCAAGTATCCGGTCAGGGAACCCTTCGTCGATCTTCTGAAAGGATCCTTACAGACCTTCCTGAATGCGATGACCTATCCCGACAAGACCGTCTATCCGGTCTCCTCGCGCAACGACAAAGACTTCATCAACCTGATGCGCGTCTACATGGATGCGGTCTTCCATCCGCTGGTCCGCCAGAACCCCAACGTCTTCTATCAGGAAGGCTGGCACTACGAGCTCAATGACGTGAATGACGATCCGATCTACAAAGGCGTCGTCTTCAACGAGATGAAAGGTGCCTTCTCTTCCCCCGACGGCATCAAAGCCCGGCTCATGATGCATGCCCTGTTCCCGGACAACTGTTACGGCAACGAATCCGGCGGCGATCCCGAACACATCACCGACCTGTCCTACGAACAGTTCTGCGCCAGCCACGCCAAATACTACAACCCTTCCAATTCCTACATTTTCTTGGATGGTGATATGGATATCGACAAGATCCTGTCCATCATCGATGAAGAATACCTGTCGGAATTCGGCAAGGAAGGCGACCTCATCACCATCGACAGACAGTCACCGGTGAAAAGCACCGTCGAAAGAGACTACGAGATCGCCCCGGACGATGATCCCAAAGGCAAATCGCAGATGGCCTTCGGCTATGTCTACGGCGATTATTCCGACTACAAAAAGACAGCGGCCTTCTCTCTGATCGCCTCCGTCCTTTGCGGGAACAACGAGTCTCCTTTGAAGAAAGCCATCCTGGCCAAAGGTCTGGGCGAAGATGTCAGCTTCGATGTACAGGACGGGATCTTGCAGCCTTACATCGAGATCGACGTCTACAACACCGACATGGAAAAGAAGGAAGAAGTCTACGACACGATCCTCTCCGTCCTTAACGACGCCGTCAAAAACGGTCTGGACCGCAAAGAACTGGAAGCTTCCCTCAACCAGAAAGAATTCAAAGCACTGGAACGCGACTTCGGCGGCATGCCGAAAGGCCTGGTCTTCGCTCTGACATCTCTTGACGCCTGGCTCTACGGCGGCGATCCGAAAGATCCGATCTGCTTCGGCGACCTGTTCAAGGATCTCAGAGAAAAACTCTCCACTTCTTTCTATGAAGATCTGATCAGGGAATACATCCTGGATTCGAAGCACTGTGCCAAGATCTTCCTCAAGCCGTCCAATACGCTGGGCGAAGAGAAGCTGAAGAAGGAACAGGAAAAGCTCAGATCCATCTGCAAGACCTGGAGCAAGGAAGAAAAAGAAAAACTCGTCGCCCTCAATCAAAGACTCAGCAAGTGGCAGAACGAAGAAGATACGCCGGAACAGAAAGCGACCCTGCCGGCTCTCCATCTGGAAGACCTGAAGAAGACCCCGAGCAGATATCCGCTGGATGTACGCAGATACGGTGACAACCTCATCCTCGACCATCCGGTCATCACCAACGGCATCTCCTACACGAGCCTGATGGCCAAAGCCAACGATCTGAGCGTCGAAGAGATCAGTGTCGTCTCCCAGCTCATGACCCTTTTGGGAAATCTGCCGACGGAGAATTACGATGCCCTGAGCCTCAACCGTCAGATCAAAGCCCTCTTAGGCGATTTCTCGACGAGCTTCTCCGGCATGAAAGGCTTCAAAGACGGCAAAGTCTCCGACTACGTCATCCTTTCCTGGTCCGCCCTTTCGCGCAACGACAAGGAAGCCGATGCCCTGATCAAAGAGATCATCTATAAGACCGACTTTTCCGACAGGAAAGCGATCCGCGACATCCTGAAGCAGAACCTCTTCGCTATGGAACAGGCCTACATCAATGCCGGCCACTCCCTGGCGCTGCAAAGAGCGTCTTCCTACTCCTCTTCCGTCAGTGCGGTCGCCGAATACGCCAAGGGCTACGAAGCCTATAAGTATCTCAAAGACCTCGACGGAAACTGGGAAGAAAAGTCCGAGCGCTACGTGACGATGCTGGAATCCTTATATAAGAAGATCTTCATCAAGGAAAGATATCTGCTCTCGCTCTCCGGCGAACACCGTGAACAGATCAAAGAAGACCTGCTGAACGATGCCCCGCACGGAGAGATCGGTGACGATGTGGTCATCGCACCGCTCGGCAGGCGCAAGGAAGGCATCGCCGTCCCGGCCAACATCTCCTACGCGGCAAAAGCATCGATGCTGGGAGACAAAGTCAGAAAGATCGGCACGATGTCCGTCCTCTCCAATATCCTGAGCTACGACTATCTCTGGAACAACGTCCGTGTCAAAGGCGGCGCCTATGGCTGCGGCTTCCGTTCCGGTGCCAACCGGACAGCCGGTTTCTATTCCTACAGAGACCCGAGCCCGGCCAATACCCTGCGGATCTTTGAAGAGACGCCGCAGTATCTGAAAGACTTCATCGCCCGCTCATCGGACATCGAAAACTACATCGTCGGCACGACCGGCGACATCGATCCGTACCTGTCATTACGTGCGTCCATCTTATCTTCCGATATGGAATGTCTGATGGGCTACACATATGAAGACAAGTGCGAAGTCCTGACACAGATCCTGACCACGACAGTCAAAGACATCGAAGAAACCATCCCGTGCTTTGATACCGTCAATGAAGAAGACAACGTCTGCGTCATCGGCAACAAGGCCGCCCTGGCCAAGTGCGAAGGAAAGCTCGACACAATCTTCGATCTCAGCAGCAAGTAAACAAGTACAGCGAAAGCTGTACTTTTTTTACAACGAAAAAGCCGATGTAATATAATAAAAGTAACAAAAACTACATCTATATCATATATAACGATGTAAAAAGAAGGAGGAATCAGGAATTATGGGATTATTTGATGCATTCAAGAAAAAGACCGATGATGTCAAAGAAGAAGTAAAGACGGAAGCCGTACAGGCCAAGAAAGACATCGAGACCCTCGCCAAAGAAGTCATGAACGGTGACTGGGGCAAGACGGACGACGAGATCAAGGCAAAACTGGAAGCTGCCGGCTATGACAACTTCTTACATGTCAAATCCAAAGTCAACAACCTGATCAAGGCTGCCGAAGATGCCAAGAAGGCTGCGGAAGCTGCTGCCAAGGAAGCTGCTGCCAAGATCGAAGCGGAAAGACTCGCCAAGAGAGCTGCCAAGATCGAAGAACTCGCCAGGGAAGTCATCCAGGGCAAATGGGGCAACGGTCAGGAAAGAAAAGACAAGCTGACGGCTGCCGGCTACGACTACTCCGAAGTTCAGGGCAAAGTCAATGAGCTCTTGACTACCGAAAAGGAAAAGATCGAAGCGATCGCTAAAGAAGTCATCCGCGGCAAATGGGGCAACGGTCAGGAAAGAAAAGACAGACTGACGGCTGCCGGCTACGACTACTCTGCCGTTCAGGCAAAAGTCAACGAACTTCTCAAATAAGACTGAGTTCAATGCCAAAGGGCGCATCAAAGATGCGTCCTTTTCTTTTGCATGAAAAAAGGAAGTCCTGAGGACTTCCTTAAACTCGACTAATCGTTGGAATGCGATGACGAGGAACCCACGCTCACACTCGAAGAAGTCGGCAGATACGGAATGAGCTTCTGTGCCATATCCTGTGCCGTCAGCGTCTGCAGCCAGACCTTGCCCGGACCGGTCAGTGTCGTCAAGAAGAGGCCCTGTCCGCCGAAGAAGACGTTCTTGAAGCCGGAAACGGATTCCACATCGTAGGTGCAGGTCGATTCAAACAGCGCTACGTGGCCGGTCTCGACCTTGATGGATTCGCCTTCTTTCAGATCGACCTCGACGACCGAACCGTCGATCTCCGCCAGCAGTGTGCCCTGACCGGTAAATTTCTGAAGGACGAAACCTTCGCCGCCCAGAAGACCTGCCCAGAAGTTCCTGTTGACGGTCGCATCGACATTGACGCCCTCTTCCGCGACCAGGAATGCGGATTTCTGTGCAAAGTATTCATGTTCCTCATCGATCTCGAACTCGCGGATCGTTCCCGGGAAACTTGCCGAGAAAGTGATCTTGGAGCCGTCTCGGTGTGCCGTGTGCCGGACGAACATCAGGCTGGCACCGGAGAACATCCTGCCGATCGATTTCAGAAGGCCGCCTTCGGCATTGGTGGACATTTCGATGTCCTCATCACACCACGCCATCGCGCCGGACTGGGTCACAACGGTCTCACCGTCATTCAAAACGACGTTGACTGCCGGAAAGGAACCGCCGATGATCTCATAATACATACTGTTTTCCTCCTATTATCTTTTATGTTGTTTCAGATAGATCGCCAGGACCTGGATGTCGCTCGGGTTGATCCCCGAGATCCGCGACGCCTGTCCCAAAGACGACGGTCTGATCTTGTCTAATTTTGCCCTGGCCTCCAGAGCCAGATTGTCCACATGCAGGTAATCGATGTCTTCATCGAGCTTGATGGCATCCATCTTCAGCATCCGTTCCGCTTCCTTGCGGGCCTTGTTGATATAGCCTTCGTACTTGACCTCGATCTGCGTTTGATCGGCGATCGCCTCGTCATGGGCGATGCCGGCGATCTTCAGGATCTCGTGCAGTTCCACGCCCGGACGCTTGAGCAGCTCATAGGCGTTGTGGGAACCCGACTCCCCTTCGAAGCCAAGACCTTCCAGATATTCGTTGATGCCGCTCTCCTTCTCGATGCGGGTCTGCTTCAGCAGCTCCTTCAGTTTGCGTATCTCTTCCATCTTCTTAAGGAAAGCGTCATAGCGTTCCTTCGAGATCAGATGATTCTCGTAGCCGTATCGCAATAAACGCTGATCGGCATTGTCGTGCCGCAGCAATAAGCGGTACTCCGCCCGGGACGTCAGCAGACGGTAAGGCTCATTCGTCCCTTTGGTGACCAGATCGTCGATCATGACACCGATATAGGACTCATCCCGCTTCAGGATCAGAGGTTCCTGCCCGTCAAGCTTCCTTCTCACGTTGATGCCTGCCATCAGGCCTAAACCCGCCGCCTCTTCATAACCCGATGTCCCCAGGATCTGGCCGCCGATGAAGAGGTTCTCGATCGGCTTGAGCTCCAGCGATGCCTTGACCTGCAGAGGGTCGATCGCATCGTATTCGATCGCATAGGCATACTTGATGATCTTTGCGTTCTCGAGCCCGATCAGCGAATGGACCATCTGTTCCTGCACATCTCTGGGCATCGAGGTAGAAAAGCCCTGGATGTAAGTGGTATCCAGTGACAGCGATTCCGGTTCCAGAAACAGCTGATGCCGTTCCTTGTCGGCAAAACGCACGACCTTGTCTTCGATCGAAGGACAGTACCTCGGTCCGACGCCTTTGACGACACCGGAATACATCGACGACTTATGCAGGTTCGCTTTGATGATCTCCAGTGTCTCAGGTGTCGTATAAGTCAGATAACAAGGCACCTGTTTTTCCGGAGGCAGGACCTCTTCGGGCTTCGTCTCTTCGCTGAAACGCAGGAAATGATCGGCTCCGGGTTCGTATTTCGTTCTGGAAAAATCGATCGACGACGTCAGTACTCTCTGCGGCGTGCCGGTCTTCAGACGGAAAAGCCGTAAGCCCATCCTTCGCAGAGACTCCGACAAGTCCTTCGTCGTCTTGTCGCCGTCGGGACCTTCGGATCTGGTATCCGAAGAGATCATGACCGTGGAATCCATATAGGTCCCGGTCGTTAAGACGCAGGCTTTGGCCTCGATGATCCCGTGCTTTCGCAAACGGACGGCCTTGAACTTCTTGTCTTCGACGATGACCTCATCGACGATGTCTTCGATGACCTCGAGATCCTTCGTATGCATGCATAAGTCAGCCATCTTTTTGGAGTATTCCAGCTTGTCGGACTGCACGCGCATGTTCCAGACGCCCGGACCCTTGGTGGTGTTCAGCATCTTGAACTGTAAGGCCGTCAGATCGGCGACCCGCGGCATCACGCCGCCCAAAGCATCGATCTCCCGGACCACCACGCCTTTCGCCGGACCGCCGATCGACGGGTTGCACGGCATCTTGGCGATATGTGACAGTTTGATGGTGACTAAAACGGTATCCTTGCCGGCATGGGCCAGCGCCATCGCCGCTTCCACCCCCGCATGTCCGGCGCCTACGACGACACAGTCACGCACGGAAGACGCTCCTGATCTTTTCATAGACCGCATACATATCTTTATAGTGGCCCATCACATCGGAATACATCTCGTATTCCAGATCTTCATAGACCTCCAGCAAAGCTTCATACAAAGGAAACATACAAAGATCGCCTGCCAGAATATAAAGTCCCTTGACCGCATCCTTCGCCAAAGCGTAGTCTTCCTCATCCAGCATTTCCTCCAGCTGATAAAAAAACTCATCGGAAAGATAGGCATTGGCGCTCTCTTCGTAATCGTAGATGTTCCTGAATTTATCGAGGATCAGATCATAATCCAATCCGACACTTTTATACTTGTTTTTCATCGGTTCTATTATAATGCAAAAACGCACGGATTCTCCATGCCTTAGTCATCGGTACAGAAACGAGAAAGAAATGCGTGTCCGTCATGATAGATGCCACGGGACAAAGAATAATGCTAAAATCTATTTGTGTTAAAGATCCGCAATATATCCAAGACCTATAAGACGGGCGATCTTGTCCAGCAGGCGCTGGACGATGTTTCGCTCGATCTTCGCGATAACGAATTCGTCGCCATCCTGGGCCCCTCCGGTTCGGGCAAGACGACTCTTTTGAACATCATCGGCGGTCTCGACCGCTACGATGAAGGCGACCTCATCATCAACGGCGTCTCCACCAAAAACTACAAAGACCGTGACTGGGACACGTACCGCAACCATACGATCGGTTTCGTCTTCCAGTCCTACAACCTGATCCCGCATCAAAGCGTATTGTCCAACGTCGAGCTTGCCTTAACGATCGGCGGCATCTCCCGGAAGGAAAGAAGACAGCGGGCTTTGAACGCCCTGGCGGAAGTCGGTCTGAAGGAACATGCACACAAGCGGCCCAACCAGATGTCCGGCGGCCAGATGCAGCGCGTGGCGATCGCCCGTGCTCTGGTCAACAATCCCGACATCCTGCTGGCCGATGAGCCGACCGGCGCCTTGGATTCCAAGACCTCGATCCAGGTCATGGAACTCCTCAAGGAAGTCGCCCGGGACCGGCTGGTCGTTATGGTCACCCACAACCCCGACCTTGCGCAGCAGTATGCCAACCGCATCGTCAACCTCAAGGACGGGCACATCATCTCCGATTCCAATCCCTTCGTTGACGAAAGCAACGAGATCGATGAAAAACCGAAAAAAGTGAAGAA
Source organism: Erysipelotrichaceae bacterium (assembly GCA_017419165.1). GTDB lineage: Bacteria > Bacillota_I > Bacilli_A > Erysipelotrichales > Erysipelotrichaceae > Colivicinus. The sequence goes on from JAFOLW010000038.1 coordinate 10,328, forward strand.
AGCCCACATGTCCTATCTGACAGCTTTGTCGCTTTCTTTCAATAATCTGCTGACCAAAAAAGGAAGGACCATCCTGACCGCCTTTGCCGGATCGATCGGCATCATCGGCATCGCTCTGATCACTTCCCTTTCCACCGGCTTTCAGAATTATATCGACAAGATACAGGAAGACACCCTGTCTTCCTATCCGCTGACCATCACCTCGGAGACGGCCGACGCCACCTCCGCGATCCTGACGATGGTCTCCGACCGCGAGAATTACAAGAGCGAAGGCAATTACGTCCGGGAACGCCAGTATCTGACCACGATGTTTTCGGTCATCGGTTCCAACGACCTCAAGAGCCTCAAAGCCTATCTGGACGCCCATCCGGAAGAATACCGCGACGATGTCACGCACATCAACTACGCCTATTCGATCCGTCCGACCATCTATACCATCGATGCGGCAGACAATCTCGCCAAGCTCAATCCGTCTTCTCTGATGTCGACGATGTACTCTTCGCAAGCGACCTCCTTCATGTCCACCCTGTCGATGGGCGGCAATTCTGTCTTCTCCGAAATGAATGAGAATACCGCTTCCTACAAGGATCAGTATGACGTTTTGGCCGGCCGCTGGCCGGAGCGCTACGACGAGCTCCTGCTGGTGCTGTCGGAACCCAATTCGATCTCCGACCTCTTGGTCTATTCCCTGGGTCTTCGGGATACCAACGAGCTCAGGACGATCATCACCAACGTCATGTCCGGCGAAGAATCGGGCATCCGCAACGAACCGCGCGAATACAGCTATGAAGATCTGATGAACATCGATCTCAAGCTGATCGAACCGACCGATGTCTACCGCTACAACGTCAAATACGATGTCTACGAAGACATGTCGAATGACGACGTCTATATGAGAGACTTGTATGACCGTTCCCTCAGCCTCAAGATCGTCGGAATCGTCTGCCTCAAGGAAGGCGACAATTCGATGGCCTTGAACCCGGGCATCTGTTACCGCAAAGATCTCTGCCAGTACATCATCGCAGAATCCGCAAGGACCGCCATCGTCTCCAAGCAGCTCGCCGACAGGGACATCGATGTCTTCTCCGGCAAACGCTTCGACGAAGTCAATGAAGAAGGCGAACAGAAGCTCGACTTCAATGAAATGGTCAGCATCGATGAAGAGATGCTGAAAGACGCCTTCAAGATCGATATCGATCAAGACGCCTTCAAATTCGAAACGGTCGATGAAAACGCCATGCGCGACATCGTCATGGACTCCGCGGAAACGGCAGCCGAAATGATCGCCAACACACCGGACAAGACGTTGCTGACGGGCATCTTCACCCTGGTCAATTCCTCCTTCCTGCAGCAGCAGGTCAACGCCTACGACGAGGCACACCTGAAAGTAGAAGAGGTCACGCCGGAACCGGCTGATCCGGAACAGGAAGCACAGACTAAGACGCTCTTGCTCCTCGACGCGGAAGAGATACAGAAAGCGGCCGCCGCCATCGACGGCAGTGCCTACAAACAGTTCGCCAAGATCCTTGTCGCCAATTCCCAGCAATACATCGCCGAGCTCGGCGGCAACGACGTGACGCCGCTGCTCGATATGATCACTTCGCAGCAATACGATTCCCTGGCTCAGGGCGTGCAGTCGATGTTCACTTCCTATTACGAGAGCCTCTCGCAGATCGCTGAAGAAGGGACAGTCGTCTATCAGAAAGAAGAAAACGATACGGTCTATTCCGGTGCGGAAGGCATTGAACTCAGAAGCTCCCAGCTGCTTCCGATGCAGCTTGGAAATGAGACGGCACTCACGAATACATCTGCCGTCATCAGTCAGATGATCAACGACTTCACCGTCATGATGATCGCCGGCCAGATCGGCGCGGCGACCGCCAAGATGATGGAACCGATGACGGACACCTTCTCCAAACTCGGCGACATGTTCTCGGGCGACATCGTGAAGTTCGATACCGATAAGTTCGCAAAAGCCTTCAATTTCAATATGGACCAGGACGAACTCTCACGTCTGATGGAAACGATGATGCAGGGAACGGATGAAAAATCGGCCAATTCCAACCTGATCGCCTTGGGCTACCAGGATCTGGAAGATCCGACGTCGATCTCCTTCTACTTCAAGGACTTCGAATCCAAAGAGAATTTCCTGTCTTTCCTTGAACGTTACAACGAAAGCGTGGACGAAGATACCCGCGTCCGCTATACCGATATCACCGGCATCCTGATGTCTTCGGTCAAGACGATCGTCGATGTCGTCACCTATGTGCTGATCGCCTTCGTGTCGATCTCCTTGGTGGTCTCGTCGATCATGATCGCTGTCATCACGCTGATCTCCGTGCTCGAACGTACCAAAGAGATCGGCATCCTGAGAGCGATGGGTGCTTCCAAGCGCAACGTCTCTTCGATCTTCTCGGCCGAGACCTTCATCATCGGTGCCCTTTCCGGACTCTTAGGCGTCGGCGTGACACTGGCTTCGCTGCCTTTGATCAACAGGATCATCCACAACGTCGCCGACAACAACGACGTCAATGCCGTCCTGCCGAAAGAGGCGGCCATCGCCTTAGTCCTGATCTCGATCTTCTTGACGATCATCGCGGGCTTCATCCCGTCCAAAAAAGCCGCCAAGCAGGATCCGGTCATCGCCCTGCGTACGGAGTAAAAAGCGGAAAAAAACGATCAAAAAAGCCCCGAAGGAAAGGCGCGGACCTCAGACTCACCTCTTCGGAGCTTTTTTATAGTTTTATTTATCGGATCTTTTCCAGCAGGAGACCGATCGCTTCTTCTTCCATGCCCGCCTTGATCAGATAGGCTCTGGCGTAGCTCGACAAGTCACAGGCATGCGGATCGGTCTTTTCATCGTTCACCAGAAACTTCAGCATGGCCTCCAGATTCCTGTTGAGGATCGTCTCATACTTCTTCGGTTCGTTGTCCTCACGGATCTGATAGTAATTGTCATAGGTCTTCATGTAGTCGTCTTTGATCGCTTCATATCCCGCCCCGGCCAAGGCTTCCAATAACATGCAGACGAAGCCCGTGCGGTCCTTTCCCTCCGTGCAATGGATCAGATACGGTCCGTCGTGTTCCGCCATCTGCGTGAAGCCGTAGGCCAGTTTCTGTGCAAAGTCTTCGGAAAGATAGTTCATATTGAGGGCGAGCGCACAGACAAGATCTCTTTCATATAAGGAAAGGAAGTAGTCGGAAGAAAAGTCCTCCCCGGCGATGTATTTTTCGATCTTGACGTCACTGTCGGCCAGATCGAGGATATAGTTCACTCCGGCTTCTTCGATCAGATCATCGACATAAGCGGCACGCTTGTGCTGATCGTCGCACGGAGAGGCGGAACGGTAGACCTTCCCGGCGGAGATGTTTCCCATTTCGACCGTCCGGAAATTGGCGAAGGTGACCTCGTCGGGATAGCGTTCGATCTCATCGTAGTAGTGGATGTCGGAAGCCTCCTGCACATCCAGGTACTTTCCCTTTTCCCGTAAGACCACGCTGGCCTTGGTATGTTCGTCCAAAGCCAGTTTCGCCCATAAGCCTTCACTGCCCTGGGACACCTTGAGCCTGGCCTCATCCCAGAGGTCTTCCCCGTAATTGATGGCCGCCTTGATGTAGTCGTAGCCCGGATAGGCGATCAGCAGCGTCTCGCCGGCATCGACATAGTAGCCGTTGTAGTACGGGATGTCTTCGATCGTATAGCCGTTGGAAAACAGCACATCGACGCTGTCGCCGTAGGCGAAGCCGGCCGCATTGAATTCATCGATCCCCATCTTAAGATAGACGCCGCCGAATTCCGTCTCATGGATCGTCGCCAGGTCATCGACCCGCAAGGCTTCCTCTTGAGGCTCTTCCTCTTTCTTTTCCTCTTCCTTCTTTTCTCCGGCGCAGCCGGAAAGAAGCATCAGAAACAACAGCAGGACAAGTATGATCTTTTTCATAAATAAACTCCTTTAAAAAATGTTCTGAGCTTTCAGAACATCAGTAACAGATACGAGATCACGATCCCTACCGCCATGCAGCAGAAATGCGAGGTGCCATCCACTCCGGGAATGGAAGAGATCATCACCAGGGAGATGATCGGCCGAAGCAGGTATTGGAAGCCCGCAAAGCCGTAATAGCGCAGGATGACCAGGAAGTAGGCACCCAGCAGTCCCGAGATGGCGCCGGAAGCGCCCAGCGAAGAGGAATAGTCGTCGCGGTTGTAATGGCGCAGGTAAAGACTTGCCAGTTTGCCTAAGATCATCGATCCCATGTAGATCAGCAGCATGCCGAAATGGCCGAAGTAATCTTCCACGAAAGTCCCGACATTGTACAGTGACAACATGTTCATCAGCAGATGCAGCGGTTCGTAGTGGGCGAAGCCGCTCGTCAGGATGCGGATGTATTCCCGGCGGTTGAAAACGGAATGATAGGACATCGTCAGCTCATCGACATCGGTCTTATCGGTCCGGATCATAAAGAAAACGATTACATTAGACAGAATCAGCAATAACGTCACAATTGAATACAGCATATCTCTATTATAATTTGATTTCTTTCATTTTTTCATTATAATAAGTACTTGTGTTTATGAAGAATATCGAAAGTACTGAAAAAAGTATTGAGAAGGATTCAAAACTTTTATCGAAGAAATCCAGGCAGACAGCCCTGACTTATATACTCACAGTGAACATCGTCGTACTTATGATCATCGCGATCGGCTTTTTCTCTTTGCCGAAAATGATCCATGCCTACTCCGTTTTCAAATCCAACAAGACGGAATTCGCCATGGACAAGGCGGAAAAGACGATGTCGCTATATAAGGACACATCGCTGAACGCCTTTGAAGAAGAAAAGGAGTATGAGATCGAAGATTTCTTCAATATCTTCCCTGCTCCGTCTTATCCGGAAGATGTCAGTTTCTGGCACGACTATGAAGGCTGGTATTCCCCCGGCTCTTATGCCGCCTATGCCGCCTGGGGCCATGCCTATGACCTCTACTATGCCGGTAAGATCCATGGAGCGACCGCCGGAAGATGGTGCACCTTCTTCGCCCAGATGTGGTTCTATGACCAGTTCGGATTCAATTCCTCCGGCTGGAGGCCGACCGGCTCCGGGGCACAGTTCGCCTCGACGGTCTACAACACCGCAGTCTACTACGATGAAGAAGGAAAGCTCTGTCACTACTTCGAATACGGTGACAAGCCGATGACGATGGGCATCGTTTCCATCTCCAATTCCTACAATCCGGAGGGACACGTCTTATGCGTCGATGAAGTGGACTACTTCAACAATACGATCACGGTCTCCGAAGGCAACGCCAACGGAAACGGTGATGTCCGCATCAGACATACGATGAGTTTAAGTGAATTCTATTATCTCAATCCCGGCTACCGTGTCTATGTCAATCCGACACCGGCACTGGTCGAAATGCTGAAAGAAAACTGATCGCAAGATCGGTTTTTGTTATATCCTAATCTTATGGAATACTATCTGATCAGAGAAACACTTCAGAAAACGGAAAAGAAACACTTCAAAAAAGGGATGGATGCCGTCCTTTTGATGAACGAAGAAGAATTCAGGGACTACGGGACCAAGGAGTTTCCGGATCTTGACATCGATGCGCTTTTCAAAGAGACCTATGTGACCAAGGCCGAAGTCTCCTATGACATGTTGTCGGGGAGCTTTGCCGTCCCGGACCGCGAAGATCCTACGGAAGATGACCGCATCTTTCATTTCATCCTGAACAAGGACGGTCTCATCTTCATCGATCAGGGCGATTTCGTCGCCAAAGTCCTCGAAGCCATCCAGGCAGCAAAGAAATGGAAGACGCCCGGCATGGCCAGGTTCCTCTACGATTTCATCGACACGATCGTCAAAGACGATCTGCGCGTTTTGGAAAGCTACGAGTTGGATCTCGAAGGCATGGAAGAAAAGCTCCTGCTGAAAGACCAGGCCTTCTCCTCCCGCAAATTCAACCATCTGCGTTCCCAGATCCGTTATCTGATGATGCATTACGATCAGCTGATCGACCTGGTCGAAGAGCTTGACGAGAATGAGAACGGCTTCTTCAGGGAAGAAGAACTCTACTGCTTCCCGAAACTGTTAAGAAGGATCGAACGCCTGTATTCGACGATCTCTTCCATCCGTGAATACACTCTGCAAGTCAAAGATATGGCCAAGGAAAAGATCGACATGAAGCAAAACAGCATCACCACGCTCCTGACGGTCGTGACGACGGTCTTCCTTCCGCTGACGCTGATCACCGGCTGGTACGGCATGAACTTCCACTATATGCCGGAACTCTCCTGGCCGTTCGCCTACCCGCTGCTCTTCGTGGTCTTCGTGACCATCGTCATCTTGATGCTGCGCTTCTTCAAGAAGATCAAATGGCTCTAAACCAATAGGTAACAAGACAGAAGAAAAGATCCCTGACGGGATCTTTTGTTTTTTTGATTATTCGTACAACGCGTAGACTTCCGAGACCGGCGTGTGGCAGGAGACCGCCAGGATCAGCTTGGACAGCATCCAGCCGACCGACAGCGTCGTGATCTTGGTCGTCTTGGCCAGTTCATTCGGATCGGGGACGATCGTGTTGGTGCAGACGACTTCCTTGATCGGCGAAGCTTCGATCTTGGATGCGGCATCGTTGGAGAACAGACCGTGGGCGATGCAGACATAGATGTCTTTGCATCCGTTTTCTCTCAGGATGTTGGAAGCAGCGATCAGAGAACCGCCGGTATCGCAGATATCGTCGACGATGATGACGTTCTTATCGCGGACATCACCGATGACCGTGCAGGCTTCCACGACATTCGGACGCGGACGTCGCTTATCGATGATCGCCAGACCGGAGCCCAGCATCTCGGCGAGGTTCCTTGCCCGCTTGACGCCGCCATGGTCCGGAGAGACGACGACGATATCGTTGGGATCGAAGTTCTTCCTGCGGAAGTACTGACCCATCATCGGAACGGTGGTCAGATCATCGACCGGGCAGTGGAAGAAGCCCTGGATCTGCGCCGCATGCAAGTCGAAGGTGACGACACGGTTGGCACCGGCCTCTTCCAGCATGGAAGCGACCAGCTTTGCCGTGATCGGCTGCCTCGGCGAGGCTTTGCGGTCCTGTCTGGCATAGCCGAAATACGGCAGGATACAGGTGATCTCCGCGGCGGAAGAACGGCGCATCGCATCGATGCAGATGAGCACTTCCATCAGCGTGTCATTGACCGGCTTGCAAGTGGACTGAATGATATAGCAGCGCTTGCCACGGACCGATTCGCCCAGTTCGACGAGCGTCTCACCGTCGGCAAAGTGTCTTACATCGACCTTGCCCGGTGCGATATTGAGATAGTTGCAGACTTCTTCGACGATCGATACGGAAGAGGTCAGGGCGAAGACGACGACATCATCGAGGCTTGCGCCTTTCATGTTGAGGGCGTCTTCTTTCGTGACTTTCTTGATCTTCTTGTTTTTGATCTCGACCTGTTCGAAATGGATGGAACGGAAGTCCTTCAGATATTCATTGGAAATGGCGATCGCCTCCAGGACCTTGCCGTTGCAGGTCATGACGGCGCCTTGTGAATCTTTCTTTAACAGTTTTTCCAGGTCATGTCCGGTGAATTCCGGATAAAGAGGAGAGACCAGCAGCGTCTTGCCTTCTCCTTTGACCATCGAGATGGCGTCATCGACATCGTCCATTTTCAGGCAGCCCGGTACTTCGGCATCGGAGCCGACGATGCAGATGTTCTCAAGATCGGCGATCTTGCGGATCTCTTTGACCAGATGCAAGAGCAGGTTCCCGCCAAGATACGGGGTCTTGGACAGCTGCTTTTCTTCATCATTGCGGATAAATATGATCGCGTTGTTCATAAGTTCTCCTTTTATATGATTCCTATTATACTATTTTAGATTCAAAGTTTTTGTAAAACGTAGATAATCTCTGCAGCCTTTCAGATCCTCGTAGATCTTCAAGATCTCTTCCTCATCCTCGCCGATGCAGAAGACCGTCGAGCCCGAACCGGACATCAGCACTTCACCGGTCTTATAGCTCTCCAGCTTCTCCTTGATCCGCCTGATATCCTTATTGAGCACGAGGGCAGGCTGTTCCAGCGAATTGCCCAGCAGTCCGTGGATGCTGTCGCCGTTCTCCAAGGCTTTTTTGAGCGCTTCGATGTCCGGGTGGTCGCAAACGCCCATATCCAGAGTCTCATAGGCTTCCCTGGTCGATACGCCGCTGCGCGGTTTGACCAGAAGGACGCAATACTGCTTCTTCAGCGAAAACGGCGCGATCCCGTCCCCGATCCCGGAGACGACCGAAGGCGTATTGAAGTAATTGAACGGCACATCGGCGCCGACTTTAACGCACAGGTCGATGATCTCGTCCCTGGATAAGGACAGATCATACATCTTCTGCAGGATGCGCAGCGTCGAAGCCGCATCGGCCGTCCCGCCGCCCAGACCTGCCTGTGTCGGGATGACCTTCTTCAAGACGATCCGGTGATGATCTTCGATCCCGTATCTCTCCTTGACCAAAGAGATCATCTTGTAGATCGAATTCTTTTCGTTGTAACGGATGAACGAACGGTTGCAGATGAATTCATCCTTTTCGGCGGTCCTGATCTCCAGTTCATCGTAAAAGTCGATCGGCAGCATGACCGAAAGGATATCATGGTAGCCGTCTTCCCGGACGTTGAACACATCCAGGGACAGATTGATCTTGGCATAAGCACGGTCTTTCATCGTTTCACCACCTCACAGATCCTCAGGAAATCCTCCAGGGACAGTTCCTGTGCCCGGACATTCTCCTTCAGACCGCATTCTTCATAGATCCTTTTTATCGTCGCCTCATCATAGAGGTCCTTCAGATTGTTGTGCAGCGTCTTGCGGCGCATCCGGAAACAGTTCTTCACCAGCTGAAAGAAGTCCTGTTCGAAAGCGCGGTCCCGCTGCCGTTTCGGGGTGAAGGAGATGACGGCGGAATCGACGTTCGGCGAAGGATAGAAGACCTTCCTGGAAACGTTCATCTCTAGCTTCACGTCATAGAGATACTGCACCTCGACGGACAGTGCCGAATAATCCTCGCTTCCGATCCCGGCATTGAGCCGGTCGGCCACTTCCTTCTGCACCATGACGGTGATCTTTTTCAGATCGAGATCCGACTCAAAGAGCTTGAACAGGATCGGCGTCGTCACATAATAAGGCAGATTGGCGCAAACGCACAGGGGCTCTTCATAGACGCTTAAGTCGGCATCCAGGAAGTCAGTCAGAAAGACCTGCAGACGCTCGTCTTGTATCCCCTGCAGCAAGAGTTCATACATGTCCTTATCGATCTCATAGGCATCGACTGACTTGGAATACTTCAGCAGCATCTCCGTCAGAGCGCCCAAGCCCGGACCGATCTCGATCGTCGTATAGCGGGGATCGCAGGCCTTTTCCGCGATCTTGTCGACGATGTTGGCATCGATCAGAAAGTTCTGGCCGAACTTCTTCTTTGCCCTGAGGTCACCCAATACACTTTTCACATAAGCGATATTTGCGATCATAGAACTTCCTTTGCCTCTTCATAGCTGATATCCATCAGATTCATCCGCTTAAACAAGGTCTTGGCATTGCATTTGCCGAGATGGAAATGCGAAGCGATCTTCTCTCTTTTTGACGAAGAATCTTCGCTTCCCTCCAGACCGAGCTCATAGAACTCTTCTTTCGATAACGACTCTTTATCCTCTTCATAGCTGACCAGGTGCTCCAGTGCCTCTTTCAGAACTTCTTTGGAGGCATGTTCGATGCCGACTTTCTTCTTCGTTCTGGCATCTTCCTTCATCACAAAGGCATTGAGCAGACCGGGTATGGCTTCGTTGAGCTTCTTGCGGATCTTTTCGCCCGGGGCATCCGGATCCAGAAACAGGATCACGCCCCGCTTTTCGTTGGCCGCCCGGATCAGCTCGATAGTCTGCTTTCCCAGACCCATGCCGTGGGTCTCGATGGTCTCGACGTCAAAAAAAGACTTCAGTCTCTTGGTATCGTTTTTTCCTTCCACGACGATGATCTGTTTGATCATAAGTTTTTGAAGTCCTCTTCTTTGGTCAGCTTGCGGTTGTCGTAAGGATCAGCCAGGGCGGAAACGGCATAGCCCAGAGATTCCGCCAGTGAGGCGTCATCGGTGAACAATACGTCTTCGCAGCGCTTATAGCAGTCCAAGATCAGTTCCCGTTCAAAAGCCTGCGGTGTCTCCGCAAGGAAAACGGTATTGCGGTCGACCGTCTTTTCGATCTTTCCGTCACTGACGATCTTGACCGTATCGGTCGCAAAATGGCCCAGGCAGACCGCCTTGTCGGCAGCGACCTTCTCCTTCAGCTGCTCCAGTACGTCCTTTTTCAGGAAGGGCCTCGCCCCGTCATGGATGAAGACGTAGTCGCTTTGACTTAACTTCAGTCCGTTGTATACGGAATCCTTGCGTTCCTTACCGCCTTGGGTGATCTTCACCTTCTCATCCTTCATGACCTTTTCGAAATTCTCCGGATTGGTCACGACGATGACGTTCTTACAGTCGGGATCATCGCAAAAAAGCTGCACCGAGTGATCCAGCACCGACTTCCCGTCCTTCATGATATAGAAATCCTTGTTGTAACCCAGATTCGCCCGCTGTCCTTTGCCGGAAGCGACGATCACCGCATCATAATTCATCTTTGACGATATCCTTTACTTGCGCATGAAGAAACCCGATCAGTTCTTCCTTATTCACTTTCAGACCCAGGCCGTACGCACCGGCTGAGATCTCGATGGTCTCAAAATTGTCGGTCTCATCGTCAAAGACGATGCCCTTGTTTTTCTTTGCGCCGATCGGCGTCACCGAACCGCGCTCATAACCCACATCCTTCAGAAGATCTTTCACATGGACCATCTCAAGGTTCTTGACGCCCAGTGCCTTGGCGCACTTCTTGAGATCGAGCTCGTCCTTGACCGAGATGACGCAGAGATAGATGTCATGCCCATGCCTCAACGCCAATGTCTTGTAACACTGGGCATAGTCCAGGCCCAAGAGATCGGAGACCCGCTCACCGGAGAACAGATCCTTGTCCAGATCGTATTCCAGGACTTCGTAGCCGATCTTCGCGGAGTCCAGCATGCGCATCGCGTTGGTCTTGTTGACTTTCATCGCAAGGCACCCATGTATAACTTGTTGAGATCGTTGGGCAGTTCACATTCGATCTCCATATTCTCTTCCTTCAGCGGATGATACAGCTCGATGCTTTCGGCAAACAGGCCCATGCGAACGCACAGATCGCTTTTCTTTCCATAGAGATCGTCATTGAGGATCGGATGGCCGATCGACGAGAGATGGACGCGGATCTGATGGGTCCGGCCGGTCTCCAGCGTACATAAGAGCACCGAGTAGTTTTTGCTTCTGCTGCAGCCGACGCAGCGGACTTTGGTCAGCGCGCTCTGGCCGTTCTTGTGGATGATCCGCTTGTTGGGATCGTGGCGGTCCTTGCCGATCGGCTTGTCGATATTCAGGATCGTTCCCGATTCCATCCTGCCTTCGACGAAGGCAAGATAATTGCGGCGGATCTTCTTTTCGCTCAGCAGCTTGTCCAATAAGGGCTGAAAGACGACCGACTTGGAAAAGACGACCAGGCCAGATGTCTGCTTGTCGAGACGGTGGATCGGATAAGCGGCGATGTGATTTTGATCGGCATAGTGGCTTTCCGCCATGTCGGTCAGCGTGAGCTCCCTGCCACCGTCGGAATGGACCAGGACGCCTTTGGGCTTGTTGACGATGCACAGGATCTCGTCTTCGTAGACGATGTTGATATCATTACCGGTCTTTTGGTAGTCATAGGTCTCGGGATAGATCACGAGGTCGAGATGAAGCCCGGCGATATCGTCTTCCCGCTTGACCGGATTGCCGTCAAGAAGGATCTGTTTGTTCTGTATCAGCAGATGCTGGACCTTCTTGGAAGGAATATAGGCATCAAAAAACTCCTGTATCGTATGTACGAACAGGGAATCCACATCGATATGCAGTGTTTTATCTTCCAATGTATAACGCATGTCTTTATTATAACAAAGTAAAAAGCCGCCTCACGGCAGCTTTCAAGACTTCTATTTTTTCCTGTTCTTCAAGACCAGAGCCAGGACACCGATCGCAGCGGCAGCGCCGGCTGCGTAATACAGCGTATTGTCTTTCTTCACGATGATCTTCACTTCGCCTGCCGGTCTTTCCATGTCGGAAAGATCATAGACGGCTTCCGTGACCATCGTCTCGCCATAGCCCGGTATTCCGCAAAGATTGATCTGCGCCTTCTTCGGCGTATCAAATTCCGCTTTGCCGCTGAGCCGGATCACGGACGGCGTGTAATTTTCCTGCGGAAGCACTTCATCCGCGCGGTCGCCCGTATCGGCCGCCATGGCGACGCCGTTTTCCGCCTTGGAAGAGACGTAATATTTCGGATCGTTGAGTTCGATATCGATATCGGAACTGACGATGCCATACGTTCCCGACCCGTCCAAAGAGACGGCGGACGTATCGACGATGCAGTCTTTGAAGATGATCGCGCGGTCCGCTTCGATGGCGGATGCTTCGCCTAAGCTTTTGACGTCGATATGGATCTGCGAATCCTTGCTGACATTGACATCGCCCGGCATCAGGATACCGGTCGTACCGAAGACGTTGTCGACATCGATGCGGATATCGACTTTCGATGCCTCTTCCAGCTCCAGCGATGAAGAGTTCTCACCGCCGACGATGCCGCAGAAGTTGAGGGCATAGATGTCCGAACCTTCTTCACAGCTCAGTTCGATGTCGATCGCGGAATCCTTCGCATTCAGACCGCCCAGGCCGTTGAAGCCGATCCCGGTGAAATTGACCAGGTAGGAACCGTAAGGTTCGAAGGTCTCCGGCTTGGCATTGCCTTTGATGTTGAGCTTCGTCGACTCCATATACATCGCACCGTCGACATTGACGATGAATTTGACGGTCGGACCGACGGAGACATGCGGAGCGATCGAATCGATGTCGATCACGCTGCCCTTGTAGGTACGCAGATCGCCCTTGGCCCGGATGCCGGTACCGTTGGTATGCAGGTCGAGATGCACGCCTTCATCGATCAGGATGGTCCAGGCAGTGATCGCATCGCTGTAGATGCCTTCCAGAGGATGGGTCTCAAGATCCATCTTGATCTCGAGGTTGCCGTCGGAATACACGGAATTGCTTCCGCCGTTGAGGACCAGGGAACCGTCGCCGTCGATGATCAGCGTCGACTTGTTCTCTTCCTGTCCGAAGAAGGAGTTGAGACAGACGCCGGCGGCATTGTAGTCCGGATCGTAGTAGCTGTTGTCGATGACGTTCTCGCCTTTGAAGTAACAGGTGAATTCCGGCTCTTTCGCATGGCGGGCAAACAAGAAGATGCCAAGCGACTGCAATGTCGTGTCATAGACGGAGACATCGTTGTGGAAATGAACGTCTTCGAAGGTGACCAGCGTGCCGCTAGGATCGTAAGTGATCCTGCCGCTGCCCTGCAGGCCTTCGCTGAGATCCGCGCTTTCGCCCAGTTCCAGGGCGAGGTCGCCTAAGTATAAGACCGGTCTGTCTTCCTCGAAATTGCCGACATTGAGCTCCGCATCTTCGGTGAAGATCTTGTGGCCGTTCTTATCGGTGATCGTGCAGCACAGATAGAACGTATTGGGATTCTGGTCGGTCCAGGGGATGATCAGCGTATCCGTCGATGCGGACGTGCCGTCCAGTTCAAAGACGCTATAGCCGTCGGACAGCGACCAGTGATAGGATGCGACGTTTTCCGGATGATCGACTTCCACGTGGAAGACCGCCCCTTCCGGATAATTGACCGTCACGTTTTCCGGCTGTTTGGTGATGGTGAGCGTCTCTTCATCCGCATAGACCTGCGCCTTTGCGAAGAAACCGGTACTCAGGATCATCATGACCGCCGTAAGTATCATCAACAGTTTTTTGAATGATCTGCTTTCTTTATTCATGAGGATACCTCCTGTAACATATTTTATTTTCTTCATCCGATGCAACATATTCGCAACATCACTCTTCGATGACCGTGATCTTCGTATTGCCCGGGGCCATGAAACTGAAAGTCCGCAACAAGGTATACGGATCCGAAGCATACGGTGAGGTCGTGATGCCGTTTTCTTCCAGGCTCTGTTTCAGATATTCCGAATTGTTGCAGGCGATGAGGATCTCCTGCATCGTCTCTTCCTTATAATCCTTCCGGCAGCGGACTTCGAACTGGTCCTTGCCGAGTTCGAACATGTAGTCGATGTCCTCTCCCTGCGGGATCGCCTTTTTCAGACGGAAGCCCAGCTTGTTTTCATAGAAGTCGAAGACCTCCTTTTTGTCTTTCGCGTAGATGACACTTCGCTGCAGAGAGATCTTCGATAAGAACGGATACATCGCCTTTTCCTTCGCCCGCTTCTCAAAACGCCTCTGGTGCTTTGCTTCCCTGCGGAAATCCGGGTGTGCCAGAACATAAGCGAACCAGATATACAGACGTAAGCCCAGGATGCCGCCCAAGGTATTGGAGACGATGTCATCGATATCGTAAAAGCCGAGCTTGGTCATCAGCTGAACGTTTTCGATCAGCAGGGTGCTGATGAAACAGGCGAGGATGGTACGCACCTTCATATCTCTTCTGAAGAAGTCGAAGACATAAGGAAGCAGATAGCCCATCGGCAGGAACAGGACGATATTGAGATAGACCTGCACGATGTCTTCGATCTTGTTGATGCGCACATGCGCCATCGCGGCACTCAATCCTTCCGTGAACAGGACCTTCAGCAGGCCCAGGATGCCGAAGTCGATCTTTATGGCGTTGGCCAGGTCTTCGTAAAGGGAGATGTGCACGAGATAATCGGCGGCAGCCGACCGCGAAAAGAAGGCCACATAAAACAAAAGGAAAAGATAGACCGCAAAAACGGCGATCAGAACGTATTTCCTGAGATGCAGGTAATAGTCCGCCTTAGGATTCTCACTCAGACGGTCATCCGGAGAGATTTGAAGTTTCTTGCAGATCAGCCGGTCGGTCAAAGGCATGAAGACGACCATCATGACGCTCATGAACGTGACCAGCAGATTCATCAAAAGACCCAGCTTCATATCCTTACTATATAACAGAAAAGGTCTGCCGTGTCTGCAGACCTTCAAATATTGACCGATACCGTTTCCGGCAGATCTACCTGTCGTCGACCCTGACGCCGAAGATCTGTAAGATCCGGATCAGCAGGTTGATGAAATCCAGTTCCAGCTGCAATGCCGCATAGATCGCCAGATTCTCGCTCTCGCTTTGCGAGTAATAGCGGTCGATCATCTGCATGTCATAGACCGTGATCCCCATGAACAGCAGAGTCTCGATATAACATAAGGCGATATCCAGACCGCTCGCCCTGAAGATCCACATGTTGGCCAGGGTCAAAACGATGCAGCAGATCAGTCCGCTCATGAAGAACGTCCCCATCCTCGTCAGATCGAGTCTGGTGGTCCTTCCGATCATACACAGGCTGCCGAAGACCACGGCGGCCGTCAGCAGAGCCATGAGGATGCTGGCGGTGGTATAGACCGCCAGGATCACCGACAGAGTGATCCCGTTGATGAACGAGTAGGCGATGAACAAGGCCCGGATTGAAGACGTCGCATAGCGGTCGATCTTGCTTCCGATCACGAAAGCCAGTACGAGTTCACTCACCATGAAAAACAACATCGCAAACATATATCTCTCACCCAGCAGCGGCAAGATCCAGTTGCCCAAAACGGCGCCAAGTGCGCTTAAACCGAGTCCTACAGCCAGATAGCCCAGGACGCGGCTGAAGAATGCAGGACGGCTGATACGGCTTATTTCCTGATAGTCATTCATAGAAACACCTCCTATCCCTATCAGTTTCCGCTTTTCTCCTCAAAAAATCAACGCCGATGCACGTAAGAGAAAATGATATGATGGATACAAAGAGGGACCATCATGAACAAAACGATCGAAAAAGATGCACAGACTCTGTTTGAACTCGGCGATGAACTGTTCAAACATCCCGAACTCGGATACAAAGAATACACCAATAAAAAGATCCTGACCGACTACCTGAAAGATCATGGGATCGAGGTCACGGACCTGGGTTTTCATACGGCATTCAAAGCGTCGATCGGCTCCGGTTCCCCGCGCATCGGTCTGATCGCCGAGCTTGACGCCATCCCGACTTTGGGCCATCCTTTTGCGTCCAAAACCGACAACGCCGCCCACAGCTGCGGACATTCCACCCAATGCGCGATCATGGCCTATGCCCTGGTCAAACTCAAAGACGTCATCAAAAACGGCACGGTGACCTTATATTTCACGCCGGCTGAAGAATACACCGACATCGCCTACCGCAAGTCGCTCATCAAGAAAGGCGAGATCGACTACATCGGCGGCAAAGTCAACATGCTGGCGCACGGTCTCTTCGATGAAGAAGACCTTTTCATCCACTTACATACGATGGGCGAAGGGAAATACCATTTCTCGCTCAACTCCTCCCTGTCCGGCTTCGTCTACAAGCAGATCACCTTCAAAGGCAAAGCCACCCATGCCGCCATGGCACCGCACAACGGCATCAATGCCCTGAATGCCTTCGTCTTGTTCGACAACGCTTTGAACATGCTGCGGGAGACCTTTAAGGAAGAAGACTACATCCGCATACACGGCATCCTCTCGGAAGGCGGCCAGACCGTCAATTCCATTCCCGAAAGGACGGTCTATGAATGTTATGTGCGGGCGATGAACGAAAAAGCTCTGCATGACACGGCGAAGAAAGTCGACGATGCGGCAAGGTATTGTGCCAAGGCGATCGGCGCTTCCGCCTCAATCAGGACCTCACCGGGCTATCTGCCGATGAACCAGAACAGGGCGATCAACGACGTCATCCGCAAGTACATGCTGGAATATTGCGAGCCTCAGGACATTCATGACAATGAAGTCTCGATGGCTGCCGGCGACCTGGGCGATCTGTCCTGTTTCAAGCCCTGCGTGCAGTTCGGCTATTCCGGCTTCGGCGGTAACTGCCATGGCAAAGACTTATGCATCGTCGATAAGAAACGGGCATATCTCGAGCCTTCGGCGATCGTCTACGATACGGTCCTTTACTTCTTAAAACATGAGGAGGAAGTCGCAAAAATAAAAGAGGCTTTCCAGCCTCTTCTGAGCAAAGAAGAATATCTCGCTTACCTGAAGTAAGCGGGATTTTTAATAACGGTTCAGATCGAAGTCCGCATCGAGCTCTTCGATGAAATGACATAAGAGCTCTCCTGTCTGTAAGAGGTCCTTCGTATCGATGAGCTCCAAAGTGGAATGAGAATAGCGGTCCGGCGTTCCCAGGTCCATGCACGGGATGCCGTCATTTTCCAGAGCCAGATACGCCGTATCGGACAGCGCGCCTCTGGCGGCCTGCCGCTGTATCCTGATCTCATTCTTTTCCGCCGCCTTCTTCAGCAGTTCGAACATCCCCTTGTGGATGATGTTGCCGTTGAGCGTCCCCTTCCCGTGGAAGTTGAACATCGTGACGCCGACGCCATTGTTCATGGAGACATTGGAGACCTTGCCTCTCTGGTCCGGCGTATCGGCAGCCCCCGGTCCTAAGATCGAAATGGCCAGATCGCACTTGCCCGTGCGGTTGGCGATCATTGCCCCTCTCGCCGAAAATTCTTCCCAGACGGTACCGACCAGGCGGACCGTCGCCTTCGGTCTCTGTTTCTTTAAGTATTCCCCGATCTGTATAAGATTGCATAGACCGGCAGCCGCATCGATATAAGATCCGGAGACCCGGTCATTCAGCAATTCATAGTAAGCTTTGCCATAAGCGACCGGACAGCCGACCTGTATCCCCAGTTCAAAAAGCTCCTCATCGCTTTTGGCGCCGATGTCGATGAACAGATCGTTCAAAGAATCCGCTTTTGCCTTTTCTTCGTTCGACATGATGTGGTAGGCACGGACACCGAAGATGCCATCATAGTATCTTCCGTCTTCGCTGCCCACCCGGACGGGCGTTCCCGTCAGGATCTTTTCCGGGACCCCGCCGACGCGGTCCACATAGATGAAACCGTCTTTGTCGATCCGCTTGATGACGAAACCGATCGTATCCATATGGGCGAAGATCATCAAGACCGGTGCATTCTTCTGAGTGCCTTCAAAGGTCGCGATGACGTTGCCGATCTTATCGATCTTCACGTCGTCCGTATACTTCCCGAGATCCTCTTTGAGGCGGTAAGCCATTTCTTTTTCGTAGCCCGAAACTCTCGGGATGGCCATATATTCTTTCAATCGTTGTTTGAGTTCTTGCAGCTGCATAGGACACCTCACATCTTTTCTTCATTATACCTTAATCCGTATCCCTCCATCTGTTAACAAGGTCTTCAGTACCATGTTAAAATCAAAATATGATGAAAAACGATCCGATGATACTGATGGGGATCGACGGCGGCACCGGCGGTGTCCGCGTCGGCCTTTACGATATTGAAGGGCACTGCCTGGGCTTTTCTTCCGTGCCCTATGAGACGAAGTTCCCGAAGCCCGGCTTTGTAGAACAGGATCCCGACGACTGGTGGGACTGCATGGCAAAAGCCGTCAAAGAGGTCCTGAAGAAGACCGGGATCGCCAGGACGCAGATCGCCGCTCTGGCTCTCGATACGACTTCCACGAGCGTCGTCGTCTGCAAGAAAGATGCTACGCCTTTGTATCCCTGCATCCTGTGGATGGATGTGCGGGCAAAAAAGGAAGCCGATGAACTGCTGGAAAAGACCGGGGAATTCTATTCTCCGGAATGGATGCCGCCGAAGCTCGCCTGGCTCAAGCGGAACGAAAGAGAAGTCTATGAGAAGGCGGAAGTCTTTTGCGAATATCAGGACTTCATCACCTATAAGATGACCGGCAAGTGGTGCATGAACAACAACACTGCCTGCAACTGGGGCTATTCGATCCATGACGGTTTTTCAAAGAATGTGTATGAAGCTTTAGACATCTTAGATGCCTTAGACAGATTCCCTTCCGGGGAAGTCCATCGGGTCGGCGAACTGTGCGGCACCTTAAGCAAGGAAGCCGCAGACCATCTCGGGCTTTACGAAGGGCTCAAGATCGCGCAGGGCGGGATCGACTCTTCGATCGGTCTTCTGGGCATCGGCGTCAACAAGCCCGGAAGGATCGGTATGATCACCGGATCCTCCAACCTGGCCATGGCCCTCAATGAACGTCCTTTATTGAATCCCTACGGTTCCAACAACGGACCGGACAATCTGATCAGAGGTTACTATACCGACTATGTCGCCCAATCCGCCTCCGGATCCATCCTGTCCTGGTTCAACAAAAACTTCTGCGAAGGACTTTCCTACAGGCAGATGGATGAACTGGCAAAGAACGTTCCGATCGGTTCCAACGGTCTCCTCTTATTGGATTATTTCCAGGGCAACAAACACCCCTACCATGACAGCAAGGCCAAAGGCATGTTCTACGGGCTTTCGCTCGCCCATAAGAAAGAAGATCTCTACCGGGCGATCCTGGAAGGTGTGGCCTTCGGCAGCGAGATGATCCTGGACACCTTCCGTCAGCACGGCGTGGAGGTCAGAGAGATGAACATCGCCGGCGGTTCCGCCAGGAGCCCGCTCTGGATGCAGATCCACGCCGATGTCTCCGACATCGTCATCAATGTTCCCAAAGACATCAATGCGCCGAACCTCGGCTGTGCGATCGCTTGCGCCGTGATGCTGGGCATCTATCCCGATCTCCCCACGGCCGTCGACAAGATGGTCACTTATGAAGTCTCCTACATCCCCGACATGGAAGCGCACAAAAAATACCGTCAGATCTATGAGCTTTACAAGAGCTTCTATTACGAAACGAAAGACTGGATGCACGACTTCTCCGATACTTTCGACCGTTTATGACGCTGAAGTCCGCATATGAGATCGAATACGTCTAATAAACACGACATCATCAGGCTCTTATCGATCGGCGCACCGCTGGTCTATTTTGCCGGCTATCTGACCAGGAAAGACTATTCCATCGTCATGGAAGCGATCATCCAGAGCGAACGGCTGTCCAAGAATGTCGCCGGCCTTGTCGAGACCCTCAGCATCATCTCCTACGGCTCTGGTCAGATCGTTTCCGGTTTTTTCGGTGACCGGATCAAAGCCCACAAGATGGTCTTCTGCGGATTATTCGTCTCGATCATCATCAATTTCATGATGCCCGCCGCAAAGCCGGACCTCCGTCCGTTCCTGTGGTTCGTCAACGGCTTTGCCCAGTCCATGTTGTGGCCGCCGATGCTGAAGATCCTGTCCACCCATATGGACAGGAAAGACTACGAGAATGCCGCCGTCAACATGAACATCGCCGGCATCTTCGCGACGGTCCTGATCTATCTGTCGTCGTCCCTGTTATGGATCGCCGTCTTTCAAAACTGGAAGCTGACTTTCTATGCCAACGGTACCGTGGCCTTCCTCATCCTGCTGTTCTGGTCTTACTGCTGTAAGAAGATCGAAGAGGCTGATGTCATATCCTCCGGCGATCCGCAGATCGTTACCGAACAAAAGAACGAAGATCTGAAACTGAAACCCTTCCTTCTTAAGTCGGGCTTCCTTTTGATCGCTCTGGCCATCATATTGCAGGGCATGCTTCGAGACGGCATCAGTGACTGGCTGCCGTCCTTCATGGCCAACACCTTCTCTCTAACCAGCGATCAGGCGATCCTCAAGTCCGTCCTGCTGCCGCTCATCGGCATCCTGTCCTTAAGATTTACCGGCTTCCTTAACCGCCGTTTTGTCAAAGAGGAGACCAAGACAGCCGCTCTGTTTTTTGCGGCCGCAGCAGTGATCTGTCTTCTTCTGAACCTCAGCTACGCCCATAACGAATATCTGACGGTCCTCTTATCTTCGCTGATCGTCGGTGCAATGCATGCGGTCAACCTCTTCCTTGTCAGCATCCTGCCTTCCCGTTTTGCCCGCTACGGCATGGTGTCGACGGTGTCGGGCATCGTCAATTCCCTCACTTATGTCGGATCGGCAGCCGCCATCTACGGTTTCGGTCTTTTATCCGACCGCTTCGGCTGGCGCGCCTGTACTTTCTCCTGGACGCTGATCGCGGTCTTCGGATCTCTCAGCTGTCTGCTTGCCGTTTCCTCCTGGAAACGGTTCAAAGAACATTGATGTGCTCATGCATCAGACATAAAAAGGAGGATCGCTCCTCCCCTGAACTTTTTATGTGAGATGTCTCACACCCTGGTCTCAACAAAATCCGTATAGTCGTTGTTGGCATTCCGGTTGGGATCAAGACCGTTGTTTTCCGGAACAAAAGCGGAGATCGCCTGGATCGCCGTGACGATCGACAGCAAAGATGCGCTCTTTTCATACTTTCCGACGTAAATGACGTTTTTCTCATCCGTCTCTTCTTCGCCGTTGAGCTCCAGTACATCGATCTTTTTTTCTTCCAGATATCTGCGGGTCTTTTCCATCAGTTCCTTCTCGCTTCCGGCATTCAGCAGCAAGACATAAGAACCCCGATTCAGGGATCTGTGCATACCGTGAGAGAATTCTTCGATGTCATTGAACATCGTCGGAATGCACATGGTCTCCATGACTTTGAGCTGACCTTCCATCGCCGAGGCGAAGTTCATGCCACTGCCGATGACATAGAGATTATCCATGTTTTTTCCATAGTCATTTTCTTTGCACCAGCGGACCGTTCTCTTGCGGACTTCATCCAGCTTTGTGACCTCTTCCTCCAGTTCCCTATAATAATCTTCCTTGTTGACGCCTTGAGAAAGCTCGATGCCAAGCATCATCAGCAGAGTCAGCGTCGAAGAATAACCTTTCGTCTTGGCGTTGCTGTCTTCCTCTCCGCAGCGCAGATCCAGCGTGAGATCGCTCAGCTCATCCAAAGGCGAGCCTGAGACGGCAGTGATGCCGATGACCTTGAAGCCTTTCTTCTTTGCCTCTTCAAGAGCTTCCAGAACGCCCCTGGACGTCCCGGTCTGCGAGATACCGAGGACATAGGTCGTCTTCTTGTTTTCTTCATCGATCGAAGGACAGTTGTAACGGAAGTTGGAAGGTGTATACACGTAAGTACGGACCTTTGAAAGCCGGCTGATGAACGGGGCGATCGACGCCGAAGCATTGTACGAACTTCCGTGGGCAACGAAGTAAAGAGCCTTCATGTCCTTCAATGAAGCCAGCTGTTCCCGGATCTTTCGGTCCTTGATCAGCTTCATCAGAAGCTCTCCTTCTTCGTTCATATATTTCCACATGATGCTTTCAAACATCGTTTCACCTCCTAGAAGTCATCATCCTCATCTTCCGCTTTTCGGAAGATACCGACCGCATCCTTTCCGGTCTCTGCTGCCTTTTGCGCAAGTTCATGCGCGCCGATATCGGAGTTCCTTAAAAACACCGATTCCATCAGCATCCCCAGGTTCGTCCCATAGACCACGGCGATCTTTTCGTCTTTCAATGATTCCATGACAGCGGTATTGAACGGCGATCCGCTCAGAAGATCGCAGAATACGACGATGCCTTCGCATCCTTCCAGCTGTGCGATCGCTTTAGCCATATTGGCTTCTATCTGTGTCTTTCCGTCGCCTTCCGGAAAATCAACGGCGATATAGTTTTCCTGTTCTCCCATGATCAGCTCCAACGCTGCTGTGATGCCCGAGGCAAAACGGCCGTGTCCGCTGACGATAAATCCTAACATATGATCATCCTTTCCGCTTCGAAGAGGTCCTTTGCGACTGCATCCGCATTCGAATTGTCGAAGTGCAGTATCGGATCTTCGATCGCTATCGTATATAAGCCTGCCGCTTTGGCAGCAGCGATGCCGTAACTTGAATCTTCGATCACGGCGATCTTTTCTTTCTCAAGATCCAGCCTCCGTATGGTCTCAAGATAGATCTCGGGATCCGGTTTCGTCTTTTCGAACATCTCACCCGATATGATCGGACAGAAATAAGTATCGATACCGCATTGTTTCAATACGGTATCGATATTCGCAAATGTCGATGACGATGCCAGGGCGATCTTCATCCCCGCCCTTGAAAAGGAGGCCAAAATCTCATCAACATAGTACTTTTTGATCTTCTTGTAATCGACGGGATGTCTCTTGAAGAATGCGGTGCGTATCTTTTCCGCCTCCTTTGCCGAGATCCCCATCTTTTCCGCAAACAGATCGATCTCCACATGGTGGGCAGAACCTGCCAAAAAATAGAGGTCCTTTTCTTCCATGGGGATCTGTTTCAGATGGTAAAGCTTCTTCCACAGACGGATGTATTCCATTTCCGAATCGATCAGGACACCGTCCATGTCGAAGATGACAGCTTCAAATCTCATCCTTTGTAATGCGCCAGTGGGATCTCGAACGGGTCGATCGCCGTGTCGATACCGATGTCCTTGGCGCCTTTCGCTGCGACAAACTGAAACGGTACGGTATACATCAACGGTGCAAGATACTTGTCCGCCTTCAATGAGAAGACAAGATCGCGTCCGTCAAGACCCTCGGCATCTTTGCAGGTGATGACATGGACCCGGTCGGAATACTGCCGGAAGGCTTCTTTGAATTCCAGCATCTGCCCGTATTCCTTTTCTTCGGAACCGATCATGAAGACGGTCCCTTTCTTGTTCAGTGCCATCGTCGGACCGTGCGAGTATTCAACGATCTCGTAACCCAGGCAGGGAAGTCTGAGCATCTCGCCGATCTTCAGCTGCGCTTCCAAGGCGGAACCGTAGTCGATGCCGTAGCCAAGCACATAGATGCGGTCGGAATTGACGATCGTCGTCTTATTACGTTCGTACCAGGAAGCGGATTCTTTCATGACCTGATCGAAATGCCCGATGAAATCTTCACATTCCGTGATCTTTCTTTCATATCTTTCCCGATCCAGAGTTCCTTTGTTCAAGGCGGCTTCCAGAGCCCAGAGATAAACGCTTAACAAAGAAACGGTATAGCCCTTGGTCTCCGGGGGCGTCAGTTCGTCTCCCACCAGCATGGGGCAGGAAACATCGACGTGCCTGCAGATCTCACTGTTCAGATTCCCCGTCAAAGCCAGCGTCGGATAGCCGTTTTCTTTGGCATACTCCATGAGCTCGCAAGTCGAACGGGAAGTACCGGATTGCGAGATGCCGGCAAACAGGATCTCGTCCTTGCTGAGGAAGCCACACCAGTCCGCCTTCTCATAGTTCATGAAGACGGTCGGATATTGCGCTTCGGCAGCTATTCCTGCGATGTGCTTGAAATAATATGCGGCGATCAAAGAGACGTTGTAGGACGTACCGGATCCGAAGAAGATGATTTTGCGGATCCTGGAAGAACGCAGTTTTTCGATGAACGGTGTGATGAAGTCTTTCCTGTTTTGAAAGACATAGGCGAGACGTTCCGGCTGTTCGGCCATGTTGCCCAATACGGTCGTATTGTCTGCCATATCATGCCTTTCTGATATCGTCGATGATATCTTCTCTGGCCTCTGACGGGATCATCTGGGAGATGATCTTCACGCCGTGCTGTGCCAGTTTATCAAACGCTTCTTTTTCCTTGTCGGTGACAAACAGTGTCTTGCGGACCTGCCTGGAGTCCGGCTTGGAAGCCATGTTGCCGACCGTGATCTCATTGAACTGATAGCCCTTTTCATACATCTGCAGCAATGGGACCGGCGAGTTGCATAAGATCATGACGCGGATGCCTTCGTCGATCTTGCGGCTGAACTTGTCGACCGCGGAATCGACGGAAAAGATCGAAAGCTTGCATTTATCGGGACAGCCGAACTTCAGTACGGTCTTTCTCTGTTCGTCATGGACGATCTCATCGTCGACGATGACGATCCTTTGTAAGTTGTGATGCGGGATCCAGAAGCCACAGACCTGGCCATGGATCAAACGGTCATCGATACGGATATCACAGATCATGACGTTCTCCTATGCGATGATGCCCAGCGTACCTAAGACAAAGGCGATGACGATGATGCCGATCGTGATCTTCATCGTGGAAACTTTGTTCTTGAGCAGACGCAGGACGATCAGTACGGCAGCCAGAGAAAGGACCTGCGGACATAACTGGTCGAGGTATTCCTGAATGATGATCTCATTGCCCGCAATATTGAGGACGAGCGGTGAAGAGATACCGATCCAGGAAGCGGTCAAACAGCCGACAGAGGCCATACCGACGATACCGGCGCAATATGTGAAAAGGTTCATCTTTCCGGAAGAAGTGAGTTCATCCAGGAATCCGGCACCTCTGCCGTAACCGATCTTCAAGCCGTAGTAACGGGTCAGGAAGTTCGGGATATTGAAGACCAGCAGCAGGATGATCGGTCCAAGGATATTGCCCTGCAGCGCGAAGGATGCGCCGAGCGAGCAGGCCAGGACACGGAAGATGCCCCAGAAGAAGGTATCGCCGATACCGGACAAAGGACCCATCAGAGAGACTTTCAAGGCGTTGATCGTGCCCTTATCGAAGCTCGGATCTTCTTTGGCCTGTTCTTCCATGGCGACCGTCAGACCCATAACGAAAGGGGACGGGGCGACGGTCATGTTGAAGGCTTCCATGTGGCGGTGTTCCGCTTCTTTCAGTCCTTCCACATCGTCTTTGTAGATCCTCTTCAAACTCGGTAAGATCGCGTAAAGGAAGCCCAGACCTTCCATACGCTCGTAGTTGAACGAACCGAGAAGTGTGAACGATCTCCAGAAGATCGTATTGAATTCTTTCTTATCAAGCTCTCTTGCCATATCAGTCATCCTCCCATTCATCTTTTTCAGCACCGATCGCTGCTGCCGGAACGGCATTCAGCTGTACGGATTTTATCTCAAACATGATCAGAGCGATCGCTACCGCGATAGCACAGACACCGACCATATCAACACCCAGATAAGCTGCCGCAACGAAACCGACGATGAAGTACGGAACGAGTTTGACATCCCACAGCAGGTTCAGCAGCAGAGCGAAACCCATTGCCGGCAAGACTGTTGCGATCGCACCCAGACCGTTCATTGCCCAATCCGGAATGCTTTCAACGATGCTGTTGATGACATTGGAACCGAAGTAGAGAACGATGAACGTGAATAAGAAGTAGATCGAGAATGTGAAGAAACCGCAGAGATAATGGATGAAGATCGCTTTCTTTTCGTTGCCCTCATCGATCGCTGCATCGACCTGATGCATCAAAGTCGAGAACGCCGTCATCTTCATGATGTTGAGCATCTGCATGATGACTGCGACCGGGATCGCAAAGGCGACAGCGACTTCCAAATCGGAACCGGTCATCAAGGCAACAGCCGCACCGATGGTGCCGCCTGCACCGATATCCAGACCTGAAGAAGGTCCGATGTTGGTCGCACCCATCCACATCAGCTGCAAAGCGCCGCCGATCATAAGACCCTTCGTGACATCTCCCATGATCAGACCGACAAGGAAACCGGTAATGACAGGTTCACGAAGCTTACATTCGCCCAGCCAGTCACCTTCCAGCTGTGTCAAAGCCGCAACACAGCCGACCAGAATTGCCTGAATCAAACTCATATCGTTTTCCTCCTTTTGATTCAATTGGTATATTATATATACCACATGCAATCCTAATATACCATAAATAAACCACTTTGCAAGAAAAAAAGCGGATTTTTCCACTTTTTCCTATACCACATAGTTTAATTTCGGTACAAATGCTATACCACTTATAATAAAAGCGGTCTATAGACCGCTCAAATTGATCTGCGCATCGAATGTGAACTGCGTATAATCCGCATGATGATACGATACCGTATACTCGACAAGCTTATGATCTTTATCGAAACCGTAGTAATCAAACAGAAGGAATTTTTTCTTCTTTTCGCTGCACATGATGCCGAGATACTCTTCCGGCAGGACCTCGATCCTCAGATACGAGACCATCGTCATCGGACGGTATCCCTTATCCTGCATGTAGTCATATAAGGATCCGTTCTCAAAATCGAAACGCTTTGCATCGGAAAAGATGCTGCAAGGGATATATGCCTTCTGCAAGGCATAAGGATGATCATTGATCAAAGACATACGGATGATCTCAAAGACCTTCTCCTCCTTCGGGAAAGCATCTTTGACGACTCCCTCCGGGTCGATCCTTTCCATGGAGATCACAACCCTTGAAGATTTCATTCCCTTCTGCCGTATCTGCATGGACAAGGAAAGGATCTCGTTCTCGGAACCCAGACCGATCTTTTCCTCGATATTCGGTACCGCCTTGACATAAGTGCCGCTGCCCCGCATCGATACTAAAACGCCCTCTTCTTCGAGATGCTTCAAGGCGTTGCGCACCGTCATCCGGTTGATCCCGTACTTTTCCGACATGGAACGCTCCGATTCGATCTTGTCTCCGACCTTGAGCTCTCCGCTCACGATCTTCTTTCTGATGGAATCCATCAGCTGCTGATATATCTTGGTACTAGCCATGGAACGACGACAGACTCCTGTAACGATAAAAATTGGTATCCGAAGAGATCTCATAGTATTCCAGAGGATGATCTCCGTCCTTATAGGCAACGCCTTTGATCAGAAGGATCTCTTCATCTTCTTCCAGTTTCAGCAGATCCTTTTCCTCCTCATCCGGTTCAACGATCAGGATCTGTTCTCTGGTATGAAGCTTATCGATCTTTTTCATCTGGTGCAGCAGTGCATGAAAAGACTTGTTGTTGTAGTCAAGGGCCTCCATGCCTTCGACTTCTTTGAGATCGATGTACATCTTTTCGATCGATCTGGGAATATGGTCGACAACTCTGAGCCGTTTGAGATAGAAGAGCTTGGTCGCCAAAGGTACGTTCAGCTGTCCCGAGATATTGTAGTTGGACTCAATGACGCCTTGTTCCAGCGTCTTGTTTTCTATGAGATGGCCTTGCGAAGAGATCGCCTCCGTGATCGAAGGATAGTTGTTGTACTCCCGCAAAACAAAGAAATCCTTATTCATAATTTAACTATACCACTTTATATACCAATTTTCCAAAAATCATACCAGTCATAAATGCCGGTCGGAGTCCGAAATAAATGTCTTCCGGTCAAAGACATCTAGCCTTATAAGTATCCGGACCCGATCCCCGACTCTTTTTGTCGCCAAAACATAGAAAAAGAGCTGTCGCTCAAAGATCAATGATTCCATGAGATCGACCGTCAGGTCTTCGGACAGCTCTTTTTATAGAGTGTTTACACAGTTCCGTGAGGAACAAACACTACCCGCTATGCGGGTACGTGACAGATGTTAAACAAAAATGTCACCTTTCCTTAAAATAGAATTGTTCAAGCTCTATTTACAGAAAGGAAAGGTGACATA
>JAFOLW010000003.1 GCA_017419165.1 Erysipelotrichaceae bacterium
AGCTGAAGAAACGCTCTTCAGCACAAAACGTGACAGAATAAGAAAACCATCTGCATCACAGATCTTCTCTGTAAAACAGATGGTTGTCCTATACACTGAGATTTAATTATTTCCTTTGTCTACTTGACGGGGAAGGTATCATCCCCGATCGTTTTTTTTGTTTTCGTTTTTTTATCTGCTCATTTCCTCGGCCGGAAGAGATCTTTCCGCCGGATGAGAAACTGCGCCAGGGCCTGTCCCAGGACATAGGATCCCAAAAATTCGCCGATCGCAATGTACAGACAAAGCAAGAGGATCGGCAGATCGATGCTGTAGACATAACGCAGGATGAAGGGAATGATCAAGGCGTTGGAAACGATCGAGGGGATCGGTACCAGCCAGCGGCGGTCTTTCAACAGGCGTCCGACATAAGCGCCGATCAGAGTGGCGATCGATCCGAAGATCACATCAAGGAGCATCGCGCCGCCCAAAAGATTTCCCAAAAGACAGCCTAAGAAGAGTCCGGGCACGGCAGCCGGCGTGAACATCGGCAGGATGTTGAGTGCTTCGGCGATGCGCACCTGAACGGCGGAAAAAGAGATCGGCGCAAAGACGAGAGTCAGTGCGGCATATAAGCCGGCGATCAGTGCGGCCATGGCGATGTAATGGAGTTTTTCTCTTCTGTCCATAAAACTATCTTATCATCGAAAACGCGAAGGTCGATGATACAATAGATATGAGGTTTTCTGTATATGCATAATGTGATCAATGTTTTCAGCGAGATCGCTCCTTTAAAGACGGTGCTGCTGCACCGGCCGGGGAAGGAGCTTTTAAATCTGACTCCGGATACTCTGCAGCAGCTGCTGTTCGATGATATCCCGTTTCTGAAAGTCGCGGCAGCCGAACATGACACCTTTGCCCGTATATTGAAAGAGAACGGGGCGAAGGTCGTGTATCTGGAAGATCTGATGGAAGAAGTCCTGACGGACCGTGAGGTCAAGGAGAAGTTCCTCCGCCAGTTCATCGAGGAAGGCTGTGCCGACCGGCGCTATCATGAGGCGCTGTTCACTTATCTTGATTCCCTCGGCAGCAATATGGAACTGGTCCTGAAGACGATGGAAGGCATCAAATACAAGCAGATCGATGCCGGGATCCCGGAGTCGCTTTCCGATCTGGCCGGGGAAAACAACTCGATGCTGGTAGAACCGATGCCCAATCTCTATTTCACCAGAGACCCGTTCGCGGCGATCGGCAACGGCATCAGCCTCAACCGCATGTATTTTGAGACCCGCCGCAGAGAGACCATCTATGGCGAGTATATCTTCAAGTATCATCCTTCATATCGGAATGTGAAGTTATATTATGACCGCAAGGATCCTTACCATATCGAAGGCGGCGACATACTCAATCTGAATGCGGAAACGATCGCCGTCGGCATCTCGCAGAGGACGGAAGGCAATGCCATCGAATTTCTGGCGAAGCACATCTTCCGCGATCAGGAGAGCCCTTTGAAGCGGATCCTGGCGTTCTCGATACCGAAGGACCGTTCTTTCATGCATCTGGATACGGTGTTCACGCAGATCGATCATGATAAGTTCACCATCCATCCTTTGATCAATGAACGACTCAGGGTCTTCTCCCTGGAAAGAAAAGGGGATGATTCTTTCGAGATCTGCCGGCTCGATGACAGGCTCGACAAGATCCTGGCGAAAGAGCTCAGGCTCGATCATTGCGAGCTGATCCGCTGCGGAGGAGATGACCACATCGCTTCGCAAAGGGAACAGTGGAACGACGGCTCCAATACCTTATGCATTGCACCGGGAAAGATCCTGGTCTATGAGCGCAACGAGATCACGAATAAACTGCTGGAATCTTACGGCATCGAAGTCTTATGCATGCCAAGCTCCGAACTCTCCAGAGGAAGAGGCGGACCGCGCTGCATGTCGATGCCGTTAGTCAGGGAATAAAGGAGGTCACCATGGAATTCAAAGGCAGAAGTTTTCTTAAATTACTGGATTATTCAACGGAAGAGATCGAATATCTTCTCGATCTTTCGGCACGTTTCAAAAAGCTGAAAAAAGAAGGCAGACCGCACCGTTTCCTGGAAGGGAAAAACATGGTGCTCCTGTTTGAAAAGACATCGACAAGGACGAGATGTTCCTTTGAGACGGCGGGACATGACTTAGGCATGGGCGTGACCTATCTTGACGCCGCTTCTTCGCAGATGGGGCACAAGGAATCGATCGCCGATACCGCAAGGGTCCTGGGCAGGATCTACGACTGCATCGAATACCGCGGCTACGGTCAGAAGATCGTCGAAGAACTCGCAAGATATGCGGGCGTGCCGGTATTCAACGGTCTGACCGACGAATTCCATCCGACGCAGATGCTGGCGGACGTCTTAACGATCAAAGAACACTTCGGTGACTACAAGGGCAGGAAACTGGTCTTCATGGGCGATGCCCGCAACAATGTCGCCAATTCGCTGATGGTAGTCTGTGCCAAGCTGGGCATCGATTTCGTTGCCTGTGCACCGGAAGAAAACTTCCCGGAAGCAGGACTGGTCGATACCTGCCGCCAGATCGCGGAAGAAAACCGCTGCAGGATCTCTTTGATCAGTGATGTCAAAGAGGCTTTGAAAGATGCCGATGTCATCTACACGGACATCTGGGTCTCGATGGGTGAGCCAAAGCAACTGTGGGAAAGCCGCATCAAGCTGCTGAGCCCGTATCAGGTCAATAAGGAAGCGATGTCTTATGCCAAGAAAGAGGCGATCTTCTTACATTGCCTGCCTTCGTTCCACGACCTCAATACGAAAGTCGGTCAGCAGATCTATGAACAGTTCGGTCTGAAGGAGATGGAAGTTTCCGACGAGGTCTTCGAATCGGAACAGTCGAAAGTCTTCGATGAAGCGGGAAACCGCATGCATACGATCAAGGCGGTCATCTATGCCGCTTTGGCAGACAAGGATGAGACCTTATAAAAAGATCGTCGTCTCTTTGGGCGGGAATGCGCTGGGCTATACGCCGAAGCAGCAGCTGGAAAACATACGCAAAGCTGCCGCATCGATCGCAAAGATGATCGCAATGGGCCATGAGATCGTGTTGTGCCACGGCAACGGTCCGCAAGTCGGTCTGATCAAAGAAGTCTTCGATCAGGCTCATGAAACGGCAGGGACACCGTTCATGCCGCTGGCGGAATGCGGCGCCATGTCGCAGGGCTACATCGGCTATCATCTGCAGCAGTCGCTGAACAATGAGCTGCGCAGGCAGGGGGTCGCAAAGGATTGCGTGACTTTGATCTGTGAGACACTGGTGGACCCGAAGGATGAAGCCTTTGAAAATCCGTGCAAGCCGATCGGCAGATACTACGATGAGCTTAGTGCGAGAGAACTGGAACAAACGAAAGGCTTCGTCTTTAAAAAGTTCGACGGAAAAGGTTATCGGCGTCTGGTCGCATCGCCCGGACCGAAACGGATCTTGCAGATCGGGGCGATCCGGAAACTGATGAAGGACCATGTCGTGATCTGTGAAGGCGGCGGCGGGATCCCGGTCATCGAGAAGAACGGCCGGATACAAAGCATCGAAGCGGTGATCGATAAGGACCTCAGTTCCGCATTGGCGGCAAAAGATCTTCATGCGGACCTGCTGATGATCCTGATGGAAGAAGATCACGTCTGTCTCAACTTCGGAAAAAAAGATGAAGTGAAACTGAAGGATGTCCGCGTCAGAGACTTACAACGTTATCTTGAGCAGGGACAGTTCCCGTATGGAAGCATGTATCCCAAAGTAAAAGCCTGCATGGATTTCGTCAAAGGGAAAAAGCAGGCGATCATCACATCTCTGGATCAGGCACTCGATGCCCTTGAGGGAGACGGCGGAACTCATATCCGTGCATAAAAAAACGACAGTTTCAGCTGTCGTTTTCGTTTTAACCGAGTGCTTTGTCTAAGGCGACGACGAAGTCCTGGACATTGGTGATGATGGACTTGGCCGAGAGCGATCCGCGGTCGGCCAGTTTGTTGGCCGTGAATTCGGAGATGTCGACGCAATAGAAATAGACCTGGCGCATCCTTCCTTCCCGGTCGATGCGGAAGGACGGGGTCATGTTGCCGACGGCGATCGAGTGCAGCATCGTCGCCATGCAGATGACAGTCGTGGCTTCCCGGATCTGATCGCGCATGGCTTCCTGTGCCTCATAGACGTCTCCGTAGACACAGGGCAGAGGTCCGTCATCGCGGATCGAACCGCCCAGGACATATGGGATATGGTTCTTCTCACAGGCATAGATGATGCCGTTATCGATCTTTTCGTGTTCGATGAAGGAGGCGACGCTTCCGTAGTTTCTTACGGCATTGATGGTATCCAGGTGATTGTAGTGACCGTTAGGCATGGATTTCTGCGTATAGATATCCTGACCCAAGGCGGTCTTGAGATAGGAGCCTTCCAGGTCGTGGGTAGCTAAGGCGTTGCCCGCCAGCAAGGCATGGACATAGCCTTTTTCGATCAAAGAGGCAAAGGCGTCTTTGGAATCTTTATCGAAGGCAACGGCCGGGCCCAGGACCCAGACGATCTTGCCGTGTTCCTTATCGTGCTTCAGTACTTCATAAAGTTCATCGTAATCTTTGGAGAAGGCGGTCTCCCGGCTGCGGTTGAGACGGAAGGCGAAGACATCTCTGTCTTCTTCGCTTTCCCTGAAACCATTGGCGTGGACATAGATCCCTTCTTCGCAGTTCTCGGAACGTCCGCAGATGACCGGATCGCCTTTGCGGATGTTGCGGAATTCGATGACTTTGACTTCTCCGTCACGGTAAACGGCGACGCAGTCCATGCGGCTCTCTTTCGCGAGCAGCCAGTTCCCGCCGATCTTGAAGTATTCCGGGAAGATCGACATGGCATGGTAGCCCTTCGGTGCGACTTTGTCTTTTTCCGCTTTGACGAGTTTCACATCCGGTGCATTGACGAATCTTTCCTGAGTGAAATCAGGTTCATGGTATCTGCGCAATTGAAAATTCATGATGACCTCTCTTTCCTTCAGCATATCATATTAAATCGGACGGAAATATGAAAAAAGGATCTAGCGATCCTGATGAAGCGTATCTTTGAAAACGTAGTATTTCTGATAGAGGAACTCCGTGACGAGGTTCACCAGCATGTTGAGGATGGTGACCAGATAGTCGTTGAAATGAAGGGTCCCGGTCAGATAGTTTCCGACGAAAGTGGACAAAGGAGTAAAGACGCAGTAGTAGGCGAAGACCTTGGCCATGGCGACCGGAACATTGGATGCCGACTTGAAGGTGAAGTTGCGGTTCAGCGTGAAGTTCCATACGACCGATAAGATCAGCGAGATCAGATAGCTCGGCCACCAGGCAAGACGGAAGACGTCATGAAGCAAGGCGAAACTGCCCAGCTGTATGATGCCGGCGGACAAGGAAAACAGAGTGAATTTGAGGGTCTGCATAAGGTCTTTGTTCATAAGGACTCCCTGAGATATTCTTCAGCGTGTTTCAGCACGTCTTTCATATTGTCGAACGTCAGGACTTTTAGAGCTTCTTCGAAAGGAAGAAGGAGGATCTCTTCAACTTCTTCGGGCTGCCTGACAGGTGTCTGTCCCTCGTAAGAACCCAGGAAGTAGACGGAAGTTTTGAAGATGCCGTTGGGCATGACGTATTCAAGATCTTCCCGGAAGGAAGGATCCAAAGCGATGTCGATGCCGGCTTCTTCCCTGATCTCCCGGACGGCCGC
Source organism: Erysipelotrichaceae bacterium (assembly GCA_017419165.1). GTDB lineage: Bacteria > Bacillota_I > Bacilli_A > Erysipelotrichales > Erysipelotrichaceae > Colivicinus. The sequence continues at coordinate 5,724 of JAFOLW010000003.1, forward strand.
CTGAAAAAGCGTCTCACCGTCTTCCAGATGTCCTTTGGGAAAACCGTAGTTTCCGTGGAAATCTTTGATGAGCAGATAGAGGATCTTTCCGTTTTGTACGGTGTAAGTAACGGCACCGGCAGAGATCTCGGACATACTTTGATTATAATCTTTTTCAAAGGGAAAGGGAAAGCCGATCCGGAGTCATTATTCACCTCTTTGACCGAGAATGTTTTACAATGTGAGTATGAAACTGCTGCTGCTGATCAACGCAAGATCCGGATTGAAGAATTCCAAGGCCGATCTGGTCAAGGTCATCGATATTTTCTGTGCTCACGGTTATGATGTGAGTGCTTATGTGACGCAGAAGCAGAACGACGCCTACGAATATCTGATGAAGAACCGGGTCAGGTACGATGTGGTCTGCGTGTTCGGCGGTGACGGCACGATGAATGAAGTCACCAATGCCCTGATGCGCAGGGAACACAAGCCGCTTTTGGGTTATTTCCCGAGCGGCACGATGAATGACTTCGGTTCGAATTTCGACCTCGGGAACGATTTCGTGAAGATCGCCGAACGGATCTGTGAAGGGAATGTCCGGGAATTCGATGTCGGAAAGTTCAATGACCGCTATTTCAACTATGTGGCGGCATTCGGCGCGATGTGTGATGTCCCGTTCACCACCAACCGCGATGCCAAAGAGATGTTGGGCAATATTGCATACATCATGGAAGGCATCATGAAACTGCCGGAAGTCAAGATGAACAAGATCCGCTATACCATCAATAACCGCACGTATAAGAAGGATGTCCTCTTCGGTCTGATCTATTCGGGCAACCGGGTCGCGGGGATGGAACTGGAGGATAAGAAGAGATCGAGGATCGATGACGGCTTGTTCAATGTGCTGATCGTCGATTATGTGCCGACGGTCTTCAACGCGCCGGATCTCTTATCGACGCTCTTGCAGCAGGACAAGTTCATCCACCGTTACCGGACAAAGGCCATCACTCTGGAATTTGAAGACGATGTGGTCTGGACGCTGGACGGGGAAGAAGCCAAGGTCAAAGACCGAGCCGAGATCAGTATCACAAATAAAGCACTCAGGATCCTTGCCTGAGTGCTTTTTGTTTTTTTGATGATCGTTAGTTCTCTTATTTGAGCAGACCTGTCAGTAAGCCTAACAGTTCGGTGCCGTTGGACTGCTGTGCGGTCGGCTTGTTTCCGCCGAGCAGAGAGCCTAACAGATCGAGACCTGTGTTGGAAGAAGACTGCTGCTGAGCAGAACCGCCGAGCAGGGATCCGAGCAAGCCGGCTGCCGGGTTGTTGTTGACGTTGCTGACGCTGCCGCCGCCGAGCAGACCTGCGATATCGGAAAGATCGATGCCGTCAGAGAGGTCGACTTTGTTGGACTGCGGTTTTGCGGCAGTTGCGTTGGTCGCTGTGCCTAAGCTGTTGAGCAGGGACGGAGCGATGGCGTTCAGGACGCTGTTGACTTCTTTTTGCGTCAGGCCGGTCTCTTTTGCCAGTGAACTGATGACGGATTTCTGATCGGAGCCTAAGATGTGGGCGATGATCTTTGCGCCGTCGGTCGAGTCGGCATTGGAGATCTGCTGAGAGACGGTCTGCGTGCTGTTATGCTGCGTGAGAGCGCCGAGCAGGGAAGTTGCGCCTTCTTTCTTGGAAGCGTTCTTCGTCAGATAAGTGATCAGAAGAGGAACGGCCATCATCATCAGCTTGGAAATGGAGTTGGATGAGACGCCGGTCTTTTTGGAAGTCGCATTGACGGATTCGTTGGATGTCAATGAGCCTAATAATAACTGTAAAAGATTCATTATTCAATTCTCCTTGTTTTATTAATTTCATTTTACATCTTTTTTTAAAGATTTTTTCAATTCTTGTTTTCTCTTGTACCGGATGCACCGGATCGGCCGCTTTTTCGGCATATTCAAAGTTTATAAGCTTGAATTTACAATCTAATCGCAACGATATTGAATAATTAAAGACACATACCGTTCCTGCTACAATGGTGTTTGCGAAGACATCAATGAAAGGATAACGTTATGTGTCACCATCATCTTACACTAGAAGAACGGGAAATGA
>JAFOLW010000039.1 GCA_017419165.1 Erysipelotrichaceae bacterium
GATGTTGGAAAAGTAATGTTCCATCATCTTTCTCGTCTGGTCCGGAATGGGAACGACTCTTTCTTTGTTCCCCTTTCCGAGTACTTTGACGAATCCGTCTCGCAGATTGACCTGTGAGACCCTCAAGTCGCAGCACTCCGAGACGCGTAGTCCCAGACCGTAAATGGTTTCCAAGATCGTGTGCTTGAATCGGTCATCGATATCTTCATCATCGAAAACGGACATCAGCTGATCGATCTCGTTTTTCGTCGCATAGACCGGAAGACGTTTTTTGCCTTTTGAAGTCTTAAGATTGAGGCTCGGATCCTTAAGATCATATTTGAAATTCAGAAAGCGATGAAAATTGCGGATCGAGACCTTGATCCGGTTGATGCTGGCGGAAGAATACTCATCTATAAGCTTATCCGTGTAGGAAAAGATGTCTTCTTCCCTGACTTTTTCGGCATCCTGAATGCCCCGGTCCTGAAGGAATCCGACATATTTTTTCAGATCGCGGGAATACGATTCTACCGTATTGGCGGCTTTGCCTTCGCTCGTCGACATGGCGAAGATGTATTCCCGGATCGCTTTATCCAGTTTCATTTTCTTATGAGCGCCTGTGCATTGTCGTACAGCGCTTTCGCTGCTTGGACTGCCGACTCATTGACCTCTGAGGTCGAGATCATGGCGAGTTCTTCGATGATCTGCTTCTCGTCGAGTTTGCGTACTGAAGTGTTGGAATAGCCGGCTTCATCGCTCTTGTAGATATAGAAATGCTCTTTTGCGCAGGCGGCGACAGCTGCCAGGTGGCTGATGCAGAGGACCTGTGTAGACCGAGCGATCGCGGCGATCTTCAAGCCGATGGCCAAAGCGACTTTGCCGGAAACACCGGTGTCGATCTCATCGAAGATGGCCAAGGTCGTCTGGCTGAGCGAAGTGAAGACAGCTTTCATCGCCAGCATCAATCGGCTGATCTCACCGCCGGATGCGGCGTTTTTCAAAGGCTTGAGATCTTCTCCCTTATTCATCGAAACATAGAATTCGACGGAATCGAAGCCGTTTTGGCAAAGTTCGCATTCTTCGAAACGAATATCGAAAGCGGCGTTCGGCAGGATCAGATCGCGGCAGTGTTCCACGACGTTCTTTTCGAGTTGTTTTGCTTTCTTTTCGCGTATCCCATGAAGGATCTTTGCTTTTTCATACGCTTCATTGTAAAGAAGATCGAGCCTCTTCTTTTTCTCGCCGAGGACATATTCACGGTCGTCGAAAAGAGCGATCTTTTCCGAGAGCTCTTTTTGTTTGTCTAAAAGTCCCTGCGTGTCCGTGCCGTGTTTGCGTTTGAGCTTTGAATAGGTATAAAGTCTTTCCTCGATATATTCGATGTTGATGTCTTCATCGCTGAACTGTGCGAGAAGATCTTTGAGCCGGTCGGTCTCATCGGTCAGGTCGTAATAAATGTTTTGCATGTTTTCCTTGACACTGTTAATGATCTCATCGTCGAGATTGAGACCGCGTATCAAAGTGGAGAGCTGTTCCTTGATGCCGTCGTCACCGTCAAAGAGCTCGATGGCGCCGTTTAATGTCGTGATATATTTTTCCGCGGATTTGTAGCGTTTTTCTTTGTTTTCCAGGTCGGATTCTTCTTCTATATCGATCCCTGCTTCGTTGAGCTCATTGAGGTCGTAACGGATGAATTCGAGTTCCCTCTCGCTGTAAGTGTTGTTCAGAAGCTCATCGTACTCTTTTGCGGCGGCTTTGTATGCCTTATAGGCTTTTGCATACGTTTCAAGTTCCTGTTCGCATTTGCAATAGCGGTCCAAAAGTTCGAGATGATTCTTCTTGTTGAGCAGGTATTGGGAGTCTCTCTGGGAATGGATATCGATGTGTTCGTCAAAAAGATCGGTCAGGAACGACAAAGTGACAGATACCTGATTGATCTTGATGGAACTGTGATTGTCTCTGGAAATGACTCTGCGGACGATCAGTTCGTCTTCGTATTCGATGTCGGCATCATCGAGTTTTTCTTTCATGTAGTCTTCGATCGAGAAGACACCTTCGATGATCGCCTTATCCGCACCGTTACGGATGACGGAGAGGTCGACTTTGCCTTTGATCAGATAAGATAAAGCGCCGACGATGATGGATTTGCCGGCTCCGGTCTCTCCGGTAAACACGGTAAAACCGTCGCTGAAGTTCAATTCCAGTTCATCGATGATCGCATAGTTTTTGATGTAAAGGCTTTTTAACATGAAAAATGCAGCATCCCTCTATTTCATTATTTGCCGGAAACGGCAAGAATCCTAACGGATCTATCGGTTTTTCAATGCCAGGAGAAGTTCGTTCAGATAAGTCTTGTCGAAATCTCCCTGATCGAGAAGCTCGTCGAGCTGCGCAAACTGTGCATCGATGAGAGCTTTGAGCTCATCAAGAGAATACACCGATAAAGCGGAGCCTTTTTCGTTGCGGGCATCGGAAAGCGATTTCCCCATCTCCTTCTCTGATTTTATCACATCGAAGAGATCGTCCTGATTCTGGAAGATCTTTCCGATCAGCGATCCCATTCGAATATAGTAATCTTCATCGTTTTTGCCGGCGATGTACATCGGGATCAGACAGGAGATCTTGAAAAGACCGCCGGTCTTATTGTCTTGGATGAGGTCGAGTTTTTCGGCATCGATATGTTCGTTGTCGCTGGTCACATCGAGCAGCTGACCGTAGATCATGCCGTCCGATCCGGCATAGGTCGACAGCGCCTTGATGATGTTGACTTTGCAGGCGGCGTCGTAACTTTCCGATTCGGAAACGACGCGGAAGGCATTGGTCAGAAGCTGATCGCCGGTAAGGATGGCGATATCTTCACGGAATGCCTTATGAAGCGAAGGCTTTCCCCTTCGGAAATCATCGTTGTCCATGGCCGGCAGATCGTCGTGGATGAGCGAATAGGTCTGTA
>JAFOLW010000040.1 GCA_017419165.1 Erysipelotrichaceae bacterium
ATGAAGTTCCTTTGATACTTTCGAGATCACCGCAGTGATCTCTTCATGGATCCTCCGGCTCTCCTGAGCGATCATGCCTCTTGAATTGGTGAGGATATAGAACAGCCTGTCGCTTTCCATCGCCCCTTTCATCGTCTCATAGGACCAGTCGGTATAGACGTTGATGTCATGGACCGTCTGCGTCCCGGTGGGATCGTCATCCAGGACGATGAAAACATGATCGTCCTGTGCGATACGGGAAAGCAGTTCTTCGTATCTTTGCGAATGATCCCTGCGATCTTCAAGGATCGAGATGTCTGCCATTATAAGCCGAGTTCCTTACGGACGCGCTCGACAGCGAGACGCGGTGAAGTCAGGACCGGTTTTTCAATGTCGGTCAGTAACGGCAGGATGGCCGTCATCGAACCTTGTGCCAGGACGACGACATCGTTTTCGCTCTCCGCCTTCTTGATCGCCTTGATGACCAGCTCGTTGTGTTTGTCCACATCGCCGCTCATCAGGATATCGAGTGCTCCGTCGACCAGGTATTCCGTGACCGTGACATCGGCGCCTTGTCTCTTCGCCGTATTGCGGATCAGATCGGAAGACGGCTGAACGGTGGATGCGACCGTGGCGACGACACCGATCTTCTTGCCTAAAGAGATCGCTTTTTCCGCCATCGGTTCATCGATCTTCAGGGTCTTGCAGTCGGCCTGCGTGCGGGCGATGTCGAAAGCTTCGCCGACGGAGGAACACTGGTTGAAGATCAGATCCGGTTTCAATGTCTTGGCGACTTGAACATAGGCACACATCCTCGAGATGATGTTGGAATTGATCTTGCCGTTCTTCTTGACTTCTTCGAGCAGCGAATCATCGATGATGTTGACCATCTCGACTTCCGGGACGATCTCCTTGAACAAAGCTTTGAGTTCATTGAGGGAAACAGGACTGGTATGGATCAGTACGACTTTCATTATTGAATTCTCCTTAACTGTATTAAAATAGATATATGATCAAAACGCTTATACTTATCAGAGATATACTCATGTATATCGGCATGTTTGTCGGGATCTATCTGATCGGCTATGTCAGAGTCTCCTTCTCCAACCGTCAGAAGAAATCTCCCAACGTGGCCTTAGGTTACAACGAGAAGGAACTCCGGCTGCGCAAGATCGCGATCATCATCCTGGTGATCACAGTCGCTCTAGCCCTCATCCCGACCAGAAACCTGCAATAGAAGCGAAGGCTTCTTTTTTTATTTATAGTCCTCAAGCTTCAGGATGGCGGCTCTCACCATCTCTTTGGTGATCGGATACGGGATATGATCGAGCTCCTGATTGACGATCGTCGCATCCAAGACATCGTCGAGCGGATCGTCTTTTTCCAGGTCGAGATCTTTTAAACAGACCGGCAGAGCCACGCTCTTGTTGAAGTCGTAGACTCTTCTCAGCTCTTCCTCCTGCTTATCCAGCATCAGCTGCACCAGCGTGCCGTAGGAGACGATCTCGCCGTGCAGGTGTTTCCGCTCCATCCACTCCCGGACCGTCAGCCCGTAGTACAAGGCGTGCGCCAGAGCGGAATTGTAATCGGGATTCACGCTCAGTGAGACCGAACCGGTGGCGATGATGATCGACTTGATGACATCATCGACTTCCTTGGAGACCTGATGAGCCTTGACATCTTCGTAAGCCTTGAAGCCTTTCTCCAGGATCGGCTCGTAACATAATTTGGAAACGGTCACGCCGTAGAAGCTTTCAAAATCCAGTTCGTCGCTGCGGGAAGAAAAGACCGACTCCACGTGTTTGGCCATCGTGTCGCCCATCCCCGCCCAGAAATATTTTGCCGGGGCATGAACGATGATCTCCGGATCGATGAAGCAGTAGACCGGTGCGGACTTGAGACGGTAGATCTCCCTGAAGGAGCCGTCGTCGTTGTGCAAGATCGAGATCTTTGTGACCGCCGCACAAGTCGAAGCGATGGTCGGAACGGTGAAGACCGGCTTGCCCAGTTTATCGCCGACGACCTTGGTGACATCCAGCGCCTTACCGCCGCCGATGCCCAGCAGGAAGTCCGCTTTCTTCAGATCCTCGTTTCGGACCAGACGGTCGATGTTGGCATACGACGCCTCCTTGCCATACACTTCTTCATGAACGATGACAAGATCCTTCAGACAGGGAAGCAGCTTGTCCCTGCTTGCGGAAAAAGCGGTCTCACCGTAAAGAAGAGCAGTCTTGTTTCCGTAAGCCTTCGTGACGTCTGCGATCTTTGCATAGGCAGCGGTGCCGCAGGCATATCTCGGTAATTGATTCTCCAGCATAATGCTATCCTTTCAAAAAAGGGTGCCTGAGGCACCCGTTGTTCATCTTTATAACAGAGAGTCGACGTAAGCCTTGAGCTCAGGATCTTTGCAGCCTTCGTTGAAGCACTCCAGGAAGCGCGGCGTCAGGGACTTCTTCACGATGTCCTGATCCATTGCTTTAAGACCTTCGATCAGCGGTCTGGCGATCGCAGCCTTGACTTCGACGAGCTTCGCTGCATTTCTGTTCTGGGATTCTTTTCTGCCCGGTTCGTTCGGGTAGCCCATGCCTTTCGGAGAACCGAAGGCGATATTGAAGATGTTCTTCAGGTTGACATCGGCGCCCCAGCCGAAACCTTTCGCATACGGAAGAGCGAGGGCATTGCCGTTGTTGATCTGCAAGAAGAGGTAAGCATCACTCGGTTCGATGCAATAGCCGCAGACGACGCCCGGCATCATGTTGCAGGCCATCAGAGCACCCTGTCCGGTACCGCAGCCGGTGACGACGAAGTCGACCGCACCGGAGTTGAGCAGCAGCGCTGCCTGAACGCCGATATTGAGGTAAGTCAGATAACCCGGTTCACCCAGCTGCAGCGGAGCATCCGCCGTGGACATGCCGGTGTTATAGACGGTGTGGCCCATCGGTTCGACAACTTCTTTTAAGACGCCTAAGACCAGGTCGTTTTTGGCACTCTGTGAAAATTCATTGATCATTGCGATCTTCATAGTTTTTTCTCCTTTTATATATAGATAACTCTTTCAGTCGTATTCAAAGTGAAAAACAGGCGGAGCAATACTCCGCCTGTCAATTCTTATTCTTTGCTGCCGTTGTCTGCAGCTTCGAATGTGTAACGGTTGTTCGAACCAATCAGGCGAATGTAATCTCTGACAAATTCCTTGACTGCCTTTTCGGCAACCATGCAAATTCCCAGGTAATCGGTGTTTGGTTCAGCTTCCCACTTCGCCTTGATCGCTTTCTCAGCGGCATGGAACGCATCTGTACAAACGTTGATCTTGTTGATCCCGCCGGCGACGGCTTTTCTGATATTCTCTTCGCCGGAACCGGAACCGCCATGGAGGACTAACGGCATCTTCAAAGCAGCTTTGAGCTCCGCGAGTCTCTGGAAATCCAGTTTTGGTACGAAACCTTCCGGATACTTGCCATGTGCCGTACCGATCGCAACTGCCAATGCATCGACACCTGTTTCCTTGACGAATTCAACAGCCTGTTCCACGTTCGTGTACATATCTGCCGTTCTTCCGTCACCTTCCGCTGCCTGACCGACATGGCCGAGTTCAGCTTCAACAGAGATACCCTTGGCATGTGCCATATCGACGACCATTCTCGATCTTCTTACGTTTTCTTCATAAGGAAGAGAAGAAGCGTCGATCATGACGTTCGAGAAGCCCCACTTGATCGCATCGACTTCCGCTTCGAAGGAAGGACCGTGGTCGAGGTTCAGGCATACCGGAACAGAAGCTCTTTCCGCCATGGCCTTGATCATCGGGACCATCTCCGTCGGATGCGCCATCTTTGTCATCTGTCCGACACCGAACTGAACGATGATCGGAGAGTGTTCTTCTTCCGCTGCTTCGATCGCAGCTCTGGCCATCTCCATGTTGATGCAGTTGATCGCCATGACCGCATAGTTATCGCGATTTGCCGCATCAAGGATGTATTTCATATTTACAAACATAAGTTTTTCATTCCTTCTATATGAATCGTTATTTGTTTATTGCAGTTCTAATTCAAGTTTTATCTTCTACCGATCTTATAAATCGATATCGAGATCAACTACTTCTTCTTCCTTAGTGTCTTCCTCAGACGGAGTCTTCTTGATCAAAGCATATAAGACACCGGTAATGACGGAACCTAATGCCAGGCACAAGAACCAGAGACCGATCTTGTTGGAAGTCGGAGCAACGAAGACACCGCCGTGAGCAGCCTGTGTCTCAACATGCATTGCCATTGCAAGGCCGGAAGCGACTGCAGAACCGATCATGGAAGCAGGAACGACTCTTGTAGCATCTTCTGCAACGAACGGCAGGACACCTTCAGTGATGAAGCATAAGCCCATCGGGATGCAGGTGTAAGCAGCATCTTTCTGCTGACGCGTGAATTTCTTCGGAGCGATCAAAGCAGCAAGACCGACACCGATCGCCGGAGTCATACCGCCGATGATCTTAGCAGTTTCAGCTGCAGCACCGATACCGCCGTTGACATCGTTGTCAGCGTATAATGCGTTAGCAGCCATGGAAGCAGTCTTGTTGACCGGGCCACCCATATCGAAGCCCATGCAAGCACCGATGACGGCGCCGGCGACGAAGAGCGAAGAACCAGAAAGGCCTTCGATCCAGTGCTGGAACGCAAGCATCAGAGCAGATAAAGGTCTCATTAAGATACCGAAGAAGACGAATGTCGCAACACAAGTCGCAACGACCGGGATGATCAATACAGGCATAAGACCCTGTAAAGCTTTAGGCATCCTCCAAGTCTTCATCCATTTTACGAAGTAACCGACCAGGAAGCCCATCAGCATAGCGCCGACGAAACCAGTCTTAGTCGGACCACCGGCATAGTAACCGATAGCGAAGCCCGGAACGATGCCCGGTCTGTCAGCGATCGAGTAAGCGATACCTGCACATAAGAACGCATAAGCCCAGTTGAAGCCATTGCCGTTCATTTCGCCTAACATATGCATGTAGTCGGAGATCTTGCCGATCGAGTAGCCGGAATAAGCCAGACCACCTACCAGCGGATCAGAAAGAGGTACACCAGACCAGGAGTAAGCCTTCTGGATCGCACCCGTGATACCAGCCATAACGACCATCGGGATCAGGAAAGAGATACCGGTCATTATGTGTTTTCTGAATTCAGCAAATTTCATAAATATTTTTCCCTCTCTTTAATAAATAAGCTACGGATTATTTTGCGCCGAGTTTCTTTTCGATCGTAGAAATCAGGCTCTTAGGCTGTTTCATAGCGGTCGAGATCGGAACGTCGACGATCTTCTTGCCTGCAAAGCGGCTCGCTCCGCGGACTGCGATATCATGGCTGTAGATGACGACATCCGCATTGGCGATGTCTTCAGCTGTCAGTTCATTTTCGATACCGGCAGAACCCTGCGTTTCGACTTTGATGTCGTGACCTAATTCTTCAGCAGCTTTCTGAAGCTTTTCGGCAACGATGTAAGTGTGGGCGATACCTGCTGTACAAGCGGTGACTGCAACGATTTTCATATAGATCTCCTTTCGTCTTTGCTTGAATTAGCTATATAAATTTTATCCAATCAATGAAGCGCTTTCAATAACGATTGGACAAATTCATATCAATTTGATCACATTTATAATTTTTATGATAAGGTTTTGATAATATTACAGGTCGATATCGAGGTCGACGATCTCCTCTGCTTCGAGGACTTCCGCTTCACCGAGCTGGTCGTCTTCGCACAGGATCAGATCCAGGATTTCTTCCTTGGTCTGTGCCTTGGACAGTTTGGCGACACGGACATCGTTTCCGAGTTTTCCTGCCAGTTCGCTCAATAACATCATGTGGTTCCTGGCGAATTCCGCATCGGCGCTGACACAGAACAAGAAGATCAGCTGCGTATCCTGGAAACCGTCATCGGACATCGAGGATTCCCAGCGGATCGGCTGAACGGTTTTGCCGATCATAATGCCGTTTTTCAGGACACTGAAGGACTTTCCGTGCGGGATCGAAATGTGAGAGCCCATACCGGTCGGACCTTCGGCTTCTCTTTCATAAATGTCTTTGATGAAAACATCTTCATCGCTGATATAGCCGTTCTTCAATAAAACGGAGGCCATGTAACGGAGAACCTCATCTTTCGTCGAACCCTGAACGTTCAGATCGATGATGTCCTTGTTGAGAATCTCATTTAAAGGCATGTCGTTTTTTCCTCTTTTTCTTTCTACAGTTTTATGGTAAACCAATACGATTTCCCATTTCAATACCTTTTTCCAAGAATTTATCAAAAAATTATCAAAATTATCATCATATTACCATTGACAAGCATCAAAAAAAGAGATTACTATTGAATCAGAGGGATTCAATAGATGATCTCTATCTGGTTATTTTCGAAAAAATTGACGAATTTATCGGATGGACGCTTATCGGTGATGATTCCCTTGATCGACGAAAAATCCGCAAAGTGATTGTAGGCGATCACATCGAACTTCGAGTGATCCGCCACGACGTAATTGGCCGCCGACTGGTTGATGGCATGCTGCTTCATCGCACCCTCATACAGATTGGTGTTGGTCAAAGCCTTCACTGTGGAGATGCCAACCGTGGAAATGAACGCCTTATTGTAATTATAAGGATAGAACGTCGAATCGATGATGAAGATCCCGCTGTCGTGCTGCATGACGCCGCCGACGCAGATCCCAGTCAGATTCGGAAGCTTGCGGATGGCCATCATGACGTCGATACAGTGCGAGATGACAGTCACGTTCCTGAGATCCTTCATATAATGAAGCATCCGGTAGGCCGTCGTCCCCGAATCGATGAAGATGACATCGCCGTCTTCGACCAGAGCCGCTGCCAGCTTGCCGATGTATTCCTTCTCCTCGGAATGAGACATCTCTCGTTCGTGCAAAGGAGAGACGGAAGACACGGAATCCTTGTTGTCGGAGTAGATGACGCCGCCGTAGACCCTGCCGATCAGTCCCTGATCCTCAAGGATCTTCAGATCCCGGCGCAATGTCTGGATGGAGATGTTGAACCTCTTGAGCAGGTCCTCGTTCTTCACGCTGCCGTTATCCTTTATATAAGATAACATCTCTTTCTGTCGATCGTATTTCATAATAGTTTCACCTTTAAATGTTTCCCTGATAACATTATAGAAAATTCATCAGGATATTACCAATTGTTTGCCAAAAAGGAGTAAGAAAATGAACAAACTTCACGAAATGACTACCAAATTCCCCCAGACCGAGCTTTGGAACGATTCCTGTTCCTGCAAGGAACTCAGCTACGCCATCGAAAACGGCGGCTGCGGCGCTACGACCAATCCGGTCATCGTCTTCAACGTACTGAAGAACGAACTGCCTGAATGGGAAGACACCATCAATGCGATGGTCGATGACAACCCGACCTGGACGGAAGACGATCTCGCCTGGGCTCTGATCAAAGCGATGGGTACCAAAGCGGCACACCTGCTCGATGATATCTTCGAACAGACCCACGGTCAAAGAGGAAGGATCTCGTTCCAGACCAACGCCAAATTCTACCGCAATAAAGATCTGATGGTGGAACAGGCTCTCGATCTCGCATCCCAGGTGAAGAATTCACAGATCAAGCTCCCGGCATCCAAAGCCGGCGTTGAAGCTATGGAAGAACTCACATACCGCGGTGTTTCCATCAACGCCACCGTCTCCTTCACGGTTGCGCAAGCCATCGCCGTTGCCGAAGCTGTTGAACGCGGTCTGAAGAGAAGAGAAGCGGAAGGACTCGATTCTTCCTGGATGCATCCGGTCTGCACGATCATGTCCGGCAGAGTCGACGACTATCTCAAGGCTTACTACGGAAAGACCGATACGATCATCTCCTCGGAAGCTTACGAAATGGCCGGTGTTGCCGTCATGAAGAAAGCTTACGGTATCTTCAAAGAAAGAGGCTACCGCACGAAGCTTCTCGTTGCCGCTTACCGTAACCTTCATCACTTCGAAGAATTCATCGGCGGCGACCTGATCCTGACTATCCCTTACAAATGGCAGAGAAAATACAACGGTGCCGATGTGCAGATCGTCGACAACATGTCCAGGCCGGTCGATCAGAAGATCATCGACGAACTGATGAAACACGAAGAATTCCAAAAAGCCTATGACGAGAACTTCCCGATCGATGAGTTCCAGTACTACGGTGCTTTCAAGAAGACTATCGACCAGTTCTTGAACGGCTACGACTCCTTAGTCCAGCTGGTCAGAAAGTACATGGTGAAATAAGATGGCATCGACGTTCCTGACACCAAAAACGATCGTTTCCGGCAAAGACGCACTGAAGTCCGCGGAAAGCGAACTCGTCAAACTCGGCAAGAAAGCCCTCATCGTCACCGATGCGACGATGGTGAAGCTCGGCAACGCAAAGCTTGTTGAAGACGTCTTAAACAACAACGGCATTCAGTACCACATCTTCTCCGAAGTCAACTTCGAACCGGACGATATCGTTGTTGCCAAAGGCGCGAAAGCTTATAAAGACAACAACTGCGATCATCTGATCGCCTTAGGCGGCGGCTCGCCGATCGACACGGCCAAAGCCATCTCCTTACTCCTGAACTCCGATGCGCCTTTGAATTCCTATATGGGCAAGATCATCGACATCAAACGTCCGCCGCTGGCCGCCATCCCGACGACCGCCGGCACAGGATCGGAAGCCACCAAGTTCACGATCATCAATGATACGGCAAACAAAGTGAAGATGCTGCTGACCGGACCTTGTCTGATCCCCGACATCGCGATCATCGATCCCGCGTTCTCGATGACGGCACCGAAATCCGTCACCTCCCACACCGGCATCGATGCACTGTGCCATGCCCTGGAATCCTATACTTCAAGGAAATCCCAGCCGCTCTCAGAGACATTTGCCCTGAGTGCGATCAAACGGATCTTCGCCAACCTTCCGGCCTGCTATGACGACGGCAGCAATGTCGAAGCCAGGATCCAGATGTCCCTGGCTGCTCTTGAAGCCGGTATCTCCTTCAACAACTCTTCCGTCACCATCGTCCACGGCATGTCCAGACCTATGGGAGCCCTCTTCCATGTGCCTCACGGACTGTCCAATGCGATGCTGCTGAGAGAATGCATGGATTTCGCCGTCGAAGGCGCATATGACCGCTTTGCGGATGTCGCCCGTTCTCTTTCCCTCACGGATGAAACGGACGATGAAAAAGCCGCAAGGATCTTCTTAAAGAAGCTCGGCGAACTGCTCGACTATCTGAATGTCCCGACGATGTCGGAATTCGGCATCGACAGAGACACCTACTTCGCCAACATCGAAAAGATGGCGAACGACGCCTATGCGTCCGGTTCTCCGTCCAACACGATCCGCGAAGTCAGCGTCGAAGACATGATCGAACTCTACAAAAAGATCTACAGATAAACAAGATCAAAAAGAGACGGCATCCATAGGAAGACCGTCTCTTTTTCTCTCTTTCAACTATGAGAGAGATTCTCATATAATATTGTTTGAATGAATCAAGGAGTCCTTATGAACCATCTGCTTGCGGAAAACAACACATCCAACTTCAACCTGTTCCTCTACGTCATCGCCGGAGCCGCTGCCCTGATCTTCTTGTTCCGGGCGGCCGTCGCCTATCCCCGCTACAAGAAGTCGATCTTCCCGCACATCTACGACAACTACCTGATCGACTACTTCTACAAGCGCAACGTCCTGCAGGATTCCTCCAGATCGGGACTCCTCAAAAAGCTCCTGGGATATCACCGCATCGTCTTTGCCAACCTCACCGACAAGGAGGGCAAGCTCTGTGCGCAGATCATGACGATCATCCACTCCAAAGGCCTGCTGGCGATCGCCTACCTGGCGTCAAGCGGCAATATCTACGGAAGCGATGCGGGAAACTGGTATGTGAAGCGGACGGAAGACGGCAAGGAAAAGAAATACAAACTGGAAAATCCCGTCATCTACCTGAGAGAATATCTCACACATCTGAACAAAGTCACGGACGGCAAGAAAGTCCAGTCACTGATCGCCGTCAGCGACGGCTGCGACCTCTCCAATGTCAAGTGTTCGATCCGCGTCAAGAATTATTCCGAAGTCACCAAGGCCATCGAAGAAGCCGACTGCGGCTACGGTCTCAATGACGGCGAGATCGATGAGATCTTCGAAAAGCTCGGCGGCAGGATCGACCGCAGATAAACAACAAAAAACGTTCCTCATGAGAGTTTCAGGCCTCACAAAGGAACGTTTTTTATTTTTTATTCTTCGAGCTGATCCTTCTCAGCCCGAAGGACTTCTTCCGTATCTTGTGTTTCGCTCACTTCTTCGATGTCTTCTTCGCTGATTTCTTCTTCACTGCAGGTCTCATTCAGATCATAATGATCAAAGACATAGTCATATAAGTCCGTATCCTCGATGCCGATCGAGAAGGCATAACGGTTCTTCACCGTATTGACCGCATTGTCCAGATAATTGGCCAGCAGATCTTCCGAATACTCTTCCGTATCGATCAGCCATTCCGCCTCACCGGTCGCGGCATTGTATTTCACTTTGTCGGTAATGAAGTTCTTGTTGTAGAGCTGCGCGATATGCATGCCGTTGCCGAAGATATCGGTACCGGCATAAAGCCGGGAATCATAAGCCACGCCGAACAGATTATAGACCGTCGGGATGATGTCCACGTTGCAGCAAGGCGTATCGACTTCGATCTTTTCCTTCAGACCGGCATTGTAGATGATGCAGGAAGAATGGAAAGACTCGAAATCCTCATCCACCGCTTCGCCCTTCAAAGCTTCATATCCCGCATCGGTCAGATAGTAAGGATAATGATCGCCGGCTAAAACGATGACGGTGTTCTCCAGCTTGCCTGCTTCCTCCAGCCTCTGCAAGAGATAGGCCATCGCTTCTTCCAGCTCATAGTTGGCAGCCAGATAACCTTCCGCCGATGTCGGCAAGTGTTCTGAAAGTTTTGAGGTCACGGTCTTGATGTTTTTGGCGACCATGACGTTATTCGTCGTATAGTTGCCGTGTCCCGAGAACGTCATGTAGTAAGTTAAGAAACGCTCATCATCGATATAGTCATCGACCGACTGTTCCATCATCTCCAGATCGGAAGCCGGCCAGGCCGTCGTGAACTTCATGCCGTCGTTCATGAACTGACAGTCGAAGCCCATGTTCGGCAGCGTCCGGTTCCTTCCGTAATAATCGCCCAGGTAGTTATGATAGGCTCTTGGCTGCAGACCTTCGGATAAAGCGAAGGTGTTGCCTAAAGAAGGCGTCATATCCTTGCCGATGGAACGTCCCATCGTACCGGTGATCTTGCCCATGTTGGTGGCCTGTCTTGCCACATCCGGCCACACACCGGTCAGTATCGCATATTCGCCGTTGGTCGTCGTGTTGCGGAACGAATTGTAGAAATTCTTCAAGACGATGCCGTTGTTGGCCATCTTGTATAAAGTCGGCGTCACCGTCTCATCGACTGCCAGCGAGGAGAACGATTCCGCGCAGATGTAGATCAGATTGTAACCCTTGAAGAGTCCCGTATAATCGTTCCTGACCGTTGCAGCCTGCGATCCCATATAGGAAAGAAGATCCTTGATGTCTTCGTCTTCACAGTCCTTTGCCAGCGCATGGAAGTCGAGACCTTCCAGCTTATTGAATTCGATCCTGACCTCTTCCTTCTTTTCCTCTTCCTTAAGCTCGACGACCGAAGCTTCCGCCAGGACCTCTTTCGGGTCGTTGCCCCCGAAGAAAGAATAACGAAGCTCCACCAGGAAGTTGGGCAGGACACCCAGCTTTTTCGATGCCGTATCGGTATCGACATAGCGGCTGTGGTAGGCACCGTAAGCGGAATAGTCGCTCTTGCCGGCCAGCGGCAGTGATAAGACTACCAGTGCCCACAGGCCTACGGCGAGGAACGCCGTGAACAGATGCGCCGGAACGGAGAAACCGTCCTTACGCTTCTTGTTTTTCAAAGCCAGGAAGATCTCCAGCAGGACCGGCGCTTCAAATAACAGGATGACCAAGGCATTTTCTTTCAAGGTCGTCTTCATCGACCACCAGAAGTTGGTGACCGCATCTTCCCCCGCGCCCAGCATCGAAACGGAGACCAGGGAGCCGAAAGTCTTGTAGTAGATCAAATCGCCCAGATAGAAGACCGATACCGCCAGCAGCAGCACGATCATGAAGACCTCATTGGCCCGCTCATGTTTGTCGGACCAGCAGGTCAGTGCCGCCAGCATCGCACCGATCGGCAAAAGGAACAGCACGTTGTACAAGGCGATGCCTCTTAACGTGGAATGTAACTGATAATATAACACCACTTCCCAATATAAAAGGATCATCACCAGCAGGGTCATGACCTTCATGGAAGCTTTCATTTCTTCTTTAAAAAACTTTTTCATTTTACCCTTCTTACCCGGATGATTTTACCACTTTTCTTTTTCAAATTGAAAGAATATGAAACAAAATTCAATAAGAAAATATCGTTTGTTAAGGAATATTACAATATTCGTAAACTGTCCCGACGGTCCTCGGCGGACAAAATCATGACTACCCGTGAAAAACGGGTGGTCATGATAAATGTCTTAGCTCTTTCCAGTCCTTCTTTTTCTTTCCCCTGATGTTCGTGATAAGATTCTGTTGTATATCTTTACGAAGGAGCACCTATGAAAATCACATTTTTCGGAACGACGACCTTACTCTTCGACGATGGCAAGGATCAGATCCTGTTCGACTGTC
>JAFOLW010000041.1 GCA_017419165.1 Erysipelotrichaceae bacterium
AATCTTAAGACTTCAAAAGGCAAAAAACGTCTTCCGGTCTATGCGACGAAAAACGAGATCGATCAGCTGATGTCCGTTTTCGATGATGAAGATATCGATGACAGATTCAAGCACACGATCTTGGAAACGATCTACGGCCTGGGACTACGCGTCTCGGAGTGCTGCGACTTGAGGGTCTCACAGGTCAATCTGCGCGACGGATTCGTCAAAGTACTCGGAAAGGGGAACAAAGAAAGAGTCGTTCCCATTCCGGACCAGACGAGAAAGATGATGGAACATTACTTTTCCAACATCCGGCCGCTCAGGATCAAAAAGAATACGAATCTGTTTTTCATCAACCGTCTCGGTAAGAAGATCTATCCGCAATATGTTGAAAAAATAATACAGGAGAAACTTGAGGAAGCCGGCTTGCATAAGCATCTGACACCTCATAAACTGCGTCATTCCTACGCAACACATCTTCTGGAAGGGGGGGCGGACTTAAGAGTCATACAGGAACTTTTGGGACATTCGGATATCTCAACGACCGAGATCTATACCCACGTACAGGCTGAACGGCTCAAAGAGACCTATATGAAGGCACATCCGTTGGCAAAAGAGGAAGATCTTGATAAATAAACATATAATGAACAATAATGAAAGGGGAGAGACCATGAAGTACTACTATGCAGATCCGAATGACGAAGTCTGTGTCGTTTATTACGACGAAGAAAGAAAAGCATATTATCCCGTTTTCAAAGAAAAATACGGAACGGAACCGATCTTTACGATCGATCTGAAGGAAGTCCCGGGCGAAAAGGAGATCCAGTCGCTGGATAAGTATATGGATCCTTACGGAACAGGCAGAAAAAACATCTATATGGCCGGTCCGTTATTCAATGAGGGAGACCGCTATTCCAACCAGATGAACTCCGATGCCTTAAGAAAGAAAGGCTATGCCACATTCCTGCCGCAGGAAGTCGTCATCGACAAGGACAGCAGCAGACTGGTCAAAGCAGCATGTTTCTATATGGATTTCAAAGCCATCGATCTCTGTGATATCGTCGTTGCCAACTGCAACGGTATCGACATCGATTCCGGTACGGCAGCAGAGATCGGCATGTGTTACGCATTGAATAAAAAGATCTTTGCCTACAAGAGCGATGTGAGGAATTATTACAACGAAGAATTCAAATTGAATAACTTTGTCGGCGGTCTTGTCGACAATAAGGTCTACACCGATATAGGGGAGATCATCGAAGAGATCGGAAAGCTGTGATCCTGCTTAAAAATACCTCCATAAAATAATTGCATAACATACATTATGCGAAATGTTATGTATTTATCGATTAATTTATCATAATAGATATAAAAAAAGCCGTTTCTCTTTTGAAACGGTGTTTTTTTAATCTCTAACGGATCGATTATTTAACGGAATCCTTTAAAGCTTTAGCTGGTTTGAAAGCCGGAGCCTTGCTCGGAGCGATCGTGATCTTTTCGCGAGTTGCAGGATTGATTCCGACTCTTTCTTTTCTCGTCTTGACGACGAACTTGCCGAAACCGGAGATGTCAGTGTTGACGCCTTCAGCTAATTTAGCGGCGATCTCTTCGAATACTGTCGTAACGACTTCGTTTGCTTCTTTCTTAGTGTAACCGTATTTGTCAACTAATTTTTCAGCTAACTCTTTTTTAGTGATTTTGTTTTCCATATTTATTTACAACCTCCGTTGTATATTATATAACTATGAGTACCTATAATCAACAAAAAAGCCTTATTTTAAAGGCTTTTTTACATCTTTTGACATATTTGTTGACATGTCAACTATTTGTCTGAAACGGGAGCTTTTTCACTCATTTCGTGAAGGGTCTCGTACATCGTTTTCAGCTGCTTTCTGCTCAGTTTTTTGCATGCAGCGGCATTTTTATGACCGCCGCCGCCGTAAGCGGCACATACTTCATTGATGACAAGTCCCCTCTTTGACCGCACGGAAACATCATAGAGACCGTCTTTCTGCGTGGCGATCGACCAGATCCTCAGATCTTTGATCCTTCCGATCTCATCGATATTGTTTTTTGCCTGCAGCTGATCCATGCCGAGCTTTTCCAGATCTTTTTCCGTAAAGATGATGTAGCCGAAATGACCGTCGATCTTCAGACGGGTCCGGATCTTGGTCGTCTTCTGGTAATCCTCAATGTTTTTATCCATGAGGAACTCGACGATCTCGGCGACTTTCAAGTCCCCTTTTTCGATCAGCCTGGATGCCGTTTGCAGCGTACCTGCCGTAACATTGGTCGTACGGAAATTGATCGTATCCGTCACGATGCCGCTGTAAAGATACTCACAAGTCTTTTCGGACAATATGAATTTACGGAAAGATTCGGAAAGAAACATCTTTGCCAGAACTTCCGCACATGCCGAAGCTTTTGCATCCACCAGATTGATCTGTCCGTACGGGGCATCGATCGGATGGTGGTCGATCTTGATGATATAAGGAGCTTCCAAAGCTCTTTCATCATCGATACGGTCGGATGTTGAAGTATCCAGCACGAAAGCCAGTGATTCCCTGATGAATTTCAAGGAGACCCTGTCATTCCTGCTGATGAGGTCATATTTGTCTTCTCCGGCGACTTTGATGTCTTTTTCGGGAAAATTGTCCTTCAAAAAACGGTAAAGCGCCAGTGCGGAAAACATGGCATCGCCATCCGGCCGCTGATGCCGGAATATGGAGATCTTATCGGATCGTTCGATCTTATCTAAGATCGTTTCGTACATCTTATAAACCTAAGATCCTGACAGTATCCTTGACGATCGCAAGTTCTTCGTTCGTCGGAACGACGTATACTTTGACTTTGGAATCCGGAAGTGAAAGCTCGGCTTCGCTGTGCGTCTTGCTGTTGAGCTCGTAGTTGACCTTGAGTCCGAGACCTTCTTCAAGCTTCTTGCAGATCATCTCTCTGACTAATGTCGCATGTTCACCAAGACCGGCAGTGAATGTCAGTGCATCGACATGACCCAGCTGCATGACATAGCCGCCGACGACGTTGATGACGCGGTTGACATAAAGATCATACGTGAGTTTTGCACGTTCGTTGCCTTCGTTCATGGCTTTTTCGACATCTCTGGAGTCGGAAGAAACTCCGGATACACCGGCCATTCCGGATTTCTTGTTAAGATAAGTTTCCATTTCTTCCGGAGTGCAGCCTAATTTCTTCATCATGAAATAGACGACGGTCGGGTCGATATCGCCGCATCTGGTACCCATCATGATACCGCCTAACGGAGAAAGGCCCATGGAAGTATTGATACATTTGCCGCCTTTGATGGCTGTGATCGAAGCTCCGGAACCTAAGTGCAAAGTGATCAGGTTGAGGTCTTTGATGTCTCTTCCCATGATCTCGGCTGTACGGTTGGCAACGAATTTATGCGATGTGCCGTGTGCGCCGTATCTCCTGACCTTATGGTCGGTGTACCATTCGTAAGGTACCGGGAACAGGTAAGAATCCGGTTCCATAGTCTGATGGAATGCTGTATCGAATACGAAGACATGTTCGATGTTCGGAAGAGCTTTTCTGAATGCTTCATAACAAGTTAAGTGTGCTGCATTGTGAAGCGGAGCGATATCGATCAGTTCACGGACTTTATCGACGACATACTCGTCGACTTTGACGGAATCCTTGAAGTAAGGTCCGCCCTGGACGATCCTGTGTCCGGCAGCCTTGATCTCATCGAGGGACTCGACGATGCCGAAATTGATCAGCGCATCGAGAAGCAGATCGACAGCGACCTGATGGTTTGGAACCGGTACGTCCTTTGAATAATGTTCGCCATTGACGTTGATACCGAAGATTCCCATCGGCAGACCGATCCTTTCGACGTTGCCGCTGGTCAGCACCTTTCCTTCAGGCATCTCAAAGAGCTGGAATTTGAGCGATGAAGAGCCTGAGTTAACAGCCATGATTTTTGTCATAATGATTCTCCCTTATCTTATCTTTTCTATTTTTGTGACAAATGAATTCAATAATTCATTATCTTCTTTTTTCATGTCTTCAATGATCTGATCGAGTTTTTTGTCTTTGTCGATCAGCCTCAGTGTCTTTTCATAATCATTGAGCTGGACCAGAGATCTCTTGATGAGATCCTGTACGGCGCTTTTTGAGATCATGTAGTTGTCGGCGATCTCGTTCATGGAAAGATCTTCATTGAAGTATTCATCCAGGATCTCCTGCTGATGCCTGGTCAGCAGTTCTCCGTAATAATCCAGAAGCAAGGAATTGTACTGTCGGTCAGGAAGCATGTCGCAGTTCTCCTATGATCGAATCCAGGTACATATCGAAGTCGAAATCCTGAATATCTTCGACCCCCTCCCCTACAGTGATGAATCTGACCGGCAGGCCGGTGATGTTTTTGATGGCGATGATGATGCCGCCTTTGGATGTACCGTCCATCTTCGTCAGGATGATGCCGTTGAGATCCGTGATCTCATTGAACAGTTCGGCTTGTGACAGACCATTCTGCCCGGTATTGGCATCCAGGACGAGCCAGGTATTGTGCGGTGCTCCTTCGATCTCTTTGGCAACGACACGGTGCATCTTTTCCAGTTCGGCCATCAGGTTGATCTTGTTTTGCAGACGGCCGGCCGTATCGCAGATCAAGATGTCGATCTGATGTTCTTTGGCA
>JAFOLW010000042.1 GCA_017419165.1 Erysipelotrichaceae bacterium
AAAAGGGATCATCGTAAGCAATATGAAAAAACCGTATGCGGTCTGCGTGCCGGAAACGGTGATGAAGATCAGGGAAAGGATCCACAAAATCATCAGGATGATCCGGTTTCTGCGCATTCTTTCACTCCAGCGGGATCTCTATAGAGGAAATAAGCTTTCTGAGGAGAGAATCGACGTTCTTTTTGAGGATCCGGGCTTCGGAGCTCAGGACCAGCCGGTGGTGCAGGACGTTGATTGCCGTTTTGCGGACATCATCCGGTTTGACGAAGTCCCTTCCTTCGATCAGAGCCCTTGCCTGTGCGGCTCGTATCAGCATCAGCATCGCCCGGGGACTGGCGCCTAAGACAAAGTTTTCATCTTCTCTGCTTGCGGCGATGATGTTTTGAACATATGCCAAAAGACGGTCACTGACATGGACCTCTTCGGTCTTTTTCTGCAAAGCCAGGATGTCTTCGCCTTTGCAGACGGCCGGCGGGGTCTCAACGGTCTTTCCGTTAAGAAAATCTTTGCCCAATCGGATCTCTTCGTCCTTATCAAGATAGCCGATCGAAAGTTTCATCATGAAACGGTCCAGCTGGGCTTCCGGCAGAGGATAGGTCCCGAGGAATTCGATCGGGTTCTGGGTCGCAATGACCATAAAAGGCTGCGGAAGCTGATGTTTCTGACCGTCAACACTGACCTGCCCTTCCGCCATGGCTTCCAGCAAGGCGGCCTGGGTCTTCGGTGAGGCCCGGTTGATCTCATCGGCGAGGATCAGCTGGTGCATGATGGCGCCTTCCTTGTAGGTGAAGTCTCCGCTCGTCATGTTGTAGATCGAAACGCCGGTCACATCCGACGGCAGCGTATCCGGAGTAAACTGGATCCGGCCGAAACTGCAGTCAATGCTGGAAGAAAGGGTCCTGGCCAATGTGGTCTTACCGACACCGGGCACATCTTCAAGTAAGACGTGGCCTCCGGAAAGAAGACAGATCAAAAGATCATCCACGACATCTTCTTTTCCCACGAAATAAGAATTGATCTGATCTCTGAGTTTCTTTATCATTGTTTTGATCGTTCCTGTATATAAGTATTATACCTGAACCGGACAGAGGCACAAACAAGCACGACTGAGCAGGAAACGGCGGAGGACCGTGTTTGGAGCGGATCGACGTCCGGTCAGAGTGTGACCGATATTGAAACAGCGTACAGTTGACGGATGTTCCATAATTCAAACTTGTACCATCCCGCATGTTAAAATGAAATAAGCTGATAATAGCCGATGCAGATCGGCAGGACCATAAGTATTACAGATAAACAAAATGAAAAAAAAGAATGTCGAAAAGAAGTGCGGAATCGGACCGGTCCGTCCAGTATAATAGATAGTATTGAAAAGAGGCAGATATGAAAAAAGCGATTATTGTATTGATGATGATGCTGACGGTGTTTTCCCTGGCGGGATGTTCCTCCAAGAACGAAGAGGCCGGCAGCGCTCAGCAGGAAACAGATGAGAAAGCCCGCATCGGAGAAACGGAATTCCTGATGCCGGACGAAGTCATGGATCTAAGACCCGTGAACACGGAAACGGAAGAAGACCCGGAAGAAGAAAACTGCGATCTGAAGGTGACGCTCAGCTATGAGAGCCCGGAGAAAGCAATGGAAGCATATGTCCTGTATACGGAAGAATATCTGGGAACGCGGTTTCCGGACCGGATGGACAGCAACGGTTACCTGATCCGCGTCAGCAATCCTGATGTGAAGGGTTCGGATCAGCTTGTGATAAGGATCAGAAAAGGTGTCATCGTGAATGATGAACTGATTCAAAAATACGCCGGAAAATATCTCCTGACAGGATATGAAGATGACGAAGAAATGAAGGAATTCTTAAAGAAGCAGTGGGAAGACAGATCGTACTATACGTACATGGAGATCAAAGAAGACGGAACGGGGATCATACGCATTATCGAGGACGCTAAGATCAAATCGGAAAGAACGTTCACGCTGCAGGAAGTGCTCAACAGCAACATAATCACGGAGGGAGAAAACGGGATCAAAATGCAGTCCGGTAAGACCGTGATGCTGTTTGAAAGAAACGACGAGATCCCGGCAGACCCCGAATAAAACAGAGAGAAGAAGCGGAGATCCGCTTCTTTTTACTGCTGTCTTTGAAAGCGGCGATCGTAAGCGGGGATCCTTTTAAAATCGACGGGTATTGTATAATGAAAGTATCTGCGATACAGAACGATCATTTCAGTCAACGGCTTTATGCCGGGCTTGTCTAAAAAGCATGAAGAGGAGCGGCGTGATGGATTTTAAATACTTACGGATCCAGGGGCAGGAATATGCGGAAAACACCATGTGGCAGAAGGGCGTTTTTTCGATGTGCATGAAGATGCTGGAGGACGAGGTGATGGAACAGGAAGATGCGGATCTTTTCCTCGAACTGAACGACTGGTTTGCCCACGAACTCCCCTGGCCTGAGCCCTGTAAAAATCAGGAAAAGGTCATCTGCTGGTTCAAAGTTGAAAATGCCGACATCATGATGAAGATGATGAAGCCGGTCATGTGGCTTCTCGACCGTTATCATCATCCGTATTATCTCGTCTATACCAATTATCCCGGCGAGATCGTCTACGAAGACAAGTACCAGGTCTGCTGCAGGGTCAGCGGAGAGATCCGCGTCGAACCGTTACAGAGATCGTGGTCACCGGATGAGGAATGAGCTCCGGCGATCAAAAACTGATACATACATTAAAAAGCCTCTGAAGGCTTTTTTGTCTTACGGTAACGGCTTTGCCGCCGTCATTTCAGGATCTTTTCCGGGAATAGAAGTAATACGCCGGGATGCACAATGCCAGCAAAAGCGCATAGACGTCGAAGAGCGCGCCGTAACCTGATCTCGAGATGACGAAAGCGCCGATGGCCGGTCCCAGGACATTGCCCAGATCCATGCCGATATAGCAGCTGCCGGAAGCGACCCCGCTCCTGTTGAGTCCGAGTTTCCTGACGGAATCGACCTGGATGGCCGAGGATCCGCTGCCCTGCCCGACCGCTTTCAGGACGGAGGCGACCAGTACCATAGGCAAGGCGTACGCATGGCCGAAGCACAAGGCAAAGGCGATGGAGATCAGGAAGGCCGGATAGATGGTATAGGCCATGCCTTTCCGATCGAGCCACTTGCCGGTCAGCGGTTTGGTCAATACCGTTGCGATCGAACTGACGGTATAGAAAAGACTGATGCCGGCGATGTTGCGGCTGTTTCCGAAATCTTTCAGATAGTAAAGCAGGATGCCGTTTCCGACCGACAACATGCCGATCAGAAAGATATACATCGTCAGTTCCGGAGCGAAAAAATCGCTGAAACGGAAGACGAACTTTTCCTTGTTTTCCGTATTCCGCGGCTTGTAAGGGATCAGATATGTCAGGACGGCACAGAGAAAGTTCAGCAGGCCGGCCCAGACGAAGATCTGTTCCATTCCGAAACGGGCGTCGATGATGTCACCCAGCTGCGGTCCGATCATCGTCGAAACGACGGTCCCGATGCCGATGTAGCTGAGACCTTCCCCCAGCCTGTCCAGAGGCAGGAAGTCCGCTCCGAAGGCCATCGATACCGTTCCGCTCAGGGAGAAAGCGATGCCGTTGAGGATCCTGACGAAGACGATCATCGGCACGCTGTCCGCTTTTGAATAGAGGAAAAGGCAGACGATCGACATGGCATAGGAAAGGATCATCAGATATTTTTTGTTGAAACGGTCACTGGCCGCTCCGGAGAACGGTCTTCCGAAAAGGGCCACAAGGCTCATCAGGGAGGAGATGATCCCGGTCAGTTCCATCGGCGCTCCTCTTGAGACCAGGAAGGCCGGCAGGATCGGATTGACCATGTAGGATGCCGCTCCGCTGATGACGCTCACGAAGAGGACCATCAGGAAGGGAAGTGTAAAGATCTTGTTTTTGTTCATCCAATGTCATTGTAGAGGATATCTTCCGGAAAGTATTTTGAATATGTGGAAGCTTCTTTCAAAAACGGAATACACTTTTTTGGAAAAACAGGATAGATGATTGATGGAAGGACGGATACGGACGGAAGACAATAGAAGAAGATAAGGAGAGAAAGACAATGGATGCGATCAGAACAGTATTGACGGAAAAAACGGCAGACGGCGGATATATAACAACTATAAAGATCGAAGGGCACGATATCTTCGTCTATCAGCCTTTGGATGTCATGAACGGCGACATCATCAACTACGGTTATTCGGCACCGCTGCTGATGGTTGCCGGAAACGGGGCGTATGGAAAGGATGAGGCCGTGAGATATGCGGATGAGAGCGGTCTGTCGAAGATCGCTTCGGAAAACGGCGGATCGGTGATCTTCCTCAACCCGCTGACAAACTGGGACGAGGAAAAAGAAGGTCTTTACGAAGCGGTCATAGCCAAGACCAGGATCAAGCAGTGGGGTTTCAGCCACGGCATCCTTTACGACGATAAGGTCCCCAGAAATCCTTTCGAAGCCAGGGCGATGGAACGGGAAGGTTTCGATCCGGTGCCGGAGTATTATATCTTCGGTTCCCCGGTCGCAGCCTACATTTACACAAAAGGAAAAGGTGCGGATTATTTCGCACGGAATTATCTGAGAGAGATCAGCGGAAAGTCTTCGATGGGTGACCTCGGCATGGCGGACATCACCATGACGGCCATCACGCTGGAAGGACTGAGCATCGTTCCGGAAGTCAGCTGCGAAGACGTAAGCATAGTCTCAGTCGGCAACAGCGAAGAGGTCAACAAAGCTCTTCGATCCGGCAGAAACAGAGTCGCGGTCTGTGAGAAGCTCGATGTCATCGATCAGTACGACCGCTACATCGGCGACTATAAGCGCTGGGCAGGCAAGATCAGAAGATCGGTCAACTTCCGCAAGGAAGGCATCGTGATGAAGCCGGAGCGGATGACCGTCAGGACTTCACAAGACAATGTCGTGATCAAGGAGAAAACGCATGAAGTCGGATACGTGCTTTTCTATGATGAAAAGCTCGATCTGAATGACAGGGAACATCCGTTCCCGCTCCTGCTGTGCTTCCACGGCGGCGGCGATACGGCGGTCGCTACGGCAGTCATCGGGGAATGGCCGCAGATCGCCAAAGAGAACGGCTTCATGCTTTGTGCGGTGGAGATGCATCTGAACGTCACGGCAAGCGAAACGATGCAGATCGTGAACGACCTTGAGAAGAGATATGCGATCGATGCCGGAAGGCTGTATGCGACCGGCTTCTCGATGGGCGGGATCCGCTCCTGGGACATGTATCAGGAGTATCCGGAATATTTTGCCGCCCTGGCACCGATGTGTGCGACCGTCGATGTCGGCGAGAACGCCCAATTTGCGAAAGCACCGAGAGTCAATCAGGATGTGATGGTACCGGTCTTCTATGTCGGCGGCGAGGAGTCGCCTCTGGCGGAACTTCCATTCCAGGAAGGCAAGTGTTACGAACGCGTGAAGCACACATTCAAGGTAAACGGCGTCGCAAGATCATACGACGCGGATAAAGAAAATAAAAACAGCTGGGAAGATCCGGTCTACGGTGTCAAGGGCGACGAAGAAGAGCTCCTTCATGACCCCGATTTCGAAGGAAGCGTCACGCATGTGCGCTCCTTCCGCAGCAAGGACGGCAACATCTATACGAAATTCGTCTCCGTTTCGAAACAAAAACACGAGATCCGTCCGTATACCTGCCGTCTGGCTTACGACTTCCTGAAACACTTCTCCCGCCGGAACGGGAAGATCGAGATCGGTTAATTCATGATCAGCCTCGCCAAGACAAAACAGGGCATCTGCCGCTCAGTCAGATCCAACGCCGGCTATGCGCTGTTCAGGGGGATCCCCTATGCAAAGCCGCCGGTCGGTGAGCTCCGCTGGCGGGCTCCCGAAGAAGCGGAGCCTTTCGAAGGCGTCCGGGTCTGCGATACCTACGGCGATGCCTGTGCCCAATACGACAGATGGGAGACGGCGGTCGATGACATCACCGATGACAGCGGACATCCCTACATCCACATCAAGAACTATCCCTATCCGCCGAAGATGTCGGAGGACTGTCTCTATCTGAACATCTATACGCCGGCGAAGTCCGAGAACGACAGGCTGCCGGTGATGATCTATATCCACGGCGGCGGACTGCAGCAGTGGTACGGGTCGGATTACGAATACTGCGGTGACGGTTTCTGTGAACAGGGCGTCATCCTTGTCAGCATCACTTACCGGCTGAACGTCTTCGGCTATTTCTGCCACCCGGATCTCACCGCGGAACAGGGACACAGCGGCAACTACGGCCTGATGGACCAGATCATGGCGGTCAGGTGGGTGAAAGAAAACATCGCAGCCTTCGGCGGAGATCCGCAGAACCTGACGGTCTTTGGCCAGTCGGCCGGAGGAAGGTCTTCGCTGGCTCTGGCCTGCTCGCCTTTGTCGAAAGATCTGATCGCACGCATCTCCGTCCAGTCGGCCGGAGGCGTCGGGACTTTGATGCCCGAAGCTTCGCATGAAAAACAGGAACGGATGGGCGTCGCCTTCATGGAGTCGCTTGGCTGCAGGAGTGTCGAAGAGATGCGGAAACTCGACTGGCGGGTCCTGCGGGACGCCAATGACAAGCTGGGCTTTTTCAACGGCTTCACGCTCTGTGTCGACGGATATTCCCTGACCGAAGAGATCGATGAGACCCTCGTTTCGGGAAGGCTGGCGGATGTCGATGTGATCATCGGCTGTACGGCAGACGAAGGGGCAAACGAAAAGACGCCTCCTTTCGGAAGCGATACCTACGCCCAGGTCCTGGCGTTTGCGAAGCTGTACGGACATTCCTTCGTCTACGTGTTCGACCGGAAACAGCCGGGTGACGATGCGGGCGTTCCGCATTCCTGTGACAACCGCTATCAGTTCGGTACCTTGGACGGCTCCTGGAGGCCGTACACGGAAGAAGATCAAAAGCTGTCCGGCCTGATGCGAAGATACTGGGCGAATTTCGCGAAAACGGGAGATCCCAATGAAGAAGGACTTCCCGAATGGAAGGATTTCGATGCGGAAGGATCAGTCATGAAGCTCTGTGTCGAGGGACCGCATATGGAGGTTTGCCGCTAAAAAACGTTGAAACGGAAATTTTATTAGAGACAAAAACAAAAAAGGCCCGGTGATCCGGGCCTTTGAATATCTCAGAGGATGTTTCTCAGCCAGTCGCAGCAGAGATCTGCCCACTTGTGGACATGCGGGAGATCCATCGCAAGGTCGTTGTGGCCGTCCGCCAGTGCCATGCCGTGAACGCCTTCCGGGAACAGATGCATCTCAAACGGAACGCCGTTCATCGTCAAGGCCTGTCCCAGCGTGAAAGAGTGGCGCGGATCGTCGCTGTTGGTCTGCCAGATGAACATCGGCGGTGTGTCCGGAGTGATGTTGGCTTCCGGAGACAGGTAGATCAGCTCCTTCTTGTCGGCAAAGAACGGATTGCGGGTCTCTTTGGCAAACGGATCGGCAAAGAGCCCGGCAGGAAGTCCGGCAAAGGCGAATGCGCCGTAGCCCATGACGATCCCGTCCGGACGGCAGGATTCCCGTTCGATGGGATCGTCGCTGTCCTTGTCCCCTTCGTCGAAATGCGTTGCCACATTCCCCGAAAGCATCGCCCCGGCCGAGAAGCCCATGCAGACGATCTTGTCAGTGATGCCGAACTCTTCTTTTTTCGCTCTGAGCAGGCGGATCGCCCGTTTGATGTCGGCTAAAGCGTCCATGCGTCCGTAGGGGCGCAGACGGTAGGTCAGGATCGCGGTGTTGAAGCCGTTATGGGAGAAGTATTCCGCAACGTTCATCCCTTCGCAGCCCGTGCGGATCTCGAAGCCGCCGCCGTGCGCTACGATGACCGTGCCCTGTTTCTTTTCGGTCCCCTGGGCGGGAACGAAGACGATGGACGGTTCCGGCTGAAGCGGATCGCGGCC
Source organism: Erysipelotrichaceae bacterium (assembly GCA_017419165.1). Lineage (GTDB taxonomy): Bacteria > Bacillota_I > Bacilli_A > Erysipelotrichales > Erysipelotrichaceae > Colivicinus. Next base: position 7,942 of record JAFOLW010000042.1, read on the forward strand.
GTCATAGTTCGGGGTCTTGCCCTTCTCCCAGAGATAGGTCACTTCAAATGTTTCGAGGGTCTTGTTCCAGGCTTCCTTGAACTGGGCGATGTTCATCGAACCGTCAGGGTTGCGGTGTCTGGAGATGTTGATGATGACGGCGTCGCTGTCGACCGCCGTTTTTAATGCCTTGTAGTTGTTTTCGTACATGGTCTGTCCTTTCGAAAAGGTCCTTTGCAGGACCTTTGTTTTAGATCAGATTTTTCTCCGTCTCCGCATCGAAGATGTGGATCAGGGACGGATTGAAACTGAAGGTGAAGTCCTTGCCGATCTCGACCTTCTTCAGATCCAGGTTGGCGGTCGGTATGACGGCGACGATGTCGTCACCGTTGAGGTTGATATGCAGATGGACTTCGCTGCCCATCATTTCGGATACTTCGATCTTGCCGGTAAAGCCTTCGTCTGCCATCTCGATATGGACCGGTCTGACACCGACGACCGTATTGATCGGTTCCTGTTTCTTTTCTTTCAGAGCCTTCTGGTGTACGTCATCGAGCCTGATTTCTTTGTCCTGGATGGTGATGTAGTAGTCGCCGTCCTTGATGCTCAGCGGAACGTTGTGGAAGAAGTTGATCTGCGGCGTTCCGATAAAGCCGGCAACGAAGACGTTCTCCGGATGGTTGAATACTTCCTGAGGTGTGCCGACCTGCTGGATGAAGCCGTCCTTCATGACGACGATCCTGTCGCCGAGGGTCATGGCTTCGACCTGGTCGTGGGTAACGTAGACGAAGGTCGTATCGATCTTCTGACGCAGACGGATGATCTCGGAACGCATCTGTCCGCGCAGTTTGGCGTCGAGGTTGGATAACGGTTCATCCATCAGGATGACCTGAGGCTGACGGACGATGGCACGGCCGATCGCAACACGCTGTCTCTGTCCGCCGGAAAGAGCTTTCGGCAGACGGTCGAGGATCTGGGTGATCTCCAGTGTCCTGGCTGCTTCCTTGACCTTTTTGTCGATCTCGTCTTTCGGAAGTTTGGCGAGCTTCAAAGAGAATGCCATGTTTTCATAGACGGTCATGTGCGGATAGAGGGAATAGTTCTGGAAGACCATGGCGATATTCCGGTCCCTCGGTGCGATGATGTTGGAAAGTTTGTCGCCGATGTAGAGTTCGCCGTCGGAGATCTCTTCCAGACCGGCGATCATCCTCAAGGTCGTGGACTTGCCGCAGCCCGACGGACCGACGAGAACGACGAATTCCTTGTCTTTGATCTCCAGATTGAAATCCTGAACGGCGACGACGCCTTCGTCGGTGATCTGCAGATTCGGAACGAAGACATCTTCATCGACTGCCGGTGTCTCTTTGCGTTTCTTGGCAGCTTTCTTGTTCTGCTTCACTTCTTCAGCTGTGATAGGATAGATCTTCTTGATGTTTTTCAGTGTAATACTTGACATTGTTTCTGCTCTGGTACATCAGCCTCCGCCTTTGTACCTCATTGAAGACCGACACGAAGGATCTTCAACACTGACGGCACGTCTCCACTGTGCCGGACCGCGAGCGACGGGTTTTCCTCCTTTTTATTTGCTGTAAATGTGGAGCCAGCATTACAAGTATATTATTTCAGACCGCCGGAGCTTTACGCTTTTAAATATGTAAACATGATTTTTGAAAATAGGAAATCAGGATAGAAAATTATAAATGAAGGCATTTATTTTAGTTTTTTCGGCGGGACGGACTTGTTATGCTGAAAATGGAAAACAAGAGGACGAGATCATGCATGAGATAAAGACGATAAAGGTGAACGGCACGACCCTGGCTTACAGGGAATACGGAAGCGGAAACAAGTATCTGCTTTCGACGCAGAACTTCTTTTTCAAGGACTCCCATATGGCGTTGTTGGGACAGCCTCCTTATGACTACCACTGTTTTCTGGTGTATATGAGGGGCTACGGGGGATCCGAACATATTTTTGATGACACGCGAAGAGACTATGCGAAGGTCTGGGGCGAAGACCTGATGGCGTTCGCCGAGGCCATGGGCATCGGTTCTTTTTATTACACCGGGATCTCCCACGGCAACTGGGCACCGTGGTATATCGCATTCCACAGACCGGAACTGATCCGCGCCTATGTCTGCTGCGACGGTATCACCCAGTATCACGAACAGCGCGATCTGCCGGCTCCTTTAGCCAAGATGAGAGATCATGCGGAAGAGTTCGTCGGCAACGAGGAACAGTTGAGAAAGACCGCCTGGATCGAGACCTGGCCGACCGAAGACCCGCAGCGGCTGAAAAGAAGGAAGGCCAACTTCGAGGAACACCTCGATATCCTGATGCATCGCAAGAAAGAAGAATTCGCCCTGCCGATGCTGGGCGACATGACCGGCTGCAACGCCCGGTCTCAGGAAGAACTGCTGGAACGGCTCCATGAGATCCGTTTCCCGGTCATGATCTGGGAAGGCGGACTCGATCCTCTGGCGACACCGGAAGCGGCACTGGAATGTGCCAAAGCCATCCCGGGAGCCGTCTATCTGATGTACCAGCATCTCGGACACGGCGGTGCCGATGAGATGCCGGAACTGGCTGCCAGAGACTGTGACCGCTTCTTCAAGGATACGGAAGGAAGGATACTCTAAATGAAACTTCGGCTAGCGGATGTTTTCGGTGAAAACATGGTCCTGCAGAGGGACAAGGAGATCCGGATCTGGGGGACTTCCGCCGGTGACGATATCCTGACCGTTGAATTCAACGGCCTGAAGAGAGAAGTCTCTGCGGAAAAAGGAAGATGGTCAGCTGTCTTTCCGGCACAGAAGGCCTGCAGGAAAACGAAGCTGAGCGTCAGCTCGTCACGCACGAAAGAGAAGATCATATTCGAAAACGTTGCGGTCGGCGAAGTCTTCCTGGCGGGCGGTCAGTCGAACATGGAGTTCCTGATGAAATATGACATCGACTTCCAAGAAGCCATGAAGATGAAAGACGACGGTCTGCTTCGCTGCTACACGTCCCCGCAGACGGCTTTCAAGGGTTTCCTGGAGATCAACGACAAACCCGAAGCGGGTTTCTGGCGTACCTGGGAAGCGGAAGAAGACCGGTCCATGTTTACGGCGGTCGGAGCCTACATGGGCATGGTCCTGCGGAAGAAACTGGACGTACCGGTAGGCATCATCAGCTGCAACTGGGGCGGTACGCCGGCGGCAGCCTGGACGGCGCCGGAGGATCTGAAGAAAGAAAAGGCACTGGAGAAGATCCTGAAATGGCATGAGGACGCCTGTGACAGCACTAACTGGCAGAAATACATCACCGCCAGCGAAGTCAAGGTCCCGGACATGAGCCCCGAACAGCTGGAATTCGAAAGAAGGTTCATGATGGGAGAGTTCGGAAAAGAGTTCTTTGAGAACTTCGATCCTTCTTCCCTGCCGACACCGGATTATGCGCCTTACGGTCCGGGTCCCCGTTCGAACGTGAGGCCTTCCGGACTTTATGAAAATATGCTGAAGGAGGTCGCGCCATATGGCATCCGCGCCTTCCTGTGGTATCAGGGAGAAGACGACGATGCCCGGGACTGGGCGGACATCTACGACGTTTCGATGATCACGCTGATCAGAAGCTGGAGAAAGCTCTGGAATGAAGATCTGGCGTTTTACCAGATCGAACTGGCGCCGTTTGAAGGCGTCGGGGCGACTGCCGCCAAACACTATGACCTGATGCGTCACCAGCAAGCCAGAGCCGCGGAAGCGCTGGAAGGCGTCTACGATATCTGCATCCTGGATGCCGGAGAACGCTACAACATCCATCCGCGTCACAAGAAGATCGTCGGGGAGCGGCTGGCGCGGACCGTCATGAAACACAGTTTCGGTGATACGTCTCTGACGGCGGACTGTCCGAGAATGGTCGAAGCAAAGAGGGATACGGATATCTTCCTTCGCTTTGACAACGCTGCAGAAGGCTTGGCCGTCAAGGGAGATCTTCCGAAGTATCTGATCTTACAATGTGACGGCAGACAGCTGCAATACGAGGCACAGATCCGGGAGGATACGCTGATCCTGAAGGGCGATTTCCCGAAAGAGAAGATCACGGTCCGTTTCTGTGAAAGCAATTATGTCGAAGACCCGTTATACAATTCGGAAGGCGATCCGGCCTTCCCGTTCACATGTGAGGTATAGAAAATGAAGATCAGAGAAGTGATCGATAGGATCCTGGATTACCACCCTCATCTGGAGGGCTACAAAGGCTGCGATACGTTCAAGTGCGGCGATCCCGATGCGGAATGCAGCGGCGTGGTCTGTGCGATGTCGCCGACCATCCACGTCATCCGCAAGGCGATCGAACTGGGTGCCAACCTGATCGTCGTCCACGAACCGACGTTCTATACGTCGGCGGACGAAGACGGCTGGTTCGAAGAGTTCGGCAATGCGGTCTATGAAGAAAAGAGAAAACTGCTGGACGATCATGGGATCGCCATCTGGCGCGACCACGATCACATGCATGCCAATGACCCTGACTCCATCTTTGCCGGCGTATTGAAATACATGGGCTGGGAAGACAGGGCGCAGATCGATACGGATACCGGACTGTTTGCCCACTATCTGGTGGAGATCGAAGAGACGAGCGTCGAAGATCTTTGCCGCAAACTGATCGATACGATCGGACTCAACGGAGCCCGCGTCGTCGGCGATCCGCAAGCCCGTGTTTCAAGGATCGCTCTGGTCGGCCACCTCTTCCCAAACGATTACACAAGAAAAGACGGCAGCAAGGGCGAGTATTCGGTCAAGGTCATCGAGACACTGGAAAAGAAAGCGGACCTCATCATTCCGGGAGAAGTCATCGACTGGACCGTACTGTCCTACATCCGCGATGCGGTGCAGCTGGGACACGTCAAGGCGGCCGTCTGCATCGGCCATTACAACTGGGAAGAACTCGGCATGCGCTATATGAAAGACTGGCTGCCGGGCTTATTGAACAATGAAGTCAAGGTCACGTATGTGCCGAGCGAAGATATGTACAGTTATGTATTGAAGGAGGAAAAACCATGCTGATCAAAGAAGCCCTGCCTTTTGCGCAGATCCACGGAAGGACGGTCTATGACGAAGAGAAAGAAGCCCTTTTCTGCAACTGGACTCTTTCCGGGATCTCGATCGGAGTCAGGGGAAAGACCCTGAAGGTCCGTGTCCTTGCGGATTCCGACTTCGTGCCGTCTCCTCCGGGCATGCCGGTACCGCCGGCTGACTGGCCGTGCATCGCGCTGGCCGACGGAGATGAGCTGATCTTCCGTCATGAGTGCCGTGAACAGGATCAGTGGGTGACGCTCTATGAAAGCGAAGAAGAGAGCGAAAAGGTCTTACGCATTTTGAAGCTGTCGGAGAACGCCAGAGGCAAACTGGGGATCGCCGAGATCGAAACGGACGGCACGTTCTATAAAGTCGAGGAAAGACGTCCGCGGATGGAAGTCGTCGGCGATTCGATCACCTGCGGTTTCGGCAACGAAGCTCCGAACAACTCCTTTGAATTCAAGACCTCCGAAGAGAACGGCTGGCTCGCCTACGGTCCGCTGGCCGCCAGGGAGCTGGGTTATGACGTCTCGATGATCTGCGAGTCGGGCATCGCCGCCGTCGTTCCCGAACATCCGCTGTTCCCGATGCATGCGATGGAAGACATCTACCGCTATACCGACAAGCTTTATGACGACAAGTATCACAAGGACAGCGGTCTTTGGGATTTTGAAAAGGAACACAACGACATCGTCGTGCTGAACCTCGGAACCAACGACTGCACGCCGATCCGTTTCTACCGCGATTTCAGCGAAGTCGCCGACATGGAAAGATGGTTCCATGTCAGATACAAGGAATTCGTGAAACAGGTCCGGGAAGCAAACGGTCCGGATACGTTCGTCTGCTGCACGCTGGGATCGATGGACTACTATCTCTATCATCACATCCGCGACGTCGTGAAGGAGATCAGGGAAGAGACGGGAGATCAAAGGATCTGCTGCTTTGAATACATTCCGATCAACATGATGACCGAAGGTTACGGCGCGGCCGGACATCCTTCGCTGAAGACGAATGCCCGCATGGGCAGGGAGCTTGCCGCATATCTGCGCAAATACGTATTGGAGGGGGAATGATGCTGAAGGAAAAACTGGAACAGATCGATCTTTCGCTTTGGCATGCGCCGAAGCTGAAAGAGAACATACCTCACGGTGACATGCCGGGAGACAAGATCGCGATCGGTGAGGATCATATCAGGAAGGCGGAAAAGATCTTTCCTTTGCTGATCGAAGAGATCTGGAAGACCGGAAGCGAAAAAGTCGTCGTGTCCGTGTTCGGCGGTTCCGGTGTCGGCAAGAGCGAGATCGCTTCCTTGCTGACGTATTATCTGCAGGAAGCGGGGATCGGTGCCTATGTCATGTCCGGCGACAATTATCCCTACCGCATCCCCATGTATAACGATGCCGAACGGCTCTCCGTCTTCCGGGCTGCCGGATTGAGAGGCCTGGTGGATGAAGGACTGTACGACGAAAAAGTCAAAGAAACACTGTTTAGGCTGTGGGAGGAGGAGAGCGATCCCGATCCCGCGAAAGTCAGTGATTATCCGTGGCTGAAGACCTATCAGGAAAAAGGCAGAGCCGCCCTCAAAGGGTATCTGGGAACGCTCCGGGAGCAGAACTATCCGGAAGTCAACGGGATCATCAGAGACTTCAAGGAAGGAAAAGACTGCATCCTGCTCAAGCGGATGGGCAGAAAGGAAGAGGAGCGCTGGTATGACCCGGTCGATTTCAGCGATACCGGCGTGCTGATCATCGAATGGACCCACGGCGGAAACGAAAATATCGAAGGCATCGATGTTCCGATCCTGCTGAACTCCACACCGGAAGAGACCAGGGAACACCGCCGCATGCGGGCGCGTGACGGAAAGACCGATTCGGCGTTTACGACCATGGTGCTTTCGATCGAACAGGAGGAACTGGACGACCGGGGCAGATATGCGAAGATCAGGATCGCCAAATCGGGCGAACTGATGTAGTTTCAGGAGAAAGATATGGAAAACAGGAAAATGGGGATCGGTACCCTTCTCAACGCCTATCCCGACAGCATCGGCGGACATCTGTCCGACATCGTTTCCCTTCTCAAGAAGGAAGAGTTCAAGGATGTCTTCAGATCTTTTTACATCCTGCCGAGCGTCTTCAATACCGACCTTGACCGGGGATTCTCCCTGATCAGTTACGACATCAGCGAAAGTCTTGCGGACAAGCAGGACATCGAGGATCTTCATGACCTGAACATCGACCTGCTGATGGACTTCATCCTCAATCACATCTCGGTGCTGTCACCGCAGTTTCAGGACATCCTGAGATACGGAGAGGATTCGAAATACCGCGATTTCTTCATCGACTGGAACCGTTTCTGGAAAGGCTGCGGCGAGATGAACGAAGAAGGATATATCGTTCCGGAACAGAAATATATCGGCAATATGTTTTTCCGCAAGCCCGGACTGCCGATCCTGATGGTCCGCTTCCCCGACGGAAAGGAAGTCCCGTACTGGAACACCTTCTATCAGGAAGTCATCTACAATCAGCCCGATCCGCTGGCTCTGGTAAGGGAGCTGGGACTGCAGTACGAGACGGCAAAAGAGATCTGCGGGCTGCTATCCGTACAGCTGAAGGAAAAGAAAGACCTCAGGGAGCTCGATCTGGGCAGATGGAACGGATACAAAGATAAAGTGGCCGCCTATCTCAACGCGCATCGCAGCTATCTTGGCCAGATGGATCTCAACATCAAATCTCCGTTAGTCTGGGACTATTACCGCGAGACTTTGAAGAAACTGTCCGACTACGGCGTCGCCATCGTCAGGCTCGATGCCTTCGCCTATGCACCGAAGGAACCGGGCGAGAGGAACTTCCTCAATGATCCGGGCACCTGGGATCTGCTGGAAAAGATCAACGGGATCGCGAAGGAATACGGTCTGACACTGCTTCCGGAGATCCATGCGAGCTACGGTGAGAAGACCTACAGGCTGCTGGCCGACAAGGGATACATGGTCTACGACTTCTTCCTGCCGGGACTGCTGATCGACGCGTTCATCCGCAAGAACGGCATGTATCTCAAGAAATGGGCGGACGAGGTCATCGAAAACAAGATCCTGACCGTGAACATGCTGGGATGCCACGACGGGATCCCTCTGCTCGATCTCAAGGGACTGCTTCCGGAAGAGGATATCCAGAAGATGATCGACACGGTCGTCGACAGAGGCGGTTACGTCAAGGATCTGCACGGAGCCAAGAACGTCTACTATCAGGTCAACGCCACCTACTACAGCGCCCTGGGCGAAAGCGATCGAAGAATGCTGATGGCCAGAGCGATACAGCTGTTCATGCCGGGCAAACCGCAGATCTGGTATCTCGATCTCTTTGCCGGAAGAAACGACTATGAAGCCATGAGAAGAGCGGGCGTGGGCGGTCATAAGGAGATCAACCGCAGCAACCTCTCTCTGCAGCAGGCCGAAGAGCTGTTAAAGAGCGACGTGGTGAGTAAGCAGCTCGAGCTGCTCAGATACCGCAACACCTGTCCGGTCTTCACCGAAGATGCCGATATCAGCGTCGGATGTAACGGGACGAAGATGGAGATCGAATGGAAGAATGCCAGCGGCCGCGCGAAACTGTCTGTCGATTTCGAAGCCGAGACCTACACCATCGAATAAAAAAAACAGAAGCATGAAAAAAGCCCGGTGACAGACCGGGCTTTTCAATATACCTAATACTGATCGATCTGATAGAAGCGGATCCAGAGGCCGTCTTTTTCGACGGTCCCGGTCCCGATGAAGCGGTTGCTGTGAAGCAAAGGCGCAAGCAGCTTCGAATCGGTCAGGAAGGTCGGTACGGTCTTGAACTGCAGCGAAGGTTCATCGGCCATGATGCCGTTGTTTTCGATGTAGATGTGACAATCCTGCCCCGCTTCGTCTTTTCCGCTCAGGACATACCTTGCGGAAAGATGGCGCATGCCGGTGGGATCGACTCTTTGCGTATCGACGCCCCAGGGTTCGACGATGCCTTTGAAGAGCTTGCAGTCGACGGTCCCGGAGAACGGGATCATCGACACCTCGCCAAGCTCCGTCTGCATCTTTAAACCCCTTTCGGCGATGTCGACATGGATCTCGAGCAGCGCTTCCTTATTCATCTTTGGGAGTGAAGCGCGGAGCTCCGAAGAGCCTCACGACATAGTTGCTGCTCAAAAGCTTGTCGTAGTAGTAGTGATATTTTTCCTGCTGCTCTGCCGGTATCATTGCGGAATGATTGTTCAGATTGATGATATCGAATTTATCGGCATAGGCCTTCCATTCGGGGAGACCTTCTCCGTTGGGGTTGCCGGTCGCAGCGAAGTTGTACCAATAGTTCTGTATCAGTTCCATGAAGTCGTAGTCGGCTCCGACCCAGTGATACGGGAAGAACGGATTTCTTTCGCCGGTATCGACCCTGCCGAAGACGTATGGCATCTCCGCGCAGTGCGGAGAACCGTCGTTGTGACCTCTCTCGGTCTCGTTTTCCTTGGACATGAGCCAGATATAGGCTTTCTTGATCCCTTTCGCATGGGTGAGTTCACCGATCTTTGCCGAGCCCAGCAGCATGATGTCGGAAGCGATCGTCGATACCTGTTTTGCCGCTTCGATCCCGTTTGCGGCAGGATACCATCTCTTCATGTCTTCCGCCGCATCGGCGAAGGCATCTTCAAGATATTCGTGGAATTTTTCGACAGAATACTCATCGGCTTTCACGGCCGGGAATTCCTGGGCACAGGATCCCATCAGGACGTCGAAGTCGTTGAATCCGTGGCTGTCCATGATCTCGCCGTATGGTTTCGGGATGAACTCGCCGTCGACGCAGAAGGTGAAGCCGAAGCCCATCGGTCCGATGCCTTTGGATCTCTGGAATTCTTCGTACTTGTCAAAGAGTTCCCAGGCGTCTTTGGTCCTGAGCTCTTCGACGGACTTGACGCCGATGTAATTCATATATTCGACGCCGAGCTCTTCCATCCTTTCTCTCGGACCCGGCTGCATGAAGCCCCAGTAGATCGGACCGGATTCGATGGAGACTCTCTGGATGATGTCTTTCATCAGCGGGGATGCGTGCAAAGCGCCGGTCGCTGCCGCGCCGCCGGACTGTCCGGCTACGGTGATGCGCTTCGGATCGCCGCCGAATCTTTCGATGTTGTTTTTGACCCAGAGGCAGGCCTGACGGATGTCGTAGAGGGCGTAGTTGCCGCTGGTGCCGCCGGTCTCGGCGGTGAGCTCCGGATGGGCAAAGAAGCCGAAGAAGCCCAGACGGTAGTTGATGGTGACGACGACGATGTCTTTTCTCTTGGCGAAGCCGATGCCGTCGCAGACGACTTCACAGCCCGAACCTGCGACCATGCCGCCGCCGTGGACCCAGATGAAGACCGGGAGCTTGTCTTCCGCCGTCTTTGCCGGAGTCCAGACGTTCAGATAGAGACAGTCTTCTTCGTATTGGGAAGGTGCCAGGAACTGCGGGACGCCGTGGACGTTTGCCGGGAGATCCTCCTGTTCCATGACGTGCTGGATGGCGGCTGCGGAGTACTGCGTCGCTTTGCGGACGCCTCTCCATCTTTCCGGTTCCTGCGGATGCCGGAAGCGGCGGTCACCTACCGGCGGCGCTGCGTACGGGATGCCTTTGAAGATCTTCACATCCCCTTCTTTGTATCCCTGCAGCCAGCCCTGCTTCACCAGGACTTTTGCGTTTTCAAAATTGTTCATACAGATCCTCCTGTTTTTTATTTTTTCGATAGAAGGTATTCGATGCCTTTGAAGGCATGAGGTGTCCAGAATGCCCAGTCATGGACGCCGTCTTCTTCCTCGTAGAAGAAATCGGCTTTCTGTTTTTTCAGGAAATCACGCATCTTCCGGTTCGGTTCCAGAAGGAAGTCCTGCAGACCGCAGGCCATGTAGATGCGCGGATTGGCTATGCCGTTTCTGACGTTGTTGTTAAAGAGGACTTCCGGATTGTGATCGCTCTTTTCGGCTTTGCGCAGATCGCCGAATGTATCCGTGTAATACTCATAGTTGGCCATGACGGGATCCGGCATGTCTTTCTTCATGTTCTTGAGGCCGCCGACGATCAGGGCGGAAGACAAGGCGATGACGCCGCCGAAGGTCTTCGGGAACATGAGCCCGGTATGCAGGGCACCGAAGCCGCCCATGGATACGCCTGCGATCAGGGTATCTTCTTTTTTCTTTGCCAGTCCGAAGGTATCCTGCAGATACTTGATGAGGTCTTCGCCGATGAAGTGGGCGTACTTGTGGCCGGTCGCTTCTTTATCGACATAGAAGCTGATGTCGCCGTTGGGCATGACGACAGCCAGGTTGTATCTCATCGAGAATTCGGCTGCCGCGGAATTGTAGAGCCAGTCGGTGCTGTCTCCGGAATATCCGTGCAGCAGGATGAGGGTCTTCGTCTTTCTTTTGTAGTATGGATTGCCTTTCATGAAGAACGGGACATCTTTGGGCGGAAGATGCATGTAGAATTCCCCGTTTCTGGCAAGAGATTCGGCCCGGAAGCGGACATGTAATGTCGACATATTAAAAATCTCCTTTGTACTGATTTTATTTTAGAGAATCATGACCTACTGAGAATATTAAAAAAGTGTCTTTGTTTTTTGACTTTGCTGCCGATCGTGCGTCGATTCCCGAGGGAAAAGGTAAATATTCAAAAGTGGATATTATATTTTTTAAAGTATTAGGATCACGGATCTGATTAAATGGAAATAACGAAAGGACTAAAAAAGGAGAAAATAATGAAAAAACTTTTAGTTGTTTTAGCTGCTTTGCTTCTTTTGACATCCATGACAGGATGCTCGGGAGGCGGTAATGAGCAGAAGGGAGACGAACCTTCCGTAATCACGATCGATATGTCTACGCTGTTCATCGTTCCGGCTTTGGAAGCGACGCAGAAGGTAGAAGATCAGATCAATGATTATCTTCTGAATACTTTAGGCGAGACCGATTATAAGATCCATCTGAGGATCACTTCGATCGGCGACTATCTGCAGTCGATCCCGATGGAGCTGGCCGGCGGTGCCGACGGTTCCGTCGATATCGTTCAGGTATTCGATGTTGCCGGCTGGTCTGACAACGGTTATATCATCCCGCTGGATCCGTATCTCGACAACGAACTTAAACCGACTTACGAGATGATTAAGCCGATCATGGGCAACGGCAGAGTCGGCGGTCAGACATATATGATGCCTCGTTACTTCGGTACGGTCCTCGACTGGAAGTGGATCTACAATAAAGATCTGGTCGATGCTGCCGGTATCGATGTTTCCAAGATCACCGATATCGACACGCTCGGTGATGCGCTGGCCGAACTCAAGGTCGCTTATCCGGATGAGCACTTCCTGGTATATTGCGATCAGTTCAACAGACTCTACAACCTCAAGACACACACTTCGCAGGTCGGTACTTATACCGCGACGGTCGGCGACAGCACGACTTTATACGACTACTATGAGACGGACGCGTTCAAGGATGCCATCTATAAGGCATACGAGTTCCGTCAGAAGGGTTATGCGGACCCGGAAGGTTCCGCCAACACACTGAGCCATGACGCCGTCGTCATGGGCGGTTCGGCAAAGGGCGTCATCATGGGTCACTCCAACGATCCCGAATCCATCGCTACGATGTTCTCTACGACCAACACTTACGGTGCAAACTTCGGTGCCGTCACCATCGGTATCGATGATCTGGCGACCGACACATTGGGCATCGGTATCTCTCATGCCTGCAAGGATCCGGCTTCTGCAGCGAAGTTCATCAACCTGCTGTACACGGATCAGTTCGTATGGGATTCCCTGATCTTCGGTGCCGAAGGCCAGGACTATGAATGGAATGAAGATCATACAAAGATCAGATATCCGGAAGGCTTAGACTTCAACACCGTACCTTACAACTGCATGTACTCCTGCGGTATGATCGGCAACGGCTTCGATTTCTTCCTCGAGTATGAATCAGGAAATGAGACCGGTTCCAACGGCGAATACGGCAAGATCCTCTTCGAAAAGGCATCCGTACCTCCTCTCTACGGTTTCATCCCTGTAACGACCAACGTCCTCAATGAGGTCACGGCCGTCTCCAACGTCGTCGAACAGTACAGCAGCGTTCTGATGTACGGCGATGTCAATCCGGATGAGAAGTATCCTGAATTCATCGCGGCTCTGAAGGATGCCGGCATCGACAGGATCGTTGCGGACTTCCAGGCACAGGCCGATGAGTGGGTCAAAGTCAACAAATAATCTTTGAGACACGATTTGTAAACTGAGCGGGACGTGATTCCCGCTCTTTTTAGTTATAATGAATAGTGGACGATAAGGACCTGATGGAAAAGTCATTGATTAGAAAAATGCTGATCCTGATCAGCGGGATCATGATCTCTTCGCTGTTGTTTTTTATTGTGATCTCGCTGACTTACGACACGTTCTACAGACAGACGCTCATCAAAGACAACAGCCGCATCGCTTCCAACTGGACTTCTTCGATCGACAACAGGCTCAACACGGTATACGAACACATTTTTGACGTGGCGAATATCATATTCAGGAAGAACGAGATCCGTTCGGGATCGCCTGAGATCGATTATGTGAGCCGGAACAGTCTGCTCGATGTGCTGGAATCAAAGATCATGAGTTCTCCGGACATCACCGCTATCTTTGTGACCGATACGGAGAACGAGCTTTTCCTCTATCACAACAGCCCGGTCATCTCCGGTATCGAAAACAACAACCTGAAGTTTTTTCTGAGGGACTACAGTTTTTCAAATAATTATTCCGTCAGAAACAAGCAGTGGAAGACGGTCCGGATCATGGACAGCGCCTACTATTACAATGCCATGAAGCTGGGCAAGTATGTCATCGGTGCCGTCAGCGGTTTCGATCTTTATGATCTCTCCGCCAATGAAGAGCTTTCCGACGGCGTGGAACTTTACATCGATGCGGGAGACGAGATCTATCCGATACAGGGACATGACGATCTTACGGGATATATCGACCGGAACAAGAGCGAAAGCTATTTTGCCGGCGGCTATGTCATCGTTCCGACCGCCCAGAAAAACGCGGATGCCGTGACTTATCTCGTGTCGAAGACGGAGAACATCGGACAGCTGTGGAGACTGTCTTCGTTTTTTATGATCGCAGACAGCGCCGTCTGCGTCATCCTGGCCGTCATCCTCATCTACAACACGAACCGCAGGATCAAAGAGCCGATCAGGGACCTGATCGATGCCAACAGAAGACTGTCGGAAGGCAATTTTGAATACAAGCTGGATGTCCTGCAGGCCGGCAGCGCGGAATTCGAAGGTCTCTACGGAAGCTTCAATGAGATGTCGGACAGGATCAAAGATCTGACGATCGAGCAGTATGATTCGGAGATCAAGAGACAGCAGAACCAGCTGAAGATGCTCAGGGCTCAGGTGAAGCCGCACACTTTCCTGAATGCGATCAACACGATCAACAACCTGACGTATACGGGCAGCGGCGAAGACATACGGCAGTATATCTCCGCTTTCGCTTCGTTCACCAGATACATGCTGTATAAGGCCAAGGACTGGACGGTCGTGGAAGACGAGATCAAAAACATCAACAGTTATGTGAAGATGCAGCAGATCCGCTTCCCCGAAAGCATCGAGATCATCTACGATATCGACCCGGAGATCTACAGCGAGCAGATCCCTTACCTGACGCTCTTTTCGCTGGTGCAGAACTCTTTCAAACACGCGATGACGCTGGAAAACAAGGCGTATATCGATATCAGAGGAGAGTACTATGAGGAAGAAGGCTTCAAGGGTTTCCGTCTGATCGAAGAAGACAACGGACCGGGTTTCAGCGAAGCGGCCCTGCAGAAGCTGGCAACGGCGGAGGAAGATGACCCGTTCACCAAGGAACATTTGGGTCTGACCAATGTGCGTTATTCCCTGAATCTGATCTACAGGAGAGACGATCTTCTGCGGATATCGAATAAGAAAGAAGGCGGTGCTCACATCGAGCTGCTGATACCGGAACAGGAGGCGGAAGATGAAACTGTTGATCTGTGATGACGATATTTCGACGATCGATGTCATTCAGTCCCAGCTGGATCTTTCACAGCTCGGGATCTCCAGGATATTCCGCGCATACAACGGAAAGATGGCGGAGAACATCATAGACGAGCAGAAGCCCGATCTGATCCTTTGCGATATCGATATGCCGGTATGCAACGGCATGCAAGTGCTGGAATATGCTTACGAGAAAGACAGGGACATCGAGTTCTCTTTCCTGACTTGTTACGAAAAATTCGAATATGCGCAAAAGGCCATCCAGTACGGCGCCACCGATTATCTCACCAAGCCTTTCGATCTGGAGGATGTGAAGGCGTGCATACAGAAGATGGCCGCCAACGCGACGAAGAAGCGGACGACGCACAGCGTTCAGGCGCGGAACGATTCTCTCATGTCATCGATCTTCCGCCAGGCCAGCGACGGCATCCTGGGGACGGACAAGGAGATCGTGGATGCCGCCCTTCGCAGCAACGGCATCGATTTTTCGGCCGGCAGCAGCTGGCGCATCGTCTTCAGCTGTGCGGACATGACCGACGCCATCCGGAAGACCTGGAACAAGGAACTGCTGGTCTTCACGGCTTCCCGCATCCACGACGAGGCTCTGCTGGACTATGTCGGTTCGGCACACACGGTCGTCAATTCCGATGACCGTTTCGTTTGGAGCTTCTGTTTCGTCAACGAAGCGATGGACGACGAGACGCTGAAGGAAAGATGCGGGAAACTGATCGGCTTTGCCCAGAACTATATGTCGATGGATCCGGTCATCCTGATCTCAAAGCCCTTCCCTTTCTACAAGACGGCCGACGTGGTCTGCGACCTTTACGAGAAGATGCGCAAGATCCGCTACTATTCCGGAAAGATCTTCTTTGATGACGAAGAGTTCGATCCGCTCGAGAAACAACAGGTCGGTCTCGATGAGAACCAGATCCTGTGGTATCTGAAGAAGCGGGACGAAGCGGGATACGAAGAATACATCGCTTCCGTTCTGAACAATCTGAACTGCACGAAAGAGGAACTGGATCATTTCCGCAGGGAGCTGATCAACGTTTTTGTGACGCATTTCCGCGACAACGGCATGCGTTCCAATTCGGTCTTCATGGACAAGAGAGTCGTGGAGGCCAACGAAAAAGCCTGCATGGGCAGATGTTTCATGGAAGAATACGCAAAGACCCTCTTTGATCTGCAGCAGAACGAGGTGCAGAGCGTCCTGGATTCCGAGGACATCATGGTCAGAGCCAAGAAATACATCGATGAGAATTTCCGGGAGAACATCGACCGCAACGATGTGGCAGCCGTGACTTTCGTCACGCCGAACTATCTTTCCAAACTCTTCAAGAACACCATGAACATGAACCTGAGGGAATACATCAATCAGCTCAGGATCGAGGAAGCCAAGAGGCTGCTGCTGTCGACGCCGATGTCGGTCTCGGAGATCGCATCCTATGTCGGTTATTACAACATTTCCTATTTTTCGACGGTCTTCCACAAGGTCGTAGGTGTCTCTCCGTTCGACTGGCGGAATCAGAAAGGAGAAAAAGAAGATGCGTCTTTCTGAAAGACTGAAAAAAGACAGGGAACAGCTGAAAAGACTCCCCGATAAAAAAAGCCGGCTGATGTTCATCTGGGACTACTACAAGATCCCCATCCTGACGCTGGTCTGCGTGCTGCTCATCTCTTTGATTGCGGCAGTCAACAACATCGGCAGGCCGCAGGTGTCCATGTATGTCGTGCTTCTCAACAACGATTCCTCAGTCGTGAGATGCGACGATACCGTTTTTGACAGGTATCTGGAGAAAGCCGGTCTGGATCTTTCCGGAAAGAAGGCAAATATCGCCGTTGATTATTCCCTGGGGAACGAATTCAACGAGTCCGCGGACATCGAGACGCTGCAGGTCCTGACGGCCCTGTTCACGGTCTCGGATCTGGACCTCTATGTCTCGCCGCAGGAGTATTTCGAATATTTCGCAAAAGAAAACGGTCTTGCGGATCTGAGCAGACTGATCGACGGATCTCTTCTGGAGAAGCACAAGGAAGATCTGTATTACTGCGACACTGCCGACGGCGGACGGGTGCTGGCCGGCATCATACTGAGGCCCGGTTCGCCGCTTCATGAGGCGTCTTACTACCATGACGAGGTCATCATCGGCGCCGTAAGCAATGCCGCCAATATGGCGGAGGCCGTCGCTTTCATCAGCGAGATCCTGAAGTGAGGATCTCTTTTTTTCTGCGGGCAGAAATGTAAAAATACAGTGTACTTTTTTTAATGATAGCTTTACGGGCTTGAATTAATATGTAAATAGGATGCTTATACAGTAAAGGAGTTTAATTATGTCTGACATCAAGAAGACTCGGAGTTCTGAATTCGACGATGTTCTGAAAGAACAGCGGAAACTTCAGCGCAAAGAGAAATTCAAGAACGACTTCCCGCTTTACATGATGATGCTTCCGGGTATTCTGTATCTGATCGCCAACAACTATCTGCCGATGTTCGGTATCCTGCTGGCGTTCAAGAGGATCAATTATGCGGTCGGTATCCTCAAGAGCCCATGGGTCGGCTTGGACAACTTTGAATATCTGTTCAAGACCAAGGATGCCTTCATCATGATCAGGAACACCCTGGCATACAATGCCGTCTGGATCGTCATGGACCTGGCGATCGCCGTCTTCATCGCTTTATGCATGAACGAGATCGCGCAAAGAAAGATCGCAAAGATCATCCAGCCGATCATCTGCTTCCCTTCGATGGTCTCGGCGGTCATCCTTTCCTTCCTGGTCTATGCTTTCCTGAGCCACAGCTACGGTTATCTGAATACGAGGTTCTTTGCGGATAATCCGGTTCAGTGGTACACGACAGCCAGGTACTGGCCGCTCCTGCTGACGATCGTTCACATCTGGCAGGGCGCCGGACAGAGCTCGGTCATCTACATGGCGAGTATCGGCGGTATCGACAAGGGCCTCTACGAGTCCGCCAGGATCGACGGTGCGACCAAGTTCGAGCAGATCCGTTACATCACGCTTCCTCTGCTGAAGCCGATGATCACGATGATGCTGCTGCTGTCGATCGGCCGTATCTTCAACTCGGATTTCGGTCTGTTCTATCAGGTCACATTGAATAACGGCATGCTTTATGAGACGACGCAGACGATCGATACCTTCGTCTACCGCGCTTTGATGCAGTCCAACAACGTCGGTCAGTCTTCGGCAGCCAGCGTCTTCCAGGCGGTGATCGGTTTCATCCTGGTCCTGCTTTCCAACATGCTGGTACGTAAGATCAACCCGGAGAACTCGCTGTTCTAGGAGAAACAAGATGGCAAAAAAGAAAAATACGATCACTTTGATGAAGGGCGAAAGAGAGTTCCATTATGCGGCGCTGGTCATCATGACGCTCATGATGCTTTTCTGTATCGTCCCGCTCATCCTGATGGTCACGGTCTCCTTCTCGTCGGAACAGTCGCTGGTCTACGGCTACAGGTTCATTCCGGATGAATGGTCACTGGATGCCTATGCTTTCATGTGGGCAAAAAGAGCGACGATCTTCCGCGCTTACGGGCTGACGATCCTGGTCACCGTGATCGGTACGGCGATCAGCCTCGTGATGACTTCGATGTTTGCCTATCCTCTTTCGAGGAAGGATTTCAAGCCCCGCAACGTCATCGCTTTCATCCTGTTCTTCACGATGCTGTTCAACGGCGGTATGACCGCTTCCTATATGGTATGGACCAGACTCTTCCACATCAAGGACAAGATCTGGGCCTATCTGCTGCCCGGTTCCCTGATGAACGGCATGAACGTCATGCTGGTAAGGAACTACTTCAATGCCAACATCCCGTATTCCATCATCGAGGCTGCCCGTCTTGACGGCGCGAAGGACTGGACGATCTATTCCAAGATCATGGTCCCGCTTTCCAAGCCGATCATGACCACGATCGGTCTGTTCTCCGCTCTGGGTTACTGGAACAACTGGACAGCCGGTATCTACTATGTCAATAACCCCAAACTGTATACGATACAGGTCTATCTGAAGAAGCTGATGGATTCCATCCAGTTCCTGAAGACGACAGACCTGCAAAGCGAGGCGACTCTGCTGGCTTCACGGAACCTGCCGACAGAGTCGGCAAGAATGGCCATCGCCATCATCGCCCTGATCCCTGTCCTGATCGTCTATCCGTTCATCCAGAAAGAATTGATCAAGGGCATGGTCGTCGGCGGCGTCAAAGGATAAAGAGAGGTACGTATGGATCGGCGCAAACCGTTTGAACACGCGACTCCGGAACAGACCGGTGTCAGCAGTTCCCTGATACTTGAATACATCGATAACCTTGAAAGATCGCAGACCGAGATGCACGGTCTGATGATCATGCGTCACAACAAGATGATCACCGAGGGCTGGTGGACTCCTTACGGACCGAACCTCCGCCACGGCCTGCAGTCCCACACCAAGACCTATGCGGCAACGGCGGTCGGTATCGCCTACACCGAAGGGATCCTGAAGCTCGATGAGCGGGTGATCGATATCTTCCCTGAAGAAGCCCCGGAAGAACCGAGCGAAAACCTGAAGCTGCTTACCGTAAGAGACGTCCTGTGCATGGGCTGCGGCATGGATACGATGCCTTGGCCTTCCAAGGACTGGATCAGGGACTTCCTGCATACGCCGGTCAATCACAAGCCGGGCACGACCTACATGTACAACTCGACGGGTTCCACACTGTTGGGCGCCATCGTCAGAGCGAAGACGGGACTCGGTCTCTTCGATTACCTGAAACCGCGCCTGTTCGACAAGATCGGCATCAACTACGACAACCTGCGCTGCTCATGCATGCCTGACGGCATGGAAGTGGGCGGCGGCGGCATGTATGCGACGACGGAAGACAACTTCCGCCTGATGAAGCTGTATGCCGACGGCGGCGTCTGGGAAGGAGAACGGATCCTGGCGGAAGACTACGTGAAGCTGGCGACCACCAACCAGAACGACTCCGCTACCGAATCCATCAACAATCCGGAAGCTTCCGACAATTTCTTGGGCTACGGCTTCCAGATCTGGATGTGCAAGCCCGAGAAGGCTTACCGTGCCGACGGCGCGATGGGCCAGTTCACGATCGTTCTTCCGACACTGGATATGGAGATCGCCATTACGGAGACCGCAGTCGGTGCTCACTGGGCACAGTCCACGCTGAACATCACCTGGGATTTCGTAGAGAAGATCACCCAAAGTGAAGCTCTTCCTGCGGACGACGAAGCCTATGACAGGCTCTGCCGCAAACTGAAGAGGCTCAATATCGGCAATCCGGAATGTCAGCCGTTCTCTCCGACGGCCGCAAGGATCGGCGGAAAGAAATACAAAGTCACAAGCGGCGATCTGACGCCGTTCGGTGCCAACTTCATGACCGGAGACAAAGCCGACGGCATCGACACCTTCAGCCTGGAATTCGATGATTACGGACTGGTCTGGAACTTCGTGACCAGATCGGGAAGAGAAGAGAAGATCCGCTTCAACACCAGCGGCACGAGATTCTCCAACCTTTTGGGCAAGAAGGAAGATCTGACGCAGTTATATCTCGGCGATGCCTACTGGAAAGATGAGGATACGCTGGTCATGCACGGAAGGTGGGTAGAGACCTGCATCCAGGATACCTACACACTGAAATTCAACGGCGAGGAGCTGAGCGTCGAGCCTGACAACAACTCGGCATTCAAGTTCTTCAAACCGGATCCGATCGTGATCGAAAAACTGTAAGAAAAAGAAACAATGGTCCACGGAAGTGGACCATTGATCAAGAAGGAGACATTCATGGGCAAGAGATTCGACCGACTGCTGTTCCCGAACGGAGCAGCCAAAGTTTTTACATTAAGCTATGATGACGGCGTCAATCAGGACAAGAGACTGATCAGGATCTTTGACCGTTACAAAGTCAAAGCCACGTTCAATCTGGGATACGGCGTTCTGGGACATAAGCCGGAAGGCCCTTTCGATATCAGCAAGGTCGAAAAGGAAGAAGTGAAGGATCTCTACGAAAACCATGAGATCGGCGGCCACGGTCTCTATCATTCCGACCTCTCTTCCCTTGGTGATCCTTATATGATGTATGAGATAATGGAAGACAAGAAGGAGCTGGAAAGACTGGCAGGCAAGCCGCTGAAGATGTTTGCCTATCCCTTCGGACTGTTCAATGAGAGCGTCAAACAGACGCTGAAGAAGGCCGGCTACAAAGGCGCCAGGACCGTAAGATCGACTTATGATTTCGGCCTGCCGGAAGACCCCTTCGAACTTGATCCGACCTGCCACCACAACGATGAACGGCTGATGGAGCTGGCGGAACGTTTCGTGAAAGAAAGAAGCATGAGGCCGGAAATGTTCTATGTGTGGGGACACGGCTACGAGTTCGACAGAGACGGCAACTGGGAAGTGATCGAAAAACTCGTCTCCTATATGGACGAAAACCGGGAAGGCATCTGGTTCGCGACCAACGGCGAGATCCTGAGCTATCTCGAGGCGTACCGGTCATTGGAATACAGCGTCGACGGTTCGATGATCTATAACCCGACAGCGACCGACATCTGGATCGCAACGTCATTCGACACGATCGAACATCTGAAAGCCGGGAACCTGACCCGCATCAAAGAGACCGAATTATGAGATATGATTCCCCGTTCATAAAATTTCTTGAAGCGATCGCAAACATGTTGATAGGGACCTTTCTGTGGTTCTTATTTTCGCTTCCGGTCATCACGGTCTTTGCCTCCGGTGCCGCGCTGTATCACTGCACCGTCAAGGTGATCTTCGGCGAGAAGAAAGGAAACGGCGTCTTCCGGGATTTCTTTGATTCCTATCGCAGCAATCTGGTCCCCGGCATCAAACTATCGCTGATCGCCCTGATCGCCCTGCTGTTCGTGGCAGAAGGCCTCTGGACCGGCTATCAGATCTGGCGCATCAACATCTGGGGACTGCTTTACCTGATCTTAGGCATCGTCATCTCTTCGATCGTGATCTGCACGCTCATCTATATCCCGCCGGTGCTCTCCCGTTTTGAAGCACCGGTACTCTCGATCATCCGCCTGGCCGTCTGGTTTGCGATGAAGAAACCGCTTCGAAGCATCTTCTATCTGCTTCTGCTGGGAGCGCTCATCCTGGGCATCCAGGCTTTTCCGCTGGCCATCGTCATCATTCCGGGCGTCTATGCCGACCTGATCAGGACGTATCTGGAAAAGGACCTGCAGAAGTTCATCGAAGAAAACGGACTGGCGCAGGACGGTCCTGAGGAAGACGAAGAAACGCTTCCGGAAGAGGAAGCGGACGAATCTTCGATCGATCTTGACCGGCGTTTTGCGGAAAAAGAAGGGAAGAGAAAGAAATGACCGATATCCGACTGGAAGACGTATCGATGATCTACCCTTTTCATAAGGTAGGAGGACTGTTCTACCGCAAGGAACAGCAGAAGATCCTCGAGGCACAGAAGGCCATGCCGTATACATCCAACGAAGGCGTCATCGCCCTTCAGCATTTTTCCGCAAGGATCGATCAGGGCGAATTCGTGGCTGTCCTGGGTCCCTCCGGTTCGGGAAAGACCACCCTGCTGAGGATCATCGCCGGGCTGGAAAGGCCGCCATTGGGGACTGTCCGTTATGACGGCTGCGATCTGCAGCAGATCGACATCGACGACAGAGACATCGCCATGGTGTTTCAGAATTATTCGCTGTATCCGAATCAGACGGTCTATCAGAACATCGCCTTTCCTCTGGAAGTAAAACACATGCCAAGAGAAGAGATCGCCAGGGAAGTCGAAAAGATCGCCGGGCTTACCGGGCTGACCGACAAACTGAGGAAGATGCCTGAGGAGCTTTCGGGCGGCGAGAAGCAGCGGGTGGCGGTCGCCAGAGCGATGGTCAAGGATCCGAAGCTGCTGCTGCTGGATGAACCGTTCGCCAACCTCGACCCGCTGATGAAAAAGAAGATGCGGGAACTTTTACGAAAGCTTCATGAAAACTACGAAACGACCATCATCTATGTGACCCACGACCAGTATGACGCCATCTCGCTGGCCGAGAGGATCATCATCCTCAAGGACGGCATCACGCAGATGGATGCATCGACGGAGGAGGTCTACAACCGGCCTCTCAACCGCTTCTGCGGTGAATTCCTGGGTCTCCCGGTGATGAACATCATCGAAGATGTCCGGGTCGACAAGGGATCGTTCGAACTGTTCGGTGAGAAACACGCACTCAATGCGGCGCAGAAGAAAAAATGCCGTGACCGCGATCTCATCGATGTCGGCATCCGCGGGACCAACATTCAGATCGGAGACCAAGGTGTGAAGGCCGAAGTCGAATATGTCGAGATCATCGAAGCGGACCGGATCATCCATCTGGGCCTGGAAGGACGGAAACTGACGGCTGTCGAAAAGATAAACGATGCCGGCAGGCTGACTTATCTGAAGGGAGATGCCGTCATGATCAAGGCGGACCCGGACAGGATCCACCTCTTCGACAAAGAAGGAAACAGGATCTGAAAAACAAACGTTTTTTCAAAGGAGACAGATATGGAGCAGTTCGAATATAAGGTCGTCGTTTATGATACGACAGGCTTCTGGGGCGGCAACGTTGAACAAGATCAGCTTGAGGATAGTTCAACCGGTTCGGTTCCCAAGGATGGGAGATGGTAAGCTGCACATCCACGAATCAAAGCTACGGCGCTACAAAAAGCGTCGTGTGCATATTCAAACGGAAGAAGCAGCTGTAAAAAGCCTCTCAGGTGTCAATAAGCCCTGCGACTACAGGGCTTTTTCTATGCCCTGAAGTTCCGGCTGTGATGAAACGGTTTTTAAAGGGATGGACCGGTATTCTGTGGTATGTTTGTTGTGTAAGCTGTTTTAGTTGAAGACGGGAAAATAAGGAAACGATATAAAGAAGAGAGAGGACCTGTTATGAATACGAAAAGAAAGATGATATCTGCGATCGCGGCTTTCGCGGTGCTGCTTGTTTTGATCTTCGGCATCCGCCACTTCCTGAACGGCAGTCAGAACGTTCAGCCGGCTCCGGAAGCGGAAAAAACAGAACGATTACGATTATCTGATCCTCGTGAACAAGGAAAACAAACTGCCTGATGACTGGGAAGAAAAGGTCGTCCTGAAAGAATCCGAAAACATCTACGGGGAGACTTACCTGGTCGAAGAGAAAGCACTGGAACAGTTTCTGCTGCTGAGAGAAGAGCTGCTTGAAGAAGGCATCGACATCGAGCTCGACAGCACGTATCGCAGCGTCAAAGAACAGCAGGAACTTTGGGATGAATGGACGGTGGAATACGGCGAAGAGTACGTCAGGACCTATGTGGCCGTACCGGGTCATTCCGAGCATCATACGGGACTGGCGATCGACGTCTGCCTTGATGTCGACGGCAAGAGGATCAACGACAACGATGAGATGATCGCGGAAAAAGAGATCTTTGCCAGGATCCATCCGCATCTGGCCGAACATGGCTTCATCCTGCGTTATCCCGAAGGGAAAGAAGGGATCACCGGCTACGGTTATGAGCCCTGGCATTTCCGTTATATCGATGATGCACAGATCGCCAAAGAGATCACGGATGCCGGCATCACATTTGAAGAATACTGCGCAAATCACTGATAAAGTACTAAAGCCTCCGGAAGAGGCTTTTGTTTTCTGATCCGATATCTTCCGGACTGCCGGCATTGATTATAATGATGTTATCAGGAGCTTACAAATATGTTGAAAAGATATATCTTGTTTTTGAAAAAAACCCCGCTGATCACGGCGATCCTCGCCATCGTCTATGCGATGCTGTGCCTCAAGACGATCCGCACCGAGACCTTCTTTCAGGGTTTTGTCCTGAGGACTTTGCTTTGCGGAGCGATGGCCTTTTTTCTGTATCAGATCTCAGGCGACAAGACTCTGGCAGCCAGCTACGATTCCACCTGGTATGTCATCAAAGTGGGAATGGGCTTTTGGGTCCTGGCGCTGCCCATGGGTCTGCTCGGCCTGTTCAGTTCCGCCGGATATCCGGTCCATGACAACATCCCCGTGCAGACGATCTCGGTGTTTCTGATGTTCCTCTTTGTCGGACTGTTTGAAGAAATGGCTTTCCGGGCTGTCATCAACGATGCGGTCATCTACGAGTTCCGGGACAAGAAATATGTCTTCGTATTGAGCGCGCTCATGTCTTCGCTGGCCTTTGGTGTGGCACACATCATCGGTGCGGACCTGTCCGGTCCGCTGGCGATCGTTCAGGCGGTCGGAAAGATCGTGCAGACGGCGGTCTTCGGCCTGGCGATCCTGTTTCTTTACTGGAAGACCCGGAACATCTGGGCGTGCGGCATCATTCACGGGATCTATGATTTCCTGCTGTCGCTCTGCGACTGTTTCTTCGACGTGCCGGGAAAAAAGATCAGCTATGTCGTATCAGGAGAAGCCGGCAAATATACGGTCATCATCTATGCGGTCATCACCGCGATCGAACTGTTCATTTTCTGGATGATCTACCGCAAGATCGGGAAAAAGATCGACTATCGCAAGATCAGGGAAGAATGGTAGCGGAAAATCACTATAATAGGAGAAGAACAAAGCATCAACAAATCAAAGAAAGGCTGAGATCATGAAATATTACGCCACATTGAAAGAAAGCAAGAAACAGGATTCGGGGAACGGACACTATTCTTATCCGCTTTTGGATGAGTCCAACGGCTGCGGCAAAAACTGCGCGACCGGCATCAGCTACTATACGGCACGCGAGTTCACACCGCCTGCGGTCCATGACTTCGATGAAGGGTTCATGGTGCTTTCGGGAAAAGGATATGCCAAAGTCGCTGAGGAAGAATTTCCGATCAACGACCAGGTTTCTTTCTTCGTTCCCGCAGGTACGGAGCACGCCTTAAAGTCCGACAGCGAAGAAACGCCGCTCGTGCTTTTCTGGTATCACGCACAAGTACTGTGAGTACCGTTGAGCAGGTGCTGCGACGCATTTGGCCGATGAATAAACGACAAAAGCGAACGTGTGAGAAAGCAGCAAGAGATTGAATAAACAAAAAGCTCTGTGTTGTCTGAGTATGGATCGGCCGTTGACACTCGATACACAGAGCTGTTTTATACTCAGACCGCCCGGCTGCATACAAAGATCCGGCAAGTTCGGCACAGATGAATAAGAGGAGTTGAAGCACCTGTTCAGATGCTGGCCGCCTGTAATTTTGTGTGATTGTTTTTCTTGAAAGGAATGAAATGATGGATAAAAAACAAATATCTCAGCAAGTCAAAGAAGCCGTAAGAGGATCTGTTCCGACAAAGATCGAGATCCCTGTTTATGAGAAGTTCAAGGGAAAACAGATGCACGGAAGCAAGACCTGGCAGGCTACCGAAAAGGAACAAAAGAACGTCAAGATCCTCGGCGCGGCATTCACTGCTCTGGTGATCCTGGCTCTTGTTTCGCCTTTGCTGCCGGTATCCTCAGGGACCAGGGTAATGTTGTTTGTTCTGGCGATCGCAGTCGGAATAATCGGTATGGGCGGATATCTTTTCTATATAGCGTTTCGTCATCACAAGGATGAACCGATCGACATCCATTACTATGAAGTCGATTACGAAAAGAATCACCTGACAGGCAAAAACAGAGATGATACCAAAGAGATCAGCAAAGAGGAATTTTACAACAAATAGATCCTGTTCTTCTCGTTGACCGAGATGGTTACTATATAGCCGGTTTTGATCGGTTTGTGATTGTAAGATTCCATGTTCTCAACAAAGGTCTGTCAGACCTTATGCCTGTATGGTATCCCCTTCATAGAAAGTGCCCATGATCTGCGATTCGCCTTGACGGACAGGAGATCATCGAACTGTAGGACTGCAAGTGGAGACACAGCCGGATATCTGCGTAAAGATCATCAGAAAGACAAAGAGGCAGCACGCCTCTTTTTTGTCCGGTCTTTTTGTGTTTTGTCAAATGAGAAACAGATAGGATATAGTTATAGTAGATTGACATCCGATCAAAATATCATAGGAGGCAAACATGAAAGCCAAGGGGATTTTCAAACTCATTCTGCTGGTGCTCATGCTTGGAGCGGCATGTGCCTGCATGTTTATGGCAAACACCGTTCAGACAAGCGAGAATACCGTGACGGTCAGCGAAGGAAAGATCGCTACCCGGGCGGGAAAGCTCAGCTACAAGCTCTATAAACCAAACGGCGTATCCGAGACCAACAAGGCACCTGCGGTCTTATTGCTACACGGTTACCAGAATGACCACGAGACCTGTGCCGCGTATTCGATCGAGCTTTCCAGAAGAGGCTATGTCGTACTGGCACTGGATGAATACGGCCACGGATCTTCGAAGGCCGGTCTTTTCAACCGCGGATATGTCGACCATAAGGTCACGGTCAACTACGGCAACGATTCGGTGCAGGACGGGACGTATGTGGACATCACGGGACCGGGACGCTACAAACTGATGATGAACTTCTCCAATCTGTCGTTCTTTGACGATCATTATTCCAAAGACAGTCACGGGAATGCGATCATTGATTCCAGCTGCGGCGGCATCGATGCCTATAAGTATCTCTCGGAGCTTCCTTATGTCGATAATCAAAAGATGGCTTTGAGCGGGCACTCGATGGGTACCTGGTCGAGCTGGAGCGTGGCTGCTGCCTATGCAGGTACGCCGATTCAGCCTGTCGCCACTGTCCTGCAATGCGGAGAACTGTTCCGCGACAGCGTCTATGATCCTTCGATCCGTTTTAACAACGTCCTTCTGCTGCAGGCGAAGTACGATGAGTTTTCTTACTTCCGCGACTATGCGCCGGTCGTTTCGGACGCCTTGCTGAAGACGCCGCTTCGCTGTGAGTTCCTCGGAACCAGTGCCGATAAGGCCGCCTGGAACACGACGTACGGAAACTTTGCCGACGGCACGGCAAGAAGGATGGAGCTGTTGTATACCAATCACCGTCTGACGACCCACAACGCAAAGGGTCTGAGCGTTGCCCTCGACTGGTTCGATCAGGCCTGCGGTCACCGTTCTTCTTTGCCTTATGATGATCTGACGGCAATGAACAAGGAATGGCTGACCTTGGGGGCAATGTTATTGACTCTGCTGGCGATGTTCCCGCTCATGTCTTTCCTTTTGGAAAAGGATATGTTCATCGACCTCGTCCAGCCGATCCCCGATGAGACGACCCTTATGAGCAGGAAAGCCCGGTGGGGCGGTGCCTTGTTCACGGTCTTCATCGCCGGTCTTTCCTTCCCGTTCATGACGCAATTGGGCCATGGCCTGCTGCCGCTTCCGGAAAACATCTTCTGCATGACGGTCGGCAACGGCTTCTTGAGCTGGTACGGTTTTCTGATCCTGGTCATGGCCATATCGAATCTGATTTCGGCGATATCAAGAAAGAGGAAGGGTCTGCACAAAAACGCCTTCATCAAAGGTTTTGCCGGAGCTTACGAACAGACGCATATCGACTGGGTCCTTTTCTGCAAGGCCCTCATCCTTTCGTTCCTTCTGACCGGGATGGTCTATCTGGTCAACTGGATCTTCACGCTGGTCTTTCATCTTGATCTGAGGATCATCTGGCCGTTCTTCCGTCCGTTTACCGGTGCCCGTTTCCTGCAGTTCCTCGTCTATTTCCCGGTCTTTGTCCTGTTCTACATGATGAACAACTCCAAGATCTTTGCCTCCTTCAGGTCGAAGGCCAGCTACCGGAGAGGCCTCTTCGCCTTCCTGAGCGAATGGATCAAAAACTTCTTCCTGATGGCAGGCGGCGTGCTGATCATCGTCTTACTGGAATATATCCCGTTCTTCTTAGATATCTCGCCGGGTGCCGATCTGCTGTTCGGCAGCACCTTCGGCGGACCGTTCATGTCTTTACTGATCCTGTTCGTTCCGCAGATCCTGTTCTTCTCTTTGATCGGAACGTTCTGTTACCGCAAGACCCACAACGTCTTTACCGGTGCCTTTATCATCGCCATCCTGGCCTGCTGGATCGTCACCGGCGGCTCTTCGATGCTGTAAGGGGACAAATAAAAACTCCGATGCAGTCTGTCGGAGAAAGAATGGAATATCATAAAAGCCTTTGAAGAAAAGGCTTTTTAGATCGGGCGGATGAACAGCAGCGCTATGACTTTGAACAGCAGATAAAAGACATGTACGACGAAGATGCTGAAGCAGATCAGGCCGACCGTATAGGCAAAGCCGCCTTTCGTTTTATCCCAGATGAGTTTCAGCAGCGGGTTGCCGTAAGGGTCGCGCAGAAACATGAAGTCTTTGTCGAAGACCGTATCCACGATATACATGATCCCGACCAGGACCAGGATCTTGGCGATGGAAGCCAGAACGTTCGGGTAATCGAGCGGGATCTCCCCGCAGACGAAGCGGGCAGTGATGTAGGCGATGATCAGTCCGTGAAAAAGGAACTGATGGATCGTAAAGAAGTTCCATAAGGGCAGCGGCGTCGTGGTCGGAAAGATGACCGCCATGATGGCTGCCGGCAGGAAGAGGATCAGCAGCATCTGCAGGAAGAACGGATGATCGTACCAGACCGAATCCAGAACGATGAAGTAGGCGCCGAAGCTGCAGATCTCCAGCGGCAGATAATCGGTGAACTTCACATCGGAGCGGGCAAGCACGAACATCTTGACGATGTCGCTCATGATCAGCAAGGCCCCTGTCGATCTTAACAGTAAGATCCTTGAAGAAAGACCGGCATGCCGATAGGCAAGGGTGAAGGCAAGCACCAGAATGAAAGTGAAGGAAAGCCATCCGAAATGGCCCGGTGTGAACTGGCCGTACCCTAATCCTTCGGGGATGTTGTCTTTATGTGTCCAGAAGTGCTTCATATACCTGTTCGATTTCATTATATATGTTTTTGCCTGCATGAGCCGATACAGCAAACAAAGACGGCAGAAACCCATATAATAGATTCAGGACACGGATCGAAAGCGGGTGATGCCATGACACTTGAAGAAGCAAAAAGATTCTATTTCGAATATAAGGGATATGCCTTTCATATGGGACGGGAAGAACCTTCAAGATACGAGAGCTTCAGGATGCTTTGCCTTGATGAAGAGACATTGAAACAATGGGACGAAGAGCTTCTGGAAGGACTGTTTTTAAAACTGCGGGAAACACCGGAACGCTTCTGGGCAAGTCACGGCGACATCCTGCACATCATAAGCAGAAAGCATTGCGATACGCTAAGATATCTGAACAGACTGCTGGAGGAGACGGAGAAGTTGACGCAGCCCGATCTGTTTCAGACGACGCTGATCATTGAAAACATGGCCGGCCGCACTCAAGGACAGAAAGACGGCGGCGTGTATGTCTTCTATGTGTGTTCGGGTCCGATGGAACGGATGGACAGGATCACGGAAAGTCTGATCGGCCGTTTTGAAACGGGCGAAACGGACCGCAGGTTCAAAGAGGCGGTGTCACGTTACAGGAGCGCATACCGCAGATGGCGGCGATAAAGCACGGTTTTTTCCACTAAGTGTTTTATTGCATTACACTGATATAATGAAAAAAGAATAACAAACGGTTTTGAAAGGAGCATTTATGGAATTGGAATTTGATGATTTCTTCAGCCTCGGGATCCTTCTTGTTGTACTCGTTCTTTTCGTCTTTCTGATCTACATGATCATCAAACGTGTGAGGTCATCGCGATATCACGAAACGGGAAGTGCTTCGGATGAGCGCAATCTCATGGATTTCGGCACACCGGTAAAAACGCTCTATACCAGTTCCAAGATCCTGACTTTGCACAAACACATCGATATCACCGATGAGAACGAGAACATCGTTTATCAGTCCAGATCAAAGTTCCTGACCCTGCATGACCGCACGAAGATCACTACGGCGGACGGATCGCCCGTTGCCGATATGCACAGCAAGCTGATCAGCTTGCACGAGAGACATTTCATCGAGATGGCGGACGGGAAGGATTTCACGATCGCCTCGGAGTTCTGGCATATCGCCAAAGATGTCATCCGCATCGAGGAGCTGGGCTGGACGATCAACGGCCACATCCTGCAGATGAACTACTATATCAGTGATGAAAAGGGCGATGTCATCGGTGTCGTCGGTGAAAAGGTATTGTCGCTGCACGACAAGTTCTGTATCGATATCTATCAGCCGCAGTATGAAAAGGAAGT
This sequence comes from Erysipelotrichaceae bacterium, assembly GCA_017419165.1. Taxonomy (GTDB): domain Bacteria; phylum Bacillota_I; class Bacilli_A; order Erysipelotrichales; family Erysipelotrichaceae; genus Colivicinus. The sequence goes on from JAFOLW010000042.1 coordinate 39,146, forward strand.
CGTTGCGATCCTCGTCACACTGATCCACATGCTGCAGGATCGCAGAAGATCCGCTTCCTCAAGCTCATCATCCTCATCTTCTTCGGCTTCATCGAACTGAGAGTCAGGGATACAAAACAGATCTGTAACGATAAGAAAAGCCCCTCGGGGCTTTTTGTTTTCAGTTTGTTTTGCGGCCTTTCTTCGGGACGTGGATCTCCGAAGAGACGATGGCTTCTTTCGGACAGACCAGGATGCAGAGGTGACAGCCGACGCAGCGCAGCGGATCGAGCTGCGGATATCCGTCGACGAAACGGATCGCCTGATGTCCTCCGTCCATGCAGGAGACATAACAGCGCTCGCAGCCTACGCACTTTTCTCTCAGGAACTTCGGATAGATGATATAGGAACGGTCAAGTTCCTCTACGTTGACCACGTTGTCAAGCGAAGTGGAACGCAGATCGTTGATCGAGCGGATGCCGTTTTTCATCATGTATAAAGCAGCTCCGTCTTTCAGCTCATGGATCAGCCGGTAGCCGAACTGCATGACGGCCGTGGTGACCTGCACCGTTCCGGCACCTAAGGCGATGAACTCCAGGGCATCCTTCCAGTTCTCGACGCCGCCCATGGCGGAGATGTGGCGGCCTTTGAGGTTTTCGTCTTTGCCCAGCTCGGCGATGAAGCGCATCGCGATCGGCTTGACGGCCTTGCCGGAATAACCGCCGATCGACGCGTGGAAGGCTTCTTTCTTCGGATCGACCTGGACTTCGATCAGGCTTTTGATCGTGTTGATCGCTGCGACACCGTCCGCACCGCCGCGGATGGCCGCATCGGCGCTTTCTTCGATGTGGGTGATGTTCGGCGTCAGTTTGGCGATGACCGGGATCCTGCTGCGTTGTTTGACGACGCGGGTATACCTTTCCACGAGTTCCGGGATCTGGCCGACATCGCTGCCGGTGTTTTCGGCGGTCATGTTCGGACAGGAGAAGTTGAGTTCCAGGGCATCGACGCCGGCGTCGTTCATGACATCGGTCAGATATGCCCACTCTTCATCGTTCCTGCCCATGATCGAGACCATCAGGAATTTATGCGGAAAGTCTTTTTTCAGGCGCTTGAGCGTTTCGATGTTTTCTTTCAGCTCATAGTCGGAAAGCTGTTCGATGTTTTTGAAACCGATGATCCGGTGATTGTCGCCGCGGACCGCGGAGAAACGCGGAGATGCTTCAACGATATCCATCAGGCAAATGGTCTTGAAGGCGGCACCGGCCCAGCCCATGGAGAAGCCGCGGGCACAGGTCTCATAGTTGGAGGCGACGACGGAGGAAGACAGCAGGAACGGATTTTCCAGAGGGATGCCGCAGAAATCGGTCTTCAGACAGTCGTAATCCAGGACGATCTTTTCTTCATCTTTTTTGTTCAGTGAAGTCATGATGTCTTTGATGCGGACGTGCTGCGGACAGACATCTTCGCATCTTGCGTCGCAGTTCAGACAGGGAAGCGTTCCGCTGAGTTTGTTTTCCGCAACGTGTCTGTTTTCAAAATACAGGTTTCGCAGGATCCTGTGCGGTTCTATGATGCCGCAGGCTTTTGAACATTTGCCGTGGTGGCACAAGAGACAATCGAAATCGACCATATCTTCTTCCCTCCTTTTTATTGTTTATAAATATCTCTGATTCATTATTATCATAAAACGGCAATACAGACAAACATTATGTCCGCTCTGGTGTTTGAATGCGGGGATCAGGCGTTTTTGACGAATAAAAAAGTCCCTTTGCGGGACCTTGATCATGCTTTTCTGTTCCAGTCGCTGATGGCATCTTCATAGATCTTCAAAGCCTTCGCTGCGAAACTTTCACAGGTGAAGTCCTTTGCCCTCTCAAGCGAGGCCTGCGACATCTTGTTTCTGAGGCCGTCATCTTGTAAGATCTTCCGGGCTTTTTCAACGAATTCTTTCCGGGTCCGGTAACGCATCCCGTTGTATCCGTCGGTCAAAACGCCGTCAAGGGCTTCGTCGTCATGACAAAGCAGCGGAAGTCCGAGACTCAAGGCTTCCAGATAGCTCATGGAGTGAAGCTCAAAGAGCGAAGCGGACACAAAGACATCGGCGATCGAGTAGTAGCGCCAGACCTCGTCGGCAGCGATGCGTCCGGCAAAGATGACGTGCCGCTTAAGACCGAGCTTCATTACGAGTTCCTTCAGGTTTTTTTCATACGGACCGTCGCCGACGATCATCAGGACCGTTTCCGGTTCCTTCTCGAGGAGTGCCGGCAGAAAGCTGATGAGTTCCTGGATGTTCTTTTCTTTGCTCAAGCGGGTGACGGCGGTCAGGACTTTCTGACCGTGACGTATCCCCAGAGCCCCTTTCATGACCGTCTTTTCATGGGAAGACAGGACGCGGTCCGGGTGTTTGATATCGATGCCGTTGGGCAAAACGAGCAGGCGGTCTTTGAAGGTCTGCAGGAACGGGAAGTGCAGGGCTTTTTTGGAAGGGACGATGATCCGGAACGCCGGATGGTAGACGGCGGCTGCCGATATGACGGTGATCGCTTTGATCAAAGGGCGTTTCCTGGCTTCGCCGAAGACGAAGTAGGCATAGTCGGTGTGGCAGGTCATGATCAAAGGGATGTCACAGCGTCTCTGTATCTTTCTGGCAAACAGCAGGGCCGAGCCTTCCGACTGGACGTGGATGATGTCAGGCTTCCACTCGATCAGACGTTCGATCAGCGGATCGTTCATCGCCAGGGAAAAGCGCATGTCCGGTGCATAATGAGCCGGGAAGGAACGTATGGCAAAAACATCGTCCTGCAGATAGGTCTTGTTGTTTTCGGACATCGTCAGGATCTTCACTTCGTGTCCCAGGGAACGAAGGCCTTTGGCCAGGGCCAGAACGGAAGTCGTCACGCCGCCGAGATTGTGTGTGTAAAAGTCAGTCGAGATCAGTATCTTCATCGGATCATCGTGCACGGAACCGTAAATTCTTTGTGCAGCATTACAATTATACAATCTATCGGGAAGCAGCCTTTTAAAGAATTTGTAAGATTTCATGAATTTATATAAAAAAGACCCATACGGGATAAGACCGGACAGCGCCGGAAGAAGATGATGTTGCATGATCGCAAGCGATACATTATATTGAAGTCACAAAGGAGAGAGGTCTCGTATATGCAGGATAAGTACAGCAAGGCGAAAAAACTGGCCGACCGTTATATCCGTAAGGCCGTTCTGGAGGAAAGGTATCCTTATCTTCCCGACCTGGACGGCCGTCCGGGAATGAGCGATACCCTGTCGACCGTCGATCTCGGTCTCAAGGAGATCCCGATACAGCAGATCCGCGGGACCAAGACCAAAGGACGCCAGACGATGTTTTCCGGTGATTTCATGCCGGCGGCGGATGCCGGCAGCGAATTTGCCATGAAGTGGAGCACGGTCTACGATTACCAGACGGAAGTCGGCATCGACGATCCGATCGAAGTCTATGAATATCTCCACGATTTTTATGTCGAAGAAGGAAACAAGCGGGTCTCGGTCATGAAATATCTGGGGGCTTTTTCGATCGCGGCAAGAGTCCGGCGTGTCATTCCGGACAAAGAGACCCTGGAGGAACATCCGATCTATAAAGAGTTTCTGGAATTCTACAAGATCTGTCCGCTCTATGAGATCGATCTTCACGAAAAGAACGCTTATCATAAGCTGATCCGTCTTTTGAAAAAACCGCAGGATGAGCGCTGGAGCGACAGAGATGTCTCGCGTCTGCGTTCCTGTTTCTATATCTTTCAAAGGAATTATCTGAAGGCGGGATATGATCCCGACCGCTGTGCGGACGGCTTCCTGACCTATCTTTCCGTATACGATTACGAAAAAATGTATTCCCTCTCTGACGGCTGGATCACTGCCCAGATCAAGGCACTGGACAAAGAACTGTCATTGAGCAAAGAAGACGATAAGATCAAAGTCCTGCCGAACCCCTCGGAAGAACGGCCGAAGGTGATCGATGCGTTGGCTTTGAACCGGCTTCCTTTACTGAACGATGAGCATAAACTGCGCATCGGCTTCGTTTACGAAAACAATGTGACGGATTCCTTCATCGATTTCGATCACGAACTCGGCAGACTGCAGGTGCAGGCGGATCTCAATGACAAGATCTTCACTTCAAAATATGAAGGCGCATCCGATGAGGTCTCAATGAAAGAGAAGATCAAAACCGCAAGTATGGAGAACGACGTCGTCTTCACGACTTCGCCGCTGCTTTTTGAAGAGACCTTCAGGGCGGCGATCCGCAACAAGGATATCAAGTACCTCAACCGTTCCGTCTACATGAAAAAGAACGCGGTGCGCACCTACGACGTGCGGATGTATGAACTGCAGTTTTTGCTGGGCGTCATCGCCGCGGCGCAGGCCAAAGACCACCAGATCGGTTATATCGCCGATGCCCCGTACTACGGTTCCGTCGCTTCGGTCAACGCCTTTGCGATCGGCGCTTCTCTGATCGATCCGGACTGCAGGGTGTGGCTGGGCTGGACGGAGAGCCTGGACAGCGACTGGCAGGACCAGATGCGCCGTATCGGCATCTCGACTTTCTGCGGGCCGCAGCATCCGGATTTTCACAAAGACGACTTACAGTTCGGTCTTTACATATTGAAAGAAGACGGGGCGTTCAACCTCGCCCAGCCGATCGTCAACTGGGGCGTCTATTATAAGAAGCTGATCTCCAGTATCCTGGACGGCAGCTATAACAGGGACTCCGCCAAAGACAAGGCGACCAATTACTGGTGGGGCTTGTCTTCGGGCGTGACCGATGTCAACGTTTCGCAAAGTGTTCCTTATCCGACCAGGAAGCTGGTCATGATGCTGAAAGAGGCGATGAAAAAGGAAGTCCTCGATCCGTTCGACGGCGAACTGCGGTCAAACGAGAAGGACATCAAAGGCCCTTACAGCGGCAGACTCAGCTTCGATCAGATCATCACGATGCGCTGGCTTTGCGACAATGTCATCGGCATCGTTCCAGAATACGGACAGCTGTCCGAAAAAGGCAAGCAGGTCTATGAAAAGACCGATACCGGTTCCTGATGTTTTGACAGGTACGAAAGAAAAGATAGAGAAAATTATATTTCGGCAAAAGCTTCCTTGCGGGAGGCTTTTTCTTTTTGTGACCTCCCTGATCCGGTCGAGGAAACAGACCGTATGGATCAAGACGAGCGATGCATGCGCTCTTGTTGCACAGTCAATATATAATAAAGATAATGAAGAAAGTCCTTTTCAAATACCTTTCATTTCTGTGCCTGGTCCTGGTCTTTTTGTCCGGGGTGAGTGCACTGTGCCCGCAGAGGATCAGCGGTGACGATGAGTTCGACTATACGCAGATCGGCGGGAAACACAACGGGGAACTCGGCGTTTATCCGATCTCCCAGGAGGAAGGGTATTCTTCCGTCCTTTACAACAATCTCAACGGACTTCCGACTTCGGAAGCCAACGATATCGTACAGACTTACGACGGTTTCATCTGGATCGGCAGCTATGCCGGCCTCATCCGCTATGACGGCAACCGCTTCGAGAGGATGTACGTTACTGACGGGGTCACCAACATCAAATGTCTGTTCGTCGACACCAAAGGACGTCTGTGGGCAGGGTCCAACGACAACGGACTCATCCTGCTGGACAACGGAAACATCACCCGCTGGGGTCTGGAAGACGGCCTGAAGTCGCTGTCGGTACGTTCGATCATCGAAGGAAGCGACGGAAAGATGTATGTCGCAACGACCGAAGGCATGGTCGTCGTCAACGAAGACATGACATTGTCCTATGTGGCGGACCTGCGCCTGCGCGATGCCTTCCTGCATGAACTTCGCATCGGCGCGGATGACCGCATCTACGCCGTCAGCAACTCCGGTGACATCTATGTCCTGAAAGACCAGCGCGTCGAACACTTCTACCGCTTCTCGCAAAGCGAATTCAAAGGCATCAACTGCATCCTGCCGGATCCGGAAGATCCCGATCTGATCTATGTGGAGACGCAGGACGGTCAGGTCTATCACGACAGGCTCGACAGCGGCTTTATCGGCTGCGAGCCGATCGATATCGCACCGCTCGACCAGGTGGAGACTTTCGAATATCTCGACGGCGACATCTGGATCTGCGCAAGGAACGGCGCCGGCGTCTTGAACGACAAAGGCTTCCGCGAACTGAAGAACGTCAAGATGAAGAACTCCGTCTGCCATATCATGACGGACTATTCGGGAAACCTCTGGTTCACTTCGACCAGAGAAGGCGTCATGAAGATCGTCAAGAACCGCTTCAGCGATCTATTCGAACGCTATGAGCTTTCCGGCAGCGTCGTGAACAGTACCTGCATGTATGAAGGCGAACTGTTCATCGGTACGGATACCGGTCTGACCGTGATCGGTGAAGACGGGCTTGCGGACAGCGTCCCGCTGAACAAAGAAGCTTACGTCTACGGCGAACGGCGAAGGACGAACGATCTGATCGACCTTCTGCACAGCTGCCGTATCCGTTCCATCATCAAAGATTCCAAAGACCGCTTATGGATCTCGACCTGGCGGCGTTACGGTCTTTTGTGCTATGACCACGGTGCGCTGACTTCTTACAGCGACCGGGACGGCCTGGCCAGCAATAACCTGCGGATCATCTATGAATGCAAAGACGGAAAGATCCTGGTCGCCGGCAACGGCGGTGCCAGCATGATCGTCGACGGCAAGGTCCATTCGATCTATTCGGAAAACGACAGAGTCGTCAATACCGACGTCCTGACCATCTGCGAAGGAGAAGACGGCGACGTCCTCCTGGGGACGGACGGCGACGGCATCTTCATCATCAACGAAGACGGGATGCGTCATATCGACCACAGGAACGGCCTGACTTCCGGCAACGTCATGCGCATCAAACCCGATCCGCAGAACGGTGTCTACTGGGTCATCACCGGGAACTCTTTGTGCTATCTTGACAAAAACTACGAACTGACGACCGTCGACAAGTTCCCCTACTCCAACAATTTCGATATCTACAAGAACAGCAAGGACGAGCTCTGGATCCTCGCGAGCAACGGCATCTACGTATGCAAAGCCGAAGATGTCCTCTCCGGAAAGGATCTTAATCCGATCCATTACGGCATGTCGGACGGTCTGCCTTATATCGCGACCGCCAACTCCTACAGCGAGCTCACGGAAGACGGCGACTTATATCTTGCCGGAACTTCCGGCGTGGCCAAGGTCAACATCGAAAGCGAATTCGAAAGGGTCGATGATCTTCTGTTCGGCGTCCCTTATATCGAAGCGGACGGCGAGACGGTCTATCCGGATGATGCCGGAAACTTCTATGTGCCGCATGACACCAAGAGGATCGCGGTCGCCGGCCGGGTCTATACCTACTCTCTGACGGCACCGCTGATCTCCTGCCGTCTGGACGGTTTCGATGAAGTCAACACAGTCGGCTATGCCAACGAGATCTTCCCGATCTACTATACGAACCTGCCGGGCGGGACGTATCATTTCTTTATGGAGCTGCACAACTCCGCCAATGAGAACAGCATCGGAACGGCAGTGACGATCACCAAAGAAAAAGCCTTCTATGAACAGCTGTGGTTCTACCTCTATGCCGGTGCGGACTTCCTGCTTCTGCTGTATGCCGCATTCAGCAGATACGAGGACTACCGCGAAAAGAAGCTGGAAAAAAGACACAGGGAAGAAAGCGAGAAACAGCGGATCAACAACGAGCTCAAGCTCGGCAGCAGCATCCAGCAGGCGACCCTGCCGCATGTCTTCCCGCCGTTCCCGGACCGGAATGAATTTGAGCTTTACGCTTCGGCGAATCCGGCAAGAGAAGTCGGCGGCGATTTCTACGATTTCTTCTTCATCGACAAGGATCATCTGTGCATGTTGATCGCGGATGTTTCCGGCAAAGGCATCCCGGGTGCCCTGTTCATGATGATCTCGAAAGCGATCTTAAACAACACGGCGATGTTCAACAAGTCACCGGCGAAGATCCTGACGATGGCCAACGAAGCGATCTGTGCCAACAACCAGGCGAAGATGTTCGTCACGGTATGGCTGGGCATCCTGGAAGTTTCGACCGGCAAGATGAAGGCTGCCAACGCCGGACACGAGTATCCGATCCTGAAAAAGCCGGACGGAAACTTCGAGATCGTCAAGGATAAACACGGTCTGGTCATCGGTGCGATCGAGAACTTCGTCTACCAGGAATACGACATGGATCTGCAGCCCGGAAGCAAGCTCTTCCTGTATACGGACGGCATTCCGGAAGCGACCGACAAAGACAATAAGCTCTTCGGCATGGAGAGACTGGTCAAAGCGTTGAACGAAAAACCGGACGGTCACCCTCAGCAGCTGATGAACGACGTGCAGAAAGCGGTCGACCGGTTCGTGAAAGATGCGGAACAGTTCGATGACCTGACGATGATGTGCTTCGAATACATGGGCCCGAAAAAAGAAAAAGGCAAAAAGAAAAAATGATCTTATAAAAGACTGCGAAAAAGCCGTTCGGTCATCCTCCGAACGGCTTTTTCTGTAGATCTATAGGATCATTCTGCAAGAAACCCGTTAAATGTTCAGAACTACTCTGCTTTAAGATCGCTCAGATCGCGAGGATCCGGTGTCTGCCAAGGCATGTTGTTCTGATCGCCGCCGGTGTAACCGCCGTCGACGGTGACGATGGAACCGGTCATGAAGCGGGCAAGGTCACTTGCCAGGAACAGCGCCATGTAAGAGATCTCTTCCGGTCTTCCGAAACGTCCGATCGGAACAGCCTTCATGTTGATCTCGCGGACCTCTTTCGGCGCATTGGCGAAGATCTCGGTGTCGATGACGCCCGGACAGATCGCATTGACGGTGATATCGTGTTTCGCATAGTCAAGAGCGCAGGACTTCGTCAGACCGACGACGGCGTGCTTGGAACCGTCATATAAGCCGAAGCATTCCGTGGCTTTCAGACCGGATGCGGAAGCGATATTGATGATCGAACAGTCTCTTGAACCGGTGTCGAGCATCGCCTGAACGGCGTATTTCGTACCGGTGAAGACAGCGGTATAGTTGCTTTCGGTGATGCGGTTGAATTCCGCCAGATCATATTCATGCAGTGCTTTCAACGCCGGAGTGACACCTGCGTTGTTGACCATGACATGCAGCTTGCCGTACTTTTCGACAGCTGTCGCAACGAGCTTTTTGACGTCTTCTTCGTTGCGGACATCGCCCTGTACGAACGTAGCTTCACCGCCGTTTCTGACGATATCGTCAACGACTTTGGCACCGCGTTCCGGATTCCTGCCGCCGATGACGACTTTCATGCCGTTGGCCGCAAAGGTCTTGGCGATCTCTCTGCCGATGCCGCTGGTCGCGCCGGTAATGACGGCGATCTTTCCTTCAACACTTCTGAAATCAGTCATAGTATTCTCCTTTATTATTTTTTACCTGTGATCTCAGGTATCTTACTCTTTTATTTTGAGAACTTGACGGAAGCGAAGAAAGATACAAAAATGTAATTATGTAAGAAAACCGTACAGAATGCGGAAACTGTAAAAAACAGGAGAGACGAATGAAAACAGACCGGACGAAAGAATGGATCGCCGAAACGATGAAGAAGCTGATGGTCAATAAGAACATCGACAAGATCAGAGTCTCCGAGATCTGCAAAGAAGCCAGGATCGGCCGGCCGACGTTCTACTATCATTTCAAAGACAAGTATGATCTGGTCGCCTGGATCTTTTTTCAGAATGCTTTTGCGACCGATGTCATTTCGGTGGAGTCTGCCGCTTTCAGCATGAAAAAAATGAAAGAAGGCTTTATCTTCTACAAACGGGCATTCGAAGACATTTCGCAGAACTCCTTGTGGCGATATCTCCCCGAATACTTCACGCAGAGATATACAAGGGAGGCGGAAGAGCTGCTCGGCGAAAAGATCACCGATCCTCAGCTGCTGTTCTCCATCCGCCTGTATTGCCACGGGGCTTCTTTTTTAGCCAGGGAGTGGATCCTGAAAGACGACAGCATGCCGGCAGAGACGATCGTGAAGTTCATGTTCGCTTCGATGCCGGAGGCACTGAAGAAGATCTATTTCGGAAACGGCACGGCATCCGGGAAGGATGGCCGGACATCTTTTTCTTAAGGATCAGGAAAGAAGTGAAAAATCGGACTGTTTGAAAGATTATAATTGTATTGATAGACATTTAAAGGAATCAGGATATGGAAAACGATAAGAGATATACCAAAGCGACCTATGAGATCATGGAACATCTTCTCAATGTGGAAGATATCGATGAGGCTCTCACTCTAGCCCTGCAGACGATCGTGAAGACCCTGGACGCTAAGGCCGGTGTGGTCTGGTACCTGGACAAGAAGAGCGAACGCTTACACAGCGTGTTCCATATCGGGCCGGGCGATATTTCCAATACCAGCATCGAAAAAGGCATGGGCGTCGAAGGTGTCGTTACGGAGACCGGCAAGACGATCGCGATCGCCGATGCGGAAAACGATCCGCGCTTTTCGCCGACCGTCTTTGACGATCAGGGGTTCAAGACCAAGACGATGGTCTGCGTACCTTTGAACAACGCCAGAGAGACGATCGGCTGCATCGAGATCATCAACAGCAGTGACGGCAAGCCGTTTGAGGAAAAAGAAGTCGAACTGTGCGAACACATGGCCAACCTGGCGGCGTTCACCATCGATGAAAAAGGACTCGATGTCGACCTTGACGAAGACAAGAAAGTCTTGTTGAGCCTGCGCGACATCACCAAGGAGTATCCTTCCGGAGACGGTTTCCTGCAGGTGCTCAAAGGGATCAATCTGGATGTCTTCGAACATGAATTCGTCGTCGTTTTAGGTGAATCAGGCTGCGGCAAGTCGACGATGATGAACATCATCGGCGGCATGGATTATCTGACTTCCGGAACGCTGACCATCGAAGGAAGAGACTATTCCCATCCCAGCGATGCGCAGCTGACGGCGTTCCGCCGGGAATATGTCGGATTCATTTTCCAGTCCTATAATCTGATGCCCAACCTTTCGGCCATCGAAAACGTGCGTTTCATTTCCGAGATCGCAAAAGATCCGATCTCACCGGAAGATGCGATCGCCAAAGTCGGACTCAGCGAGCGGGCGGACAACTACCCTTCTCAGCTCTCCGGCGGTCAGCAGCAGCGCGTATCCATTGCCCGGGCACTGGTCAAGAACCCGCGTCTCATCCTGGCGGATGAACCGACGGCCGCTCTGGACCTCAATACTTCAAGAGAAGTCCTGTCCGTCATACAGGAGATCGTCAGAAAAAACAACACGACGGTCATGATGGTCACCCACAACCCGGAGATCGGCAAGATGGCCGATCGGGTCGTCCGGGTCTCCAACGGCCGCATCGCTTCCATCAAGCGCAACCTGCATCCGTTAGATGCCAAGGAGCTGTCCTGGTAATATGAAAACGACACAGGTCAAGGACCATCTGCGCAACATCACCAGGCAGTTCGTTTCCTGGCTGTCCATCATCATCATTGCGATGCTGGCGGTGGTCGCCTATCTGGGCATCCGCTTCACGGCCGGTTCGCTCAGAGAGAACATCAACGGATTCTATGCGGAAAGCGGATATCGGGATCTCGAGATCCTGTCGATGCTGCGGTTCACGGAAGATGATCTTGTAAAGATACGGTCGCTCGACGGCGTGGAACAGGCCGTCGGCACCTATAACTATACGACAGTCGTCAAAAGCGGAAGCGGTTCAAATAACGCGGCGTTTTTAAGTCTGGATGAAACGGTCAATGTCCCGCGTCTCATCAGCGGCTCTTTCCCTGCGAAAGACAACGAATGTCTCGTCGAAGAAAGCCTCGCCAACAAGTTAGATGTGGCGATCGGTGACATCGTCTATGCCGACCAAAACCCTTATCTGAAACAAAACATCTTCACTATCACCGGCATCTGTATTCATCCCGATCATATCGCCAAGATCATGGACAACGCCGGAAACAACTATGTAATGATCCGCAAGCCGGCCTTCAACGAAGAAGAAGACGGTCTCGATCACAGCTACAGCTCGATCGAGATCCGCTTCAAGGGTCAGGAAGAACGCGATGCTTTTTCGAAGTCTTATTTTGAAGACATCAAAGACAGACAGGAGTCCGTCGAAGCGATCGCCGAGGATCAGGCCAGGATCCGCTATGAACAGATCGTCAATAAGCTGCAAAGTGTCATCGACGAGAATCAGGCCAAGCTCGACGAAGCGAAAGGACAGCTCGATGACGCGAGAAAACTTTTGGATGAGAATCAGGCGGAGATCGAAAAGAACGAAAAGAAGCTCGCTTCTTCTTACCGGCAGTTAAAAGCCGGCAAGGCCAAGCTCGATGAGGGAAAACAGACTCTCGATCAGGTGGGCGGTCAGCTCGCTGCCGCAGACAGCGAACTGAAGGAAGCGGAAGAAAAACTGAATGACGGCAAACGGCAGCTGACCGAAGGCTATCAGCACTTCGTCGACATCCGCGGCGCCTTAAAAGGATGGGTGAATGAAAACGTCCCGGAACTTAACGAAAAGATCAGCTGGCCGGAAAGCGATGCGTTCGATGTCGACAGTCCCGATCTCAGTATGAAGGCCTTCCCGCTCACGCAGGACTTCAGTTTCGACTGGACCAGGGAAGATTATTTCGAAGATATCAGAAACTGGCTGCACAGATACGATGAAGATATTTCGGCGGAAAAGATCGATGAAGCGGTCGACTATGTCAAAGAAAGATCCGGTGTCCTCGAAGCCAGGAAATGGGAAGAAGGGCATCAGACGTATCTGGCGGGCTTGTCGGAATACAGCGATGCCTACGGCACGTTCAAGAGTGCTTACCGCAGTTTCATCCAGGGCATGGAAGAATATGAAGCGGGTTTGAAAGAATACGAAGACGGCATGGCGGCCTACCGCAAAGGCGTCAATGCTTTGGATAGCGCCAAGCAGCAGATCAAAGAAAAAGAAGAGGAATATCAGGCCAAACTGAAGGAATACGAAGACGGTCTCAAGGCGATCGAAGACGCAAAGGAGCGCATCGATGAAGTTCCGCAGAACCGCTGGATCTTCTTCAACATCAAGGGCAATGCCTCTTACGTCTTTGCCAAGAGTCTGACGGAGAACACCTCCGGCATCTCGATCACCTTCTCACTGCTGTTTGTCGTGGTCGGTGCCTTAGTCATCTATGCGACGCTGGGCAAGACGATCGATGAACAGCGCACGCAGGTCGGTACGACCAAAGCACTGGGCTTCTTCAATTCGGAGATCATGGCGAAATACATGGTCTTTGCCCTTTCGGCTTCCCTCATCGGCGTGATCGTCGGACTGCTGCTGTCCTACTTCGTGCTGCTGCGCTACACTCTGTCTTCGCAGACCTCTTACTTCCATCTCGGCGAACTGAAGCCGTGCTTTGAGGCCGTTCCGGTCATCATCGTCGCGGCAGCTTCGCTGGTCCTGACGGTCGCTGCCGTCTATCTGGCATGTCATCGTCTGGTCAAACAGCCGGCCAGGGTCCTGATGCAGGAAAGCGCACCTCCGGCCATCAAGAAGAAGAATGCGAAAGCTTCTGCCGGTTCCCTGTATTCCAAACTGATCCTGCGCAATATGGTCTCCGATCCCAAGCGCGTCATGGTGACGATCGCTTCGATCGCCGGATCCTGCGCATTGATCTTCATCGGACTGACGATCTTACATTCGATCTCTTCGGCGGTCGATCTGCAGTTCAATCACATCAACCGCTATGACTATCAGATCGATTACAACAGCAGTATCAACAAGAAGGTCGAGGAACAGATCGAGAACTTCTTGAACAAGAACGGTGCGGAATACACCAAGGTCATCATCCGCAACCACACGTTCATGAACGGCGATGAGCTCGATTCCTGCCGTTTCCTGATCGGCGATCTTGATGAGATCAAGGATTTCATCCTGATCACCGACACCGAGACCAAACAGCCGATGGATCTGGATAAGGAAGGCATCTACGTGCCGATCAAGGCAAATGAAACGGCCCATTATACGGAAAAAGGAAAGATCACGGTTTTTGATAAGCTCATGAATTCCTACGATGCCGATGTGGCCGACGACTACATGTTGTATGCGGCCAGGATCTTCCTGATGTCGAGAGAGACCTATCGGAAGATCTACGATACCGAGCCGGTCAACAGCCAGTATCTTGTCAGGATCGATGAAGCCAAGGCGGAAGAGATGAAGGAAACGCTGCTGAAGCTCGACGGCGTCAGCAACATCCTCACTTCCGACAACGACAAGGCGGACTTCGATTCCTTCGTCTCCGTTGCCCGGGGCATGGTGATGCTTCTGACGGCGATGGCCTTTGCGATGGCGTATTTCATCCTGCTCAACCTCGTCAGCATGTTCATCAACCAGAAAAAACGGGAACTGACGATCATGCGGATCAACGGTTTCACGGTGAAAGAAGTCAAGAATTATGTCGGAAGGGAGCTCGTCTTAACGACGGCGATCGGCATCCTCATCGGTCTGCCGTTAGGCGCCTTCATGGGCTACAGGATCATCCTGCTGCTGGAGAACACCAGCTGTTTCGACCGGAACATCTATTATCTCGGCGG
>JAFOLW010000043.1 GCA_017419165.1 Erysipelotrichaceae bacterium
CATTTGTCCTTGTCCATATGATAAGCTTCATGAAAACCCTTCTCGTCCTTCAGTCCCCGTATCATCGAAACATCCGATCTTAAGTCCAGCACTTCATATTCCCGGTCTTCAAGACCGAGCTTCTTCCCGTTGACGCTCATCAGGATCCCGAACCACTTGCCGCCGCTCTTATCGCTCAGCACCGCATGATCAGGATACCGTTTCCAGATGTACTGCGGCCTTGTCCCGTATTGTTTCCGTAAATATTCCAGGATCCGTTTGGTCTGAGGAAAAGAGAACTGTTCCCTAACAAAACAGGCATCCCTGATCCTCTCCAGTTCTTCGATATAAGCATTCCTTACCTGAGACACATAAGCTCCGTACTGATTGGAATCCACATTGTCATATCTCTCATCAAGATCCTTGTCCCACGCATAAGCATCCACTTTACCGTCTTTACGAACAAACATCCTCAATTCCATCACATCAAAAAGATCCTTACGGTAAGACCATACATCCTCATTCAAAATAAAACCGAAAGCCTTCAGTTTCTTAAAGTCCGGTTTACACTTCTTAAATACATCACTTACGATATCCATACATTTATTTAAACACAATTAAAAAGACAAGCATACGCTTGCCCTATATGGAACAGGTGATCAAAATCCACCTGTAATTAAGGAAATGTCTTTAACTCTCATAGTAAAGCACCTCCTATACCATTATTTTAACATTCTCTGCTTACTTTTCGTCCAGAAACTCCTTTATATGCGACTGATAATCCGGTGCTTCATCATAGACACCGTGGCCATAGCCTTCATAGATGAAATATCTGCACTGCAGCTTCCCGACGATATCCAAAGAACTCTGCACCCCGACGACCCGATCCTCTCCGGCTCCCAAGACCAGGACCGGACATTGGATCCGATCGAGCTCATCATAAACATTAAACTCTGAGATCGCGTTAATTGATACTAAAAAGTTGTTGAAGTCTTCACCGCTCACACCTTCCGCTCCGGCAAGAATGATGTCCTTATACTGTTCATAGAAACTTGGAGAATAGACCTTTTCACCGAACGATGCCGTTAAAGCTTTCGCGTTCTTTTCTTCTCCCAGTCTCTTCCAGGTCGCAAAGACCTCCGGATCGAGACCCTTCACACTGGATGTCGTCGAACATAAGATCAAAGAATCGACCAGGTCCGGACGTTTCAAGGCGATCACCTGCGAGACCATACCACCCATGGATACACCCATCAGATCGACATGATCAAGTCCCAGAGTTTCAAAAGCTTTGATCGTATCTTCTGCCATATCCTCAATGGTATAGCCTTCCGGTTCCTGCTTGATATGATCGAAAAGATAGATCTCATGATCGGCAGACAAGAGACTGTAAGCTCCGACGATCGCTTCTGCCGAACCCATGACGCTCTTCAAAGAAAGACCCGGCAGAATGACCAATACATTCCCCTCTTGATTCCCGAAATTGATATATTCCATCGTCTTTCCATTCAGATCAACTGATTTCACCAAACTCTCTTTCATAGCTTTTTCTCCTGTTTCTTCTTATTTATGCTTCCTTCTCATGGATCCTCTGCTTGAAATACTCATTCAGCCTCTTATCGCAGCAGAAGATATAACAGCCTTTCATTCCTCTGGTCATCAGAGTCTTATAGGTATTTCGTATGATCCTATCCACATCTTTCAATGCAGCAGGATCGCCTTTCTTTGCCGGACCCTTTAAGCCGTCCAATGACTTATCGGAATCCGCACGTTTCGTGTAATCCGTAACGACTTGATCATTCTCATAGCGCAGATCATCACCGATGATCACACCAACATAATCAAATTCCAATCCCTGACAGGTATGAATGCAGCCGATCTCCTTGATCGATTCTTCGTCGATCGCCCAAGTCGCGGTATTGTTCAGATTCCAGCTCTTGGCAAAATGATATTCCGGTATCTGTATATCAAAGACGTTCGGATCACTTTGAGAATCCTTTTCCCACTCCCAGCAGTATCCTGCAACGACCCTTGACTTGTTGTTGGTCTGATTCTTTTCTCTGATCGCTTCGTACAAAGCGTTGGGATCATCAAGCACTTTAAACTCATAATCGATATCCAGATCACCGAAATCAAAGTTTGCCGTTTGACGTATATCCAGAACATCATCCAGCCAAGCAAGATAGCCATCCGAACCGTTGCAGCGGAACTGTGAAGTCAGATAACCAATCCGGTAATCGGCATGATACTCATCCGCATATTTCTTGATCATATCGATGCTGCCGATATCCTTGGCTGTGACTTTCTGTGTTTCATCAATGAAAAAAACAGAAAATTCAGCTGAGCGAATGATCTCTTTGATCTGATTCTCACCTTTTGAAAGCATCTCTTTCTTTCTCAAACGGTGTGCTTCATCGACGATCAGACAATTTATCTCATTGGGAAGCGTATTGACAAAAGAACCGGATCCCTTGAATAAGTGATCGATGTAATTCTTCTTATAGATCCCCTTCAGCTTCTGTTCAAAGACATTTCTCGGTGCAGCATTCTTTGTCACATACATGGATGTGAAACCTTCTCTGATCAGTTCGACAAGAAGATTGATCGCCACGACCGTTTTGCCCGTGCCCGGACCGCCTTCGATGACAAGAACTTTCTTTCTTTGATGATCGACGGCGTCGGCAGCCAATGCCTTTGCTTCTTCAAAGATGACCTTCTGTTCGTCGATCATCGTAAATTCTTCATTTCCCTGAAGCATCTTGGCCAAGGTATCCTGAAGCATTTTCGAAGGCCGGAGCTTGCCGTTCTCAATGCGGTACAATACATCTTTATTGTCACCGATCTTGACGTACTTACGGATAAAACTCCTCAGTTTCAAAACATCATCGTGGCCGAACATCGGTGCCTGATCGATGTAGTCTTTATACAGATCCGAACAGATCGGATCATTCTCCTCAAGATGATAGTTATGAAGGAATGCACAAGGAATGATATTGATGTCGTCATCCTGTACGGTCTGATTGAAATCACGGATCAAATTCGCGTAAGAAAGCGCCTGGTAAGAAGGATGTGTGACATTTCTCTTTCCACCGCCGACAAAAGTATTCACGATACCGTCTTTTCCGCTGACCGCTTCACACTCTTCCCACTGTTTCAATTCTACGATGACGACCGAATCCCGCATCGTCTCATCTCTTCCGGAAACGATGAAATCGATCCTCTTTGATGTCAGAGGGATGTTGAATTCGACCGCAATACCTGCATCCTCAGGGATCTGACGGTCACTCAAAACTCCGCGCATATGCTGCATGGAATTCTTCCAAGAATTGATCTCCGCCATGCTGGTCCTGCCAAAATACGATCTATATTTTTCATAGATCTTATCGGCGATCACATTGAGATCGACATCCTCGATAAATGATGATTTTATCCCTTCGTATACAAGCATAGTCTAACTTATAATTCGTTATATTTCGTATTCTTTCCCCTGGCTTTTTCCACCGGATACTTCAACGCATTCTTATCGATTTTCTTGTCTGTGATATCGATCAGATCCACATCCAATTTGTCTGCCATATTGATCAGATAGGTAAACACATCTGCCATCTCTTCACAGACATGTTCCTTATCAAAATGTTCATTATCCCACTGGAAACATTCCAACAGTTCACCTGCTTCGATCGCAACTGACTTAGCCAGATTCTCAGGTGAATGAAACTGGTCCCAGTCACGGTCATCGTTGAATTTTTTGATTTTATTAACCAGATCAGTGTATTTGTTCATATGCCCATTTCTTTCTGACGATATTCCGATATGACCTTCCGATCCGCCGGACACCACTCGATGTTCTCTTCTAACGGATCGATCCATTGAATTGCGGAATGGTCGTGCAATACTAATTCTTCTGATCTTAATGTACAGATGAAACAATCCATGATGAGATAAAACGAATCATACTGATGTTCTATTGTACAAAGATAGCGTTCGACATCGATCTCAACATCAAATTCTTCTTCGATCTCTCTCTTGATCGCCTGCTCGCCGGTCTCTCTTTCTTCGTATTTCCCACCGGGGAATTCCCAAAAACCCGCAAGCTCTCCATATGATCTTCTTGCGATCATGATCTTTCCGTTCTGTTCTATGATAGCGGCTACGACTTTTATCGTTTTCATATACTGACTAAATTATAACAATATCTCGAAAATATGTTCCTATAACGTATTTTTTAGCTTTATCAAAACTTTACAATCCTATTTTAAAATTTCAAAATCTGAAACATGCATTTTCTTATAAATTTCATTTCATAAAATCGTTTGTAAAATGTATTTTATAGTACTAAATTCAGCAGATACTATATTAACTTTTTAGTGCTATCCTATAAAAGGAAATAGCATATCATGTATAACCTAGAAGAGAATTTAGACGTTGAATTTGACTATAGTCCCTTCTTTAAAAGTCTGGAAAAGAAAGGGATCAGCATCGCAAAATTCGTCGAAAATGGAGACATATCCACCAATCACATCCACCGTATGAAGAATAAGATGAACATGTCTTTCTATACTATGGCAAAGATCATGAGATCTGCCGGTATCGATGACCCGCATGATTTTGTACAAATCAAGCTTGTCAATTCTAAAACCGGCAGATCTGAAAATAAATAGCTTATTTCCTTCCTAAGTCCTCCAATACCTTAGGAAATACTTCCTTCTTTTTGGACAGGGGCATGGGAAACCATGGAAACTCCTGTCCGCTTTTTATTTCACTTTCGTGCAATTCGTAATCCTGTTTAAGATCCTCTTCTTTCCACCCAAGTCTTTTCATTTCTTCGATATAAATATCAAAGCTCATCGTTCTTCCTGACTTCGATGTCAAGATCCTTTGCGGTATCCATACCTGCCTTTATGATCTTGTCATCGATGATCGCAAATACGATATCGATATCATAATCGTCATTCTTTACGGTCCAGTCATCGCAAGCCTGCAACGCTTTTCTCCATGCCTTATCGACCGGATAACCGAAAATCCCTGCCGAGATCAAAGGAAAACCGACAGAATGGATATCATTCTCTTTGCATAAGTTCAAAGAGCTGCGATAACAGCCATATAGCATCTGCGGTTCATTTTCCAACCCATTGATATAGATCGGTCCAACCGCATGAATGATATGATCACACAGATCAAAACCCGGTGTGATCACTGCATCACCGGTATGACAAAAACCAATCTGATCACAAGCCTTCTGAAGCTTATCCGCGCCTGCAGCTTCAAAGATGTAACCACAGACACCACCGCCTTGCATCAGCTGTTCATTGGCAGCATTTACGATTGCGGAAGTACCGACTTTCGTGATCGACACTTTCCTGATTTGAATACTACTCATTACTCCTCCCTTTCTCTATGTTTCCATACATCCAGGTCTTCAGCATGAGTGTAGCATTAGGCTTGTACGATTTTTGTTCCAAGCTTCTTTTGCTCTAGCATTTACGTTAATATTTATAATCTCCGAAGAGGTAAACTATCTTTAGCCATCGTTTCATCATCTGTTTTCCGGAATGATTAAGTCTATCAGTTGTTTTCAGCACCATTAATCTGATATCTCTCTGTTTATGCTATTTTTTGAATAACATTCATCAATTAATATACTTTTCCACATTTTTCAATGTGGACAACGGAAGAAAAATGAATCAAAAATGAGAATTGCAATTCTCAGTTTTACATAATAATTTAATTATGAATAAAACAGTTTATGATATCATTTTCGCATACGTTTTATTTATTCTATCTCAAACTGCTACTTATCTGTTGAATGATCCACTTCCCTTTCTTGATCAGTCCCAATGGCACCGGATCATGACATACTTTTCTTTATCTACTACCGAACTGTCAAAAGAATGAAAGATCTCCGGGAATGCACTCACTAGCTCAAGCAATGAACTCTTATCAAACAGCCAGCAGCACGATGCAGGATAGGCTCCATGGCCCTCATAAGTCGTTCTGCCAAGATATCGTTTCAATTCACCGTCGAAAGCAGGCCAGCTTCCGCTGTATATCCTTTCTTCCGTTTCCCAATCATATTCTTCGCTTTTATCTGTCTTGATGACATTTTCCGGATGAAATTCATCGATATACAGACACGTTTCGGAAAACCACTGCGCTGACGGCTCAATGCCGTCCCTCAGATCGGATGACTTTTCCAGTAGTTCCAGAAGATACAGTTCGTACTCCGTTTTACTTAAAAACTCTTCAGCTTCTCTTTTCAGACGACTGTTTCGGACGTCATCTCTTGCGGTCTCATTGATCTGTAACATACGTTCTTCTTCGATTTCCCCCAGATCGACCCGGATATCCGGTACATCCTGATAGTATTCATACATCCGGTCACTGATCCTGACCGTCTTTTCTTCCTCTTCACTCAAAGGCTTTAAAACATCTTCGGGAAGCATAAACACCTCATCATCCAAATAAGACAGGATCCCATACATATCAAGTTTTTTATTATATCCCAGAACGGTATATGTCTTTCCTGTTTCATAAGCCACCAGATCAGGACCGGTATACCAAACGATCTGGCCCTTATCAAATATCTGATCCTTCATATTCGATACCTCCTTGCATAGCAAGGATAACATTCAGATCATACAAAAAAGGTGACAGAGATGAACTGATCAAGATCGACATTGCAGATGCCTTCTGATGTTCCATGTTGTCACCGTTTTCTTTTTTTGTTTATATTGATCCTCTACTAGTCCAGAAGACCGAACTCCTTATACAGGCTTAACAGTCTCTGGTAAAACAAGCGGTTGCCCATATACTGACGGTAGGTCGCCGTCTTGTCTTTCCCCTGCCTTCTGAGCTCTTCGATCTTTTTGTTCTCTTCGGCAGATCTTTCCAAGACTTCCTGCATCATCTTTTCAAATGCTTCCAAACGGTCCATATCATTCTCCTTCATCGATGAACGTACGGTCTTCTTTCCGGTGTCCACTTTCCGACCGGCTCTCTCAGTTCCATCTTCGATACATCTTTGATGTACTCATAGAACCATGCATCATACTCTTTGTTGTCCGTCTGTATCTTGACGAGTTTCCGGATATAGAGATCACCTTCATCCTCATAGTCATCGAACTTCTTCAATGTCGCATCATCGATCTCATAGAGCTCTCCATAGACATTGAAACCCTTTACCGGCACGGCTGCCGGATAGTCTCCCGTTTCATACAGACCATAGTCACGAAGGACGCCGTCATTGAAATACTTCATGTTTCCGAACACACCGTAAGCTCTTTGCCCCTTCATCAAAGTTCCGTAAACGAATATCAGATGTTTCATGATCCTATCCTCCCCGTCTCATCTCTTTCATAACATACTCTGTTCCCCTTTGCAAAACAAAAGCTTTTAGGGAACAATCAGTCGATGATCGTTCCGTCCGCTTCCAGATGCTCGACCTCATCCCGGACTTCATCATAGATCTTCTTGATCTGCCAGGGGATCGATGTACGGAAACCGAACAACATACCTGTTTCTTCATCATAGATCCCGTATTCCTGTTCGATCAGGACCAGTTTCATCTTGTATTGAAAAGCGCTGTCGATCCTTGCGATGTCTTTGTCCACATCCCTGACCTCGATATAAAAGTCATAGACCCAGGGCATCCCCAGGATCTCGTTATCATGGTGGCGGGAATTGAGAAAATAACCGTTGTCCTCCGCGATCTTGTGGACTTCCTCGTCCAGCCGCATTATGTGATCCAGGATCTCTTTTTTACTTTTTCCCTCACACACTTCCGACTCCATCAACAGATCGATACTCCTCATCCGTTCTCCGATATGCCTTTCCAGATAATCCAGTAATTTCTTTTCATTGATCTTCATTTTTCTTTTCCTCCGGTCTCATTGTTTCACTTTTCGTTATATCAGAGGTCGTTTGAAAAACGACAAAAAAGATCTGCCATGCAGATCCGGGAACATATAATAATTCTATGCAAAATCATTTGACGATCAGCTCTTCCAGTTTCTTTTCCTTATTCAGGACATTCAGATCGATGTACTTCTCACCGCCGCTGTAGCCTTTCAGTTCACCTCTATTGAAATATTGCCAGATATACCAATCCCCTTTATAGTTCCAGCTCAAAGGCGTATAGAGGCTCGACATCCACATCTTATAGCCTTCAAACTCATCTTTCAGATACTTCTCATAGATATCGGACCTCGTATAGATCAAAGGCCGGATGCCGTATTCTTCTTCGACCGTTTCCAAGGAGATCCGCAGTTCCCTGACCACATCCTCCTTTTTCGGCGGAAAAGCTTCCTTATCGCCGTAATACTCCACATCGACCGCCGGGATCAGCCTTCCTTTGATGTCTTCCCCGACCGTCGCAATGAACAGTTTTGCCTGACTTTCCCCCGGACTGTCATAAGAAAAGAAATGATAGGCTCCCGACAGGAGCTCTGCCTTCTTCGCGTTTTCATAATTCCTTGAAAAGCGGCTGTCCGTCAGACCGCTTCCTTCCGTCGCTTTGATATAGATGAAACTGATGCCTTGTTTCTTCAGTTCCTCCATATCGATGTCTGCCTGATAAGAAGAGACATCGACACCGATGATGCTGCTTGATCTGTCGACGAACCATTTGTTGATGAAGATCTTCTTCTGCTTCGCCAAAAGAAAGACCGTCAGATAAATGACGGCAAGGATCCCCAACAAAATAACCATAACGGCCAAAAGCTTCTTCAGACCTTTTTTCATATTCCGTATCCATTATAAAACATCAAAAAACTTAGCAATCAGCTAAGCTTTTGAACTGTCGTTCAGACAAAATAGATTTTGATGCTTCGCATCACCGGCTCAGCAGGATACCCTCCCAATACAGATACAGGATCTCTTTCTCATCTTCATCGAATTCGAAACTGATGTATCTGAAGATGATCTTGTTCCCGTCGGCGGTCACATATTCAAGAAGATCATCCTGCTCACCGCTCTTGTCTCTGTTCAAAGAGATAAAGAATGGATCAAGTTCCTTCGCATAATCCTCATCCTGCTGCGAAACGAAGCGCATCTGACTATAGTCTTCGATATCGACCATGCGGTCTTGCAGATCGACACTGTAGTAGAACGAAGAGATCTTCCTATCCGATCCGTCATAGCCGTTAAAGGACTTTGCGATCTTGCTTTCGGAGAAGTCCTCAAAAAACGAAGACTTGCTGCCGCTGCTGTAGCGCAGATATTCATACGCCGAACGGGCATCTTCCAGATACTCCGCTTCCATGCTCACATCTTCGTCGAGCACATCGTTCACAAGCGCTCCGCCTTTGCTCAAAGCATTCTTCAGACGGCTTTCCTGAGCGGAGTTGGGGATATCGTAGATATTGAACGGCGTACAGGTGAATACGAGCGTAAGGACCACGATGAGTAAGAAACATTTGGAAACACGGATGCCAAGCATCTGGGACAACATGAACCCCAGCGCGACGGAGATGAGGATCAGCGACATCAGCCTTGCCGTCGTTAAGCCATAGGCATGTAAACGGATGGCGATCGCAAAGACCTGTATCGCCAGGACCGGAAACAAGAGACAGGCTCCGTATCTCTTGAACAATCCCTGAACTTTTCCATCCGTCTCATCGACCGACAGATAAAAAACAACATAGAACAGCAAGGCAAAACTGCCGAACCAGTTCAGCTTGCCCACCGGCATCTTCCAGGTGACGACGATCTTTAAGATATAAAGATACAAGATCCCGATCAGGATGAGATAGATATAAAACAATGCCTTGTGGATGATCGTCCGGTACGTCGCCGGAACGACGATCTCCTCATCCGGCCGCGGGACATAGGAAAGGAAAAGCGTCACGCCGAACAGACCGCTGACCGAAAGGAACAGGACGCCATAGATCTTCCAGACTTCCTCAAAATGAAAGATCAGAAAATGGAACGCGGCGATACAGACACTGATCCCGGCAAGGATGACGCCGGTAAAGATCCAGACGATGAACGCCGACTTGACCAGATGGCTGAACAAAAGACGGTTCTCCCTGTTCCGGTATAAAACGAAGGCGATGAGCGATATGCACGCGATACACGCTCCGGTCAATGCGGTATACACATAGACGTTGTCATAATTCTTTAATAACTGATAACTGACAGTCACACTCAGCAAGCTTACAGCCGGTATCAGCAGGCAGATCCTGTGAATCCCGTACTCGTAAGCCAGCTCAGACAAAAAAGTAAACAGACCGCCGATGACCAGCGCAAAAAACAGTTCAAACGATTCCTTCTCCGCCAGGATCAGAAAGATCCCGTCCGCCGTGATCAGGTATAACATGAGGAAGCTGAATGGAAAACGACGTATACATTCTTCCAGTCTTCCGCCTGCCTTCTTGATCCGTTCCAAAAACGATTCCATAAACGACTCCTTATTTTCTGACTGCATACTCCAGGATATCCCCGGGCTGACAGTCCAGTACTTCACATAATTTGGCCAACGTCGACAGCTTGACCGCCTTGGCCTTTCCGGTCTTCAGGATGGACATGTTGGCCAAAGTGATGCCGACCTTATCTGCCAGCTCCGTGACGGACATCTTCCGCTTCGCCAGCATGACATCGATATTGATGATGATCTCTCCTTCCATAGCACCTCCTAGACCGTCAGGTCGCTCTCTTCCTGTAACAGGGCCGCCTTCAGGACCAGATGAGAGAGTGCGGCCGACGCCACGGAGACCGCCGTTCCGGCAAAGACCACGATCAGGGAAAACAAAACGATCCCCGGATGATTCATGTTCAGAAACATCAGGACGATGTTCCCGAGGAAGAAATACGCCGCATCTCCCCCGGCCAGCCAGGAGATCCATTTCAGATAGCCCGCGTTCTCTTTGCAGAAGGAACGGTCATTCCCGATATTGGCAAAGATCTTCCAGGCAAAAAACAAAGCGATGAAGATGGGGACCGCCGTGATCGAGATGAAGATCAGCCACGGCAGATAACAGTATCCGAATTCCGGAGCCTGAGCTACGATCATCTGCCCGTAACCCGGTATGATGACCGCATAGATATAGACGGCGCAGACAGCGATGCCGATCACGATCAGCTTCAGCCATCCCGCCAGTTTTTTCTGTTCCATAAAATACCTCCGTATCTATTCCAAGAATAATCCTTTATTTCCTGAAAATCAATATATTTTTATCGTTTTACAATAAATTTTAATCGATTTATGATATTTCAAAAGAAAAGAGCGTCTTTTCGTATCATTTCTCAAGAACTATAATAAGATCAGATGGAACAGATAAACGATACGAACAAGATCATCGATATCAACGGCACGAAGTATGAGATCCTGAAGCTGCTCGGCCACGGAAAAGGCGGATACTCCTACCTGGTCTCTTCCGGCGTAAAGAAAGCGGTCCTGAAACAGATCCACCATGAACCCTGTGACTATTACAGCTTCGGCAACAAAATCGAAGCGGAAAAAAACGACTATCAAAGACTGAAAGATGCGGGAATCCGGATCCCGGAGATGTATCTCATCGATGAAGTCGACGAACGGATCCTCAAAGAATATATCGAAGGACCGACGGTCTTTGAACTCATCGCCAACGGAAGCGATGTCCGTCCTTTCCTCCCGCAGGTGAGGGAAATGGCAATGTTGGCAAAAGAGGCCGGACTCAACATCGACTATTTCCCCACGAACTTCGTCGTCAAAGATGACTTTCTTTATTACGTGGACTATGAATGCAATACCTACAGTGAAGAATGGAACTTTGAAAACTGGGGCATCAGATACTGGAGCCGGACAAAGGAGTTTGAAGGATATCTGAAGCAGCATTCGTGACCCTGACTTTTTTTGTCCGTCAGGCCGACCGGTCCGAAATCATTCCCCATATATAGGCAGACACGTTCATTCAAAATGACCGGATACAAAAACACACTCCATCGGGAGCACTGGCGGATTCGGAAACCAGTATTGACGGAGTGTGCTATTTCATTTTATCAGATAATCCGGCCCGTTGAGCATCCATTTACGGATATATGTGAAAACAAAGAAAGATCCCCGTCTTACGACAGAGATCTTTGTGCCGATATAAGGTATTTCTACTCTTTGACGTCTTTCTTCAAGACACCCAGCAAGACAGCGCCCAGGACCGTGCCGGCGATCAGAGCGACCACATACATGATCGGATTGCCGACGACCGGGAAGACGAAGATACCGCCGTGAGGAGCCATCAAAGTGCAGTTGAATGCCATCGACAGTGCACCGGCCAGTGCGGAACCGGCGATGCAGGACGGAAGGACGTGCAGAGGATCGGCCGCCGCAAACGGGATCGCACCCTCGGTGATGAAGGAAAGACCCATGATGAAGTTGGTCGGACCCGACTTCCTCTCAGACTCCGTGAACTTGTTCTTGAACAGGATGGTCGCCAAGGCGATGGCGCATGGCGGGACCATACCGCCGATCATGACGGCAGCCATGATGTTGTAGTTGCCTGCCGCGATCGAAGCGACACCGAAGACGTAAGCCGCCTTGTTGAACGGGCCGCCCATATCGATGGCCATCATGCCGGCGACGATGATGCCCAAGACGATCGAGTTGGCACCGGACAGAGAACCTAATGCGTTATTCAGCCAGGTGTTCAGAGCACCGACGACCGGCTCGATGACGAAGATCATCGCCAGACCGATCAGCAACATGCCGAACAGCGGATAGATCAATACCGGCTTGATACCGTCCAAGGAATCCGGAATGACCTTGTCGGAAACTTTCTTGAGATAGTTGACCAGATAACCGGCCAGGAAACCGGCAGCCAGTGCGCCTAAGAATCCGGATTTGCCGGAAGCGGCGATCGCACCGCCGACGAAGCCGACCGCAAGACCCGGTCTGTCGGCAATGGACATGGCGATGAAGCCGGATAAGATCGGAAGCATGAAGCCGAACGCAACGCCGCCGATCTGTCCCTTCAGGAGATTGGACAGTGCGGTCAGCTGACCGAAGTTGGCTCTCTGTTCCGCTGTCAGTGAATTGATATCGAAGGCCAGACCGTCGATCAGGAAAGCCAGGGCGATCAGGATGCCGCCGCCGACAACGAACGGCAGCATATGGGAAACACCGTTCATCAGGTGCTTGTAGATGCTGTGGCCGCCGCCCTCGTTGCTGACTTCCTTCTTGACATTGCTTGCTTTATAGACAGGCGCTTCGCCGCTGATGATCGAATCGATCAGTTCATTCGGCTTGTTGATGCCCTTGGAGACCTGACATTCGATGACCTTGACGCCGTCGAAACGGTCCATCGGAACATTGGTATCTGCGGCAACGATGACGCCGTCCGCTCTGGCGATCTCTTCCGCCGTCAGGATGTTCTTGGCACCGCCGGAACCTCTGGTCTCGACTTTGACCTGATAACCTCTGGCCTTGGCTGCCTTTTCGATGGCTTCCGCTGCCATGTAAGTATGTGCGATACCGGTCGGGCAGGCCGTAACGGCTAAGACCAGGTGTTCGCCGGTCAGAACGTCCGTGACCGGAGCCGTTTCCTTCTTGGCGGTCTCTTCGTCTTTGGCGGATTCCGCCTTATCGATGACGGCCAGGAATTCTTCTGCGTCCTTCGCCGCTTTGAGATCGGTGACGAACTTTTCATCCATCAACATCATCGCGAGCTTCGATAAGATCTCAAGATGCACGTTGCCGGAAGATTCCGGTGCTGCGATCATGAACGCCAGGTCGACCGGATTGCCGTCCAGTGATTCATAATCGACACCGCCGTCGATCGTCATGGCTGCCAGACCGGCTTCCTTGACGCCCGAGCATCTGCCGTGCGGGATGGCGATACCGCCGCCGACACCGGTCGTGCCTTCGGCTTCTCTTGCCTCAACGGCCTCCAGATAAAGCTTCTTGTCGGAAAGCTTGCCCGATCTGTCCATCAGGTCAGCCATACGGCTGAGTGTTTCGTTCTTGTCTTTGACCTTGACGGAAAGACCGATGCTCTCTTTTGCCAGTAAATCAGTGATTTTCATGTGTTGCCCCCTTTATAGTGCTGCATATAACTTCTCGACATCTTCCGGTGTCGCAAGTTCCTCTTTGAACGCGCTTGCGCTGCCTGTGCACAAGCCATACTTGAACGCTTCTTCGTAATCTTCATACTTCAGATAGCCGTAGATGAAGCCCGCGACCATCGAATCGCCGGCACCGACCGAATTGACGACCTTGCCTTTCGGTGCTTCGCTCATATGCACGTTTCCGTTTTCATCCACCAGGACTGCCCCTTCCCCGGCCATCGAGATCAGGACATTGCGTGCGCCTTTTTCCTGAAGCTTTTTGGCATAAGGAACGACTTCATCCCTGGTCGAGAGCTTGACGCCAAAGAGCTCGCCCAGCTCATGGTTGTTCGGCTTGATCAGGAACGGTCCGTACTCCAGGACATTCATCAGCAGGTCCTTGGTCGCATCGACGACGATGCGGATCTTGCGGCCTTGCAGATGTTTCATGATATCGGAATACATCGTCGCCGGCAAACTGTTGGGGATGTTGCCGGCCAGACACAGGATATCCTTTTCCGTCAGCTGATCGAGCTTCTCATAGAGCTGATCGATCGCTTCCTGCGGGATTGCCGGTCCGATGCCGTTGAGTTCGCTTTCTTCCTTGGACCGCAATTTGATGTTGATACGGGAACAGCCTTCCTGTAACCAGATCATCTCATTGCGGATGCCCTTTTCGACGATCAGCCGCTTGATCTCCTCGCCGGTGAAGCCCGCCAGGAAACCGAGCGCCGTCGTATCCATGCCGTAATTCGACAAAACGATCGATACGTTGATCCCCTTGCCGCCCGGGAAGATGATCTCCTTGGAGACGCGGTTGGTCTCGCCGAGACGGAAATCATCGCAGGAGACGATGTAGTCTAATGAAGGATTGAATGTGATCGTGTAAATCAATTTGTTACCCCCTGTTCTTTCAGCCGATATTTGACTGATTTTGAACGTTTTTGCGCAGTTACTCTATCTACATTCCTATAATAACAGTCAAATTCTGTCATTGTCAATCACTATATGAATTATTTTTACCGATTTTGACATTTTTTGAAATGTTATTACAATATAATTATAAACCATGCTGAATGAAGAAAGAAAAAGAAAGATCCTGGAGATCACCAACGAAAGAAAAAGCGTCAGCCTGATCGAACTGGCAAAACTTTTGGATGCCTCCGAATCGACGATCCGCCGGGATCTCAACGAACTCCACAAAAACAAACTCTTGAAGAAAGTCCACGGCGGGGCCATCTCGCTGAACGACATCCTCACGCAAGACGAACCGGTCCTGCAGCGTCAGGACCTCAATACGGGATCCAAACGCCTCATTGCCCGCTATGGCGCCTCCCTGGTCAAAGACAACGACGTCGTCTACATCGATGCCGGCACGACGACCGGCGAGATGCTGCCGTACTTACGCAACACGCATGCCGTCTACATCACCAACTGCGCTTCCCACGCCCACATATTGGCCAACTATGGCCACGAAGTCCATCTGGCCTGCGGCATCCTGAAAGCCAAGACCGATGCTCTGGTGGGCAGCGACACCTACCGCTACATCGAACAGCTGAACTTCACCATCGGCTTCTTCGGAAGCAACGGCATCAGTATGGAAGAAGGCTTCACCACGCCCGATCCGCAGGAAGGCGAGATCAAACGCATCGCCTACGATCATTGCCGCGAGCGCTATGTCCTGGCCGATCCCAGTAAGTTCGATGCCATCTCCACCTACAGCTTCGCCGCGATCGACAAAGGCTTCATCATCACCGATTCGGCCGCACCGAAAAAATACAAAGATCTGCACAACACGATCATCGCCGATCTGGTCGACATCGTTTAAAAACAAAGGCTTCTAAAGAAGATCACATTCCTCCTCAGAAGCCTTTTTTCTTATTCTTGTTTCTTCAATTCATCGATCTTCCGCAAGACCTCATCATGAAACAGTCGCCGGATCTCAGCCATCTTATGTTCCCTTGACGGATGGATGGCATTGGCCAGCAAAACGATGCCGCATCCTCGTTCAAGATCGATGTAAAGCGACGTTCCGGTAAAACCGGTGTGATAGAGCGAACGTTCACTGATCTGACTGCCGCAGCTTTGGCTCCGGTCGCCATAAAACCAGCCGCCGATCGTCCTTGTCTCGTTCATTCCTTCGGTGTAAGGCTCCTTCAGTAAAGCGACAGACGATCTTTCCAGTATCTTTTTCCCCTCATAGACGCCGTCATTCAGGATCATCTGCGTGAACCTCACCAGTCCGTCAAGATCGGAGAAGACCCCCGCATTGCCCGCTCTTCCCTCAAGGATGTGCGCCTTGCCGTCATGGACTTCGCCTTGAATGATCCCTCTTGCCTCTGTGACCTCCGTCGGCGCGCAGTCCTTTTGCCTTCCGCGGTCTTCCGGACGGTAGAACATATTGACGGCACCCAAAGGTCCGGCGATGACTTCGTCAAAATATGACGGGATGTCTTTTTTATAATGTTCGATGATCTTTCCCAGGATGATGAAGCCGAAACAGGAATAGATCACCCTCTCTTTCCTTCGGCAGGGCCATTCCACTTCCTTCATCATGAAATCCCACAGTTCTTCGCCGTTCTTGCATTTCTTATAGTTCTTGTCATCGGCAGCGATCCCCGAAGTGTGGCTCATCAGATCTTTGACCGTGATGTCTTCGAAAGGAAAATCTTCCAGCACGGAACTCACCTTGGTCTCTATCGAGATCCGTCCTTCTTCGATCAGCTTCAAGATCAGCGGTGCCGTCGAAACGACCTTGGACAGACTGGCAAGATCGTAGACGGTATCCAAAGTCAAAACTTCCTTTTCCGGCAGAAGGGCTTTATAGCCGTAAAAGTCCTTTTCACAGCCGTCCTTCGTCACACAGGCAAAGACGGCACCCGGCAATAAGCCCTCATCGACATACTGTTTTATTATTTTCTTTCCTTCATCAAGAACCATATCTTTCACTTCCCAGATCCATCATACCCCGATCCGGCTCCTTCGCTGAAGTCTTTCATTCGCGAAAATTTCTTTCCCTCTTATGAATACCCGTTTGACAGTCCCCAAGGAACAGCGGGTATCGTTAGGAGGAAAAGAAAAAGTGAACGAAAAAGTGTCTTTAAGACAGATCAGAGAGAAGACCGGCATTTCCAGAAAAGCGATACAGGGCTACGAGAAACACGGCCTGATCAAAGCTTCCGGCAAGGACAGGTACGGCCATCTTCTGTATGAGGAAGCGGCTTTAAAAAAGATCATCAGGATCCGCTTCTTTCAGAAACTCGGCTTTACCGTCAGTGAGATCGGAGACTTCATCGGCTTTCCCGATGAGGCACTGATGAAGATCCTGAACAAACGGAAAGACGAACTGAAGAAAAAGATCGTAAAACTGAAGAAGCTTTCGGAAGAGATCGACGGTCTGCTTGAAACGAAGACTTTGGATCAAGAAGCGATCCTGAAGATCGCAAAGGAGGAAGACTGAATGAAAAAACTGTTGATGCTTATTACCGTCCTGCTTCTTCTTGCGGGCTGCTCCGCCAAGAAAGAAACGGTGCTCAAAGAAGAGACGAAAAACGAGACGAAAACGGAAAGCCTAAGCCCTGTCACCGTGAACGACCCGCTGCAGGAGCTTTACGGCACCTGGAGGACTTCCGGCGTCTCGGTCAACGGCGCGCGTTTCACCATGGAACAGATCATCGCAATGGGCGGAAAGAAAGAAGTCGATGCGATCCTGATCCTCAGGGAAGACGGCACGCTTTCCATCTACATCGCCGGCGATGACGCCCGTCATGAATCGGTATGGCAAGCCGGTGAAGACGGAAACTCGGTCATCATCGAAGGTCAGACGATGCCGGTCGCCGACGGAGAGCTCACGATGGAGTTTGAGGATGCTTCTCTTCACATGGAAAAGATCTCCGAACGGCAGGACGAAGCGATCATCGACGAGCTGCTGCAAGCCGAGTCTGGAGAACCTGTCGTAAAAGATGCAGACAAAGAAGAAGAGATCAAAGAAGAAGATAGCGAAGCAGTCTCTTCCGATCTCATCCGTCCGGAAATGAAAGAAGCCATCGATGCCTATGAAGATTTTGTCGATGAATACATCGCCTTCATGGAAAAATACGGGGACAGCGACGGAAACGACCTTTCCCTGCTTCTCGACTATACGAACTTCATGTCCAAGCTCACGGACTATACCGACAAGATGGAAAAGATGGAAGACGACATGACGGATGCCGAAATGGTCTACTATCTCGAAGTCATGAACCGCTGCAACGAAAAGATCATCAAAGCCGCATATTAAAGGAGGCCGCTATCCATGTTCGCATTCACTGCCGCGATCCTGTGGCATATCTTCTGGTTCATCCTTATCCCGTTAAGGCTGCTGATCAAATTCCTGAAATGGCTGTTTTAGCAGGATGCGGTTCTCCGTATCCGCTCAGTCAAACACACACCGGTCCTCCCGGTGTTTTTTCATGTATTGTAAAAATAGTCTAAATAGTGTAAAATTACACTATATGGAACGCAATGAATACATCCGCAAGATCTCCGCTCTGTGTAAGCTGGTCCGCACGGAAGCCTCTCTTTCGCAAGACAAGATGGCACAGATCCTGGGGATCTCCAAAAAATCACTGGTCGAAACGGAAAAAGGAAGAAGGCTGCTGAGCTTCTGCGAAGCTATCGCCCTGTCTTCTGTTTTTTCGCACAGCACGATCTTACAAAACGAGTTCGGCGGCGAGCTTTCGGACATGATCCAAGCCCTGGCTTTCGCAAAACAGAACGTTAGATACCCCAAGACCATGGGCGGCAGGATCTGGTGGACCGACCTCAGAGAGAAGAACGGCTACCGCATCCAGCAGAACATCCTGTCCAAGCATTACCGCATCTTAGATCCCAATGACGGACGGATGATGTCCTCGTTCGACTGCGATCAGATCGAAGATTATTTCGCGAAGCTGTGAGCGGAAAGGAGAAAAATGAAGATATTTAAGAAGATCTTATTGGCGATACTGATCCTTTTCATCGTCCTCCTATCGGGCGGCTGGCTTTTCTTTCACCATATGCAGACCCAGAAAGAAAAATACATGGGTCACGGTTTTGAATACATGCACGGATACTCTTCAACGGACTTCACGGGCTATCACGTCTACGATGACGAAAAACTCTTTCATCTCGATCATGAGGCATCCCTGCGGATCAATGAAGAAGAAAACATGCCGGTCCTCGACGGCGCGGAAGCCTGTTACCCGCTTTATGCGGCGATCGCCAAGGCGGTCTATAAAGACATCGGTGACATCGAAACGGACGCCCTAAAGCAGGCGGAAGCTTCCCGCGATCAGAAACCGGCTGTTTACGACAAGGAAAAAATGGACGTCCTTTTCAACAACGGAAAGATCGTGACCTTCACCAACACCCTTCAAGGCTATGAACGACTGACCAATCGGGAAGTCGATCTCTTCTTCGGCGCGCGGCCTTCCGCCCATCAAAGAGAGATGGCTTCCGATAAACACGAGCAGATCCTCAGCATGCCCATCGGCAAAGAAGCCTTCGTCTTCTTTACGGAAAAAGACAATCCGGTCGACGGCCTTTCCTCAGAACAGTTGCGGGCCATCTACCACGGCGACATCGTCAACTGGAAGGAAGTCGGCGGCAAGAACGAAAAGATCGTCGCCTTTCAGCGGCCGGAAGACTCCGGTTCGCAAGCCATGATGAAATGGTTCATGGGCGATGTCTCCCTCAAGGAACCCAAGACCTTCGAATACATCGGCGGCATGGGCGATGTCATCAAAAAAGTCGCCCAATACCACAACGAAAAAGGAGCGATCGGCTACACTTTCCGCTACTTCCTCACGCAGCTGCAGGCAGAACAAGACGTGAAGATCCTCTCCATCGATGGAATTGAGCCCAGTGATGAGAACATCGCCGACGGAAGCTATCCGGCGACCGTTCCGCTGGTCTGCGCGTATCTTGTGTCCAACGAAGATCCCTATGTCCGGCAGATGATCAGCTTCCTTCTGAGCGACGACGGACAGAAGATCATCGAAGGGACCGGCTACGTCCCGCTGAGCGACAGGAGCGTCACACCGTTCATCGAAAACGAAGTGGAAAGCAGGATCCCGGAAGTCTATACCTGTGACAACTGGACACTGAACATCTACGCCGGTAAAGACAATGAAGAAGACAAAGATTTCGAACTCTTCAATCCGGACCGCTACTTCAAAGGCTACGTCTTCAACTACGGGATGAACGACGAAGAATGGCTGAAAGAATACGGTCACTACAGTCTCGTCCCTTACGATCAAAGCGTCGAGATCTTCTTCGATGTCCGTGAGGAAGGACTGCTCGTAAAGAAAGTCGAAGAGCTTGAAGGCGGAAAGTTCCCGCCGGAAGCCGGCGATCTGTTCGTCAAAGTCCTTGAATGACCTGTACAAATATCCGGCCTTCGGGCTTGATATAATGAGGACATGGCAGGAAAGGTTAAAAGCGGCGATACCGTCTATATCATCTCCGCAGGCGACCGGATCGAAGAGGCTGAAGTCTTGAAATCTGCGGGCGGTTTTTATACGATCCGCTTCTCAAGCGGCGGCGGGACGAAATTGAGAGAAAAGCGTCTTTTTCTTAATGAAGAAGAAGCACTTGAATCCATAAAGAAACAAACAGCGGTCTTATCTTCCAAACCGCCGGTCCAAAAAGCAGAGCCGAAAAAAACCGTGATGCAAAGGCCGATCCGGGAAACGAAGACCGCTTTTTCTCCTTCCCGGATCATCATCCATGTCGATATGGATGCCTTTTATGCATCCGTGGAAGCCAGGGACAATCCTTCCCTACGGGGAAAACCGCTGATCATCGGCTCTCTGCCGAATGAACGGGGCGTCGTCGCCACCTGCAGCTACGAAGCAAGGAAATACGGTGTCCGTTCCGCCATGAACATCAAGGAAGCCTACCGCTTGTGTCCTAACGGTATCTATATGCACGGCGATCACGAAAAATACAGGCGGGTCTCCGAGCAGCTCCATCAGATCTGGAATGCCTATGCCGGCAAATCGGAATACCTGGCGCTGGATGAAGCCTATCTTGATGTGAGCGAAACGGCTGTCACGTTTGAAAAAGCCTGCGAGTTTGCCCGGATCATCAAAGACAGGACATGGAAGGAACTGCATCTGACCTGTTCGATCGGCATCGCCTATTCCAAGACGGCCGCCAAGACGGCATCGGAAGAAAAGAAACCCAACGGCTATTTCGCGATCCCGACGCCCGAAGACTTCGTGAAACTCGTCATCGACCGGGACGTCTCGGTCTTGTATACCGTCGGCAAAAAGACGGCAGAAAAGCTCCACAGCGAAGGCATCAGGACTGTCCGCGACCTGCAAAACAACGAAGAAAAAGTCATCAAGCTCTTAGGCAAACAAGGCATCTGGCTAAACAGGCTCGCCCGAGGGATCGACGATTCACAAGTCATGCCATATAAACCGGAAGATGCCAAATCCATTTCCCGGGAATTTACATTTCAGGAAGACGTCGACGATCTCGAGTTCATCAAGGATGTCTTATTGCTGCTTTCGGTCAGCGTGGAGCGCCGGGCGAAGCGCCACGGTCTCTACGGACGGGGCGTCACCCTGAAGATCACCTATGCCGACATGAAAAGCATCACCCGCTCCAAGGTCATCGAAACGAGCCGTTCCGCAGACAGGATCTATGAGGAAGCACTCATACTGCTGGAAAAAGTGCCGCACAAGACGCTGCGCCTGGCGGGTGTCGGCATCCACAATCTGAGCGATACGCAAGGCGATCATCAGCTCTCGCTCGCCGACACCGTGGAGACGGAAACAAAAGAGACCGATATCAGCGAACTGCTGCGGCCTCTGGATGAGCGCTACGGGCTCGATCTCTCTCACAACATCGAGAAGATCTTTTCCGGCGAGACTTTGTACAAGACCGTCGAATACATGCGCAGATACAGGAAGAAAATGAACAGGAAAAGAAATAATGAACACCGTTATTTCTGAATATCAAAAAAGGAGTACATCAAACTCCTTTTCGTTTTATCTGAGATATTCTCTGTTCTGAACGTCTTTCTGTACCCGCAGGATCGCCTTGAAGACGACCATGATCTCCATACGTCCCAGGAACATGCCGACGATGGCCGTCCATAAGATCAGCTTCGGTGCGCTGTAGCAGGTGATGCCTAACGACAGTCCGACGGTGGATAAGGCGGAAGAGAATTCATACATCGAATCCTGCAGAGAATAGCCATACATCGTGAAGATGAACGATCCCAAGAAGAACAGGATGATGTAGAACAGGATGTAGCTCGAAGTGGAACGGACCTCCTCATCGGGAAGATCGTAACGCTCGCCGACCCGCCAGATGTGATGGGTCGTTATGACATTCGGATTCAGGATCGATTCCTTGATCGAATAATAGATGCCCTTGAGCACGACGATGACGCGGTACTGCTTGATACCGCCGCCGGTCGATTCCTGATCTCCTCCCACCAGCATCATCAGTACCATGATGGTGATGAAACCCGGAGGAAGCAGGCTCATGTCGCCCACGGAAACGAAACCCGTCGTCGTGATGCAGGTCACAAACTGGAACAGTGAGATCCTCAGACTTTCCCAAAAGTTTGCCGTATAACCCGAATCCAGAAGATTGAAGGTCATCAGCGTCACGAAGATCAGGGCAAGGATGCCGAAGAACTTCGTCTCGCAGTGATTGAAATATTTCTTGAACCTTCCCGAGAAGAACGACAGATGCAGCATGAAGTTGGTCTGCCCCAGGATCATCAGCAGGATCGTGACCAGTTCGATCGCGACGGAATGATAGCCGTAGATGCTTTCGCCGATGACGGAGAATCCGCCGGTGGAAAGCGCGGCGATCGCCGTATTGACCGCATCGAAGACCGGCATGCCGCATAAGATATAAGCGATCGTGCCGAACGTGATGTAGGCCGAATAGAAAGACAGGATGAGCCTGGCTGACTTGGCAAGATTGGGCATCAGACGGTCATTGTGACCTTCCGCATTATAAAGATTCAACCCGTATTTGTCCGAGAACGCCGAAGTGATGATCAGCACGAAGCCGACACCGCCGACGAACAGCGTGATCGAACGGAACATCAGGAAGACCTTCGGCGTATGATCGACATCCACGACGGAAAGTCCGGTGGTCGAATAGCCCGAAGTCATCTCGAAGGCTGCCTGCGTGAAGTTGTAGTCGCCCTTCAACATCCAGGGGACCGTCGAGATCAGGATGGCCGTCAGCCAGATCAGGATCAGCAGCAGCGAATCGTAATG
Organism: Erysipelotrichaceae bacterium; assembly: GCA_017419165.1. Classification (GTDB taxonomy): domain Bacteria; phylum Bacillota_I; class Bacilli_A; order Erysipelotrichales; family Erysipelotrichaceae; genus Colivicinus. Next base: position 23,265 of record JAFOLW010000043.1, read on the forward strand.
CTTGTCCAGACGGATGATCTTGACATCCTTCAGCTTATGCCTCAGCAGCACGCCCGCACCGATCGTTACCAGACCGGGGATCAGGAAGCAATACGCATAGGAGATCTCTTCCGGATAAAACGGCAGGACGATCAAAGGCAGCAGCTGGATACCGCCGATCATGATGAAGAAGATGCCCAGGTAGAAAAAGACGAGACGGTAATAATCTTTCTTCATCACTTTTTCCTCTGGAATACGGAAACGATCTTGTCTTTGTTTTCTACCGTCGTAACGATCAGTACCTTATCTTTGTCTTCGATGACGCTGTGACCGTTGGGGATCAAAGTCTTGCCGTCTCTGGTGATCGAAGCGATCGTGCCCAGTTCGGAGATGTTGATCTCACGCAGCGTCTTTCCCACGACATCGAGGTCCGAAGAGATGCGGATCTCGGCAATGAAGATGTGTTCATCTTCCAGAGACAGGGAATTGACCATATTTTCAATGGACGTCAGGTTCCTGACCTGTTCACCCAAAAGATAAGTCGCCGAAACGGCCATATCGATGCCCAGTTCCTTGAAGATCGGAACGTTCTTCGGGTTGATGACCATGGCGATGCAGCGCTTTGCCCCCAGCAGCATCTTTGCCGTCTTGCAGGCAACGTA